>NZ_JABVZR010000001.1:3470702-4164843 GCF_017163935.1 Novosphingobium terrae | reverse complement strand
AACCAATCAGCGACTAACCTTCAACTGGAAAATCCAGCTTCGGATCAACTCATCTGTTTGGCGACTAAAGCGAGCTAAATCAGCGTTTCAGCGTCAGCACCGCTTCGGTGGAGCGGCATATATGGGCGGCTTTCGAGTCGGTCAACCGCAATTTTGCAATTTTGTTGCGCTTCCTCGCAAATCGCTGTTTGCCTGTCATATTCCCGATAATTTACACATCCTTACCCTTTCCCCCTTCCCGCAAGCCCCCCAACCACCCCATAAGGCTCACACGCTTTCTTTACCCGCCCCTTCTATCGGATTTCCCGGCAGAATGCCTGCAAAGGCGGGCTCTCACGGACGCATATTCCATGAACGACGGTCGCATTCCCGCCATCAGTGTCGCGCTCAGCGTTTACAATGGAGAGCGATTCCTGGCGCCCGCCATCGAGAGCATCCTGACGCAGAGCTTCACCGACTTCGAATTCCTGATCCTGGATGACGGCTCCAAGGACGGCTCGCGCGCCATCATCGAAACCTATGCCGCCCAGGATGCGCGCATCCGTCCGATCTTCCGTGCCAACAAGGGGCTGATCGTCAGCCTCAACCAGCTGCTGGCCGAAGCCCGCGCGCCGATCGTCGCCCGTATGGATGCTGACGACATCTCGCTGCCCGAACGCTTCGCCCGGCAATATGCCTTCCTCCAGCAGAATCCGGACCATGGCGTCGTCGGCTGCTGGACCGAGGAGATGGACGACACCGGCGCCATGTGGCCGCTCTGCATGTCCGGCCACCCCGTCACCCATGAGGCCTTTCTGCAGGCCATCGAGGATGGCGGCCCTTTGCTGTGCCACCCTGCCGTGATGTATCGCCGCGATGTGGCGCTGTCGGTCGGCGGCTATCATGCGGCCTTCCAGCATTGTGAGGATCTCGACCTGTGGCTGCGCCTCGCTGCTGTCACCCGCATCGCCAACCTGCCCGAGCGGCTGATCCGCTATCGCCATTACCCCGATCAGGTCTCCAGCCGCCATGCCACGCACCAGCAGATCGGCGCGGCCATTGCCAAGCTGGCCTATCAGGCCCGCAAGGCCGGGCGCCCCGATCCCACCGAGCATCTCGAAACGCTTCCCGAGATTGACGATCTGGATCAGGTCTTCGGCGCCCAGGGCTTGCCCCAGTTCGTGCGCGGCAAGGTCGCCCATGGCGTGCTCTATTCGCTGCAGAGCCTGCGCGAGGAAGGCTTCGACCTGATTCTGCGCTATCTGGCCGATGGCGGTGATCATCATGGCATGTGGCGCACCGTGGCACGGCTGATTCGCTTCGGCTCCCCCTGGCGAGCAGCCAGGCTCGCCCTCGCCCTGATCAAATCCTGACCGAATCCAGAGCCTAAGACAGGCCGTCAGGGTTGCGGCACCATCAGGCCGATCTGCGTCAAACACACCATGTTCAAACCCGTGGAAATCGTGTATCCTCTCCCGCTAGGCGGTAAGTAGCCGCATTCAAGGAGAGGATAGCCATGGGCACGCTTTCAGCCGCCCTGGCGTTGGGCATTGCATCCCTGGCAAGCACCGCGGCAGGTTACGCCGTCGCGGGAGATCTACCTGTGCGTGCCGACGTCACGCAACCGGGCCTGTCATCGCAGACCCCCAGCAGCACCGACAGCATAACGCTGGCCAGAGATCGCTTTGACCGCATGACCATGCCGATCACCATCGCCGGCCACGGCACCTTCGACTTCCTGATCGACACCGGCGCGCAACGCTCGGTGCTGTCGAGCGGACTGGCGACGCGGCTCGGCTTCGCGGCGGGCACTCCGCTGCGGGTGACGGGGCTCGCCGGATCGGAGATGGTCAACACGGTGCTGGTCACCGGCATGCAGCTGGGCAAGCGCACCGTCGACACGATCACCGTGCCGGTTTTTCCAGACACCACCATGGAAACACAAGGCATCGTCGGCATCGACGGGCTGAAAGACCGACGCATTCTGCTCGATTTCCGCGGCAAGCGCATGGCGATCGAGGATTCGGCCAAGCCTCAGCCCAATGACGGCTATGAGATCGTGGTCTCGGCCCGCAGGCGGGGCGGCCAGCTGGTGATGAGCCATGCCGTCATCGACGGCATCGACACCGACATCATCATCGACACCGGCGCCGATGCCGCGGTGGGCAACCGCGCCCTGCAGAAAGCCCTGGCGGCGCACCCGGGCAGCGCCGTCACGCTGAGCAGCGTCACCGGCCAGACCATTGCCGCCGAGCTGGGCGTGGCCACCCATCTGCGCATCGGCCGCATCCAGATGAGTCAGGTGGAGATCGCCTTCGTCGATTCCCCCGCTTTCGATGCGCTCAAGCTGACCAAACGCCCCGCCCTGCTGCTGGGCATGCATGAATTGCGCGGCTTCGGGCGCGTGGCCATCGACTTCCCGCAACGCAAGATCCTGTTCGATGTCGACAGCTAGCGCATGAGCTGAAGACACGGGCGCCAAAAGGACCTTGCGGCAGAAACCCCGGCCTTTCGCAGGTGGCCGGGGTTTTTGTTTGGCCCCGGCGCCCCTACATGAAGCCCTATGCCGCCAGAAACCCACACCTCCACTGCCCCGATTCGCCATGATGGCTGGGCGACCTTGCGTCGCTTCCTGCCCTATCTGTGGCCACGCGATCAGCCCGGGCTGCGCCTGCGCATCCTTGGCGCCTGCGTGATGATTCTGGCAGCCAAGGCGATCACCCTCGCCCTGCCCTATGCCTATAAGCAGGCGGTCGATCTGATGACGCGCCCCGCGCAGGGCCCCAATGCCTTCACCGCCGCCTTCGTGCTGGTGATGGCCTATGCGCTGGGTCGCTTTGCCAGCACCGGCTTCGACAATCTGCGCAACATCATCTTCGAGCGCGTCGGCCAGGAAGCCACCCGCGCCCTGGCCGAAGATGTGTTCCAGCGGCTGCACAATCTCTCGCTGCGCTTCCACCTCGCCCGCCGCACCGGCGAGGTGACCAAGGTGATCGAACGCGGCACCAAGAGCATCGACAACATGCTCTATTTCCTGCTGTTCAACATCGCCCCCACGGTGCTGGAGCTGGCAGCGGTGGCCTTGATCTTCTACCTGCATTTCGGGTGGGGTCTGGTGCTCTCCACCGCGCTGGCGATTGCGGCCTATGTCGTCGCCACGCGCTGGATCACCGAATGGCGCACCCATCTGCGCGCCACGATGAACCGGCTCGACGGGCAGGCGCTGGCCCGCGCCGTCGATTCTCTGCTGAATTACGAGACGGTGAAATACTTCGGCGCCGAACAGCGCGAGCTGCACCGCTATGGCCAGTCGGCGCGCGCCTATGCCAAGGCGGCAGTGGCCTCGGAAAACTCGCTGGGCCTGCTCAACATCGTGCAGGGGGCGATCATCAACCTGCTGATGGCGGGTGCCATGGGCTATACGGTGTGGGGCTGGGCGCATGGCCGCTTCACCGTGGGCGACATGGTTTTCGTCAACACCTATCTGGTGCAGCTCTTCCGCCCGCTCGACATGCTGGGGATGGTCTATCGCACCATCCGCCAGGGGCTGATCGACATGTCGAGCATGTTCGCCCTGATTGACACGCCGGTCGAGGTGGCCGACGCCCCCGGCGCCCCTGCCCTGCTGGTGCAGCGCCCCGGCGTGGTCTTCGACAATGTGGTCTTCGGTTACGAAAAAGACCGCACCATCCTGCACGGCCTCTCCTTCGAGGTGCCCGCCGGGCAGCATATCGCGCTGGTCGGCCCCTCCGGCGCGGGCAAAAGCACCATCGCGCGGCTGATCTTCCGCTTCTATGACCCATGGCAGGGCCGCATCCTGATCGACGGGCAGGATATCGCGCAGGTGACTCAGGCCTCGCTGCGCGCCCATCTGGGCATCGTCCCGCAGGATTCGGTGCTGTTCAACGACACGCTGGGCTACAATATCGCTTATGGCCGCGACGGCGCCAGCGAGGCCGAAGTCCACGAAGCCGCCCGCGCCGCCGCGCTGATGCCGCTGATCGACCGCCTGCCCAAGCGTTTCGACACCGAAGTGGGCGAACGCGGACTGAAACTCTCAGGCGGCGAGAAGCAGCGCGTCGCCATCGCGCGCACCCTGCTGAAAAACCCGCCGATCCTGCTGCTGGACGAAGCCACCAGCGCGCTCGACACCCGCACCGAGCAGGAGATTCTCTCCACCCTGCGCGATCTCTCGGCCAAGCGCACCAGCCTGTCGATCGCCCACCGCCTCTCCACCATCGCCGATGCCGACCGCATTTTCGTGCTGGCTGATGGCCGCATGGTGGAAAGCGGCACCCACACCCAGCTGCTGCGCCACGATGGACTCTATGCCGAAATGTGGGCCCGCCAGGCCCATGAGATGGAGCAGCTGAAGCAGGCCGCCGAATAAAGGAAAGGGCCGGAAAGCACAGGATGCTTTCCGGCCCCGGTCATGGCCCCCGAGCAGCACTTCCGGGAGCGAAGTGCCTCAGATCCTCATCAGAAGCTGGCGGTCAGCGACAGCACAGCCACCGACTTGGCGGCACGGAAGGTCTGATCCGGATTGGGGGTGCCCGTCTGATCGGTCAGCGGCGCCTTGAAAGCATCCGACTTGCCGATGTTGGTGCCCACCGCCGAGAGATCCAGCGTCAGGTTCTTCCACTTGTAGGAAACGCCCGCCGTGTAATCGAGGTATTCCTTCACATAGTTGAAGCCGCCGCCGGTGTGGCCAACATGGGCATGCACGGTGAAAGCCGTCTTCGGCACCGCGAGGCCCAGCTCGAAATACTCATACATGTTGTACTTCGTGGCGGTGTTCCAATAGGTGAAGTAGCTCTGCTTGGGCGCCCAGTTCAGGCCCGCCTTGGCCGTGATCGGGCCATAGGCCTTGGTCAGCGAGCCATAGAGTTCGTAATACTCGTTCAGATCGTTGCCGGGATAGAGATAGCCGTACAGGCCGCCGTCAAAGGTCAGGCCGGTCTTGCCGATGGCGTGGGTGTAGCCGCCGTAAACGTCGATCTCGCTGCCGCCGATGTTCACGGTCGAATTGCCGGCGCTGGCGCCCGACGCCCAGGCCGCGACATAGAAGCCCGACTTGTGGCTCAGCGTGATCGAGGCCTGCCCCGTCACCTTGTTGTCAGACTGCGAAATACCACGGAAGCGATACTGCGAAACGATCGCCGCGCTGCCCGTTACGGTGAAATCAGGAGTAGGCGCCGGAGCATCGTCAGCGAAAGCGACATTGCTGGCAAAAGCCACAGCCAAGGCCGCAGCGGCACAAGCAAACTTGATCTTCATAAGGAGCCCTTTTCCGTTATTATGAATTCGGGTTCCATCCTGCGCATCCGGCGCCGGCTCTCCTTGATGTTCGGGAGCCGTTCTTCCGGATGCCCAAGAGCTATCAGTCCAGTTTGCAGCGCACAACATCGAGCATGGCCGACACGCCATATTCGAATGTTACTGTGCCATTTCCGCAACGCAACATTATGTTGCTGCGCAAGGTTGTGGTATAAAATTCACATAGCATCGGGCCAGATGACAGCCTGCGCCACCTTGGCATAGCTGCCTTCCACATCCCAGGTGATCGCCGGGGAGCCATAAAGCTGCCATCCCTGTGCCAGCGCTTCAGACACACGCTCGCAAAAGGCGCGGTCGTCCTTGCCGGTCAGCAGGCGGTAGGCGGGCTTGCCATCGGGCGGGGTGGACATGGCGGTAGGCTCCTCTGTTTTGTGGAGTCGCCAGTCCTAGCGATTCAGCAGGAAGGGGAAAGAGAAGATGCGAGGGGGGAGTCTTTGTGGGTCGCATCTCTCAAGAGAGATGCTCCGGGCCCTCGCGCTCCCATAACGTCTTCCGACGCCAAGGCAGTGGCGCCCGATCCTAGTGCGGAAACTCTCCACCAGCGCAACGAAAAGGCGCCGCAGGCAATAAGCCCCGGCGCCCCTCTTATCCTTTAAGCCTGCGGCGCAGCGACGTTAGCCCTAAGGCCGAACCCGATGCGCAACGCAGACATTCATGGGAGCGCGAGGGCCCGGAGCATTCCTCTTGAGGAATGCGACCAACAAAGACTCCACCCTCGCACTTTCCCTTTTCTTCAAAGGATATACTTCGACAGATCCGTATCCTGCGCCAGCCCTTCCAGCTTCTGCGAGACATAGGCCTCATCGATCACGATGGTCTCGCCCCGGCGATCCTCGGCCTCGAAGGACAATTCCTCCAGAAGCTTCTCCATCACCGTCTGCAGACGGCGGGCACCGATGTTCTCCACCGCCTCATTCACCTGAGCGGCGATGCGGGCGATGGCGCGGATGGCCTCGGGGGTGAAATCCAGCGAGACCTGCTCGGTACCCATCAGCGCGCGATACTGCGCCACCAGATTCGCCCGCGTCTCCGAAAGGATGCGCACGAAGTCATCCTCGCTCAACGCCTTCAGCTCGACACGAATCGGCAGACGGCCCTGAAGCTCGGGCAGCATGTCGCTGGGCTTGGCCACATGGAACGCACCGCTGGCGATGAAGAGCACATGGTCGGTCTTCATCGGCCCGTATTTGGTGGCGATGGTGGTGCCCTCGATCAGCGGCAGCAGGTCGCGCTGCACGCCTTCACGGCTGACCGAACCACCACGCACATCGCTGACGGCGATCTTGTCGATCTCATCGATGAAGACGATGCCGTTCGACTCAGCATTGGCCAGAGCCACGCGCGCCACATCATCCTGATCCATCCGCTTCTCGGCTTCCTCGTCGAGCAGCTTTTCCCAGGCATCGGCCACGCGCAGCTTGCGGCGCTTGGTGGGCTTCTGGCCCAACGCCTTGCCCATCATGTCCGAGAGGTTGATCATGCCGATGCCGCCACCCATGCCGGGGATCTCCATCGGGGCAGCGGGGGAATCCTCCACCTCGATCTCGACCTCGACATCGGCCATCGCACCTTCCTCAATGCGCTGGCGGAAGCTTTCGCGGGTGGCCTCGCTGGCATTGTCGCCGACCAGCACCTTCAGCAGGCGCTCCATCGCGGCCTTGCTGGCGGCTTCGCGCACGGCCTCACGGCGGCGGGCCTTTTCCAGGCGAATCGCTTCCTCGGCCAGATCGCGGCCGATCTGCTCGACATCACGGCCAACATAGCCAACCTCGGTGAACTTGGTGGCCTCCACCTTCACGAAAGGCGCATCGGCCAGACGGGCCAGACGGCGGCTGATCTCGGTCTTGCCGCAACCCGTCGGCCCGATCATCAGGATGTTCTTGGGTGAAACCTCATCACGCAGATCGGCGGAGAGGTGCTGGCGACGCCAGCGATTGCGCAGAGCCACGGCCACAGCGCGCTTGGCGTCCTGCTGGCCGATGATGTGTTCGTCCAGCGCGCGGACGATCGTCTTGGGAGTCAGACTGTCATTCATGGGGTTCAACCAATCGTTTCGACCGTGACACGGTCGTTGGTGAAGACGCAGATCTCGGCGGCCACGGCCATGGCGCGGCGGGCGATCTTCTCGGCATCTTCCTCGTAATCGGAGACGGCGCGCGCGGCGGCCAAAGCGTAATTGCCACCCGAGCCAATGGCGGTGATCCCGCCTTCGGGCTCCAGCACATCGCCATTGCCGGTCAGCACCAGCATGGTTTCCTCGTCAGCCACGATCATCAGCGCTTCGAGGTTGCGCAGGTATTTGTCGGTGCGCCAGTCCTTGGCGAGTTCGACGGCAGCGCGCATCAACTGGCCGCGATGCGCTTCCAGCTTGCGTTCAAGGCGTTCGAAAAGGGTGAAAGCGTCAGCGGTGGCGCCCGCAAAACCGGCGATGACCTTGCCATCGCCAATCCGGCGCACCTTGCGCGCATTGGGCTTCATCACCGTGTTGCCCATCGACACCTGGCCATCGCCCGCGATGACGGTCTTGCCGCCCTTCTTCACGCCGACGATGGTGGTGCCATGCCACTGGATCAGCCCGTGGCCAGCTTTTGTCATATCCATGGAAAGGCATATGGTGGCCCGTCCGCAATTGTCCAGACCACCTCTTATGCCTCAATAAAATCAGGTGCCGCCGGGGCCACCACCGCCGCCGGCGCCAGGGCCGCCACCGCCGCCCATGCCGGTGCCCACGGTGCCGATGTTGCCGAACAGATCCTCGAAGAAGCTGCGCTTCTTGCCCAGCGTGGGGGTGTAGGTGCCATCGGGATTGAGGCGGACGACCTTCTCGGTCCCGGCGCGATCGAGGCGGGCCACATTGCCCTGCGGATCGAAGCTGACGCGCAGAATGGTTTCAGCCGTGGTGCGCGGGCGGTGGAAGGCGGTCTGCTTGGTGTCGATCGACACGTAGTACCAGGCTTCCTTGCCATACTGCGAAACGAAGGTCGGGCGGCCCAGCGTATGCTCGACCGACTGGCGGTTATCGATCCCCACCATCACCGAATCGACCAGCGCCGTATCCACCAGATAGCCGCGATGATCGCGGATGGCAGTGCAACCGCTTGCGAGCAGGCTCAGCGCCACGGCGCCCATCACCAGTCCCACCGTCTTGGTCTTGACCCGCCCAGCTGATTTGACCCGCATTGCCTTATATTGCTCCAACTGTCCCCGACTGGCCCGGTGGAGCGACCTCGCTCCCCATTGCCAGCGCCCGGATCGATCCTGTAGGCAGGGCCAGCCTTAGGCGCCCTTGCCCCATATCGCAATGGCGCTTCGCGCGAAGCCATTGAACCGGCGCTGAACAAGGGACACATGGGGAGATGCAGCCGGTAGGGCACAGCGCCCTGAAGGCGTTCCGGACATCAGCTGCCCAACACAGGAAACCCTTGGCCCATGGCCCGCACATCGCTTCTTTCCCGCCTGTTGGGCCCTCGCGGCGACGAGCATGCCGGCGTGCGCCCCTTGTGGCATGCGCTGGTGGGCGCCGCGCGCGAAAAGAGCTGGTATGCCGACCTTGGCGTGGCCGATACGCTGCCGGGCCGCTTCGATGCGATCACGCTGGTGCTCAGCCTCGCCCTGCTGCGGATGGAGCATGAGGAAGCCTTGAAGGCCCCTTCCGTGCTGCTGACCGAGCTGTTCGTCACCGATATGGACGGCCAGCTGCGCGAAACCGGCGTGGGCGATATGGTGGTGGGCAAGCATATCGGGCGACTGATGAGCGTGCTGGGCGGAAGGATCGGCGCCTATCGCGATGCTTTGCAACAGGCCGATGATTCAGCGCTAACCGAGGCCCTCACCCGCAACATGACCATGAATGAGGGCGCAGATACGGCAGGCCTTGCCGCCGCCGTGCGCGCCCTGTTCCAGCGGCTGGAGAGCCTTCCGGCCTCCACCCTGCTGGCAGGAGAGATTTGAATGACCCCCGAGTTTACCCGCATCATCGACATCCGCCATCTGGAGGACAAGCCAGTCACCATCACCGCCAGCGCCGAGGAATGCGTGGCGCTGGCCAAGCGCTTCACGCTGGTGGCGGTGAATCAGCTGGAGGCAACGGTCACCCTCACCCGCGATGGGCCGGCCGTGACCGCCAAGGGCCGCATCAAGGCCGATTTCGTGCAGAGCTGCGCCGTCTCGGGCGAGGATCTGCCGGTGAAGGTCGATGAACCGCTGGACTTCCGCTTCGTGCCAGCCACCAGCATCGCGCCGGAGGATCTCTCCGCCGATCAGGAGATCGAGATCACCAGCGACGATTGCGACGAGATCGAGTTCGAGGGCGAACGCCTCGATCTGGGCGAGGCCGTGGCGCAGAGCCTTGGGCTGGCCATCGATCCCTTCGCCACCGGCCCCGAGGCCAACCGTGTGCGTCAGGAATCAGGCCTGCTGGGCGAGGACAAGACCGGGCCTTTCGCGGCACTGGCTGCCCTGAAAAATCCCAAGAGCTGAAACTCGGCGAGCTGGAACGAAAACGCCCCGCAGAACCAACTGCGGGGCGTTTTTCTGTCTGATGTTCCGGCCTGACTCAGAACGGGATATCGTCGTCCAAATCTTCGGCGAAACCGCCGCCCGAGCCGCCGCTGGTGCGACCCCAGTCGCCACCGCCGCTGCTCTGGCCACCGCCGCCCGAGGTCCGGCCCCAATCGCCGCCGCCCGAGGAACCGCCCGAACGCGCACCGCCGCCGGAGCCACCGCCCCAGTCGCCGCCGCCCGAACGCTGGCCGCCGCCACCGCCCATGCCGCCGCCGCCAGCACCGCCACCGGGGGCGCCGTCCAGCATGGTCAGCACGCCGCCGACGCCCACCGAGATTTCGGTGGTGTAGCGGTCATTGCCGCTCTGGTCCTGCCACTTGCGGGTGCGCAGGCTTCCCTCGATGTAGATCTTCGAACCCTTGCGCAGAAAACGCTCGGCCACGCCGACCAGCCCGTCGGACTGCAGCACCACCTGATGCCACTCGGTGCGCTCCTTGCGCTCACCGGTGGTGCGGTCCTTCCAGTTTTCCGAGGTGGCGATGCGCAGATTGGCGATGCGCCCGCCGTTCTGGAACGACTTCACTTCCGGATCGGCCCCAAGGTTGCCGACCAGAATGACCTTGTTGACGCTGCCTGCCATCTCTTCCTCTTGCGCGTGACGGGAGCGGCTTCAGACCTGAGGCGAGCACGCTCCGAAAACAGATTGGGCGCAAGGGTAGTCGCCGCCCGGCCTTTCGCCAAGCGGTGAAACCTCACTTATGCACGATACGGCGGGCGGCCCGCCTCAAAGCCCGAAGGCCAGCGCGGTCCAATAGGTGATGCCGGCAAAGACATAGGCCAGCACAAAGAGGTAGCCCAGCATAAAGCTCGGCCATTTCCAGCCATTGGTTTCCCGGCGCGTGACGGCGATGGTCGACATGCACTGCGGCGCGAAAACGAACCACGCGAGGAACGCCAGCGCGGTGGGCAGCGGCCAGTTCTTTTTCAGCTGCGCCGACAGGGCCTCGTCGGTCTTTTCCTCGTCGCTGCTGGAGACGGCATAGGTCGTCGCCAGAGACGAGACCGCCACCTCGCGCGCCGCCATCGAGGGGATCAGCGCCAGAGCGATATCGCGGTTGAAGCCGATGGGTTTCACCACCACCGCCAGCCCATTGGCGATATGCCCCGCGAAAGAGGCATCGACCTGATCCTTGCCCGGCTCGGCACGCGGGAAGTTGAGCAGCAGCCACAGGATCACCGCCACCTGAAAGATGATCGTGCCCGCGCGGCGCAGGAAGATCCAGGCGCGCTGGAACAGGCCCAAAGCCAGATCGCGCCCGCGCGGCATCTGGTACTTGGGCATCTCCATGATAAAGCCGCTGGCCTTGCCCTTGGTGATCGTGCCGCGCAGCAGCAGCGCCACCACCATCGCGCCGACGATCCCCGCGACATAGAGCGCGAAGAGCACCAGCCCCTGCAGGCCGATGATCCCGCCCGGGCCCATCGGCGTGTTGGGGATCACCGCCGCGATGATCACGCCATAGACCGGCAGACGCGCCGAACAGGTCATCAGCGGGGCGATCAGAATGGTGGTGAGGCGATCCTTGGGATCGGTGATGCTGCGCGTCGCCATGATGCCGGGCACCGCGCAGGCAAAGGACGACAGCAACGGAATAAAGCTGCGGCCCGAAAGCCCCACGCCCGCCATCAGCCGGTCCATCAGGAAGGCGGCGCGCGCCATATAGCCCGAGGCCTCAAGACTGAGGATGAAAAAGAACAGGATGATGATCTGCGGCAGGAACACCACCACCGCGCCCACGCCCTTCAGCGCGCCATCGGTGATAAAGTTGCGCAGCAGCCCGGCGGGCATCTCGGCATTCACCCAGCCGACGATCAGATCGACCACGCCTTGCAGCGCATCCTGAAACGGCTTGGCCCAGGAGAACACCGCCTGAAACACCACGAACAGCAGCGCGAACAGGATGATAGGCCCCAGCCAGGGATGCAGCAGCACCCGGTCCAGCCGCGAATGCAGGCGGTGCTTGGCGCTTTCGGAAATGATGGCGGCGCCCGCGATGGCATGAGCCTCCATGCGACGCTCAGCCATATCGAGATGGGCGCGCGGATGCACGCTGCCCGCGCCGACACGCGCATGGGCTTCGGCGATGGCCTCTGCCAGTTCGGTCAGACCGCGGCGGCGCACCGCCACGGTGGGGATCACCGACACGCCCAGCGCCTGCGCCAGAGCGGCGGGGTCCAGCGTCAGCCCGTCACGCTCGGCCAGATCGATCATGTTGAGCGCCACCACACAGGGGCGGCCCAAGGCGATCACCTCTTGCGCGAAGACCAGATGCTGTTCCAGATTGCTGGCATTCAGCACGACGACCAGCACATCGGGCGCCCCCTCTCCGGCCAGCTCGCCCAGAATGACGCGGCGGGTGACCTCTTCATCCGGGCTGGTGGCGTCCAGCCCATAGGAGCCGGGCAGATCGGTCAGTTCGATGGTTTCGCCCGTGGGCAGCGGCAGACGGCCTGCCTTGCGCTCCACGGTGACGCCGGGATAGTTGGCAATCTTCTGCCGCGCGCCGGTCAGCGCGTTGAACAGCGCGCTTTTCCCTGCATTGGGGTTGCCGACCAGCGCCGCGCGCTGAAGGCGGGTGGTTTCGGCGGGGCGGATGGCTTCGACAACCGTCATGGCTCAGATCGCCTCGACCGTCATGGCTTTGGCATGCACGCGGCGCAGCGCCACCGTCATGCGGCCGACCATGATCGCCAGCGGATCGCGCCCGGCCCAGATGCCGCGATGCGCCACGGTGATGCGCGCACCCACATCGATGCCCAGCGCCCGCAGACGCTGCGCCTCTTCCGCCACCAGAGCCGACCAATCGACAGCAAGGATTCGCGCGGGCGTTTCCAGCGGCAGATTGTCCAACGTGACAGGCGGCAGAGTCGTGACGGAATCCATGACATCCGCGCTGCCAGAAGTCAGAGCGGATTGCAACTGGCTCGCAATAACACCATAGCCTTAAAAATGTTTAAGGCGGCCCTCAGGGTGCCGGGTAACGCAGGCGGCCCAGCAGGCGCACCAGGCTGAAATGCTCACGATCGGCGCGGAAGAGCTGGGCCTTGGCCTTTTCAAACCGCATGATCCCATCGATCCGCCGGTCGAGGAAGGCCAGCGTTTCGGCCTTGCCCTCGCTGTGGTCATCAACCCACACCGCCAGAGTCGCGGCATAGACGCCCGCCAGCGTGGCGCGCTTGGTGTAATGGTTGATGTCCACCGCCGTATCGCCCGCCAGACGCCATATGGCGTCGGCACTGCGCCAGCCCAGCTTTGTCGCGGCGGCCAGATGGCGCGGATCGGCCATGATCGAGAGAACGCGGCGCAGCGCCTCCTCGCGCCCGGCCTGCGCTTCCAGACGGAAGGCGACCAGCGCTCGAATGCGCTGGCGGATCTTCATCGTCGCCAGCACCTCGGCGGGCAGCGCCTGTGCCATCGCCACATCGACCGAGGCGGCCAGCGCCTCGATCATCGCCATCGGCCCTTCGGAGAAGGCATAGGCCGCGACATCGCCGTTCACGCCCAGTTGCTGCGCGGCGGCACGCACCGCCGCCTCGCTCCAGCCGTCAAAGGCGGCGGCATCGGCGATGGCGGGGGCCAGCAGCAGCCGCACATCATCGAGCGGCAGATCAGATGCGGCGACAGCAGCGCTCATGGCAGGCTAGGCCCATAGGAGGAACGACCGCTGCCTGCCTGTTTCTTGGCATTGGCGTCGATCTCATTGGTCAGATTGCCCGAGCGATCCTCCAGCTTGGCATAGTCGCGCGCAGTACGGCCAGCGCTGTCCGAACGGTCCGGATTGGCGCCGGCCTTCAGCAGCAGACGCACCATGCCCACATCGCGGCGATGCACCGCCGACATCAGCGGGGTCTCGCCGGTCGCATTGGATTCGTCGGGGCGGGCGCCAGAGTTGAGCAGCAGCTCCACACCTTCATTGTAACCGATGTTGGCGGCAGTCACCAAAGGCGTCTCGCCCTTGTTGTTCTTCGCGTTCGGATCGGCGCCGCGCGCCAGGAAATAATTGATCCAGGGCGTGTCACGACGCGCGGCAAGGATGTGCAGCGCGGTGTCGCCCGTGGAGATGTCATGGGTGTTGATGATCTGGTTGCCGGGCTCGGAGAGCGTGTTGTTCACATCGCTCATCTCATTGTTGCGCACCGACTCGAGGAACTTGTAACCCTTGGAGAAATTCTGGGCCTGCGCCCCACCTGCCACCATGGCCAGCGCCAGAGCGCCAAACAGACCAGAACGCAGCATACGGGCGCCCTTCTGCGAAATCCGCGACCTCATCACCTTCGTCAATCTCCTCATGTGCCCGGGCGACGGGTCCCCACACCGCTCGCCGCAAGCAGACAGATCAAGGCCAGCTGGCACCTTGCGCGAGAGGCTTTAGCAGAGCATGAACCGGCGCGCCATGACGAACGCCCACCCCCGACGCAAGTCCAAAGCCGCCCTTCTACTGGGCGCCCTGATGCTCTCGCTTTCCGCCTGCGGGCCGAGCGGGACGCAGGCCGAAAAGCCTCCGCTGGCCGATGCGCAGGTAGGCGGGCCTTTCACGCTGATCGACAAGAACGGCAAGACCGTGCGCTGGTCCGATTTCGACGGGCGCTACCGCATCGTCTATTTCGGCTACACCTACTGCCCCGACGCCTGCCCCACCGATATGGCGGTGATCGGCCATGCGCTTGAGAAGCTTGAGAAAAGCCATCCCGCGCTGACGCCCCGCGTGGTGCCGATCTTCATCACCGTCGATCCCGAGCGTGACACGCCGCAGATCGTCGGCCAGTTCGCCGCCGCCTTCTCGCCGCGCGTGGTGGGGCTCACCGGCCCCAAGGCGGAGATCGACAAGGCGGCGCAGGAATTCGCGGTCTATCATGATCGCGGCGCCTCCACGCCGGGCGGCGGCTATCTCATCAACCACAGCCGCACCGTGTTGCTGATGGGGCCGAAGGGCGAGCCCGTCGCCATCCTGCCCGCCGACAAGGGCCCCGACGCCATGGCCGCCGAGATCGTGAAATGGGTGAAGTGAAGCCTTTCTGGGAGCAGCCGCTCCACACACTCAAGCGTGACGAATGGGAAGCCCTGTGCGACGGCTGCGGCCAATGCTGCCTGCACAAGGTGGAGGATGACGACACCGGCGACATCTACCACACCAATGTCGCCTGCAAGCTGCTGGACCTGCGCAGCGCGCAATGTTCGGATTACAAAAACCGTCGCAATTTCGTGCCAGACTGCGTGCGGCTGACCCCGCGTCTGGCCCATACGCTACCGTGGTTGCCCGACAGCTGTGCCTATCGCCTGCGCGCCGAAGACCTGCCGCTGCCCGAATGGCACTATCTGGTCTGCGGCGACCGCAAGGCGGTGCATCGCGCGGGCTTTTCGGTGATCGGCAAGGCGATCAGCGAGGAGATTGCCGGACCGCTGCACCAGCATATCATCTGGGACGGCGAGCCGATGGAGATCGAAGTCGTCGAGGATGATGAGGAGAAACATGGCGGTTCTGCCTGATTTCCTGCGCCGCTCCCTCGGCAAAAGCGCCGAGCGGCAGGCCGATGTCCCGCCGGTGATCGAGATCGGCGGGCGACAGATTCCCGTCACCATCCGCCGTCTGGCCCAATCGCGGCGCATGGTGATGCGCCTTGCGCCGGATGCCAGCGAGATTCGCATTTCCATGCCGCGCTGGGGCCGCACCGCCGAGGCTTTGGCTTTCGCCAGATCGCGCGCGCTCTGGCTGGAGGCGCAACTGGCGCGCCATGTGGCGCCCGCACCGCTGGGCGATGGCGCCAACCTGCCCTTTCGCGGCGTGCTGCTGCGGATCGATCATGTCGCTGCAGCCCCGCGCCGCCCTGCCGTCATGGACGGCACGCTACGCCTCGGCGGACCGTCAGAGGGGCTCGACACCCGCATCCGCCGCTGGCTTCACGCCGAGGCCAAGTCGTTGTTCGCAGACGATCTGGCCTTCTATTGCGCGCGGGCCAAGGTGGCACTGCCCACGCTGGCGCTGACCAATGCGCGCTCACGCTGGGGCAGTTGCTCGGGCAAGGGAATCATCCGGCTCAACTGGCGGCTGATCATGGCGCCCGATGCCGTGCGGCGCAGCGTGGTCGCCCATGAGGTGGCCCATCTGCTGCATTTCGACCATTCTCCGCGCTTTCACGCCTGCCTCGCCAAACTGTTCGAAGGCGATATCGAGGAGGCCAATCGCTGGCTGAAACGCCATGGGCGTGGGCTCTACGCCATTTTGGGATAGCTTTTAGGGCAAGCAACCACTGGCGCCGCGCGCTGACTCGCACTATCTGCAAGCCCATGCTTTTTTCGCGCAAGAATTCGATGTGGAAGGATGTCAGCCCGTCGGGCGCCGTGAAGGACTTTGTCACGGTGTTCCGCGATGCGGGCACGGCACGCTGGAAAATCGCGCTGCTGGCCGCCAGCTGCACCGCCCTCACCTTCTCGATGCTGACGCGCGAGGAGCATCGCGTACCTCAGCGCCTGCCCTACATCACCTACATCACCAGCTGGCAGGAAGGCCGCAGCGACGCCGAGATCAAGGCGAGCAACATCGCCAACCAGAAGCTGAAGGACAAGGAAAAGGCCGAGGCCGAGCGCGACGCTCAGGAAACGCGCGACCTCTACAAGGCGCTGGGCCGCGCTTCCGGTATGGATGTCGACGCCATCGAGGCCAAGGCCAAGGCTGACGATGCTGCCGCGGCCAAAGCCAAGGCCGACGCCTACAATCCCCAGCCCGCCGCCAAGGCCCAACCCGCTCCCAAGGCCAAGTGAGGCCTGAAGATCAGCGCTGGCTAGCCGCCACCGCAAGGCTGGCGATGCGCGCGCGGCCGATGTGCGCGCCCAACCCCGGCGTGACCGCGTTGATCGTCAAGGATGGCCGCGTGATCGCGCGCGGCTGGACCCAGCCCGGCGGCCGCCCCCATGCCGAAGCCATCGCCTTGGCCGCAGCCGGAGAGCAGGCGCGCGGCGCCACGATGTTCGTCACGCTGGAGCCCTGCGCTCACAAATCCTCGCGCGGCCCAGCCTGCGCCGATCTGGTCTCCGCCTCGCGCCTCGCCCGCGTGGTGGTGGGCTGCGCCGATCCCGACCCCCGCACCGCAGGCTTCGGGATGGAGCGCATCCGCGCCGCCGGGATTGCCGCCGAGCTGGTTGATTCGCCTGAATCGCGCGCCAGCCTTGAAGGCTATCTGATGCAGCGGCGCTTTGGCCGCCCGCATGTGACGCTGAAGCTGGCCACCTCGCTCGATGGCTGCATCGCGCTGGCCAGCGGCGAATCGCAATGGATCACCGGACCCGAAGCCCGCGCCCACACCCACGCCATGCGCGCCCGGGCGGATGCGATTCTGGTCGGCGGCGGCACATATCGCGCCGATGCGCCCCGGCTGGATGTGCGCCTGCCCGGCCTCGAAGACCGCAGCCCTGAACGCTGGGTGCTGACTCATGGCGAGGTTGCGGAAGGCTGGAACGCCCTGCCCGCTCCGCAAGCCATCACCGGCATGGCCCATATCCAGAACCTCTTCATCGAGGGCGGCGCCGGAGCGGCCAGCGCCTTTCTGCAAGCAGGTCTGATCGACCGCATTCTGCTTTACCGCGCGCCCATCGTCATCGGCGGCGGGCGCCCCTCCATCGGCGACATCGGCCTGTCCCACCTTGCCGATGCCCATAACCGCTGGCAGCTTTCATCGCGTCGCCAACTCGGCCAAGACACGCTCGACATCTACGAGGCAAACCCATGTTCACCGGCATAGTCACCGCCATCGGCACCATCCGCGAGGCCAAGCAGGAAGGCGACCTCACCGCCATCATCACCTGCCCCTACGATCCCGAAGGCATCGCCATCGGCGCATCGATCTCCTGCTCGGGCGTCTGCCTGACCGTAGTTGACAAGGGCGGCGTCAAGGATGACGCTTGGTTCACCGTCAACATCTCGGGCGAGACTCTGGCCCGCTCCGTGCCCGCGCATTGGCATGAGGGCGCGAAGCTCAATCTGGAAACCGCGCTGAAGCTGGGCGATGAACTGGGCGGCCATATCGTCACCGGTCATGTCGATGGCGTTGGCTCGGTGGTGTCCATCAGCCCCATCGGCGATTCGCTGCGTTTCGAGATCGCCGCGCCTCAGGATCTGGCGCCCTACATTGCCGCCAAGGGCTCGATCACCGTCAATGGCGTGTCGCTGACGGTGAATGAAGTGGTCGATCAGGCGGACGGCACCTGCCATTTCGCCTTGAACATCATCCCTCATACCGCCGCCGTGACGACCATCGGAGCGCTGGCTGTCGGGGATCAGGTGAATCTGGAGATCGATGTGTTGGCCCGGTATCTCAAGAGGATGCAGGCTTTGAAGGGGTAAAAGAAAGAGGAAATGCGAGGGGGTTACCCCCTCGCGCTCCCATGAATGTCTGCGTGGCGCCACGGGTTCGGCCGAAGAGCTAAGTTCGCCGCGCCGCAGGCTTTTAAACGAGAAAAGGCGCCGGGGCATCACTGCCTGCGGCGCCTTTTCTGTGCTGGTGGAGCGTTCCCGCACCACGATGCGGAACCACTGCCCTATCGCCGGAAGACGTTCCGGGGGTGCAGGGGGTGTAACACCCCCTGCTTGAACCCTTAAAGTCTTAGGCAGTCACATCCGCAACCGCAGCGATGAACTTGTCGATGTTGCCCATCGTCAGCCCTGCCACGTTGATGCGGCCCGAGCCGGCCATATAGACGCCGTGCTTCTCGCGCATCGCCAGCACCTGCTCGCCGTTCAGCGGAACGATCGAGAACAGGCCGTTCTGCGTGCCGAAGGGGGTGAAATCCACCGAACCCTGCGTGCCCGCACCGCCCAGCTTGGCGCGAACTTCGCTCATGCGCGCGCGCATCACGTCCAGCTCATTGAGCCACGAGGCGGTCAGGGCCTCATCCTCAAGGATCAGACGCACCACCGCGCCGCCGTGATCAGGCGGCATCGACCAATTGGCGCGGGCCAGCGCGGAACCGTTCGACAGGATCGCGCCGATCTGGTCAGCCTGAGCCGCCAGCACATAGAGCGCGCCGACGCGGTCACGGTAGTAGCCGAAGTTCTTGTCGCAGCTGTAGGCGATCAGCGCCTCGGGCACGGCGGCAAGCACGGTGCGGATGCCATAGGCGTCCTCTTCCATGCCCTGACCCAGACCCTGATAGGCGAGGTCGAGGATCGGCAGGATGCCCTTGGCCTTGATCAGACCAGCGATCTCGTCCCATTCGGCGTTGGTGTAATCGATGCCGGTGGGGTTGTGGCAGCAGCCATGCAGCATGATGGCGTCGGTCGGCTCGGCGGCGGCGATGGCGTCGCGCAGGGCCTGCATGTCGGCCACACCGGCCTTGGTGGCGTGGTTGTAACCCTTGATCTCGACGCCGACGTCAGCGGCGATCTGGGCGTGGTTGGGCCAGCTGGGCGTGCCCATCCAGATGCGCTTGATGCCGGCCTTCTTGGCCAGAGCCACAGCCAGACGCACCGCGCCGGTGCCGCCGGGGGCCTGCATGCCGTCGATACGGCCGCCCATCGAAGGATCGTTCTTGCCGAAGATATAGGGCATCAGGGCATGGACAAAGCCCATGTCACCCTCGGGGCCGAGGTAGGCTTTGGAGTCCTGAATCTCCAGCAGCTTTTTCTCGGCGGCCTTCACCGCCTCGAACACGGGCGTGGCGCCGGTGTCGGTGCGGTAGACGCCCACGCCCAGGTCAATTTTGTCCTGGCGGGGGTCCGCATTATGGAGCTTGATCAGCGCCAGAAGCGCGTCGGCGGGCTGTTGCTGGAGGTTCGTAAGCATGCGCGCGCCCTTAGCCCCGAGGGGCGAAAGGGGCAAGCCTGAAGGCTCACCCCCGCGCAAGTTTCTCTCAATTCGTTACTATAACAGCGCAATCTTGTTCCAGCGCTGGAACGGGCCTCAGAAAGGCAACCACGTCTGCTTTTGCGTGAACTTCATATAGCCGCCGTTGACGCCCAGCCGCAGGCCAACGCCCATGCGCACCGGAATCAGCACCACGTCGCCGCGCCGCAGGTAGGAGACATGGAAGCCGCCCACCAGATAGGCCTGCCCCTCGCCCGCGCCATAGCGGTGGAAGAGGTCGTCGGTGTTGTGGAGGTTGTAGACCAGCACGAAGGTCTTGCCCGCGCTGGCCCCGGCATCGAAGCCCAGCGAGGGCCCGGCCCAATAGACCGGGCGCTGCCCCTCGATCTTGTGATAGAGCGTGCCCGAGCCATAGCGCAGACCGGCCACAAAGGCGCCGCCTGCCTCGCGCCCGACGATATAGCCATCGGGCTCGCCCTGCTTTTTGAGGATGCCACGGATGATTTCGGCCAGCCCCTTGGCACCGGTGCCGAAGACGCCGGTGGCCGCACCGATCAGATCGTCCTCATGATAGGTGCCCCCGGGGCCTTGCGGGCCGGTGGGATTGGCGGGCGGCATGGCCTGACCGGGCGCCTGCTGCTGGGGAGCATAGGGCTGGCCCGAAGTGTAGCCTGAGTTGGGCTGCGCATTGTTGTAGGTGGGGCTGTTGTAGCCACCCTGGTTATAGCTGCCTTGGGGCGCCGGGCTGGCGGGCGGCAAGGGCTGCTGGGCCTGCGTATCATCCTGCCCGGGCTTGACCAGATCGGAATCGATCCCCTGCTGAGAGGATTGCGCCATCACGGGCCCACTCACCAGGCTCAGTGCAACCACCCCGGCCACCAGCGCGACAGAGCGCTTCATCTTTCGCACATTCAGCACCATTGCACCCCATCCGTTTCCTGCATGGCTCGCGCCATGTTGCTTGCCTGATCCGCAGGCAAGGCTTGCTTGCCTATCGCATCGCAGATGATCCCGCCATTGGGGAAGACCACCCATCCGCCTGCTTCGGCAGGCGGAGTCGCCGATGCGACCAATCGAAGCCCAATGGATAGCAACAGCAAGATGAACGCCAAGCTGAACGAGGTGTAAAACGGTTCGACACGGAAAAGTTGAAAGAAATGCCTTGCCCCCTCTTGCCGAGGTGAAAAGGCATGGTTATAGCGCCCCCTCGCCGCTGCGATCCGGAGACGTGGGTGAGTGGCTGAAACCAACGGTTTGCTAAACCGTCGTGCTGAGAATTCGGCACCGAGGGTTCGAATCCCTCCGTCTCCGCCACGGCATGCTGAATATGAAACACTATTTCAGCCTGCCCTGCGCGTGATGACTTCCCCAACAGATTCGACACCATCGCCCCACGCCGGGCCCTTGATGGCCATCCCCACAACGCTTGGCCCGATATGATCCTTCGCCCATGGCGGAAGGCTTGCGTCCCGGCCTGACGGCGGACAGAGATCGCATGCCCCACAGCGTTGCAGGAGGACCGCCATCACCGCCGCTCCCAAGTCCCTCGCCGGCATGACATTTCGCGACCGCCGCTCGTTTCTTGTTGCCGGCCTGTCCTGCCTGTCGCTGGCATCCGCCGCCATGGCCGCTCCGCTCCCGAGCGACAGCATCAACCCCATGGATTTTGGCGCCAATGGCGATGGCATCGCCGAGGACAGCGCCGCCTTGCGCGCGGCCGATCACGCAGCCTCGGCAGCAGGCCTGCCTTTGCGCCTCACCAGGCGCCACAAGATCGCCGCCAGCTACACGCTCACATCATCCCTCCTGTTCGAGGGCGGTCGGCTGGAGCCCGCCGCTGGTGTGGTGCTGACACTCGGCCCCGGCTTGACCGCCCCGCCGGTCCAGCTTTTCGCCGGAGCCGGATCGATCGCCTTCAGCACGCCTCCGGCAGCAGGCCATCCCGAATGGTGGGGCGCCAGATCCACCGTGGACAGCTTCGACAGCCATGCCGCGATCATGGCCTGCATCGCCGCTTGCCAAGTGGTGCAATTCCAGCGCGGTGATTATTACGTCAGCCAGCGCGTTATCGTCTCGCAAGGGTCCCGGCAGTTGCTTGGCTCTTTCGGCGTCTATGATGGCACGCCGGGATCGGCCACACGCCTGATCGGCCTGTTCAACGACCGCCCCGTGCTGCGCCTCGGCCCCGACGAACGCCCCCGCCATATCAACGACTATCCCGCCGGGATCACGCTGCGCGGGCTCTGGGTGCAGTTCAATCGGCCGCCCGATATCGGCAAGCCCCTGCCCGTCATCGATGTCGGCACGATCCGCAATTCGGACCTGTCCGATCTCTGGGCCTATGACGGGATCTATGGCTATCAGTTCGGCGGCGCGGTCGATGTTCACGTCCTGCGTTGCCGCTCGCAACGCACCGGCTCCGGCCAGGGTAAGGGCACGGACCGCCATATCGGCTTCTACATCAATGGCGGGGCCGAGATCGGACTGGCAGGCGGCAATGCCTCTCTGCATATCGAGAAATGCACCGCCATCGGAACGCATGCTTTCCCCGACTGCTCGGGCCTCGTCGCCGACCAATATTTCACCGATCTGTGGGTCGAGCATTTCGAAACCAGCGCATGCGCCCAGCCGCTGGCGATCAACGGGCAGTTCCTCGGCCGGGGCGAAAAGGACACTTTCGGCAACACCGATTGCCTGATCGAACATCCCGTGCTCGATGGTTACGAGACGAATGCCATCCGCATCTGGAATGTAAACCGCTCGGGCTCGGTCGAAGTGTCGAAGCCTTATTGCGCGCCGGCTGCGGGCGTCAGCACCCCGGCCATTTCCTTTCGCGGCAATGAAGGCATCGTCAATCTCACCGGCGGCCAGCTGGTGATGGGCCCCGGCAAAGGCGCGGGCGGGGTCGAGATCGTGGACTGTCACGGCGGCGGCTGCGTCTCCGAAACGCAGATTCTCGAATCGAGCGGAGCCGCAGTGCGCATCGCCAATACCGACGGGTTCGAAATACGTCCCCACACGCTCAATGCCGTCAAGACGCTGGCCGCCGCCGTGCGGATGGAAGGCCATTCGACCAGAAACCTTGTCGCCCCCTTCACACGCGGCGCGAAAGGCAAGGTCGCGGCAGGCATCACCGTGGTGGGCGATGGCAACAGTTACAATGAGTTCAATGGCACGGGGGTGGATTCATCGCTGCTCCCCTCCGCATCGGCCAAATTGACGATCAACGGCACGGCGATCACCACGGCAGGCGCAGCAGGGCTGAACACGGTCAGCGGCAACATGCTGTAACGCCTCCATTCTGGCAGAAAATGCCTTAGGGTCTATGCTGCAACCGCGAAGAAGGTTATGATGGCCTCTCTCGAAGAAGGTTGCCCTGTTCATGCCTGTCCGGATCGGACGGTGGCTCGAACGTGCAGGGAGCCTTTGCGAACGCCCCCCATTCGCTCGATGAACGGAACAGTTGGTGCCTTTTAATCCTGTCACGCCTTCGGGACGTTATCCCGAACCAGCCCGCCTCCAGTCCGCCGTGGCTGCCCGCATCTCGACAGGGGTGATGTAAGCCATGGACAGTCCCCTCCCTGACACTCCCATCGCCCAGGTCGACACGCGCGGCGTGCCCGTGGGTCTGGTGCATCTCGCTCTGGCGATGGGCGGTTTCGCCATCGGCACCACCGAATTCGCCACCATGAGCCTGCTGCCCCCCATGGCCGCCGGGCTCGGCGTCGATGCGCCCACGGCGGGCCATGTGATCAGCGCCTATGCGCTGGGCGTGGTGATCGGCGCGCCGCTGCTGGCGGTGCTGGGCGCGAAGCTGGCGCGGCGCACTTTGCTCATCCTGCTGATGGCCGCCTTCTGCCTGTTCAACGCCCTGAGCGCCATCGCGCCGGACTATCACTGGATGCTGGCCTTCCGCTTCCTCAGCGGCCTGCCGCATGGTGCCTATTTCGGCGTGGCCGCGCTGGTGGCCGCCTCGCTGGTGCCCACGGGCAAGCGCGCTCAGGCGGTGGGGCGGATCATGCTGGGGCTGACCATCGCCACCACCATCGGCGTGCCCGTGGCCAGCTGGCTGGGTCAGGTGATGAGCTGGCGCTGGGGTTTTGGCGTGGTCGCCATTCTAGCGCTGCTCTGCGCGGCGATGGTCGCCATCTTCGTGCCGCATGACAAGCCGGATGCCGATATCAACCCGCTGCGCGAACTCGATGCGCTCAGGAACGGGCAGGTCTGGCTGACTCTGGCCGTGGGCGCCATCGGCTTTGGCGGCATGTTCTGCGTCTACACCTATCTCGCCTCCGCGCTGGAGAATGTGACGCATGCTTCTCCGGCGACCATTTCGCTGATCTTCGCCATCTTTGGCGTCGGCATGACTCTGGGCAACATGTTCGTGCCGCGCTTTGCAGACCGCGCGCTGATGCCCACCGCCGCCGCGCTGTTGGTGTGGAGCGCGCTGTGGCTGGCGCTCTATCCGCTGGCGGTCCACAGCCTGTGGGCGATGGTGGTGGTGATCTTCGCTATCGGCTGCGGCGGCGCCATGGGCTCCATCCTGCAGACCCGCCTGATGGATGTGGCCGGAGAGGCGCAGAGTCTGGCTGCCGCGCTCAATCACTCGGCCTTCAACACCGCCAATGCGCTGGGCCCGTGGCTGGGCGGTCTGGCGATTGCGGGGGGCTATGGCTGGGCCTCGACAGGGCTGGTGGGCGCGGCGCTGGCAATCGGCGGCTTGCTGATCCTGATTCTGGCCATGCGGCTGGAAGCACGCGATGCAAGCAGCGATGCCACCGCTTGCGAAGCCTGTTAAAACCGCTTGAGAATCCCCTCCCAACAACCCCGAGTCGCTTGGCAAAAACTTTGTCGAATTCTCGGGGTCGTGATTTAACCTCTTTTTAACACGCTTCTTTTCGACTCTCGCAAATCTGTCACATCGGGGGACTATCCTTTCGGCCCGAAGGAGAACTCCCGATGAATGCCACCCTTGCCACTCCAACCGCGCCTGTCGCCCGGGCCGACCTCGACAAGGGGTTGGGCACCGCCGGGAAGCTCGGCTTTCTGGCCGCCATGCTGGTCGGCATCGGCTATGTCGCGTCCAGCGTCTACAGCGATGCCAGCGCGGCGGGCGTGCATGCCACCGCCTTCCTGCCCTATGCCCTGCTGTTCATCGCCCTGCTGATCGCACTGGGCTTTGAATTCGTGAACGGCTTCCACGACACCGCCAATGCCGTGGCCACGGTGATCTACACCAATTCGATGCCCGCCAATGTCGCGGTCGTCTGGTCGGGCTTCTTCAACTTCATGGGCGTGCTGGTCTCCACCGGCACGGTGGCCTTCGGCATCATCTCGCTGCTGCCGGTCGAGCTGATCCTGCAGGTCGGCGCGGGTCAGGGCTTTGCCATGGTCTTCGCCCTGCTGATCGCGGCGATCCTGTGGAACCTGGCCACCTGGTTCTTCGGCATTCCCAACTCCAGCTCGCACACGCTCATCGGTTCGGTGATCGGCGTGGGCGTCGCCAATGCCCTGCTGCATGGCCGCAGCGGCACCTCGGGCGTGGACTGGACTCAGGCCGCCAACATCGGCCGCGCCCTGCTCTTCTCGCCGATCCTCGGCTTCATCATGGCCGGCGCGCTGTTCTTCGTGGCCCGCGCTCTGGTCCGCGTGCCCGCCCTCTATCGCGAGCCCCAGAACGGCAACCCGCCGCCGCTGTGGATCCGCATCCTGCTGATCGGCACCTGCACCGGCGTCAGCTTCTTCCACGGTTCGAACGACGGTCAGAAGGGCATGGGCCTGATCATGCTGATCCTGATCGGCACCGTCCCCACCGCCTATGCCCTGAACCGCGCCGTGCCCTCGGCCTATGAGGCGCAGTTCCACACCGGTTCCGCCGCTGCCGCCGCCGCTCTGGCTGCGCATTCCGGCAATGCCAAGCCTGCTGCCAATGCCGAAAAGGCCGTCGAAACCTACATCGCCACCAAGGAAAAGACCGCTGACACCGTCGCCTCGCTGGGCGCTCTGGTCAGCGACATCGACAGCCAGGTGAAGGGCTATGGCTCGCTGGCCCGCGTGCCCGCCACCGCCACCCGCAACATGCGCAACGACATGTATCTGGCATCGGAAGGCCTCAAGCTGGCCGCTGCCGACAAGAGCATCGGCTTCTCGGATGCCGAGGCCAAGGCTCTCACCGCCTACAAGGGCTCGCTCGACAAGGGCACGCGCTTCATCCCCACCTGGGTGAAGGTCGCCGTGGCTCTTGCGCTGGGCCTGGGCACGATGGTGGGCTGGAAGCGCATCGTCGTCACCGTGGGCGAGAAGATCGGCAAGACCCACCTGACCTACGCTCAGGGCGCCGCTGCCGAAATCACCGCCATGGCCACCATCGGCATGGCCGACGCCTTCGGCCTGCCGGTCTCCACCACCCACGTCCTCTCCTCGGGCGTGGCGGGCACCATGGCCGCCAATGGTTCGGGTCTGCAGGCCAGCACGCTGCGCAACATGGCGCTGGCCTGGGTGCTGACCCTGCCCTGCTCGATCCTGATTTCGGGCGTGCTCTACGTGATCCTGTCGGCGATTTTCTAAACAGCTTTCCGGGGCCGGATGAGCCATCCGGCCTCTTGGAAAAGCACGATAAGATCGATATTTGGGGCGGCTGATCCGATCACTCGGGTCAGCCGCCCTCTCTCTATATGCACTGCAGGCGTTTCCGCCCGGCATGGTCAGCCGGCTCGGCGCCACAGCGATCAATGGACCGCCCATGATGGATGAAAGCGAAGCCCTGCGCGAAAGCGTGCAGCACCCCGCGGCGATCTGGTGCTACAGTCAGGCCGATCAGGGCGTCTATCAGTTGGATCACCGCGAACCGCCCGCCGACCTGCCTTTCCGCTGGCTGCATCTCAATATGGCGGACCAGCGCAGCCTGCGCTGGCTCGATACCCAGTCCGGAGCGCCCGCAAGGCTGCTGGCGGTGATGCATGGCCGCGAGGGCGCACCGCGTTTCGAGATGGTCGGCGATGCGCTGGCCTTCACCATCCATGATTTCGAGCGCGATTTCGCGGTGAACACCACCAATCGCGTGGGCGCGCTGCATGTGATGATGCGGCCGGGACTGCTGGTCACCGGGCGCATCCGCCCGCTGCGTGGCGCCGATCTGGTCCGGGCCCAACTGGAGCAAGGCCCGGACATTCAGGATGCCACCCAGGCGCTTTCCCTGCTGCTCGACACCCATATCGAGGGGCTGGCCGGACTGGTCGCCGACCTTGGCACGCAATTGCTGGAAGCCGAGACCGAGCTGATGGAACACGACCATATGCCGGACTCGCGCGAGTTGATGGGGGCCCGTCGCCTCTCCGCCCAGCTCCACCGCATGACCGTGGGGTTGCGCGCCACCATGCAGCGCATGGAGCGCGAGCCCCGCCTGCCCGACAGCATCTGCGCAATGGCACGAAACCTTTTGCCCCGGTTGATCGATATGGACACCGATATCGTCGCCGCGCAGCACCATCTGCGCCAGTTGCGCGATGAGCTGGATCTGCAGGCAGCGCAGCGCACCAATGAGAACGTCTATCTGCTCTCGGTGCTGACGGCGTTGATGATGCCTGCGACGCTGGTGACCGGCTTCTTCGGGATGAACACCGGGGGGCTGCCTTTCGCTCAGGGGCAGTCCGGGACGGTTCTCGCCACGCTGGTGGCCTTGCTGGCTGGCGCGCTGACCTGGTGGTTGTTGCGGGTTATGGGTCTGGTCAGGCGGAAGTAAGAAGGAAGACGGAAATGCGAGGGTGTTACACCCTCGCGCTCCCATGAATGTCTGCGTTTGTGCCAAGGGTTCGGCCTCAGCGCAACGCCGCTGCGCCGCAGGCTTTCAAACGAGAAAAGGCGCCGGGGCATTCCTGCCTGCGGCGCCTTTTCTGTGCCCATGGAAAGGTTACGCCCCCATGGGATGCCACCAACACTCGTGTCGGAAGACGTTCCGGGAGCGCGAGGGGGTAACCCCCTCGCCCTTATCCTTCTTCCTGCCTGAAACCCTCAATACTTCTCAGGCACATACATCTCACGCGGCACCGGGTGGCGCTCGTAATCCTCGTGGCGCACGCGCGGGGGCAGCACCACCGGTGCGCGCTCCACATCGCCATAGGGGATCTGCTCCAGCAGGTGAGCGATGCAGTTCAGGCGCGCCTTCTTCTTGTCCACGGCCTCGACCACCCACCAGGGGGCTTCGGGGATATGGGTGCGCTCCAGCATCTCTTCCTTGGCGGCGGTGTAGTCTTCCCAGCGGCGGCGCGATTCCACGTCCATGGGGGAAAGCTTCCACTGCTTGAGGGGGTCCTCGATGCGCATGTTGAAGCGGAACTGCTGCTCTTCATCGGTGATGGAGAACCAGTATTTGATCAGGATGATGCCCGAGCGGATCAGCATGCGCTCGAATTCCGGCACGGAGCGGAAAAATTCCTCGACTTCGTCCTTGGAGCAAAAGCCCATCACGCGTTCCACGCCCGCGCGATTGTACCAGCTGCGGTCGAAGAGCACGATTTCGCCAGCCGCCGGAAGATGCGCGGCATAGCGCTGGAAGTACCACTGGGTCTTTTCACGATCGTTGGGGGCGGGCAGAGCGGCGACGCGGCAGACGCGCGGATTGAGGCGCTGGGTGATGCGCTTGATCGCGCCGCCCTTGCCCGCCGAATCGCGGCCTTCAAAGACCACAACCACCTTCAGGCCCTGGCTCTGCACCCAGTCCTGCAGGCGCACGAGTTCGTGCTGCAGGCGGAACAGCTCCTTGAAATAGACGCGGCGGTCGAGCGCCGTGCCGGCGGGGTCTCTTTCGAGCACCTCCCCGTCCTGTTCGCCGGGCATCTGTTCCATCAGGGCGTCGAGGCGGCGTTCCTCCAACTCCATCTCCAGCTCTTCATCGAAGCTGTCGGCGAGTTCGGCCTTGATGCGGGCGATGTCTGTCACAAAGTCGTTCATGGGTTCAGCCTATCGCCCCCTTGTGTCCGAACCATGACAGCGGAATTCCGCCAATTTAAATGCATCTTTGCTCGATCGTGACAGCTGTCACCAATCTGTCACGAAGGAAATCTAGGGCGAGCGATGAGGACGGAATCGTGTCGTCCGAGCAGGCGTTTTCGCCTTTCACCCAATGGGGGTTTCGATGAGCAAGTTTTCCAAGTCGCTGACCGTCGTCGCCACGGTTGCCGCTCTGGCTACGGGCGGTGCTGCCCTGGCCGACATCACCGGTGCCGGCTCCACCTTCGTCTACCCGATCCTGTCGAAGTGGTCGGCTGACTATTCGAGCCACGGCGGCGAGAAGATCAACTATCAGTCGATCGGTTCGGGCGGCGGTATCGCCCAGATCAAGGCTGGCACCGTGACCTTCGGCGCCACCGACAAGCCGCTGGAAGCCAGCGAGCTGGACGCGGCCGGTCTGGCCCAGTTCCCCGTCGTCATCGGCGGCGTGGTTCCCGTGGTTCACCTGGCTGGCGTGAAGCCGGGCCAGCTGCGCTTCTCGGGCGCCGTGCTGGGTGACATCTATGGCGGCCAGATCAAGAGCTGGAACGACCCCAAGATCAAGGCGCTGAACCCCGGCGTGAACCTGCCCAACGCCGCGATCACCGTCGTGCACCGTTCGGACGGTTCGGGCACCACCTTCAACTTCACGCACTACCTGAGCCAGGTCAGCGCGCAGTGGAAGGGCAAGGACGGCACCGCCGTTTCGTGGCCCGCCGGCATCGGTGGCAAGGGTAACGAAGGCGTTGCCGCCTACGTGAACCAGGTCAACAACTCGATCGGTTACGTCGAGTATGCCTATGTCGTGCAGAACAAGATGGTCTACACGCAGGTGCAGAACGCCGCCGGCAAGTTCATCTCGCCCAACGGCGCCAGCTTCCAGGCCGCTGCCAGCCATGCCGACTGGGCCCATGCCAAGGACTTCTACCTTGTCATGACCAACGCCCCCGGCGCCAACTCCTACCCCATCACCGCGACCACCTTCGCGCTGATGTACAAGCACCCCAAGAACCCCGCCCAGTCGGCCTCGGCGATCAAGTTCTTCAAGTGGGCGCTTGAGCATGGTGGTCAGCAGGCGATCAACCTGCAGTACGTTCCGCTGCCCAGCGCGCTGGTGAAGCAGATCGAGACCTACATGGCCGCCAACATCAAGTAAGATCCGGACAGAGGACCAGCGATGTCATCCGCCACAATAACGTCCGAACAGGGCGCTCCGGCCACGCCGGAACGCACCGGACAACCCGCCGCCGCCACCGGCGACAGGCTTTTCCGACTGCTGACGGGCGGCGCGGCATGGCTGGTCCTCATCCTCCTGCTGGGGGCTGCCGGATCGATGGCCTGGGGCGGCCGTGAGGCCTTCCAGACCTTCGGCTGGAGCTTCATCACCAGCAAGGACTGGGACGCTGTCGGCCATCAGTTCGGCGCTCTGGTGCCGATCTATGGCACCATCGTCTCCTCGGTGATCGCCATGATCGTGGCCGTGCCGATCAGCTTCGGCATCGCCACCTTCCTTGCCGAAGTGGCGCCCCGCTGGATGCGCGGCCCCATCGGCATGGCCATCGAGCTGCTGGCCGCCGTGCCCAGCATCATTTACGGCATGTGGGGCCTGTTCGTTTTCGCGCCTTTCATGAGCGAGCATGTCGAACCCTGGGTGACCGAGCATTGGGCCACGCTGCCCGTCATCGGCGTGCTGTTCGACGGCCCGCCGATCGGCATCGGCATGCTGACCGCAGGCATCATTCTGGGCATCATGACGATCCCCTTCATCTCCTCGGTGATGCGCGACGTGTTCCAGGCGATCCCGCCCGCGCTGCGCGAATCGGCTTTTGCGCTGGGCGCCACGCCGTGGGAAGTGGTCTGCAAGGTGACGCTGCCTCACACGCGCTCTGCCGTGATGGGCGCCATCTTCCTGGGCCTGGGCCGCGCGCTGGGCGAGACGATGGCCGTGACCTTCGTGCTGGGCAACGCCCACGATTTCTCGCTCTCGCTGCTGATGCCCGGCAACTCGATTGCCGCAGCCATCGCCAATGAATTCACCGAAGCCGATTCGCCGATCTACCACTCTGCGCTGATCGCACTCGGCTTCCTGCTCTTTGTCGTGACCTTCATCGTGCTGGCGATTGCCAAGTTCATGTTGCTCCGCATCGAAAGGAAGGGTCGATGAGCCGTCAACCCATGAACCCCATCGTTCGCCGTCGCCAGATCACCAACGCCATCGCGCTGGTGATGGCCACCGGCGCCACCCTCTTCGGCCTGCTGTGGCTGGTGTGGATCCTGTGGACGACCGTGACTCAGGGCGCTTCGGCCCTCAGTCCCGCGCTCTTCACGCAGATGACCCCGCCTCCCGGTGAAGAGGGCGGTCTGCTCAACGCCTTCTACGGCAGCGCGGTGATGATCCTGCTGGCCATCGTGGTCGGCACGCCGATCGGCATTCTGGCGGGCACCTATCTTTCCGAATTCGGCAAGACCTCGGTGCTGGCCGAGACGATCCGCTTCATCAATGACATCCTGCTTTCCGCACCCTCGATCGTGGTCGGCCTGTTCATCTACGAACTGGTGGTGACGACGACCGGCCACTTCTCGGGCTATGCGGGCGGTCTGGCGCTGGGCATGATCCTGCTGCCGGTCGTGGTGCGCACCACCGACGAGGCCCTGCGCCTGATCCCCAACCAGCTGCGCGAGGCGGGCCTTGCCCTTGGCCTGCCGCAGTGGAAGGTCGTGGGTTACGTGATCTATCGCAGCGCCTCCACCGGCATCGCCACCGGCGTGCTGCTGGGCGTCGCCCGCATCAGCGGCGAGACGGCCCCGCTGCTCTTCACCGCCCTCAACAACCAGTATTGGAGCACCGACCTCTCGGCCCCGATGGCCAACGTGCCGGTCGTGATCTTCCAATATGCGATGAGCCCCTATGACAGCTGGCACGCCCTGGCATGGGCCGGCGCCTTCGTTGTCACCGCCTTCGTTCTTGCCCTCAGCATTGCGGTCCGCCTGTTCCTGCGGCCAAGGAGTTTCAAGTGAGCGCTCTTATCACCGATCGTCCTGCGCAGACGGGGTCGCAGGACCTCGCCCAGCGCCCCACCAAGGTCTCCGTCCGCAACCTCGAGTTCTTCTATGGCAAGACTCGCGCGCTGCATGGGGTGAACTTCGATGTGCCCGCCAACGCCATCACGGCGCTGATCGGGCCCTCGGGCTGCGGCAAGTCCACGCTGCTGCGCACCTTCAACCGCATGTTCGAACTCTATCCCGAGCAGAAGTCGACCGGCGAGATCCTGCTGGACGGCGAGAACATCCTCGCCTCCAACTACTCGCTGGCCAATCTGCGCGCGCGCATCGGCATGGTCTTCCAGAAGCCCACGCCCTTCGCCATGTCGATCTTCGAGAACGTGGCCTTCCCGCTGCGCCATTACGAGAAGCTCTCCAAGGCCGAGATGCAGGAGCGCGTCGAAATCGCCCTGACTCAGGCCGCGCTGTGGAACGAGGTGAAGGACAAGCTGGACCGTTCGGCTCTCGCCCTGTCCGGCGGTCAGCAGCAGCGTCTGTGCATCGCCCGCACGCTGGCCGTGCGCCCCGAAGTGGTACTGCTTGACGAGCCCACCTCGGCGCTCGACCCGCAGTCGACCGCGCGCATCGAGGAGTTCGTGCTGGAGCAGGCGCGCAACTTCACCTTCGTGATCGTGACTCACAACCTGCAGCAGGCCGCGCGCATCGCCGACCAGACCGCCTTCATGCTGAACGGCGATCTGGTGGAAGTCGGCCCGCACGAGCAGATGTTCATCCACCCGCATGATCCGCGCACCCGTGACTATGTCACCGGTCGCTTCGGCTAAGGAAGCAAGCACCATGAGCGAAGAGACCCTCCCTCCGCACACGCTGCGCGCCTTCGACAGCGATATCGAGCGCATCCGCAACCTGATCCGCACCAGCGGCGATTTGGCCGCCCGCCAGATCAGCGATGCGGTGGAAGCCCTCGTGCGCCGTGACACCGAAGCCGCCGCCCAGATCGCCGCCGACGATGGCCAGATCGATGCGCTGCAGTCGGCAGTCGAGCTGGATGCGATCAACACCATCTCGCGCCGTTCGCCCCAGGCGGATGATCTGCGCGAGCTGTTCTCCACCATCAAGATCGTCGGCGATCTGGAGCGCGTGGGGGACTACGCCAAGAACATCGCCAAGCGCACCGTCGCTCTGGCCGAGGCTCCGGTGGCCCCGTCCGAAGGCGATATCCCGACGATTGCCGACATGGTTTCGGTGATGGTCGAGGACGCGATTCGTGCCTACATCGAGCGCGACGCCGATCTGGCCCGCGATGTGATCGAGCGCGATGGCGTGGTGGACGAGGCCTACAACGCCCTGTCGCGCGCGATCCTGCAGGACATCACCGAGCCCGGCGCCGATCAGGCCGATCGCATCGCCCATGGCGCGCATCTGCTGTTCGTGGCGAAGAATCTGGAGCGCGTGGGTGACCACGCCACCAACATTGCCGAGATCACCTATTACAGCCTGACCGGCATTGCGATGGGCGCCCGTTCGACCTCGGGAATCGTCTGAAAATACAATATCCTGCATCCGGATGTTCCGGGTGAGGGAATTATGACACAGACAAGGGCGGGAGGCGTAAAAACCTTCCGCCCTTGTTGCACTTTTGCCGCACTAAAATATTGATTGAAAAGCGTATAAAATCACTATCAAAAAACTATGTCAGTGTCTCGAAACTGTCATAGCATATTTTTAATTCCCGGGTGCGTTCAGATCACAAGACCTCATCAGGGGACATTTCATGAGTCGGAAAGTTTTGTTGTTGGCAGCTGCCGCTGCCAGCGGTTTTATTGCGCCTGCCGCCAATGCCGCCACGGCCAAGCATCACCCCGTGAAGCATCGTGCCGTCGCCAAGGCCCACGACAGCAGCGCCGAGCTGCGCAGCGAAATCGCCGCGCTGAAGGCCGAAGTCGCCGCCCTGCATGATGCGGTCAGCACCCAGCAGCAGGCCCAGGTCACGCAGCAGGCTCAGGTCGCCCAGACCCAGACCCAGGTTGCCGCTCAGCAGGAGCAGACCCAGGTTGCCAGCACCAAGGCCGATCAGGCCATGGCTCTCGCCACCAAGACCGAGACTGCCGAAGCCAAGACCGAGAAGAACGTCTCGGCCATGAGCTGGGCCGGCCAGACCAAGATCTCGGGCCGCATGTACTTCAACTTCAGCAATGTGAACCAGTCGGCCAGCGGTCAGAAGACCACCGGTTCGGGCACCGGCTTCGACATCAAGCGTCTGTATGTCGGCATCGACCACAAGTTCAACGACATCTTCGCCTTCAACGTGACGACCGACGTCAGCAACGTCGTGGGTTCGACCTCGAACTACGACTATGCCACGACCTCGTCCTTCGGTTCGCCGGTGGGCCGCGGCTTCTTCATCAAGAAGGCCTATTTCGAGGCCAAGATCGATCCGGCCCTGATCATCCGCGCCGGTTCGGCTGACATGCCCTGGATCGCCAACGACGAAAACATCTACGGCTATCGCCACATCGAGAACACCATCATCGATGGTCCCTTCGGCACCTCGGCCGACTGGGGTATCCACCTGCTGGGTAACCTGGGCAAGCACTTCGACTATCAGCTGGCTGCTGTGAACGGTGCGGGCTACCGCAACATCAAGGTCAGCAAGAACGTTGACTTCGAAGGTCGCATCGGCACCAACTGGAACGGCTTCTTCGCCGACATCGGTGGCTACATCGGCCGCCGCGGCAATGCGATCGAGGGCACGCAGCTCTATCACATCGCCCGCCGTCTGGACGCCATGGGCGGTTTCAAGAACGACAAGTTCACCCTGGGCGCCGAATACTTCTTCGCCAAGGACTGGAACAACGTGGCCACGGTCGCGCAGGACTCGGCCAAGGGCTACACCATCTTCGGCAACTACAACATCACCAAGAAGTGGTCGGTGTTCGGCGAGCATCAGTGGGTTCAGCCCAACGTGTGGACCAATGCCAACCTGCGCCAGAACTACTTCAACGTGGGCATCCAGTATGAGCCTGTGAAGATCGTGGACATCGCGCTGGTCTACAAGCGCGACGCGGTCAACAACGGCAACTTCGCCACCAACAACGGTTCGTATGGCTCCACCTTCACCACCGGCATCGGTTGCGGCGCCACGGTGACCCAGCCTTGCGACGGCACCTACGACGAAGTGGGCATCTTCGGCCAGATCCGCTTCTAATCCACTCCACTCCATCACAACCTTCAGCGCGCCCGATCCCTTGTGGTTCGGGCGCGTTTTTGTGCCTGCATCGCGCGTGCCGCCACAATATGGTTAGTAATTTCTCAAGGCCTGCCGCCTAGGTTCGGGACTCATGAATGCGATTCCGCCCGAATTCCATGCCGCTCTGGCCGAAACCGCGCCGCTGAGTCAGCGCTGGGCGGCATTGGCGGGTGCGGCGCAGGTGATCGCGCAACTGGCGGGCGTCACCGCTCAAGCCGATCTTGCCATCACCCCGCCAGCCGGGCTGCTGACCATCACCGGCAAGCGACAGCTTCTGATAGACCAGGCTCTCGACGATCTTCTGGCCGTGCTGGAGCCCGGTCTGACCGCCCTGCTTCACGTGGAACATCAGGGCGGGGGCAGTGCCCCGGCGGCCAAAGCGCTGTGGCAGGAATTCCTGCGCGCCCGGGAGGGGCTCACCGCGCTGATCCCGCCCGCTTGAAAGTTCTCATTCTGTTCGTATGATTGGGGCCTTATGGAATCGCCCGAATCGAGCCCGCTTCTCCTCAACGCTGCCTCCACGGCGCGCGGCATCTGTCGCCTCTTTGCCCGCAACGATATCTGGTGCCTGCCCGAGATGCCGTTGCGAAACGGTCGCCGGGCCGATCTGATGGGCGTCGATGCCAAGGGCCATGTCATCATCGTGGAGATTAAGGTTGCCCGCGCCGATTTGCTCGGGGACGCGAAATGGACCGAATATCTCGACCATTGCGACCGCTTCTATTGGGGCTTGGCCAGCCACCTCGATCGCTCCTGCATGGACACCGAAGCTTTCCTGCCCGACCGCTGCGGATTGATCGTGGCCGATGGCTATGACGCCGAAGTCTTGCGCCCCGCCCCGCTGCACCCCCTGCCCGCCGCGCGCCGTAAGGTGGAGGTGGAGCGCTTGGCCCGTGCGGCCTTGAGGCGGCAAACAGTCGCTGCTGATCCCCAGATAGGGATATGGGGGGAGTAAGAGATGAAAGGGCAATGCGAGGGTGTTACACCCTCGCGCTCCCATGAATGTCTGCGTTTGCGCCAAGGGTTCAGCCAAAGAGCAACGCCGCTGCGCCATAGGTTACGCAGGTGGAGAGTTGGTGCGCCACGATCGGGTGCCATCACCCTATTGCCGGGAGATGGAATGGGAGCGTGAGGGCCAGCAGCATGTCTCTTGAAACATGCGACCAACAAAGACTTCCCCCTCGCATTTCGCTTTTAATCCCCTTCGATCCTCTTCCAGACAGCCTTTTTCTCTTCGCCTGCCATCGTCGCCCAACCCGCGATTTCCTCAAGCGTCCGCTTGCAGGCCACGCAGAAACTGCCACTTTCATCGACACGGCACAGGCCAAGGCAGGGAGAAGGCACATCGTCGCTCATCCGCAACGCCAAGCACAGACAGTCCATCACGACAACTGGCCATCACGTGCGCAGGGCCTATAATCCCTCCCATGGCCTCCCTGACATCCCAGCCCACGCTTCTGGCGGCGTTCATATCGGCGCTGGTGATGAGCGGCATTGTCGCGCTGCGCTATCTGCTCTCCAGCGGCGGTTTTGCCTGGGCGACGGCGCTGAAGAAGCCCGGCCTTTACCAACCGCTGGGCCGCCAGATTCGCGCCGAGATTGGCTGGTCTCTGCTTTCCTGCGTGATCTTCGGCCTGCCAGCGGGGATCATCGCCTGGGGCTGGCAGGTGCATGGCTGGACGCGCATTTACCGCGATCCTTACGCCATGCCGCTGTGGTGGATGCCGGTCTCGCTGGCGATCGTGCTGCTGGCGCATGACACCTGGTTCTACTGGACGCATCGCTGGATGCATCAGCCGCGCATCTTCCGCCTCGCCCATGCCGTGCATCATGCCAGCCGCCCGCCCACCGCATGGGCCGCCATGAGCTTCCACCCCATCGAAGCCCTCACCGGCGCCGTCATCATCCCGGCGCTGGTGTTCATCGTGCCGCTCCATGTCAGCGTGCTGGCGCTGGTGCTGACCATTATGACCGTCATGGGTGTCACCAATCACATGGGCTGGGAAATCTTCCCGCGCCGACTCGTGGAAGGTCGATTGGGTGGCTGGCTGATCACCGCCACGCATCATCAACGCCATCACCAGAACTATCGCTGCAACTACGGCCTGTATTTTCGTTTGTGGGACAGGCTTTGCGGCACCGATAAGGGACTGGGCAGCTTCGAGACGCCTGCTTAAAAGACTCATAAACCCCGGAATTATCCACAGGGAACAACTGGCGCAACTTAACGCGCCTTTTACCAAGTTGCGCCATCATCCTCGCAGAATCACCGGCGGCCCCTCCGCCGCCTCCCCGATTGCGAGAGCCCTTCATGGACACGATGCGCAGCCCCTATGCCGAAAGCCGCGGCGCCACGCCGCAGACCTCGACCTATGACGAGGATGAAGTCGGCGGGGATATTCTGCCCGTGCCCCCGGGCCGTGATGAGCGGCGCATGCAGGTCCATGCCTACAATCACTGGGCCGGACTGTTGAAATCGCGCGAGTTTCCCTCGATCGACCAGCTCGATCTGGCGGCCCTGCCCGATTTTGCGCCCAGTTCGGTGCTGATCGAGTTCACCGGGCCGGATGAGACGCCGCATCTTACACATATCGGCAAAAGGCTGGCGGATCAGGCCGGGATCGACACCGGCCCGCGCGCGCTGTCCACCGTGCCGCGCGGCACGCTGCTTTCGCGCTTCACCGAGCATTATGCGCAGATCTTCGCCAACCGCGCGCCGATCGGCTTTGAGGCCGAGTTCGATACGCCGGTGGGCACCACCATGCTCTATCGCGGCATTCTGCTGCCTTTCTCGGACGATCCCGATTCCAGCCATCGCGCGAAGATTCGCCAGATTCTGGGTGTGATCAACTGGAAGGAACAGCTTGATGCCAAGGCCAGCGAGAAGCTGATCAAGGACATTGCCGGCGCGCTGGATGCCGCGCCCGCAGCCGGCACGCTCTCGCGCCCGGTGCCGCCTCCGGGCGCGCGTTCGCGCATCGATCAGGCCGCCTGGGCTGATCAGCCCTGGCGCCGTCAGGGTTGGGCCGATGGGCCCAATGGGCGTGACCTTGCTGCCGAGCCAGCCCCCACACGCCACCCGCTCTGGCCTCAGGGCGAGGAAGGCTTTGCCCAGCCCGCCGATCCTTCCTTCTGGCCCTCGACGCCGGGGCGCTCGCTCGACAGCCTGCTGCAGATCGCGCGGCAGTTGGTCGACGGCCTGCGTCTTTCGCCCGCGCGGGATCATCAGGCGCTCTATGCAGCCATCGGCGCGGCGCATGATCTGGCGCTGGCCGGAGCCGAGGCTCCCGAACACCTCGCCGCCCTGCTCGCCGCCGAGGGGCTCGCCCCCCAGCCGCGCGTACCCGATCTGCCGGTGGTGAAGCTGGTCTTCGGCGCCCATCACGACAAGACGCGGCTGACCGAATATGCCTCCGTGCTGGCCCATGCCCGCCGTCTGGGGATCGGCAAGGGCGCGCTGCCATCGCATCTGGCCGCGACGCAGGGCGGCCTCAAAGCCGTGATCGCCGCCGAGCGCCAGCATCGCCGCAGCAACAGTGCCACGCCGCGCCGCCTGCCGCTGCCCGAGGCTCAGGCACTGGCCGCCCTGCCCGCCCGCGACTGGGGCGATCTGCGCATTGCCGATGATGTCTCGCTGGTGCTGGTGCGTCAGGGCTCGGATCATGTCGAGCCGCTGGGCACGCTGAACCCGTCGGCCGCCACGCTGTCGCGCCTGCTGCGGCAGTTTCTTGAGCAAGGCTGAGAGACACAATTCTTCACGCGCGGTTCAGCGGCAGGCGTGCTAGCCTCCTGCTTGAATCATGCGCGACCCTGCTCTCAATCCGCCCGGCCATCGCTTCAAGCCGCTTCGCTCTCTGGCCAGCGCGCTGGCGCTGTGCCTTGCTCTGGCTGCCGCGCCTGTCAGCGCGCAATCGGTGCTGCGCGACGCCGAGACCGAGGCGCTGCTCCACGATATGGCCCAGCCGCTGATCCAGCAGACGGGGCTGGACCCGCACAATGTCGATGTGGTGCTGGTCAATGATTCAGAGATCAACGCCTTCGTCGCGGGCGGGCAGGCGGTCTATGTCAATTCGGGCCTGATCAACGCCGCCGATTCCGCGCTGGAGGTGCAGGGCGTGGTGGCGCACGAACTCGGCCACGTCGTGGGTGGCCATGCCATCGATACGCGCGGCATGAAGCAAGCCAGCAACATCTCGATCCTTTCGCTGCTGCTGGCCGGTGCTGCTGCGGCGGCGGGCGGTGGTGAGGCGGCGATGGGCATCTTCATGGCCGGTCAGCAGGCCGCGATGGGCACCTACCTCTCCTACACGCGCGGCGAGGAAGAGGCAGCCGATGCCGCCGGTGCGCGCTTCCTTTCGGGCGCGGGTATTTCCGGGCGCGGCTCGGTGGAGTTCTTCCACAAGCTGCTCAAAATGGAAAACACCTATGGCATCACCCGGACCGACGAGGATGCCTTCTGGTCCACTCACCCGCTGACCGACGATCGTATCCAGTTCCTGCAGGATGTGTACGAAAAGGATCCGGCCTGGAACAAACCCAAGGACCCGGTGCTGGAGGAGCGCTTTGCCCGCGTGAAGGCCAAGCTCTACGGCTATCTGGCCGAGCCGAACGACACGCTCAAAGCCTTTCCCGAGTACATGACCGGCGTGCCCGCGCGCTATGCCCGCGCCTATGCCTGGCACAAGCAGGGTTTCCTCGACAAGGCGATGGTCGAGACCGATGCCCTGCTGAAGGATGCGCCTGACGATCCCTATTTTCTGGAGCTGAAGGGCCAGATCCTGCTGGAGGCAGGCAAGCCCACCGACGCCATCGATCCGCTGCGCCGCGCCACCCAGCTGACCAACAACCAGCCGCTGATCGCCACCACCTTCGGCCACGCCCTGCTGGCCGAGGATGAGGGCGACCCCAAGCATCCCCATATGCCCGAGGCTGAGCGCGTGCTGAAGGCCGCCCTCTCCCGCGATCGTGAGAATCCCTTCGCCTGGTATGTGCTGGGCATGGTCTATGCCCAGCAGGGCGACACGCCGCACGCCGAACTCGCCAGCGCCGAACAGCAGGAGTTGAACGGCAATGTCGGCGGCGCGCTGCGCAATGCCGAGGCCGCCGCGCTAGGGCTGAAGCAGGGCACGCCGGACTGGCTGCGCGCTCAGGACATTGCGATGGAGGCGCGCTCCGCCATGGCCAAGGGCAAGAAACGCAAGTAAGCGCCCGCCCCATGAACGATAACTTTCCCCAATCCGCCCCTGCCGCTCCCTCCCGCCTGCGCGGCCTGCTGATCGGCCTGAGCGCGGGATTGATCGGCGGCGTGGCGGGGGCGGCGCTGATCGCCTCCGGCCTGCTGCCCATCGGCCAGCACGGCAATGGCGATGCCGCGATCCATGATTACATCATGGCCCATCCCGAAATTCTGCCCCAGGCCATGGATGTGCTGCGCCAGCGTGAGGCCGAAGCCCAGATCGGCCAGATCCGTCAATTGGTGGAAACGCCCTTCCCCGGCTCGGTGCTGGGCAATCCCAATGGCCACAAGGTGCTGGTGGAGTTCATGGATTACGCCTGCGGCTACTGCCGCAAGAGCGAGGCTGATGTTGCCGCCATGGCCGCCGCCGATCCCGATCTGAAGGTGGTGATCCGCCAGCTGCCGATCCTCAGCCCCGAAAGCCGGGTCGCTGCCGCCGTGGCGCTGGGCGCGGCCAAGCAAGGCAAATTCGCCGCCTTCCACCACGCCATGTATGCGCAGGAGCGCCCCGACGAGGCGGGAATCGAGGCCGCCGCCAAGGCAGCCGGGGTCGATCTGGCCCGCGCCAGGCAGGACGCCACCAGCGAGCCGGTGAAGACCGAGATCGCCACCAATCTGGAAATGACCAAGCAGCTGGGCATCAACTCCACCCCCACCTTCCTCGCCAATGGCCATCTGCTGCTGGGCGCGGTGGGCAAGGAAGCACTGCAAAAGGGGCTGGAGACGCCGAAGGGATGATGGGCAAGCGATGACCGCTGCGGCGCTGTCCCCGATGGCAAAAGCCATCGCCGCCGGGCTGCTTTTAAGCTAGAGCCCCGCCATGGCCGTGCTTCCTTTCCAACCCACCCCGTTTTTCGCCAACAAGAATCGCGCTTTCTGGCGGTTGCAGGTGGTGGGCTGGGTCGGCGCTCTGGTGCTGCGCGCCATGTCTCTGCTGGCGACGGGGCAGTCATGGTCCCCGCTGGCGCTGGTGGTGGTGGAAATCATCAACGGCTTTTCGATCAGCCTGCTGCTGGCGGTGATCTATCGCCAGCTGATGGGCCAGCGCGCATTGCTGACCTGGGGCGTGACGGCGGTGGTGCTGCCGCTGGCTGTCTGCCTCTATGCCTTCATGGATGCCTGGGTGGTCGACCTGTCGCATCCGGACAGCACCTCGGGCTTCCCCCAGCTGTTCGTGCAGGTGTTCTTCTATGACGCGGCGCTGCTGGGCGCCTGGTCGGCGCTGTATTACGCCATCAACTTCTTCCTGCGCGTGGAAGAACAGAACGATGCCCTGCTGCGGCTGGAGGTGCAGGCCACCAATGCCCAGCTGGCGATGCTGCGCTATCAGCTCAACCCGCATTTCCTGTTCAACACGCTGAACTCGATCTCCACGCTGGTGCTGCTGGGCCAGACCGAGCCCGCCAATGCCATGCTGACGCGCCTCTCCTCCTTCCTGCGCTACACGCTGATCAACGAGCCCGAGGGGCGGGTGACGGTGGCCAAGGAGGTCGAGACGCTCAAGCTCTATCTCGACATCGAGCGGATGCGATTCGAGGAGCGGCTGCGCACCACCTTCCGCATCGATGAACCCACCGAAGGCGGGCTGCTGCCCTCTCTGTTGCTGCAACCGCTGGTGGAAAATGCTATCAAATACGCGGTTTCGACTCAGGAGAGCGGGGCGGAAATCACCATTGCCGCTCAACTGGTCGGGCAAAACCTTCGCATCACCGTCTCCGATACCGGACCCGGCTTGCAGAACCAGGAAGGCGACCACAGATTGAATGCCGTCAGTTTCGACGGGGGGCAGACGGTTTCGACCGGAGTCGGGCTGGCAAATATTCGCGATCGCCTGGCGCAGGCTTACGGACCTGCCCATCGTTTCGAGACTTATGAACCATCTGAGGGCGGTTTTGCCGTCACCATCGAAATACCCTTTGAGCGGCGCGACGCGGATTTCCCTGCCAGCGCCACTGCAACCTGACTGACGCGAGAAGGCAAAAGCCCCAATGACCATCCGCACCATCCTCGTTGACGATGAGAAACTGGCCATCCAGGGCCTGCAGCTGCGGCTCCAGAAATTCCCCGACATCGAAATCATCGATACCTGCGCCAACGGGCGCGAAGCCATCCGCAAGATCAAGACCGAAAAGCCCGATCTGGTGTTTCTGGATATCCAGATGCCCGGCTTCGACGGATTCTCGGTGGTGAAGGGCGTGATGGAGATCGAGCCGCCGCTTTTCGTCTTCTGCACCGCCTACCAGGAACACGCCGTGCGCGCCTTCGAGGCCAACGCCGTCTCCTACCTGATGAAGCCGGTGGACGAAGACAAGCTGGCCGACACGCTGGACCGCGTGCGCCAGCGCCTCTCCGACAAGAAGCTGGTGGAAGAGGCCGAGAAGCTGAAGAGCGTTCTCGCCGAAGTCGCCCCCGACGCCATCGACACGCTGGATGACGAACAGGGTGACCCCAACGCGGGCCGCTTCGAGAAGCTAATCAACATCAAGGATCGCGGCCAGATCTTCCGCGTCGATGTGGACACCATCGAGCGCATCGAAGCCGCTGGTGACTATATGTGCATCTACACCGCCGACAACTCGCTGATCCTGCGCGAGACGATGAAGGATCTGGAGCGCCGGCTGGACCCGCGCGTGTTCCAGCGCGTGCATCGCTCGTGGATCGTGAACCTGAATCTGGTGCGTCAGGTGAAGCCGCATACCAATGGCGAATGCTTCCTGGTGCTGGAGTCGGGCGCGGACGTGAAGGTGTCGCGTTCGTATCGCGATGTGGTGGCGCGGTTTGTTCATTAAGGAATGAAGGGGAAGGTGCGAGGGTGTTACACCCTCGCGCTCCCTTTAATGTCTACGTTGCGCATCGGGTTCGGCCCCGGAGCAACGTCGCCGCGCCGCAGGCTTTAAACGCAGGCACAGCTTCCATGATCGATGAAACACTGCCTGCGGCGCTGGCGTAGCGCAGGTGGATAGGTTGTGCGCAAGGATGGGGCGACGCTGCCCATGCGTCGGAAGACGTTATGGGAGCGCGAGGGGGTAACCCCCTCGCTTTTTCTCCTTCCCCCTTCTCTCCACTCCCTTATACCCCCCTTATGACCCAATTCTCCCTGACCGGCTTCGACCTCGACACCTTCGTCACGCAAACCCTTGCCGAAGACCTTGGCGAAGGCCTCCCCGGCGGTGGCCAGGACGTGACGAGCGAAAGCGTCATCCCGGCAGACGCCCGCTTCACCGGCGTGATGGACAGCCGCGATGCCATCACCGTGGCGGGCTTGCCGATCGCGGTGGCCTTCTTCCGCCACCTCGATCCGGAGATTTCCATCGAGACTCTGGTGCAGGATGGCGATCAGGTCGCGGCCGGCACGCATCTGCTGCGCCTCACCGGCAAGGCGCGTGCACTGCTGACAGCGGAGCGCTCGGCGCTGAACACCGTGCAGCACCTCTCGGGCATCGCCACGCTGACGCGCCAATATGTCGACGCCATGGGCGTGACCAAGGCGCGGCTGCTGGACACGCGCAAGACCATCCCCGGCCTGCGCCATCTGGAGAAATACGCCACCCGCATGGGCGGTGCGCAGAATCACCGCATGGGCTTGTGGGACGCGGCGATGATCAAGGACAATCACGTCGCCGTGGCAGGCGGCGTGGGGCAGGCCGTCGGCAGTGCCCGTGCGGCGGGCGTGGCCAGCATCATCTGCGAGATCGACCACCTCGACCAGATCGCACCCGCGCTGGCGGCGGGGGCGACTCACCTGCTGCTGGACAACATGGAGCCGGACATGCTGCGCGAGGCCGTGGCGCTGGTGGCGGGCCGCGTGCCCTGCGAGGCGAGCGGCGGGGTGAACCTCTCCACCATCGGGCCGATTGCGGCGAGCGGGGTGGATTATGTTTCCGTGGGGCGCCTGACTCAGAGCGCTCCGGCGGCGGATATCGGGCTGGATTTCGTTCTGGCCTGATTCGAGGAAAGAGAAGATGCGAGGGCCATCGCCCTCGCGCTCCCTTTACTGTCTGCCTCGCGCCAAGGGTTCAGCCTTACGCATAGTTTGCCGCGCCGCAGGCTAACGGATGATTCGACTGCCTGCGGCGCTTTCAACTGCGCAGGTGGAGAGCCGGGGCACACCAATCGGGTGCCACTGCGTTTGCGTCGGAAGACGTTATGGGAGCGCGAGGGGGTAACCCCCTCGCATTTCACCTTCGTTCTTGAAAAAACCCGCGCAGCATCTCCGCCGCCATATCCCCACCCAGACCGCTGTAGACCTCGGGGCGATGCAGGCATTGCGGATGATCGAAAACCCGCGCCCCATGCTCCACCGCGCCGCCCTTGGGATCGCTGGCCGCGTAATAAAGCCGGGCGATTCGCGCATGAGCAATCGCGCCCGCGCACATCGGGCATGGCTCCAGCGAGACCCACAGATCGCAGCCTTCCAGACGTTCCTGCCCCAAGGCAGCGGCGGCAGCACGAATCGCCAGCACTTCGGCATGGGCGGTGGGGTCACACAAAGCGCGGGGGCGGTTGTGAGCGGTGGCGATCACCTTGCCGTCACGCATCACCACGGCGCCGATGGGAACTTCCCCGGCCTGCGCGCCCAGACGGGCTTGTTCCAGCGCCAGAGCCATGGGTTCGGGGAGCGGCCATTGGGTCATGCCAAGGGGGCTAGCGCGAGCGCCTACATCATGGCAAGAGCGCGCACCAGCGGCGTGAGGACCGAATCGATTCTTCGCCTGTGCAAAACCTTGACCAAGCCGGGTAGAATCGCTATGCGCGCCCATTCTTCCGGCAACGGTAACGAAATTCGAAGGCGAGAATCATGTCCCGTATTTGCGAACTGACTGGCAAGGGCCGTCAGGTTGGCCACAATGTCAGCCACGCCAACAACAAGACCAAGCGCGTCTTCCTGCCTAACCTGCAGAACGTCACGCTGCTGTCGGAAGCCCTGGATCGTGGCTTCAAGTTCCGCGTTTCTACGCACGGCCTGCGCTCTGTCGAGCACGTCGGCGGCCTGGATAACTGGCTGCTGAAGACGGCTGACTGCAAGCTGAGCCGCAACGCTCTGCGCGTGAAGCGCGAAGTGAAGAAGGCTGCTGTCGTCGCCGCCTGATCGGCTCGACGCAGGTTTCAGCGCCAGCACAAAAGGCGCGGCAGGTTCGTCCTGCCGCGCCTTTTTGTTTGCGCGGATTCCGGAAGAGAAAAGATGCGAGGGCTGCCCCGTTGTTGGTCGCATTTCTCAACAGAAATGCTCCAGCTCTTCACGCTCCCAGATCGCCTTCCGACGAAATGGCAGTGGCTACCCCATCGGTGCGCCAGCCTCTCCACTTGCGCCACGCAAAGCGCCGCAGGCAGCGATACCAGCGCTTCCACGAAACCTCTCAGAATTTGGAATCCTGCAGCGCAACAGAGAGCCGGCGCGCAAGGCTTCCGCCCTCACCCTCGCTTCGTCGGAAGACATAACGGGGGTGCAGGGGGCGTAACGCCCCCTGCTTAACCTCTAAATCTGAAAAAGAAAAAGGGGGCAGCCCTCTCAGGCCACCCCCCGATTTTTTCAAGGCTTGAGACGAACCTTAGAAGTTCACCTTCGCGCCAACCTTGAAGTAGCGGCCCAGAATGGCGGTACCGCCCTGCACAGGGTTGTAGCCATGCGCACCATAGGTCACCGGATCGATCGGCGGCATCTGGTTGAGCAGATTGTTGACCGTGCCGTAAACAGTGAACTGGTCATTGACCTTCACCTGCACGTTCACGTCGGTGGTGATCAGGCTCTTCACGTTGCACGCCGACCAATAGGAAGGACGCAGGCTGCAGTCCTTGTAGGTACCGCCCTGGTCCATCGCCGACAGGTTGTAACCGCTGATGTAGTTCAGCGTGTCGGTGATCTTCACCTTGCCGATTTCCAGCGTGTTCATCCAGGTGCCCTTGACGCTGGGCGTGCCCGAACCGGCGGTCAGGTTGTAGTTACCCAGCGTACCATCATAGCGCTCGGTATGGCCATCGGCGAACTTTGTTTCGAGCAGCATGATCCAGTCCGCTTCAAGCGAGCTGGTCCAAGTCACATTGTGGCTGAACTTGTGACGGAACTCCGCCTCGAAGTCCATGCCACGCACCGTCTGGCTGTTGGCGTTGATCAAATTAGCCAGAACCAGAGCCGCGCGCGGCTTGGCCGTGGGCGACACGAAAGCGTCCGACGTATCCGGGCCATCGGCGGTGACAGTGTAACCGGCGGGGATCGCACCACCCGAGTAGTAAGCGATCAGCGCAGGCGCCGCCAGCGGCGCGGTGATCAACTGGTCCTTCTTGATGTCGTAGAAGTCGACAGTGAAGGACAGGTTGCGCACCGGTTCGAACACCGCCCCCAGCGTGAAGCTGCGCGACTTTTCCGACTTCAAGGTCGGGGTCGCCAGCGTAGTGTAGCCGTAGCTACCTGCCGTCAGATAGGCAGGGCAAGCCTTTGCGAAGTTGGCAACGTTACAAGGCGTGCCAAGTGCCGGGTTGGTGTACTGAGCCAGATAGGCATCGTTGAACACATTGGACGGGTTGGTCACATAGCCCGTGGTCGGCAGCGAGTTCGCCTCGCCGAAGGACGGGATGCGGAAGCCCTTCGACCAGGTGCCGCGGATCATCACCTGACGAACCGGCTTGAACTTGAAGCCGGCCTTGGGCGAGAAGGCGCTCTGACCGCTCGAATAGTGGTCATAACGACCAGCAGCCGTCAGCTCCAACGACTTCACAACAGGGGCCGAAATTTCACCATAGGCCGAGGAAATCCAGCGGCTACCTACCGTGCCGAAGGCATTGAGAGTGAAGTAACGCTGGGTCGGGCCGTTGAAGTCGCTGTTGCCGCTGGGAGCGTTCACCGCTTCATAGCGCTCCGAACCACCAATGGCCACCTGCAGCGGGCCGCCGGGCAGGTCGGCCAGCTTGAAGCCCATGTTGGCCTGCAGCTGAACCTGATCCGAAGTCGCGTTGGTGATGTTGTCGGGCTTCAGATAGTCATTCACAGCTTGCGAGTTGGCGGCGGGATTGACGAAATTATAGGTGCCGTCAGCCACCACATCCAGCAGATGCTGGATGTTGACATAACCGCGCTGCAGACGACGCAGATCGTCATGCATGGCGGTACCGCCCACATCGAAGGTGATCGCATCGGTGACCTGCCCCGACACGCCGAAGGCGCCGCGATAGGTACGGTTGCGCGTTTCGTTGTAGGTCACGCTGCTCAGATCGCGGCCCTGGATACGGGCAACATATCCCTGAGCGGCATAGGGGTTGTTCGGATTAAGCGTGCCATTGGCGGCAGTGCAGCCCGGAACGGTGGGCACGCCATTGACGTTCACGGCCGACACGCCAGCAGCGCGGGCGCAAACATAGACCGGCAGAGCAATGATACCCGAGTTGAGCGTGTAGGCGCCGCCGGCAGCAGCGGAGTTGCTGAACTGCGGATAGTAGATACCGGCAGGCGCGTTACCGCGGATCACGGCGGGCTGGCCGGTGTAATCCGTAGTGGTCTGCAGGAAGTTGAACTCGGCATAGGCCTCGATCGTGTCGTTCAGCTTGGCCGTGACCTTGGCCGAACCGCCGTAACGCTTGATCTCGGGCTGGATCACACCATAGGCAGCCGTATAGTCAACGCCGCAAACCGTGGTCGGCGCCGTGGGATTGGCCGCCAGATCGGTGGCGTTCAGCGTGTAATTGGTGCCGCGGCACTGAGCCGTGTTGAGCGCGGCAAAGCGCGAGCCTGCCACAGCCGTGGTGTTCGTCGCATCATAGGGACGGACGTAGAAGATCGAGCTGGTGGGCGTGCCCTGCGTGTAGGTGCCGTTGTCGTTCACACCCCCCGTCACGCCGGTCGAGGCGACATTGCCCAGACGGCCGTAGTTGGAGGTGTTGAAAGGATAGGGACGATCGCGGTTATACAGCTCGGCCGAGTGGTAGTAGAAACCGCTGACGTAGGCGTTGTAGCCGTTTTCCTCGATGTCGCCCTTACCAGCCGTGATGCTGATCCGCTGCGAGCCGGCGTCGGCACGGCTGGAAATGCCGCCCTCAGCGCGGATCGACAGACCCTTGAACTGACGCTTGGTCTTGATGTTGACAACGCCGGCGATGGCGTCGGCGCCGTAAGCCGAGGAAGCGCCGTCCTTCAGAACGTCCACCTTCTCGATGATGTCATCGGGGATGGTGTTGAGGTCGACGAAGTTGCGCGAGCCGTCATCGGCCAGCGGATAGTAAGCAGCGCGCAGACCGTCGAACAGCACCAAGGTCGAGTTGGTGGTCAGGCCACGCAGCGAGATCGCCGAGGCACCGGCAGCAAAGGCGCCGTTGGCGGTGAAGCTGTTGGTCAGCGCCGGACCGTTGTTGGCGGCCAGCGTCTGCAGGCCTTCCTGCACTGTGCTGATGCCGCGCTGGTCAAGTTGATCGGCAGTGATGGTGGTGACCGGCGAAACGGTCTCGGTATTGGTGCGGCGCAGGATCGAGCCCGTCACCACGATGGTCTGAGCCTCTTCAGCCTTGGGTTCGTTCGGCTTGGCGGCATCCTGTGCGAAGGCCGTGCCGGAAACCAGGCACACGCCGAGAACGAGCGGCGCAGCGCTGCCCAGCAGCGCATTGCTAAATGCTACTTTCATGTTTCACCCCTGTTCCAGTGAATGGCGCCCCCGCCATTCACGGTGTAGCTCTCACGCTTGACTGGCTCCGGTTGCCCTCGCTTCTTCCCTTTCCCGGGGATCGAAGCGACCAGGAGCCGCGTAAGAACGATGTGCATTCATGGCAAAGCCCGTGTGGTGCGAAAAGATGCTGACATGGCTGTCAGCAAAAAAGCGTCACAATGTTGCGAAACTGTCACAACGAGATGTAGAAAACACAACTCCCGTGAAGATGGCGCAAAGGGCAATCCGGTATTTTACCTGAAGGCTTGCGACATATTTTCGCATCCTTCTGATGTTTTTTGACGATTCATTGATATAAAATTACCAAAATCCGTAAGAACCGAGAGGGAGCCCGCTCTTTCGCGTAAAATCGTGGATTTAAAAATTTGTCGAAAATCTACAAAAGACCCGTTCGACGAATTGACAGGAAAAATCCCTGATTTTGCGGGATTAACCGCAAGGTCACCCCGCCGGCGGCAGGATCAGCAAAGGGTCCAATCGGGCCTCGCGCCAGCGCAGACTCCAATGCAGATGGGGGCCAGTGGCTCGACCGGTCATGCCGACCAGACCCAGCGGCTGCCCTTGAGTCACCCTGTCACCTTCACGCACCAGCAGACGCTGCGCATGCAAGAAAGCCGAATTCAGCCCCATGCCATGGTCCAGCATCAGCAGATTGCCCTCCAGCGTGAAGGGGGCCGAAGCCGCCAGTACCACCACACCATCGGCGGGCGCGACATAGGTCACCCCGGCGCCCGGCGCGATGTCCAGCCCGCTGTGATAGGCGCCCGGCGTGCCGCGATAGATGCGCTGAGATCCGAAACGCCCGGAAATCCGGCCATGCGCGGGCCAGATAAAGGCCTGCCGCCAGCCCGTGGCGCCCGTCACCTGCGCGCGGGCAGCCTCGATTCGTGCCACTTCCGTCGCCCGGAGTTTCGCAAAGGCCTCATCGGGCACGGCGGGGGGATGGAAGGGAGCATCGATATGCTCGATCGGCCAGGCGCGCGGCGCGATGGCCAAGGTGCGACTGCTGATACCGGCGGTGCCATAATCGGCGGTCAGCGTCGCCGTGGGCTGCGCATCGCGATCAAAGGCGAGGAAAAAACGGCCATCCGCATCGTAATCGACCGTCTGGCTGCCCAGCGTCAGGCGCGGCTTTCCGGCGACCTGCCCCCGCGCCCAGCCACCTTGCATCAGCACGCCGGTGGGATTGGCCAAAGGGGGAGCTGTCAGACCCGCAGCCCTCAGCTGCGCAGGGATCAGGCTAAGTCCTAACCCGGCCAGCGCCCCGCGGCGGGAGATCACAAGCCCAGCATGCGCTTCGTGGCGATCTCCGGGCTGGCATAGGCTTCCTGCCACTCGACGCTCCAGTAACGGAGGGAGTCGAGCGGGATCTTCTCACCCGTCACGGCGCACACAACATGGCTGCCCGGGCTGACCATACGGAATCCACTGGGCTCATAACGCAAGACGGCGATACGTTCGGCAGAATTCATCAACATCTAACCTTACTAACATCTTTGGCGCCGCGCTCCAATGCCATCGGGCGCGTCAGCCGAACAGGTCGTCCTGTAAGGGCTTTTCCGGTGATTCGCTGCGACGCACAGGCGCCTTGCGAGGGGCCGCGCGCTGCGGCGAAACCTCTGAATCCAGTGGCGCAACATCGAGCAGACCGTCTCGGAAGTGCAGAGTCAGCCGCGCCTCGGTCGAGGCTTGGGAGCTGCCCACCAGCGTGCGGCCATCCGCGCCGGTCACCCGCACATAGCCCCGCGCCAGCATCGCGTCAGGGTTAAGACTGGCCATCACGCGGGCCACGCCATCGAGCCGCCGCCCGTCCTCACGCAATCGCGCCGTGAGCAGCGCGGGGTTCAAACGCTGAGCGGCCAGCCTTTCGCGCGCCCGCTCCAGCCGCGCTGCCAGCAACGGCAGCGACAGCCGCCCGGCGACGCGCTGCAACTGCCCCCCCGCCACCTGCGCCCGCCCGGCCAGACCGCGACGCAGCCTCTCACTCGCTTCATCCAGAGCCTGCGTCGGCTCTTCCAGCAGCGTGCGGGCCGAGGGCAGACGCTGCGCCCGCACCGACAGGCGTTCACGCGCCAGATCGAGCCCGCGCGTCACCGCACGGCGCTGACGCAGCCCAAATTCGCCGACCGTATCCAGCAGATCCTCACGCACCGGCACAGCCATTTCGGCGGCGGCAGTGGGGGTCGGCGCGCGGCGGTCGGCAGCGAAATCGGCCAGAGTCGTGTCGGTTTCATGGCCGACGGCGCTGATCACGGGGATCGGGCTTTCGGCGATGGCGCGCACCACCTCTTCCTCGTTGAAGCACCACAGATCCTCGATGCTGCCGCCGCCGCGCCCGACGATCAGCACATCGGGTCGAGGCACCGGGCCACCGGGCTCCAAGGCACCAAAGCCGCGCACCGCCGCGGCCACCTGCTGCGCCGCGCCCTGCCCCTGCACCAGCACCGGCCAGAGGATCACATGGCTGGGAAAGCGGTCGGCCAGACGGTGGAGAATATCGCGGATCACTGCGCCGGTAGGCGATGTCACCACGCCGATCACGCACGGCAGAAAGGGCAGCGCCCGCTTGCGCTCCGAGGCGAACAGCCCCTCCGACTCAAGCCGCGCCTTAGTCTTCGCCAGCAAGGCCAGCAAAGCGCCCTCGCCCGCGATCTCCATGCGTTCGATGACGATCTGATAGTTCGAGCGGCCCGGATAGGTGGTCAGCTTGCCGGTGGCGATCACCTCCACGCCATCCTCGGGCAGAAAGCCCAGACGCGCCACGCTGCCCTTCCACATCACGCCATCCAGACGCGCGCCCTCATCCTTCAGCGCCAGATACAAATGGCCCGATGCCGCGCGCTTCACGCCCGACAATTCACCCCGCACCCGCACAAAACCGAAGCGATCTTCCACCGTTCGCTTCAAAAGCGCGGAAATCTCGGTGATGGAGAGCGCCTCTGCGTTGTCCCCGGGCGTCTGCTTCGCTACCAGCCCGCCAGGACCATCATCATCGGCATAAGGCGGGTAAGCGGGCATGAACATCCTTCTCCTGGGCTCGGGCGGGCGCGAACATGCGCTGGCGTGGCAGCTGGCGCAATCCCAAGCGGTGCGTAGCGGTGGAAAGCTCTTCGCCGCGCCCGGGAATCCGGGCATCGCGCAAGACGCCGAATGCGTGAAGCTGGATGTGACGAACCATGATGCCGTGGTCGCCTTCTGCCACCTGCAGGCCATCGGTCTGGTGGTCGTCGGCCCCGAAGCGCCGCTGGTCGATGGCCTTGGCGATTCGCTGCGCGCGGCGGGCGTGCCGGTGTTCGGGCCCTCGAAGGAAGCGGCCCAGCTGGAAGGCTCCAAGGGCTTCACCAAGGATCTGTGCGCCCGCGCGGGCATCCCCACCGCCGGTTACGAGCGCGTCTCCAGCGAGGCCGACGCCATGGCTGCTCTGGAGCGTTTCGGCGCGCCCGTGGTGATCAAGGCCGATGGGCTCGCCGCCGGCAAGGGCGTCACCGTCGCCATGACGATGGATGAGGCCGTCGCCGCCGTGAAGGACATCTTCGCCGGTCGCTTCGGCTCGGCGGGCGCCGAAGCCGTGATCGAGGAGTTCATGACCGGCGAGGAAGCCAGCTTCTTCGCCCTCACCGATGGCACCAGCATCATGGCCTTCGCCAGTGCTCAGGACCATAAGCGCGTGGGCGAAGGCGACACCGGCCCCAACACTGGCGGCATGGGCGCCTACTCCCCCGCCCCCGTGCTGACGCCCGAACTGGAAGCCGAGGTGATGGAGCGCATCATCGCCCCCACCGTCAGCACGCTGGCCGCCGAGGGAACGCCCTATTGCGGCGTACTCTTCGCCGGGCTGATGCTGACCGCCAACGGCCCGAGCCTGATCGAATACAACGCCCGCTTCGGCGACCCCGAAACGCAGGTGATGATGAGCCGCCTGCAGTCGGACCTGGCCGAGCTGCTGCTGGCCTGCGCCACGGGCGAGCTGGCCTCTGCCAAGCCGCCGGTGTTCAGCAAGGACACCGCGCTGACGGTGGTGCTGGCCGCGCAGAACTATCCCGAAACACCCAAGAAGGGCGGCACCATCAAGGGCATCGACAAGGCCGAGGCCACGGGTGCTAAGGTCTTCCACGCGGGCACGGCTTTGTCGGAAGGCACACTGACCATCAATGGCGGTCGTGTGCTGAACGTCACGGCGACGGGTGCGACTGTGACAGAGGCGCAGAAAGCCGCCTATGCCGCCGTGGATGCCATCACCGCGCCCGACCTGTTCTGCCGCCGCGATATCGGCTGGCGCGAAGTGGCGCGTGAGGCGGAAGGCTGATTACACGCTGATCAGACGAGGAAGCTGTAGCTGGCCCCGGTGCCGTCATTCGGCAGGTTGAGATCGCTGTTGTAATTCGGCGCCGGGGCTTCGGTTTCTTTCTGCGCCTGAGTCTTCTGCTCAGGCTGCGCGCGAAGCTGCTGCGGCTGCGAATCATACTGGGTCCGGGTGATCGTGCTCGACGTCACCGAACTCGTGGAAATGGCCATGGGTTGTGCCTCCTGCGCTCAGGCATTCTATGCGTATACGGCAGGACGGTAGAGCAGCCGGGTGTTTAAGGGGTTAAAGGGAAAAAATGATGCGAGGGTCATAACCCTCGCGCTCCCTTTAATGTCTGCCTCACGCTTCGGGTTCGGCGACAGAGCAACGTCGCTGCGCCGCAGGCAGGGTTTGCCAACATTGCGCTATCATCATGAGCTTGAAAGCCTGCGGCGCTTAAGGTCACGCAGGTGGAGAGCCGAGGCGCAAAGATCGGGCGCCCCTGCCCTATCGTCGGAAGACGTTATGGGAGCGCGAGGGGGTAACCCCCTCGCACTTTCCCTTTCAAACCTTAGGCCCCGATCTTTTCGGAAACCAAAGCCTTCAGATCCACCTCGGGACGAGCGCCGAAATGGCTGATGATCTCGGCTGCGCAGATCGAGCCCAGAGTCAGCGAATCCTCCAGAGAACGCCCACGCACGAGACCGAAGAGGAAGCCTGAAGCGAAGAGATCGCCAGCGCCGGTGGTGTCCACCACGCGCTCGATGGGCTGGGCGGCAACCTGAGCCTGCTGCCCTTCGGACACGGCCAGCGCGCCCTGCGAGCCGCGTGTCACCACCACGGTGGGCACCTTGCCCGTAAGCGAAGCGAGGCCTTCGTGGCAATCTTCGATGCCGGTCAGCGCGGCGAGTTCTTCCTCGTTCGCGAAGAGGATATCGATCAGGCCCTCATTGATCAGGGCGTTGAAATCGTCGCGATGGCGGTCGATCACGAAGACGGCCGAGAGGGTGAAGGCCACCTTGCGACCGGCGTTCTTGGCGGCGGCGATGGCGCGACGCATGGCGTTGCGGGGTTCCTCGGGATCCCAGAGGTAGCCTTCGAGGTACAGGACCTGCGCGTCGGCGATGGCCTTGTCGTCCAGCGCGCTGGCGGGCAGGAACTGGCTGGCGCCAAGGAACGTGTTCATGGTGCGCTGGCCGTCGGGCGTCACAAAGATCAGGCAGCGGCCCGTGGGCGGGTTGGCGGGGCCGACGGGCGTGTCGAAGGAGATGCCGCCCGAGCGAATGTCATGGGCGAAAACCTCGCCCAACTGGTCTTCGGCGACCTGACCGATGAAGGCGCACTTGGCACCCAGCAGGGCCAGACCGGCCAGCGTGTTGGCTGCCGAGCCGCCGGAGATTTCGCGCGCCGGGCCCATGGCATCATAGAGCACCTTGGCCTGGTCCGCGTCGACCAGAGTCATGCCGCCGCGCGAGAGGCCCAGCTCCTCGATCAGGGCATCCGCGCAGGGGGCCATCACATCGACGATGGCATTGCCGATGGCGATGACATCGGTGGTGGGCTGGGTCATCAAAGGGCCTTTCCTGAGAGCGTGTTCAAATCGGGTGGTTGCGCCCGGGGCCTTGCGAAAAGGCGGCCAACAAACGGGCAATAATCTTTCAGCGCCTAGCGGGGGTGCCGGGCAAGGGCAATGGCTAGATATGCCGGAACGCCAGTGGCGCGCGACGATGCGCTTGGGCAGCGATTGACCGCCCAGCATGCTCAGTCCATCACACGCGCCATGAATCTGCCTTTCCATCGCTCTCTTTTCGCGCTTCCTCTGCTGGGTTTTCTCGCCGCTTGCGGAAGCGAGCAGGCCAGGCCTGTCTCCACCCCGCGCCCGCCGCATCGCGCGGGCAGCACCGCAACCCCGCCTGCCGCGATTTATCATGCACCGCCGCCTGCCGCCAAAGTGCAGTCGCTGCCGGGGCTTCAGGGGGTAATCGGCGCCACGCAGCCCGAATTGCAGCGTCTGTTCGGCACGCCGCGGCTGGATGTGGTGGAGGGCGATGCCCGCAAGCTGCAGTTCACCGGCAATGCCTGCGTGCTGGACGTCTATCTCTATCCGCCCGCGCCGGGGCAGCCGCCGCGGGCTTCCTATGTCGATGCGCGGCGCGGCACCGATGCGCGCGATGTCGATCGGGCCGCCTGCGTGGCGGCGCTGCGCAAGCGGTGACCCAGCATAGAGTGTGACATGAAAACATCACCCTACCTGAATTTTTGGTTCACTCTGCGCTAAGGGTTTACACGTCATTTCGGCTGCGGGGCGCAACCGAAAGGACGCACGGGATGAACGAGACGAATCGCAGCCTACTGGGTCGCCCAGCCGATCCAAACCGGCCCGGCATGAGCCCTGACGATGCCGAAGCGCTGCTGGCCATCAACATGCATGTTCGCTCGCCTTCCCCCGAGTGGGTGGAGTTTCTGGGCGAGACCATTTCGACCTGGCTGGTGGAGCAACGCGCGCCTGCGGGCGTGATGGATGACACCAAATCGCACTGGCTTCTGACGCGGATCGATGAAGGCGGCGCAAGTTCGCCGGCTGCTCTGGCTCTGCTGCGGCAGTGCTGCGTGAAGGCGCGGGCGGTTCCCGCTGCTTTACTGGCCTATCTGCGGCAGCAGGAGATGCAGATCAGGCTGGTAGACTCCGAAGCGAATGACGAACGCCGGGTGACCGGCGCGTGATCGCTGCGGGCGAGAGTGATGAGGGACTCTCGCCTGAGGTATTGGTTTAGACCGTAAAACTCTCACCGCAGCCGCAGCTGCCCTTGGCATTGGGATTGTTGAAGACGAAACCGGCGGTGAAATCGTCCTCCACCCAGTCCATCACCGATCCCACCAGATACAGCACGCTGGCCCCATCGATGAAAAGCACGCCGCCCGGCGTCTCGATCTTTTCGTCGAACGCGTTGGCCGCGTTCACATAATCCACCGAATAGGCCAGACCCGAGCAGCCCCGGCGCGGGGTAGACAGCTTCACACCGATCGCGCCTTCCGGAGCGCCAGCCATCAGATGGGCAATGCGCGCCTCCGCCGTGGCCGTCAGCGTGACGGCGGCAGGACGGGCGCGGCGGGCCTTGGTTTCCCCAGTGTCCTTGATTTGAACGTCGCTCATGATCACAGCATCCCCAGTTCGAGGCGGGCTTCATCGCTCATCTTGGCCGGGTCCCAGGCAGGGTCCCACACCAGATTGACCTCGGCCTCGCGAATGCCGGGCACGCTGGCGACGCGCAGCTCGACCTCGCCCGGCATGGATTCGGCCACCGGGCAATGCGGGGTGGTCAGGGTCATGGTGATCGCCACCGCGCCATCGGGCGTGATGTCCACGCCATAGATCAGGCCCAGCTCGTAGATGTTGACCGGGATTTCCGGGTCGTAGATCTCTTTCAGCGCATCGACCACCGCCTCATACAGCGCACCGCCCGGTTCGTTGGGCGCCATGCCGGTGGGCTGCTGGCTGAGGAAACCGTCGAGATAGTCGCGCTTGCGCTCCAGCGTCTCGGCCGGGGTTTCTTCGGGAGCAGGCGTCACATCCTCCACCCGCGCGCGGGGCGGGGTGGGGGCGGCGTCAACCTCTTCGACGGTGAAGCGGGGGGCGCCGTCTCCGGCTGCGGGGGTGCTCATCCGAAAATCCTCTTGGTTCGCTCGATGCCGCGCAGCAGGGCGGCAATGTCACTGTCATCGCTGTAAAGGCCAAAGCTGGCGCGGGCGGTGGCGGGCACGCCCAGATGCTCCATCAGTGGCTGGGCGCAATGATGCCCGGCGCGGATCGCCACGCCTTCCTCATCCAAGATAGTGCCGAGGTCATGCGGATGCACCCCGTCCATGGAAAAAGAAACGATGCCCGCCGAATGGTCCGGCCCGAACAGGCGGATCGAGTTGATGGCGCGCAGTTCACCGCGCAGCGTATCAACCAGCGAGAGTTCATGAGCATGGATCGCATCCAGCCCGATGGCCTCGATGTAATCGACGGCCTGCGCAAAGCCGATCGCCTCGACGATGGCGGGGGTGCCTGCCTCGAAACGGGTGGGAGCCGGGGCCCAGGTGGTCTTCTCGAAGGTTACGCGGTCGATCATCGAGCCGCCGCCCTGCCATGGCTGCATAGCGTCGAGGATCTCGGCCTTGGCCCAGAGCGCTCCGATGCCGGTGGGGCCATAGAGCTTATGCGCGGAAAAGACGTAGAAATCGCAGCCCAGCGCGGCGACATCGACCTTGAGGCGCGGCACGGCCTGACAGCCGTCGATCAGCACCTTCGCGCCGACCGATTTGGCCAGAGCGACAGCGCGCTCCACATCCAGCACGCTGCCCAGCACGTTGGAGACATGCGCCAACGACACCAGCTTGTGGGCCGGAGTCAGCAGCTTTTCGGCGGCATCCAGATCGATGCGGCCATCCTCGGTCAGCGGGCAGACGTCGATCTCGAAACCGATGCGGTCGCGCAGGATCTGCCACGGCACGATGTTCGAGTGATGCTCCAGCGTGGAGAGCAGAATGCGATCCCCGGCCTTCAGATTCGTCGCGCCCCAGCTCTGGGCGACCAGATTGATCGCCTCGGTGGCGCCGCGGGTGAAGACGATCTCATGCTCATCGCCGCCGATGAACCTGGCGATGGTGCGGCGTGCCGCCTCATAGGCCAGAGTCATCTCGGCGCTGCGGGCATAGACGCCGCGATGGACGGTGGCGTAATCCGTCCCCATCGCGCGCGACATGGTGTCGATCACCACCTGCGGCTTCTGCGCCGTGGCCCCGCTGTCGAGGTAATGCCACACGCCGCCCTCGCGGGTTTTCAGGCCCGGAAAATCGGCGCGGATCTCGGCGAGGCTGCGACTCACAGCGCTTCCTCCAGCAGCTTCTGTGCCAGAGACTGCAGATGGTCGCCTTCTTCGGCGCCATCGAAAGCCTCGGCGATAAAGGCCGAGAGCATCAGCGCCTTAGCCTGTGCGGGCGGCAGACCGCGCGCGGCGAGATAGAACAGCCCATTGGCGTCCAGCTCACCCACGGCGCAACCATGGGCGCACTTCACGTCATCGGCGTAGATTTCCAGCTCGGGCTTGGCGTTGGCCGTGGCGGTGCGGTCCAGCAGCATGGCGCGCACGCTCTGCTCGCCATCGGTGCCGTCCGCGCCGGGCTCGACCTTGACCTTGCCCAGATAGGTGACGACGCCCTGCCCGCCCGCCACCGAACGCACCAGCTGACGACTGACCGCATCGGGATGGGCATGGGTGACCTTGGTGACGATCTCCACCGTCTGGCCGGTCTGCGCCAGCTGCGCGCCGCCCAGCGTGAAATCGGCACCCTCATGCAGCACCACATCGATCTCGACGCGGGCATAGGGGCCACCGGCGTTCAGCACATGCAGCGCCGCGCTGGCCTTGGCTTCCAGCACCAGCGACAGGCGGGTCACGCCGCCCTCGGTCTGCACGATGGAGCGCGCGAAGGTGCCGCCAGCCGGGACGGTGACGGTTTCACGCTCGGGCAGCGGCCACAGATCGGCCAGCGCCTTCACATCGGCATAGCGCCAGTCCTCTTCGGCGCGGGTGGGGAGGGTTTCAGCCACAGCGCTCACTTGCCTGCTCCTCCGAAATTGCGCAGCTGCGCCAGAGCGATCAGGCCCTGATGGCGCTTCTCGGCGATGCAGGGCTGCGCCTTGGCGACGATCGCCTGCATTTCGGAGCCGCGCGTCTTGTCGTCACCCGCACCCTGAGCGATGGCGTTGAGCCGCTGCTCTTCTGGCCCGAGGCAGGCCATCAGCGCCTGACAGCCAACCGAATCCACCGCCGAATCGCCGCTGCTGTTGCGGGTTTCGCAGCCGAACTTGCCGTCATTGTAACCCCAGCGGCCCTTCCAGACCTCCAGCTTCTTCTCCAGCGCCGACAGATCGGAACCGGCCTCGGTGTTCGCCGCCTGAGCCATGGTCTGCGCCGCGGATTTGGGCGCCTCCCCGGCATCGGCCGTAAAGCCCTGAAGGGCCAGCAGGGCCGCCAGCACGATCATGCGGCAGCTCCCTCGACAGCCTCATAGCCGCGCTCTTCGAGTTCATGCGCCAGCTCGGGGCCGCCGCTCTTCACGATGCGGCCACCGGCCAGCACGTGCACGAAATCGGGCTTCACGTAATCGAGCAGGCGCTGATAGTGGGTGATCAGCAGCACGGCCTTGTCGGGGCGGCGCATGATGGCGTTGATGCCTTCACCGCAGATGCGCAGCGCGTCGATGTCGAGGCCGGAGTCGGTCTCATCCAGAATCGCCAGCTTGGGGTCGAGGATGCCCATCTGCACCATCTCGGCGCGCTTCTTCTCACCGCCCGAGAAGCCGACGTTCACGGGACGCTTGAGCATCTCCATATCCATCTTGAGCAGCGCCGACTTTTCGCGCGCGATCTTCAGGAACTCGCCGCCCGAGAGCGGAGCCTCGCCGCGACCCTTGCGCTGGGCGTTGAGCGCCTCGCGCAGGAACTGCAGATTGGAGACGCCGGGGATTTCGACCGGATACTGGAAGCCGAGGAACAGGCCGGCGGCGGCGCGCTCATGCGGCTCCATATCGAGCAGATCGGCGCCTTCGAGCGTGGCCGAACCGCCGGTCACTTCATAGCCCGGGCGCCCGCCCAGCGTGTAACCCAGCGTGGACTTGCCCGCGCCATTGGGCCCCATGATGGCATGGACTTCACCCGCGTTGATGGTGAGCGACAGACCCTTGAGGATCGGCTTGTCCGCGACGGTGGCGTGGAGATCGGAAATCTGCAACATGGTCATATGGGCCTTTTAACGGGCTGAAAACAAACAGGTGGCGGTGGGCTTAGCCCACGCTCCCCTCAAGGCTGATGCCCAGCAGCTTCTGCGCTTCCACGGCGAATTCCATGGGCAGTTGCTGCAGCACCTCCTTGGCGAAACCGTTGACGATCAGCGCCACAGAGGCCTCCTGATCCAACCCGCGCTGCATGGCGTAGAACAGCTGGTCGTCGGAGATCTTGCTGGTGGTGGCCTCATGCTCGATGGTGGCGCTGGGGTTGCGCACCTCGATATAGGGCACGGTGTGCGCGCCGCAGTCCTTGCCGAGCAGCAGGCTGTCACACTGGGTGAAGTTGCGCACGCCCTCCGCATTCGCCGCCACGCGGACCAGACCGCGATAGGTGTTCTGCGACTTGCCCGCGCTGATGCCCTTGCTCACGATGGTGGAGCGGCTGCCCTTGCCATTGTGGATCATCTTGGTGCCGGTGTCGGCCTGCTGATGATTGTTGGTGACGGCGACCGAGTAGAACTCGCCCACGCTGTCCTCACCGTTCAGCACGCAGCTGGGATACTTCCAGGTGATGGCCGAGCCGGTTTCCACCTGGGTCCAGCTCACCTTGCTGCGCTTACCCTGGCACAGGGCGCGCTTGGTGACGAAATTGTAGATGCCGCCCTTGCCCTCGGCATCGCCGGGATACCAGTTCTGGACGGTGGAATATTTGATCTCGGCATCGTCGAGCGCGACCAGTTCCACCACAGCGGCGTGAAGCTGGTTTTCATCGCGCTGGGGGGCGGTGCAGCCTTCCAGATAGGAGACGTAAGCGCCCTTGTCGCAGACGATCAGCGTGCGCTCGAACTGGCCGGTGTTTTCCGCGTTGATGCGGAAATAGGTGGAGAGTTCCATCGGGCAGCGCACGCCCTCGGGCACATAGACGAAGGTGCCGTCGGAAAAGACCGCGCAGTTCAGCGCCGAGAAGTAGTTGTCGCCCATCGGCACAACCTTGCCGAGCCACTTCTTCACCAGCTCGGGATATTCGCGGATCGCTTCGCTGATGCTGCGGAAGATCACGCCCGCCGCTTCCAGCTCCTTGCGGAAAGTGGTGGCGACCGAAACCGAATCGAACACCGCATCCACGGCGACCTTGCGCGCGCCTTCCACCCCGGCGAGCACCTTCTGCTCCTCCAGCGGGATGCCCAGCTTTTCATAGACGCGCAGGATCTCGGGATCGACCTCGTCCAGCGACTTGGGGCCATCCTTGGTCTTGGGCGCGGCCCAGTAATAGGCGGCCTGATAATCGATCGGCGGGATCTTCAGCTTGGCCCAATCGGGCATGGGCATGGTCAGCCAGTGGCGATAAGCCTTCAAGCGCCATTCGAGCATCCATTCCGGCTCGTCCTTCTTGGCCGAGATGTAGCGGACGGTGTCCTCGGACAGGCCCTTGGGGCCATATTCCTGCTCGATATCGGCGACCCAGCCGTGCTCATACTCGGCCACGCGGGCCGCCGCATCGCGCGCGGCCTGATCGCGGATCTCGACGACCTCGGCTTCGGGCACACTCTGCTCGCTCATTCGCTCAACTCCATCGACGCGGCAGGGGCCGCCATCGGTTCATGCAACTCACCAACTTCGTGCAGCGCGGCCAGCCGACTCAGCGGCACACTGGCCAGCGCTCCACGCAGCGCCTCATTCACGATCGGCCAATGCGGACGCACCGCACAGCCCGGTTCCAGCAGGCAATCGGCCCGCCCCTTGTCCACGCAAGGAGTCAGCGCGATCGGCCCTTCGACAGCTTCCACGATCTCGGCCAGCGAGATCGAGTCGGCCCCGCGCGCCAGCGCCAGACCGCCGCCCGCCCCGCGGGTGGAGCGCAGCAGCCCGGCAGCCACCAGCCGGCTCACCAGCTTCTGCACCGTGGGCGCGGGCAGGCCCGATTCCTCGGCCAGCAGAGCCGCATTCATCTGAGCGCGCTTGCCCCCGGCCACGGCGAGCTCGCCATGGCGCGCTGCTGCTGTCATGGCAACCACGGCATAATCGGCCATGCTGGACAAACGCATGTGGGCACCCCGCTGGGCTGGAAAGGACGGCTCAAAAAACGGTTCGAAATCTAAATAAGATCGAATCGTTCCGATTTCGAGCCCCTAGGCCCAGTCTTTTCATCGCGCAACGGGGCAAAGCTATGCAGCGACACAGGAATCATCGCTGTGGCCCCCGCGCATCAGACGAAAGGCGTATCCGGGCAGCGCAACAAGCATTTGGGAGGCAAGAAAAAAGGCGGCCCCTTTACCGCGCAAGCGCTGGAAAGGAGGCCGCCGTCAAGTTCGAGGTCTCGCGGTAAAAACCGTCGAGCCCTTCGGGTCGCAAGTCCGAGGTAAGGGGCGAGATGAACAAATAATTGTAAAGATCCGTCACGGACTGCGACGACCCCCTAGGTAATCTGCGATAGGCCGTTGTTGCCTGCCATCCACCATCGGAATCTCCGGCACAATCTGGGCCATCGACAGCGCCTCCCCGCCTTGCCATAGGCATCTCATGATCCCGAGCCCCGCCGCCTATGCGCTGATCCGCCCCCTGCTGTTCCGACTCGACGCCGAGAAGGCGCATGGAGTCGCGCTCAACGTGCTGCGCAACGGCGGCCCCCAGCGCGCCCCTGCCAGCGATCCGGCGCTGTCCAGCAGCGTGGCAGGCCTGACCTTCCCCAACCCCGTCGGCATGGCAGCAGGCTTCGACAAGGACGGCGAGGTGCCCGACGCCCTGCTCGGCCTGGGCTTCGGCTTTGCGGAGGTCGGCTCGATCACCCCCCTGCCCCAGCCCGGCAACCCCAAGCCGCGCCTGTTCCGCTTGGTGGAAGACCGCGCCGTCATCAACCGCATGGGCTTCAACAATGGCGGAGCGACTGCAGCTCACGCGCGCCTGTCCGAGCGTAGGACTCGCGGCGGCATTCTGGGCATCAACATAGGCGCCAACAAGGACGCCACCGACCGCATCGCCGATTACGCTACGGGAGCGAGGCTGTTCTCCCCGCTGGCCTCCTATCTGGCGGTGAACGTCTCCAGCCCCAACACGCCGGGCCTGCGCGCCCTGCAAGACCCCGCCGCGCTGGAGGAACTGCTCGACGGCGTGATCGCCGCGCGTGACGCCACCGGCCACCGCCCGCCGGTGTTCCTGAAAGTCGCGCCTGATCTGCAGCCCGCCGATGTGGACGCCATCGCCCGCATCGCCATCGACAAGCAGCTGGGCGCCCTGATCGTCAGCAACACCACCATCGAGCGCCCCGCCCTGCACAGCCCCCACGCGGGCGAGACCGGCGGCCTCTCCGGCGCTCCACTGCGCGATATGGCCCAGCAGCGCATCGTCGATTTCCGCAAGGCCACCGGGGGCGCTGTGCCGCTGATCGGCGTGGGCGGAATCGCCAATGCTGCGGACGCATGGGCGCGGATTCGCGCGGGGGCGTCGCTGGTGCAGCTCTACAGCGCGATGGTTTATGAGGGGCCGGGGATCGCGCGAGCCATCAACAAGGGCCTGCTGGAGCTGATGCGGCGGGATGGGTTTTCCTCGATTCAGGAAGCCATCGGAACAGGGACATAAAAGAGGAAATGCGAGGGCCATCGCCCTCGCGCTCCCTTTTATGTCTACGATGCGCCACGGGTTCGGCGATGGAGCAACGTCGCTGCGCCGCAGGCTTTTATATCCTTCGTATAGCATTGCCTTCCAAGACATTCTTGCTTGCGGCGCAACCCTGGCACAGTTCAAGAGTTCCAAGACTGACGCGGCCACCAGCGCGACCTTTCGTCGGGAGACGTTCCGGGAGCGCGAGGGCCCGGAGCATGTCTCTGGAGACATGCGACCAACAAAGGACTCTACCCTCGCATCTTCACCTTCTTGCCTCCCCTCCTTCACCCTCCTAAAACCCTGAACAAGGGGGACAGGACCATCACCGTGCAGCTTACCGAATTTTCCACCACGCCGAATCTGGTCGCGCTGTTTCTGGCTCGCGCGGATGAGAAGGGCGATGCCCCATTCCTGCGCGCCAAACGCAACGGGCAATGGCAATCGATCAGCTGGAAGGAAACGGCGCAGAAGGTCTGCCTGCTGGCGGAAGGCCTGGTAAAACTGGGCCTGCGGCGTGGCGATCCCGTGATGTTGGTCTCGGAAAACCGTCCGGAATGGGCGATTGCCGATCTGGCGATCATGGCGGCGGGCTGCGTCACCGTGCCCACCTACACCACCAACACCGAACGCGATCACACCCATATTCTGGAAAACTCCAGCGCCTGCGCGGTGATCGTCTCGGGTGCGAAGCTGGGCAAGACGCTTCTGCCCGCCGTGCTGCGCTCCGGCCATGGGCGCCATGTGATCGGTATGGAGCCGCTGGGCGCAACTCAGGCCGGCGCACTGAACTATCACGACTGGGATTCGATGCTTGAAGGCGATGCCGCCGCCGCCCGCAAGGCTGTCGAGGCCCGCATCGGCGCCATCGGCCGCGCTGACACCGCCTGCATCATCTACACCAGCGGCACCGGTGGCGCCCCGCGCGGCGTGATGCAGCACCACGGCGCCATCCTGCACAATGTGGCGGGCGCCGCGCGCATTCTGGCCGAGGACTTCGGTTGGGGCGATGAGGTCTTCCTTTCCTTCCTCCCCCTCTCCCACGCCTATGAGCATACCGGCGGCCAGTTCCTGCCCATCGGCATGGGCGGCCAGATCGCCTATGCCGAGGGGCTCGAAAAGCTGGGCGCCAACATCGAGGAGGTGCGCCCCACCATCATGGTGGTCGTCCCCCGCCTGTTCGAGGTGCTGCGCACGCGCATCATCAAGGGCATAGAGAAACAGGGCCGCCTGCCCAACTATCTGATGGACAAGGCCATTGATCTGGCCTCCCGCCGCGCGGAGGGCAAGAAACACCTCAGCGATCCGCTGCTTGAGGCCGTGCTGGAACGCACGCTGCGCCCCAAGGTCCGCGCGCGCTTCGGTGGCCGCATGAAGGCGCTGGTCTCGGGCGGCGCCCCGCTCAACCCCGAGATCGGCCTGTTCTTTCAGGCGATGGGCCTCACCCTGCTGCAAGGCTATGGCCAGACCGAATGCGCGCCTGTCGCCGCCGTCAACCGGCCCAGCGCTGGCATCCGCATGGACACCGTCGGCCCACCCATGCCCGACACCGAGGTCCGTATCGCCGAGGACGGCGAAATCCTGATTCGCGGCGAGCTGGTGATGCACGGCTATTGGCGCAACGACGCCGAAACCGCCAAAGTCCTGAAGATCGACCCCGCCGAGCCGGAAAAAGGCCCATGGCTCCACACCGGAGACATCGGCCTGATCGATTCCGCCGGGCGCATCAAGATCACCGACCGCAAGAAGGACATGATCGTCAACGACAAGGGCGACAACATTTCGCCCCAGCGCGTCGAGGGCATGCTGACTCTTCAGCCGGAAATCGCGCAGGCCATGGTGATCGGAGACCGCCGCCCCTATGTCGTGGGTCTGATCGTGCCCGATTGCGAATGGGCTTTGGACTGGGCGCAAGCCAATCACATCCATTTCGACATGAAAACGCTGCAAGGCGATCCCGCCTTCCGCGCCGCCGTGCGTGAGGCGATGGACCGGGTGAATTCGGATCTGTCCGTGGTGGAGAAGGTGCGCCAGTTCGCCTTTGCGGATGAGCCTTTCGCCATCGACAATGAAGAGATGACGCCTTCCATGAAGATCCGCCGCCATAAGCTGAAAGAGCGGTATGGGGCGCGGTTGGATGCGCTTTATAAGGGGTGAGAAGAAGGGAAATGCGAGGGTGTTACACCCTCGCGCTCCCGGGTTTTGTCAGCCTTGGCGCTAAGGGTTCAGCCGAGGAGCAACGTCGCTGCGCCGCAGGCTTTTAAAACGCCTGCACAGTCTAGCGGCCATAAGATTCATTGCCTGCGGCGCCATAGGTTGAGCAGGTGGAGAGTTGGAGCGCAACGATGCGGAGCCACTGCGCTCTCGTCGGAAGACGTTATGGGAGCGCGAGGGGGTAACCCCCTCGCATTTCTCTTTTGAACCTTTAAATCCTCAAACCATCAAAAAACCTTCAATCGCTGCCAAATGCTTCGGCTGCACGCCCAAGCGGTGCAACTCGCTCACCAGAGCCACCCCCGGCTGATGCCCGGCGCGCGTGGCGCAGGCAAACCGGCGCAAAGCCTCCAACCGGGGATGAGCCAGAGGCCGGGGCGCATCCCCTTCCCCGAACACCCACGTCACCATCCGCCCAAAAAACCCAAGCGTTTCACGTGGAACGCTCGGCTGACGGCAACCATATCGCTGAAAATCCTGAGCGCCGATGGAAGCGGCCAGCCAGTCTTCGCGGGTCAGGGTGGTCATCATACGTCTCCCACAAGGGCGGTATCGACGGTGGAACCGGCGGTCAGGGTCTTGTGAACCGGGCAGCGGTTGGCGATGGAGAGCAGCTCTTCGCGCGTCGCTGCATCCAGACCGGGCGCCAGCGTGATCAAGCGTTCAAAACGGTCGGCGGGGGTTTGTTTGGCGTCGCGGTGGTGAGTGACGTGGGTGCTGACCTCGCCAATGTCCCAACCCTTGCGCTGGGCATAGAAGCGCAACGTCATGGTGGTGCAGGTGGCCAGCGCGGCGGAGAGCAAGTCATAAGGCCCGGGGCCGGTGCCGAGACCGCCCAGTTCCACCGGCTCGTCAGCGATCAGCGGGGTTCCGGCGATGTCGAGCTGGCTCTGGAACAGGCCTGCGCCGGTGGTGGTGGCGCTGGCGTTGGGGGTGTGGGTCTCGGCCATGGCACAGGCTCCTTACTTCAGCTTCACGCCGGGGACGTCGGGGGGCAGCGGGATGAATTCATCTTCGCCGGGGACATGGGCGAAGCGGTCCTCGCGCCAGTCTTCCTTGGCTTGCTCGATGCGGTCGGCATCGGAGGAGACGAAGTTCCAGTAGATGTAGCGCTTTTCCGGGAAAGGTTCGCCGCCCACCAGCATCAGGCGGGTGGGTTCCTGCGTGGTCAGCACCACTTCGGCGCCGGGCTTGAGCACCACAAGCTGGGTCTGGCCGAAGGAGCCTTCCTGCCCCTCGATCCGCAGCGAGCCGGAAACGACATAGACCGCGCGCTCGACATGATCGCGGGCGAAGGCGTAGCGCGCGCCGGGGGCCAGCGTGAGATCGCCATAGATCATGTCCGAGAAGGTCTCGACCGGAGAGACCAGCCCATCGGCAGTGCCTGCGATCAGCGTCAGCTTGGCGCCCTTGTCCTCGGCGACGGGGATTTCGTCGGCCTTGTAGTGACGGAAGGAAGGCGCGGTTTCCTCATGCTTTTTCGGCAGAGCTACCCAGGTCTGGAGGCCAAAGAGGCTGCCGCCCACGCCGCGCTGATTGTCGGGCGTGCGCTCGGAATGGACGATGCCGCTGCCCGCCGTCATCCAGTTGACCTCGCCGGGGCGGATCGCCTGCAGGCTGCCCAGCGAGTCACGGTGCATGATCTCGCCATCGAGCAGGAAGGTCACCGTGGCGAGGCCGATATGGGGGTGCGGGCGCACATCCAGCGCCTGCTCGCCCGAGAAGGCCGCCGGACCCATCTGATCGAAGAAGATGAAGGGGCCGACCATCCGCCGGTTGGGGCTGGGCAGCGCGCGGCGGACGGAGAAGCCGTCCCCCAGATCGCGCACCGGGGGCAGGATCACCGAATCGACGGGGTTTTCAGCGGGGGACAGGCTCATGGTGGGCTACTCCGTGGGTGGAGAAAAAGGGTGGCGCGGAGTCGGGGGGAAACCCCGCGCCCGGGGGGATCTTACAGCGTATCGACCAGGACGATCTCGGCATCTTCAAGGGCGGTGATGCTGATCGTTTCGACTTCGGCGATGGCCACGCCGTCGCGGGTGTTGGCCTTCACGCCATTGACCTCGATCGCACCGGTGGCGGGGACAAGGTAGCCCTTACGCTCGGTGCCCAGCACGTAATCGACCGTCTCACCGGCGCGGATCGTGCCGCCCACGATGCGGGCCTCGGTGCGGATCGGCAGGGCATCGCCGTCGTCACCGTAGCCGCTGGCCAGCACCACCAGTTGCCCGGCGCGCTCGCCCTTGGGGAACTGGCGGGCGCCCCAGCTGGGCTGCTCGCCGCTGCGGGTGGGCTGGATCCAGATCTGGAACAGCGTGGTGGTTTCGTCCTCCAGATTGTATTCGGCGTGAGTGATGCCGGTGCCCGCGCTCATCACCTGAACGTCGCCCGCTTCGGTGCGGCCGTCATTGCCCAGCGAGTCGCGGTGGCTGATCGCGCCCTTGCGGACATAGGTGATGATTTCCATGTCGCGGTGGGGGTGCGGGGGGAAGCCGCTCTTGGCCGCGATGGTGTCGTCATTCCACACGCGCAAATTGCCCCAGTGCATGCGGTCGGGCTCGTAATAATCGGCGAAGGAGAAGTGGTGGCGGGCATCGAGCCAGCCATGGTTGGCATGGCCGATGGAAGCGAAGGGGCGCAGTTCGATCATGGGTGTTCTCCGTGCCGCCAGAGTGTCTCTGCGGCTGTTGAGGCCAATTTAGGGATTGCGCCGAGGAAAGAAATGGCAATGATAGAATGATACCGGTGAAGGAATTTTATCAATGCTGCCCGATCTTGAGGCCTGGGCCATCTTCGCCCGCGTTGTGGACACCGGCTCTTTCGCCGCCGCTGCCGAGGCGCTGGGCCTTTCCAAACCCACCGTGTCCAAGGCGGTCACGCGCTTGGAAGCGCGCCTTGGCGTGCCTCTGCTTCACCGCACCAGCCGCCGACTAGCGCTGACCGAGAGCGGGCGCGGCGTGCTGGACAAGGCCCGCCGCATTCTGGCCGATGGCGAGGCCGCCGAGGCGCAGGCCAGCGCCGAGGGCGATACGCCGCGTGGTCTTGTGCGTCTGGCAGTGCCGATGAGCTTTGGCCTGCGCCATGTCGCGCCGATTCTTCCCGAGTTTCTGGGCGCTTTTCCGCAGGTGAATGTGGATGTCGATCTGTCCGACTCGCTGGTTGATGTGGTGGGCGGCGGGCATGACGTGGTGCTGCGCATCGGGGGGCTGGAGGATTCCTCCCTGCGCGCACGGCGGCTCTGCACCGTGCGTCGGCCTTTGGTGGCCAGCCCGGCCTATCTGGCAGAGCATGGGCATCCCACCCATCCGCGCGATCTCTCGGCCCATACCGGGCTGCTCTACACCAATCTGGAGGCGCCGGGCACATGGCGTTTCAGCCACGCCACGCAGGGCGATTATATGGTGACGATCAAGGGTCGCCTCGGCGCCAACAATGCCGATGCGCTGGCCCCTGCCCTGCTGGCCGGGCAAGGCATGGCGCTTCAGCCTGATTTCATGGTGTGGGAGCATATCGCCAGCGGCGCTCTGGTGGAGGTGCTGCCCGACTGGCGCATCCCCGATATCGCCCTGCATCTGGTGACGCCGCCGGGGCAGTTGCGCCCGGCGCGGGTGCGGGTGCTGATCGAGTTTCTGGCCAAGCATCTTTCGGCTGCACCATGGGCTGCACAGCACTGATTCTTGCCGTCCACCGCCGATCTGGCATAGTCTGGCCCGGCATCGCAAAGGGGGACAGGCATGCGCGCAAAACACCGGTTCTGGCTGGCGGCTTTGGTCGCGATCGCAACGCCTGCCATCGCGCAAGAGGCCCCTGCTCCCGGCCTCTTCATGAATCAGGCGGGCGTCGAGCAGACCATCGCCCTGATCGCCTCGCGCATCAAACCCGATCAGCCGGTGATCTTCCAGCCGCTGGTCGGGCTGGGCACCTATCGCGCCAGTCTGGAGTATCGCCAAGGGGTGAGCGGCGCGGCCACGCATGAGGCTGAGGCCGAATGGGTTCAGGTGGTGGAAGGCAGCGGCACGCTGGTCACCGGCGGCAGGCTGGAGACCCCGCAACGTACCGGCCCCACCAATCTGACGGGACATGGCATCATCGGCGGCAGCATGCGCCCGATCACCAAGGGCGATATGCTGATCATCCCCGAGGGGACGCCGCACTGGTTCAGCCAGATCAACGGGCGGCTGATCCTCATCACCATGAAACTGCCGCGCGGGGCTAAACCCGCGCCATAAAGGAATGAGCCGGGGCGGGGTGCGACCATCTCTCCACCCCGGCTCATGGTGCTGCGCGGTGCTTAGAAGGTTGCGACCTTCAGCACGACACGCAGGGAGCGACCGGGCATCATCACCAGATCCTTGTTGAAGGAGGTGGCGAGGCGTTGAACGTCATTGGTCAGATTCTGGCCGATCAGGGCCAGTTCCACGCCGGGATATTGCTTGAAGGGGCGCACCGCCGCCTGAGCGCTCAGCGAATTGTAGCTGTCGGTGGCGGTGTCATAATCGCCATAATCGTTCTGGCGGCCATAGTGGATGAAGGTCACCCCGGCATCGACGATCTTGCTCTGCCAGTTCAGCCCGCCGCCCACGCGATAGGGCGGAATGCGCGGCACATTGCTGCCGCTGTCCAGCGTGGCGCGGGTGTAATCGCCCAACACCTTGGCCGTCAGCGTGCCATGAGGGCCCTGCAGCAGATCATAGGTGGCCTGCGCCTCAAGACCGCGGAAACGGGCGCCCTGCTGGCGATAGATCACCTCGCGCAGCTCCTCGCTGTCACCCGTGACGCAATCGCCATCGTCGTCACAGGTGCGGCCCGTGAGATCGCCGTAGATGTAGTTCTTGTACCAGGTGTTGTAGAGGCTGCCGTCGAAGCGGAAGGGGCCCTTGCGGATACGCAGGCTCAGCTCCAGCGAATTGGCGCGCTCGATCTTGAGGTTCGGATCGCCGGTCTCGAAGGTCTGCGGGCCGTCATGACCGCCGCGCGCGAACAGCTCGGTCAGCGCCGGGGCGCGGCCCGTGCTGGAGAAGTTCAGGCCCAGCTTCACGCCTTCCGTAGCGGTGAACAGCGCACCAATCGCGCCGCTGACCGGCGTGTAGCTGCGCTTGGTGAACACGTCCGTCGAGGGCGTCCCCGTCACGCTGACATGCTCGACACGGCCACTGGCTTCCAGATGCAGCGCCTTGGCCACTTCCACTTCGGTGAAGATATAGCCCGCGACATTCTCGCTGGTGGCCGGATTCAGGTAAGAGCTGTCCTCGCCGATGGCCGAGAAATCGCGGTGCTGATACTCGAAGCCGACAGCCGTGTTGCGCACCGCGCCAATGCGGTTGAGCAGCAGCTCGGCGCGGGCATTGCCTTCCTTGTTCTTGAAGGTGGTGTTGATCGAACCGTCGGGGTTCTTTTCGTCATGGGTGTAGTTGGCATAGCTGCCGTCGACATTCAGCGTTTTCAGCACGCCGGTGCCCAGATCGAAGCTGTTGCGGCTCATGATCTTGGTCTGGCGCATGTCGATGAAGGTGGTGTCGCTGGGGATGCCGTATTGCGCATCGTAATGCGTCACCGCCAGGCCGACATGGCTGTCGCCGCCGCCCAGGAAGTAGGAACCGCCGACCGAACCGCCGCGCCCGTGGAAGAAGCTGTTCTGCTGAACGCCTTCAGGCGTGCCGTAATCGTCGGAATGGCGGAAGAAGCCATCGGCATGCAGCGCCAGATTGCCGATCTTGCCATCGACCAGACCCGAAGCCTCGTTCGAATCGTTGATGGTGGTGTGGGCCACGGTGGCCTCGGCGCTGATCGTCTTGTCGGGCAGGCTGGTGGGCACGCGGTTGTTCAGCGTGTTGACCACGCCGCCGATCGCCTGACTGCCGTAACGCAGCGTGGCGGCGCCGCGTACCACCTCGATGCTGCGCGCGGCGAGCGGATCGATGGGAATGCCATGGTCCGGGCCGATGTCGGAGACGTCCGAGGAGCTGGTGCCGTCTTCCAGCAGACGCACGCGGGCCGCGTCCATACCGCGGATGATCGGGCGGCTGGCGCCCGCGGCAAAGCCGCTGACCGAGACGCCGGGCACATCGCGCAGCGCGTCACCAATGCTGGCGCCACCGGCGGCGAGAATCTGGTCGGCGTCGATCTTGGTGGAGAGCGTCGGCGTTTCGTCAGCCGTATGGCGGAAGGGGGTGGCGGTGACGATGATCTCATTGCGCGAGCTGGGCGCGCCCGGATTCGCGGAGTCGGTGGTGGCTGCGACATCGCTTGCCGTATCGGCAAGAGCCATGGGGGCCACACCGGCATAGGCCAGCGCCAGCACGGCCGCGCCGGCCAGATGAATCGAACGCATAGAAACTCCCTCATTAACCTCTTCGCGGCGCGCAGCCCATCGCCCGCGCGGATGCTCCCCCAAGCTCCGCACGGCTGGACCGCCTGTCTCGCCGCGAATGGATGTGACGTTATATCACGATTAAGAGAAAGGCCAGTCCCTATGATGAAATTTTATATCATTACTCTGTGATCAAGGCGGCCAATAAGTCGAATGCTCGATCCGGCATTTGCGTGGCGTTGAAGCGCATAAAGCGTTCCGCAGTCTCGCTGGGGCTAAAGACATTGCCCGGCGCGAGCACCAGCCCCCGCTCCAGACCGGCGCGGGCCAGACGGCGGGAATCCATCCCTTCCGGCAGGCGACACCACAGATAGAAGCCGCCCTGAGGCATCAGCCATGGCTCGATCCCCAAGGCTGTCAGCCGTGCCCCCACCTCGCTGCGCAGACGGGTGAGCTTGCGGCGCAGATCGTCCATATGCTTGCGATAGGTGCCGCTGGAGAGGACATGCGCCACCACCGCACTGGCCACCGGGCTGGGTCCACCAAAATTGGTCGCCACCTGAAGATCGACCAGCGCATCGACCCAATCGGGCCTCGCCGCGATATAACCACAGCGCGCGGCGGCCGAGAGCGTCTTGGAAAAGCTGCCGATGCGGATCACATCGACCAGCCCGTCCAGCACCGCCAGTCGCGGCGAGGGCTGACTCTCGAAATCGGCGAAGATATCGTCTTCCACGATGGTCATACCCACGCTGGCGGCGATGCCCAGCACGCGATGCGCCACGCGTGGCGAGAGGCTGGCTCCGGTGGGGTTATGCAGCGCGGAATTGGTGATGTAGAGCCGGGGCCGCTCGGCCTGCACCAGTTGCTCCATCAGCGCCACATCGGGGCCGGTGGCGGTGTAGGGCACACTGACGATCCGCGCCTGATGCGCCGTGAGCAGCGCCTGAAAGTTGAAATAGCAGGGGTCGTCCACCAGCACGGTGTCGCCGGGGCGCAGCAGGAAACGGCAGATCAGATCGATCGCCTGCGTGCCCGAGGCCGTCAGCATGATCTGATCGACATCCACCGCCAGCCCCTCGCCCGCAAAGCCCAGCGCCAGATGGCGGCGCAGCGCGGGAATGCCGCGCGTGCTGCCGTAATCGGTGAGCAGGCTGTCCGCGCCGCGCAGCACCTCGCGCATGGCGCGGCGCAGGGCTTCCCCGGGCATCATGGCAGCGGGCATCCAGCCGCAGCCCGGCTTGATCGTGTCCTCCGGCGTATCGAGCGCCTGCCGCGAGACCCAGAAAGGATCGATCTCTGGCGGGCGGGCCGGGGCCAGTTCGGCCAGTGCCATCGGCGCCACGCCGCGCCGCGCAACGAAAAAACCCGATTTGGGCACGGCACGGATCAGCCCCTCGGCCACCAGCCGGTCATAGGCCTCGACCACTGTGGCCGGGGAGACGCCCATCGCACCTGCGAGCCGCCGGATTGAGGGCAGCTTGTCGCCCGCGCCCAGCATACGGCCTTCGATGCGGGCGCGGATCGCGGCCATCACCGATTGCGTGCGGGTGAGAGGGGCATCGCTCATCTGTATGGGCCTTTCTAATGATACAGATTGCACCAACTGTATCGATCTGTCCCTGTGTTCGCCAGTCCCTTCGCCGTATCCAGCGCGCAGGTTTAGCAAGGAGGGTACAATGCGCGTCAGCTCGTCGGGCTGGGTGAACGGGATGATCGGGGTGGTGCTGTTCAGCGGGTCGATGCCCGCCACGCGCGCTGCCATCATGGGCTTCACCCCACTGTTCCTCACCGCCGCCCGTGCGCTGATCGCAGCTGCTCTGGGCGGGCTTTTGCTGCTGGCCCTGCGGCAGAAACGCCCGGCACGCACCGACCTGCCCTCGCTGGCCATTGTGGCGGGCGGCGCGGTGATCGGCTTTCCGCTGCTGACGGCCTTTGCGCTTCAGCATATCACGGCGGGGCGGTCGCTGGTGTTTCTGGGGCTGCTGCCGCTCTCCACCGCGATCTTCGGCGTGCTACGCGGGGGCGAGCGCCCTCACCCCGCCTTCTGGGCCTTTGCGCTGGCCGGGGCCAGCGCGGTGGCAGGGTTTGCGCTCAACCGCGGGGCGAATGGCTCGGCGCTGGGTGACGCGCTGATGGTGGTGGCCGTGGTGCTCTGCGGGCTGGCCTATGCCGAGGGTGCGGTGCTGTCGCGCAGGCTCGGCGGGTGGCAGGCGATCAGCTGGTCGCTGGTGGTGTGTTCTCCGGTGGCGGCGCTGCTGGCGGCGTTGACTTGGCCCGCCACATTCAGCGGCCTGCCGGTGATGGCCTGGGGTGGGCTGGTCTATGTCTCGGTTTTCACCATGCTGCTGGGCTTTATCTTCTGGTATCGCGGGCTGGCGCTGGGCGGCATCGCCAAGGTGGGCCAATTGCAACTGTTGCAGCCCTTTATGGGCCTCGGCCTCTCGGCGTTCTTCCTGCGCGAAACGGTGGCGCCCTCCATGATCGCTGCCACCGCCGCCGTGGTGCTGTGCGTGGGTGGAGCCCGCCGTTTTGCCTGATCGCTGCTGATCCGTGACAAATCGTTTCGGCCTTTCGATCGGGCTTGAAGCCTCATGGAGCCCACAGGCAGGGCGGGTGGATGACTCGCTTTCGCCCCGCCATTCTCGCCCTGTCGCTGACTGCCTGCGCCACCGCCGCGCAGGCCCAGACTCACCCCATCGCGCTGGATGAGCAGCTCACGCTGGCCCCGATCATCGACGTTCGTCTGCGCTGGGAGGATGTCGATGCCACCAGCCGCGACGCTCACGCCGAAAGCCTGCGCCTGCGCGCCGGGGCCGAGCTGGCTCACAAGCCCAGCCATCTCTCGCTGTTGATCGAGGGCAGCGGCACCACTCATTTCGGATCGGGCTTCAGCGGCTTTTCCTATGCCACGCCCAGCGACCAGTATCGCCCTCATCGCGCCACCATCGCCGATGGCTCCACCGTGGCGCTCAACCGCCTGCAACTGCGCTATGCCACCAAGCCGCTGACCGCGACGGTGGGCCGCCAGCGGATCATCCTCGACGACCAGCGCTTCGTCGGCAACGCCCCCTGGCGCCAGACCGAGCAGACCTTCGATGCCGCCCGCATACAGACCACCCTCGGCCCGCTGGTGCTGGATGCCACCCATGCCATCCGCCAGAACACCGTCAACGGCAGTGATGGCGCCCCGCGCGACCATCTGCGCGGCGATTTCACCTTCGTGACGGGCGGGATCGTGACCAAACCAGCCACGCTGAAAGGCTTTGCCTATCTGCTGGATTATGACGCCACGCCTTTCCTGAATCAGCCCGGTGCCCGATCCCAGCTCGACAGTTCCCAAACCTACGGCCTGCGCACGACCACGACTCTGCCGCTGGGCCACCACGCATCGCTGGCTCTGGCAGGCAGTCTCGCATGGCAGAGCAGCTATGGCCGCAACCCCAACGCCTATGCCGCCACCTATTCCAGCATCGAGCCCGCCCTGACTCTGGGCCAGCACACGCTCACCCTCACCCGCGAAGTGCTGGGCGCCGATGCCAAGGCCCGGAACGGCGCATGGTCGTTCCAGACGCCGCTCTCCAGCCTGCACAAGTTCAACGGTTGGGCCGATATGTTTCTGACCACGCCCGCCAATGGCCTGCGCGATCATGCGGTGACTCTAACGGGCAAGCTGCCCAAGATCGACGCTCTGCCCCGCGTGACCTACACCGTGGCGCATCACTGGTTCGATGCGGACTTGGGCGGGGCGCATTACGGCAAGGAAATCAATGCCTCGCTGGGGTTCTCGACCAAGCCGATCAACTGGTTGCTGAAATTCGCGCAGTATGAGGCACGGGGGTTTGCGACCGATACGCGCAAGATCTGGGTGCAGGCAGAGTTTGTTTTTTAATCAAGGGGTTTGAAAAGAGGACATGCGAGGGCCATCGCCCTCGCGCTCCCTTTAATGTCTACCTTGCGCTTAAGGTTCGGCCTTGCGCTCAGCTTGCCGCGCCGCAGGCTTTTGAATGAGAAAAGGCGCCAGAGGCATGACAGCCTGCGGCGCCTTTTTTTTCTGATAGAGAGGTTGGGCGCCACGATGGGGAGCCACTGACTTTTCGTCGGGAGACGTTATGGGAGCGCGAGGGGATAATCCCCTCGCATCTTCCCTTCATCCCTTAAGCCGCTTCCTTCTCCACCCACTCAGGGAAGAACTGCGGCTCTTTCGTGGACCAACCCGGCGCCGTGGCAGCAGCCTCGCTGATCGACTGAAGCAGCTTCTTGCGACGCTCCGGGCGAATCTGCGGCAAGGCAGCAGCAGCGCAGAAGGCGGCAGGCAGCCAGGGCCGGGCAGCAGCGCCCAGCAGGCGCTCATAGAGGAAACGGAAGGCCGAAAAGCCCGTCAGGCGGTCCTGCGCCAGATCGAAGGCCGTCAGGCGGATCAGCGTGCCGAGATAGGTGTCGAGCGCCTCGAAGCTCTGGTCGGTCGGCGCGGCGGCGCGCAGGATCTTCAGATCCTGATAGGCGACGTACTGGCTGCGGATGCTGCCGATTTCGTCAACATCGCGCGCCCAGAGCTTGAAAGCATCCTGACGCCCCAGCCCGACGTCGAGGCTGCGCTTGATGTAGCGCTGTTCGCAAGGCGTAAAACCGGCAAATTCGCGGAGTTCCGCGATGGCCAGTGGCGCAGAAGAAGTCGTCGCCATGATCGTCAAGTCCCTCACCAAAGATCCCGCTTCGGAGTCGATGCCAAAGGATTGCATGAAAGAGGTTATCGGCAGCTTAACCATTGTCCGGGGAATCACGGGATGGAGGGCCGAAAAAGATGAAAAGCGAGGGTTAACGCCCTCGCGCTCCCGGAACACATGGGCAGTGGCACCCGGTCCTTTTGCCTCACCTCTCCACCTGCGCAGCGCATATGCGCCGCAGGCAATCGATCGCAATTTCAAACGATTGCGCATAAGGATTTCAAATACCTGCTGCGCGATGAATCCGGGCACCACGCTTAGTCAGCACGCAACGAAGACAGTAAAGGGAGCGCGAGGGTTATGACCCTCGCATTCTCTTTTTCTTGCCTCAAATCATCCCGGCCAAAGGACTCGAAGGATCGGCATATTTCCGAGTCGCCATCCGGCCCGAGAGATAGGCATCACGCCCCGCCTGCACCGCCAGCTTCATGGCGCGGGCCATGCGGATGGGGTCTTTGGCCTCGGCGATGGCAGTGTTCATCAGCACGCCATCGACGCCCAGCTCCATGGCCACGGCAGCGTCCGACGCCGTACCCACACCAGCATCGACCAGCACCGGCACCTTGGCACCCTCAACGATCAAGCGGATGGTGACGCGATTCTGGATGCCCAGACCCGAGCCGATCGGCGCGCCCAAAGGCATGATCGCCACGGCACCGGCTTCCTCAAGCTGCTTGGCGGCGATGGGATCGTCCACGCAATAGACCATGGGGGCGAAGCCTTCCTTGGCCAGCACCTCGGTGGCTTTCAGAGTCTCGCGCATGTCGGGGTACAGCGTGCGCGCCTCGCCCAGCACCTCCAGCTTGACCAGATCCCAGCCACCGGCCTCACGCGCAAGGCGCAGGGTGCGGATAGCGTCGTCAGCGGTGAAGCAGCCGGCGGTGTTGGGCAGGTAGGTGACCTTCTTGGGGTCAATAAAATCGGTCAGCATCGGCGCCTTGGGGTCCGACACATTCACGCGGCGCACGGCGACGGTGACGATCTCCGCGCCAGAGGCTTCCAGCGCGGCTGCGTTCTGGGCGAAGTCCTTGTACTTGCCGGTGCCCACGATCAGGCGCGAATTGAACGTGCGCCCTGCCACGGTCCAAGAGTCATCACCAGCCACGTCGCCACCTCCTACAAAATGCACGATTTCAAGAGTATCGCCCTCGCCCAGCACCACCTGCGCCAGAGTCGAGCGCGGGGCGATCTCGCCATTGCGCTCCACGGCGACCTTGGCGGGGTTCAAGCCGATGTCCGCGACCAAATCGGCCACGCTGGCGCCCGATGCGATACGGCGCTGCTCGCCGTTGACGGTGATGGTGATGAGTTCAGACATGGGGCAAGCCCATGCCGCGTTAGTCGGCGTGGCGCAAGTTGGCGATATGTCCAGTGGCCAGCAGAGTCACGCCCGCGATGGTCAGCGCCGCTTCGGCCAGACCGTGGGGCGCGAGCAGGCCCATGCCCATCAAGGCAAGGCCGAAGCCGCCGAGTACCAGAGGGCCGCGCTTGCCATGGCGCAGCATGCCCATGCCCAGCCCCACGGCGCCGATCACCAGCGCCAGCGCCAAACCGATCTCGTGAATGCGCGGGTTCATCAGCACACCGCCGCCCACGCCCAGCAGCGCCACCAGCACCACGCCCGAAACGCAATGCACCATGCAAAGCGCCGACAGAAGCACGCCGATGCGATCGATACGGCCACGAATCATGGTAGCGATGGTGCTCATGGGGAGGGCATTTATGTAATAACATCACATTTCACAAGCCCCCTTGGACATCCTTTCACCTTGCCTCACCTGCCGACTGCCGCCACTAACACGCAAACCCGCCGTTTTGCGGCATTCTTTGCGAAAGGACACAGCTGCCATGGCGGCAACAGGCACCACTCCCTCCACCCAGGCAAGGGTGATGGCGCGCTGGCTGCTGGCGGTGGCCGCGCTGGTGGTGCTGATCGTGGTGGTGGGCGGCATCACGCGCCTGACCGAATCCGGCCTGTCGATCACCGAGTGGAAGCCGATCAGCGGCACATTGCCCCCGCTGACTCAGGAGGCCTGGGATCAGGAATTCGCCCATTACCGCCAGATCGACCAATATGCCGCCGTGCATGCGGGCATGACTCTCTCCGAATTCAAGGGGATCTTCTTCTGGGAGTATATCCACCGCGTGCTGGGCCGGATCATCGGCATGGCCGTGGCGCTGCCCTTGGCGTGGTTCTGGGTGCGCGGGCGGATTCCTGCTGGCTACAAGCCGCGCCTGTTTGCGCTGCTGGCGCTGATCGGGCTGCAGGGCACGCTGGGCTGGCTGATGGTCCATTCCGGCCTGCAAAAGGGCATGACCGAGGTCGCCCCCCTGTGGCTGGCCACGCATCTGATCACCGCGCTGTTCACCCTGTCCGGTCTGGTGTGGACGGCGCTGGACCTGCTGGCCCTCTCCAGAAATCCCGCCGCCAAGCCCGCCAGCCTGACTCCCTTTGCCGCGCTGGCCGGGCTGGGTCTGGCGGTGCAGCTGGTGTGGGGCGCCCTGATGGCAGGCCTGCGCGCGGGCCGGGTCACCAATGAGTGGCCGCTGATGAACGGCAGCTTCTGGCCCGGCGCCAGCCAGAACGGCGAGAGCTTTCTCCACGCCATCACCGCCGACCCTGCCATCGTCCACTTTATCCATCGCTGGTGGGCCTGGGGCGTGGTGGCGCTGCTGGTGGTGCTGGCGCGCAAGGTGAAGGCCGCCGGAGACCGCCGCGCCGCCATCGCCATTCACAGCGCTTTCGGCACGCAGGTGCTGCTGGGCATCGCCACGGTGATGACGGATGTCTCGATCGGCATCGCGGTGCTGCATCAGCTGGTCGGCGCTTTGCTGGTGGCCGCCACGGCCTGGGGCGCGCATGCCGTGGGCCGCCGGGCATGAGCGCCCTGATCTGGTGCCCCTTCCCCGATTCCGTCCGTGCCGAGTCCGCCATCGGCACGCTGCTGGATGAAAGGCTGGTGGCCTGTGGCAACATCCTGCCCGGCATGACCTCGCTCTATGTCTGGCAGGGCGAGCGCCACCGTGACACCGAGGTCGGCGTGCTGCTGAAAACCGATGCCGCCCTGCTGGAACAGGCCATCGCGCGGCTTTCCGCGATCCATCCCTATGATACGCCCGCGATTCTGGGCTGGCGCTGCGATGTTGCCGCTCCGGCCACCGCCGCATGGCTGGGCGCGCTGCCCGGATAACTGGTGGCCTGAAAAATCCCCCTTCGGCACGCCTCAAAATCGAACGGTATTATTTTACCTCCACGAAAACAGCCCGGAAACCTTGACTCTGGAAGCCATTTGCAACATTGGCCGCTCCAATCTCCCACCGGCATGCGCTGGTGGGGTTGCTGTTCATAGGGGCCCTCCCCTTCAAAAACGGGAATCGTAAAGCCATGAAGGCTCTCACCAAGATGACCGCGTCGGCCAAGCCGGCCGAGGTCGAAAAGAAGTGGCATCTCATCGATGCCGAAGGTCTGGTCGTTGGTCGCGTCGCCGTGATCATCGCCAACCTGCTGCGCGGCAAGCACAAGCCCAGCTACACCCCCCACGTCGATTGCGGTGACCATGTCGTCGTGATCAACGCCGAGAAGGTGAAGTTCACGGGCAACAAGCTCAAGCAGCAGACCTACTACAAGCACACCGGTTATGCCGGCGGCCTGAAGGAAGTCACCGCTGACAAGGTTCTGGCCGGTCGCTTCCCCGAGCGCGTGCTGGAGAAGGCCGTTGAGCGCATGATCCCCCGCGGTCCGCTGGGTCGCGATCAGATGCGCGCCCTGCACCTCTATGCCGGCAGCGAGCACCCGCACGGCGGCACCCAGCCCGAGCTGCTGGACGTGGCTGCCCTCAACCGCAAGAACAAGGTTGGCGCATAATGTCTGAGACTCTGAACAACCTCGCCGATCTGGCCGGCACCACCGTTGCCGAAGACACCGGCGTCGTCACCCCTGCCGCTCCCACCGCCCCGCTGCGCGAGAAGCAGATCGACGCCCAGGGCCGTTCGTATGCCACCGGCCGTCGTAAGGACGCCGTGGCCCGCGTGTGGATCAAGCCCGGCTCGGGCAAGATCACCGTCAACGGTCGCGATCAGGAAGTGTACTTCGCCCGCCCGACCCTGCGTCTGGTGATCAACCAGCCCTTCGGCATCGCCGACCGTACCGACCAGTACGATGTCGTCTGCACCGTCAAGGGTGGTGGTCTGTCGGGTCAGGCCGGCGCCGTGAAGCATGGCATCGCCCAGGCTCTGGCCAAGTTCGAGCCTGCTCTGCGCAGCGCCGTCAAGGCCGCTGGCTTCCTTACCCGCGACCCGCGCGTCGTCGAGCGTAAGAAGTACGGCCGCGCCAAGGCTCGCCGCAGCTTCCAGTTCTCGAAGCGTTAATCGCTTCGGCAACTGCCGATACGGAAAAGGGGGCTTTTCAGCCCCCTTTTTTGTGCCCGCGTTCCACGTGGAGCAATCAGCTTGCGGTGACCACCTGCACCTGCAGGCCATCGTCAGGAGTCCACTCCAGCCGGTTATAGCTGGGCGGCGTGGCGCGCACCCGTTCGGACAGCGTGCCCGCGCCGATGATGCGGATGGGGCGCCCTCCAGCATCGACGGTCATGTCGAACGGGTCATGCACATGGCCCGAAAGCACCGCATCGGCCCCCGCCGCCGCCAGTTGCGCCAGAGCCGCCTTGCCGCCGCGCGTCTGGCCCGAGCCATGCGTATCGGCATCGATCAGCGGGTGATGGCAAGCCACCAACTTCAGCCCCGCCGGAGCCGCATTCAAATCCTCCAGAGAGCGCGTCAGCACCGGCTGAGTCACAAAGCCCTTGGACCAGTTCAGCCGCCATTGCGCGGGCACGATGGTGGACAGCGACACCACCGTCACGCCCGGCACGGCCACCACACGCTGGGCCTGTGCCTGAGCCGCTTTAAAACGCTCGAAAGGGCGGCGCAGGCGGTGCCACATCTCCCAGTAATAGGGCATGTCATGGTTGCCCGGCTCGATGCTGACCGGGGCCTCCAGCGCTGAGAGCCAGGCCACCGCCGCCTCGAACTCGCGCGGGGTGCCGCGCATGGTGAGGTCTCCGGTGCAGATCACCGCATCGGGGCGCTGCTCGCGCACGGAGCGGGCGAACCAGTCAAGCGCATGGCTATCCTGCGCCCCGAAATGAATGTCGCTGATATGGAAAAGCGTGGCCATGCAGGCATCTTAGGCGCTGCGGCGAATCCGCGCTAGATACGCCGCGACAGGATCAGCCAGATCGCCACGCCATTGGCCGCCGTATACAGGCCATAGCCCCAGACCCAGCCGCCCGATCCGCGATCGGTCATCAGCATGCAGGCCAGCAGCATCAGATATTCGGTGATGAGGCCGAAGCCAAAGCCCATACGGCTGCTCGCCCAGGGCATTTGCGCCAGCAGCGGGTGGCCGCTGTCGCTGACCGCGCGGTGGATCGCGAAATTCACGATCCCCATCGCGAACAGCAGGATCAGCGCCATGGATCATCTCCACCCATGGCGCCGATCCGCTGCATCAGACCAGCAGGCCTTCCTTGGCGATCTTGTCCTTCCACACCGGCGGGGCCAGCTTGTGGACGTTGTTGCCCTCGGAATCGACGGCCACGGTCACCGGCATATCCTGCACGGTGAACTCATAGATCGCCTCCATGCCCAGATCCTCAAAGGCCACGACGCGCGATTCCTTGATCGCACGCGACACCAGATAGGCCGCGCCGCCCACCGCCATCAGATAGGCGCTCTTGTGGTTGGCGATGGACTGGGTGGCGGCAGGGCCACGCTCGGACTTGCCGATGCTGGCCAGCAGGCCGAGGTCGAGCATCTGGTCGCTGAAGCTGTCCATGCGGGTGGCGGTGGTGGGGCCGGCGGGGCCGACAACCTCGTCACGCACCGGATCGACCGGGCCGACGTAATAGATCACGCGACCGGTGAAATCGACAGGCAGAGTCTCGCCCTTGGCCAGCATGTCCTTGATGCGCTTGTGAGCGGCATCGCGGCCGGTCAGCATCTTGCCGTTGAGCAGCAGACGGTCGCCCTGCTTCCAGCCCTGAACCTCCTCGGCGGTCAGCGTGTCGAGATTGACGCGCTTGGCCTCGGCGCTGGGGGTCCAGTGCACCTGCGGCCATTCCTCCAGCTTGGGCGTTTCGAGGAACGAAGGCCCGCTGCCGTCCAGCGTGAAATGCGCGTGGCGCGTGGCGGCGCAATTGGGGATCATCGCCACCGGCTTGCCCGCGGCGTGGCAGGGGGCGTCCATGATCTTCACATCGAGGATCGTGGCCAGACCGCCCAGACCCTGCGCACCGATGCCCAGAGCATTGACCTTGTCGAAGATCTCGATGCGCAGCGCTTCCAGATCGTTCTGAGGGCCGCGCTCTTTCAGCTGGGCCATGTCGATCTGCTCCATCAACGCCTTCTTGGCGAGGAGGACGCAATGCTCCGCCGTGCCGCCGATGCCGATGCCCAGCATGCCGGGGGGGCACCAGCCGGCGCCCATCTGGGGCAGCATCTCGATCACCCAATCGACGATCGAATCGCTGGGATTCATCATCTTGAACTTCGACTTGTTCTCGCTGCCGCCGCCCTTGGCCGCGACATCGATGTGAATCTTCGAACCCGGCACCATATCGACATGCAAAACACACGGGGTATTGTCGCGCGTGTTGCGGCGGGTGAAGGCCGGATCAGCCAGCACCGAGGCGCGCAGCTTGTTGTCGGGGTTGTTGTAGGCGCGGCGCACGCCCTCATCCACCACGTCCTGCAGCGACTTCTCGGATTCAAGACGGCAGTTCTGGCCCCACTGGATGAAGACGTTGACGATGCCGGTGTCCTGGCAGATCGGGCGGTGGCCTTCGGCGCACATGCGGCTGTTGGTCAGGATCTGCGCGATGGCATCCTTGGCCGCCGGGCCCTGCTCCACCTCATAGGCGTCACCCAGCGCGCGGATGTAATCCATCGGGTGATAATAGGAGATATATTGCAGCGCGTCGGCCACGCTCTCGATCAGATCGTCTTCGCGAATGGTCACCATATCGGCCATGATATGCGGGTCCTTTGAGTCTGATGCGCGCCCGGTTCGGCGCCGCCTGTCCCTTGTGGCAAGCCCCATAGGCGCCTTTACGGGCTCTCGCCAACAACAAACCCCCCGGATGCCACCAAAGTTGGGCGTTTGCCCCCCACGTGCCCTCTTGGCTTTGCCCCCCGCCTTGCCCTAATAGCGCGCGCAAACCCGCGTAACCCACGCGCGGGTCATCATCACAGGCATTGCATTGCTGTATTAAGCATGCAATACAGGCCCGGGGAAACACAGATGACCACCACGCAATACACCACCGCCGTTGCCGCTGTGTCGGGTGCCGCGCCAGGCTCGGCCCGCCGCGCCATGATCGACAGCCAGCTGCGCACCAGCGGGGTGAACGAACCCTATGTGCTGGGCGCCATGGCCCGCGTCGCCCGCGAGGATTTCGTGCCCGAGGCTCTGCGTGACGCCGCCTACATCGACCGCGCCCTGCCGCTGGGCAATGGCCGTTTCCTGCCCGCGCCCACCGTGCACGGCAAGATGCTGGCCGCCGCCGCGCCCAAGGAAGACGACAACGTTCTGATCGTCAGCAACGGCAGCAACTATTTCGCCGAGGTGATGCGCCCGCTGGTCGGCAAGCTGACCATCGTCGACGCCGCCGAGATCGACAATGGCCTGCCCAATTCGCCCTATTCGCTGATCGTGATCGACGGCGCCATCGAGGCCCTGCCCGAGGCGCTGACTCTGGCGCTGAGCGCCGGTGGCCGCATCATCACGGGTCAGGTCAACAAGGTGATGACGCGCATCGTGCGCGGCACCAAGCATGCCGAAGCCGTGGCCTTCGACCCGGTGGCGGACGACAATGTTCCGCTGCTGCCCGAATTTGCCGCGCCCAAACGCTGGAGTTTCTGAGTGACGGGAAGAGAGCGCGTATCACGACTGCTGGCCGGTTGGCTCACCATCGGCGCTCTCTTCCCGGCCTCCCCTGCGGCGGCTGACGATTTGCGCGGCGCGCTGGGCGCCGCCTATCGCAGCAACCCCACGCTTGCCGCCGCCCGCGCCGGGCAGCGCGCCACCGATGAGTCCGTGCCGATCGCCCGTGCCGACGGGTTGCCCAGCCTGATCACCACCGTCACTGAAACCGAATTCGTCCGCCAGAGCCCGGTCTCGGGCACCGATCTGCCGCGCATGCTGGGGGCCAGCACCACGCTGAATGTGCCGATCTATTCCGGCGGCGGCGTGCGCCATGCGATTTCGGCGGCGAAAATCCGCGTCGGCGCCGGCAAGGACGATCTGCGCTCCACCGAGGGCACCATTTTTGCGCAGGCCGTGGCCGCCTATCTCGATGTGATGCGTACCGAAGCCATCGTGCGGCTGAACAAGGCGCAGGTGCAGACTCTTGAATTCGACCTGTCGATGACCTCGGACCGGTTCCAGATCGGCGATCTCACCCGCACCGATGTCGCCCAGTCACAGAGCCGTCTGGCCGTGGCGCGCGGCAATCTGCGCACTGCAGAGGCCAATCTGGTCTCCGCGCGCGAGACCTATATTCAGGTGATCGGTGAGCCTGCGGGCGTGCTGGAATCGCCCCCGCCCCTGCCCGATCTGCCCGCCACGGTGGAAGAGGCCGTGGGCTACGCGCTGGACAACAATCCTGATCTTTCCGCCTCGCGCCAGCGGGTGAAGGCGGCGGGGCATGATGTGTCCTCCGCCAAGGCCAGTCGCCTGCCGACGGTCAGCCTTTTCGCCGATGGCAATTATACCGATTATCTCAATTCGCTGAGCTACATCGGCTTCGTCTCGGGCAGCGTGCCACAGCGCTACACCGCCGCCGATGTCGGCGTGCGGGCAACGATTCCGCTGTTTCAGGGCGGCCGCCCCGCCGCGCAGGTGAGACAGGCGCAGGCGCGCGAGGATCAGGCAGCGGAAACCGCCATCGGCACCGAGCGGCAGGTGATCGCCAATGCCCGCTCGGCCTGGGCGACATGGGCCGCGGCCAATGATGTGATCACCAGCAGCCAGACCGCCGTGGATGCCGCGCAGCTCAGCCTTGAGGGCGTGCGCGCGGAAAACACCGTGGGCAACCGCACCGTGCTCGACATCCTCAATGCCGAGCAGGAGCTGGTCAATGCGCAGGTGACTCTGGTGACGGCCCGGCGCAACGCCTATGTCGCGGGGTTCAATCTGCTGGTGACGATGGGCCGGGCGCAGGCGCGCGATCTGGGCTTTGACAAGGATGCGATCTACGATCCCGACGCCCATTACAAGCGCGTGAAGGGCACGCTGTGGGATTGGGCGACAGACCCCAAAATGGGGCCAACCGCCACCCGCACCGTTGACACACCGGCCCAGACCGGCTCAATTCCGTGAAGATTCAGCCTCTCTAGGGATTCACCCTAGGTTTGGCCCCTGTGGAGATGACGGCAATGCGCCAGCCCGGCGAACCTTCGGTCGAAGAAATTCTGGAATCGATCAAGAAGGTGATCGCGCATGACACGCGCGCCGGGGACACGCGCCGCAGCCGCGCGGAGACCGTGGTTCCTCCGCCCAGCCCGGCCCCTGTCGCGCAGCAGCAGCATCCGATCGATGATCTGCATGAGGATGACGTGCTGGATCTGGCCGCCAGCGCCCGCTTCCTCGACGATGTCGAAGCCGAAGAGGCCGAGGAGGTTTCGGTCGAATCGCTGGTGCAGGATCATGTCCGCTCCTCGATGCGCGAATCGCTGGCCGCTCTGGCGATGATGGCCCAGCCCGCCGCCCAGCCGCAGATCGTGCGCAGCGGCGAAACCTCGCTGGAAGGGCTGACTCGCGACTTGCTGCGCCCGGCGCTCTCGGCATGGCTGGACGCGCATCTGCCCGCCATGGTGGAACGCCTTGTGGCCGAGGAAATCGCCCGCATCGTCGGCAAGAAGCTCTGAAAGATCAGCGGCCATGAGCAAGGATGAACTGGCTCTGGCCGCGCGTGCCCTGCACAAGGTTGCGCATGATCCGGACACGCCCGGCGGCATCAACCGCCATATCTTCCTCTGCGCCGAACCGCAGAAGGGCGAGTGCTGCTCGCATGAGGTGGGCAGCGCGGCGTGGTCCTATCTGAAAAAGCGCGCCAAGCAGCTAGGCCTGCCCGAAAAGGGCATCCACCGCAGCAAGGCCGATTGCCTGAAGATCTGCTTTGCTGGGCCGGTCGCGGTCGTGTGGCCGGATGGCGTCTGGTATCACTCCTGCACCGAAGAGGTGCTGGAGCGCATCATTCAGGAACATCTGATCGGCGGCGTGCCGGTGGAAGATTACCGGTTGCGGCCTTCCGAAGGCTGATCGTCTTCGGCTTCATCAGGCTGGGCCACAGCGGCATCATGCCCGCTGGCGTTCGACAGAAACACCAGCCCCATCAGCCCTGACGTCAGCAGCATCGCGAAAGACACGCCGACCGCCACCGCGATGTAGAAATGGATCGAGACCCGCCCCTCCTGCCGGTACAGCACCGTCAAGGCGCCAATCACCGTGGCCAGCGTGATCAGGAACATCCAGCGCATCAACCGCCGGAAACGCGCCCATATCGCCACCGCCGTTGCCGGATCGTCCAAGGGTGAGGAAGGCCGCGTCATCCGCGCGTCATGCGCCTGCCCACGGGGGTTGGCAATGGCTTTCATGGGGGCGTTCAACACGCCGCCGTGCCCCCGCCACGCCCCGTGTCGCCGTCACTACAGGGCCCCTCGCCAAGGTCTGCGACTCATGTCATAGTCACGGTCCCAAAAGATAAACAGGGAGAGTCGCCGTGACGATTGCGCGTCTCATTGAAGGGCAAAAAGATCGCCCCATCATCCATGTTTCGATCACCACACCTGTTCAGGAAGCTGTCGACCTTCTCGCCTCGCAACGCATCGGCGCCGTGCCGGTGATGGATGGCCATGCCATCGCCGGGATCTTCTCCGAACGCGATGTCATCCACCAGTTGCGCACCCACGGACCCTCCATGCTCGACAAGCTGGTCGGGCAGGTGATGACCTCGCCGGCCATCACCGTCGAGCCCTCCACCGGCGCCCTCGAAGCGCTGGAACTGATGACCGTGCGGCGCATCCGCCACCTTCCCGTGCTGAAAGCCGGGCGGATGGTGGCCTTCGTCTCGATCGGCGACCTCGTGAAATACCGCATCGAGCGGATCCAGAGCGAGGCCCAAGCCATGCGCGACTACATCCAGACGGCCTGAAACGGCGAGCCCGCCTTGCGGGGCGGGCTCGCCATGCCTACATGGGCGACATGACCGCAGCTCCTCTCACCCTCAGCCCCTCGGCAGCCGCGCGCGTGGCGTTTATCGCCACCAAGCAGGCCAAGCCCGCAATCCTGCGTCTTTCGGTCGAGGGTGGCGGATGTTCGGGCTTCCAGTACCGCTTCGGTCTGGCCGACGCGCCCGACGCCGAGGATTCGGTGACGGAAACCGATGGGGTGACTCTGGTAGTCGATCCGGCGAGCCTCGATCTGGTTTCGGGCTGTGTGGTGGATTACGTCGAGTCTTTGGGTGGTGCGGCGTTCAAGGTCGAGAATCCTAACGCTGTCGCCGGATGCGGTTGCGGGTCTTCCTTCGCGGTTTGAAGAAGGAAGGATAGATGCGAGGGTCATAACCCTCGCGCTCCCTTTAATGTCTACGTTGCGCATCGGGTTCAACCTTGCGCTCAGCTTGCCGCGCCGCAGGCTCTAAAAACGCCTGCACAATCCATTGATCATGAGATTCACTGTCTGCGGCGCCAGCAGGTGGAGAGCTTGGGCGCAACGATGCGGCGCCACCGCCTTAGCGTCGGAAGACGTCATGGGAGCGCGAGGGGGTAACCCCCTCGCATCTTCACTTCCTTCTTACCCGCCTGAAAATCTCTGCAAAGCCGCTCCCGGCTTCACTGTGAGAATGCGCGTGAGCTTGGCCTTGAAGGCATCCATCTCGGCCTTGTCCACGCCCGCCCTCACAGTGAAATGCATCGACATGGGATCGACCGAGGCCCCATCGCGGAACACCTCGTAATGGAGGTGTGCGCCTGTCGACATGCCCGTGCTACCCACATAGCCAATCACCTGCCCGGCTCGCACACGCATGCCCGGCGAGACGATAAAGCGGCTCATATGGCCGTATCCGGTGGCCAGCGCCCCGCCATGTTCCAGCTTCACGTAATTGCCATAGCCGCCGCGCCAGCCTGCGTAGGTGACCAGCGCATCGGCCACGGCGTAGATCGGCGAACCCCATGGCACGGCCAGATCGGTGCCCGAGTGCATGCGCGAGAAGCCCAGAATCGGGTGATAGCGCATGCCAAAGCTGGAGGTGATGCGCGCGCCCGCCACCGGCATGATCAGCGCGTTGGAGGTCCGCTGCTCGGTCATGGCCTGGGCGTCGAAGAATTGCGCGTCGCCTGAATCATGCGCGCCGCTCCAGCGCAGGAGTTGGGTGCGCGGTTTGCCGTCATGCTCGATGCCGGCGTAGAGCAGGTCGCCCACCTCGGTCTCGCCGCGCGCCGAGCGCTTGTAGGCGACGATCATGTCGAAGGTGTCGCCCGGTGCCACTTCGTCGAGGCTGAAATGGGCGTCGATGGCATGGAGGTACTGCTCGATCGCTTTCATCGGCGCACCTGCCGCCCGCGCGGCATGATAGAGGCTCGGGCCGACAGGGCCGCGAATGCGCAGCGGCGTGGTGTCCACCGCGATGGCATGGCTACCCAGCGTCAGCCCGTCCGCACCCCGGCTGACGGCCAGATCAAGATCCATCCGCGCGCGAAAATCGAGCTTGTCCAGCGGGCGGGGCTGGCCGGGGGCCGATGCCTTGCCCAGAGTGATATCGAAGCGCGTGCCGGGCTCGATCTCCCCCGGAGGCATGGTCGAGGCAATCAGAGACAGCGCCCGCGCGCCATCCGCTGAACCGACCCCTGCCCGCTCCAGCATCCGCTCCAGCGAGTCCCCCTGCGCCAGAGTCGCCACCAGCGAAATACTCGGGCGTTCCGGCACGGCGGCGATGGGCGTGACGGCATGGGTCGGCGCCATGCGCTGGCCCATCTCCGCGCCCAGCGCCAGGGGGCGCAAGGTCTGGCTGCGCCATTCGTCCGTTGCGACGGCATCGAGAGGCATGGCCATGGCCGCCTCAAGTCTTGCATGGCCGGGCCAGAAGCTCAGCGCGCAGGCGATGCCCGTGGCCAGCACGCCCATCCCCCGCCACCAGCGCGGTGTGCCGATGTCCTCGGCCAGATCATCGGCGATATCGAGTTTGCGGTAATGAGTCAGGAAGCGCTGCCACAGGCCTTGCTCGGCCACGGCGGCGGGCATGGCTCCGCCCTGGGCCTGCAAATCGTCGCTATGGCGGAATGCGTACACTTCGTCTGCCTGTGTGCGTGATGCCGCTTTAGCCCTGCATGAGTTGGGTTAATCAATGGATAAGGACCGGGTAGAGCGAAGGGATTCAGGAAGAGAAGATGCGAGGGGATTATCCCTTCGCGCTCCCATGACGTCTCCCGACGCAAGGGCAGTGGCACCCCATCCTCACCGCGTCGCGGCAATCTGGGCGCAAGGCCGAGCCCATGGCGCAAGGTAGACATTAAAGGGAGCGCGAGGGTCATGACCCTCGCATTTCTCCTTTCACCTTACTTCCCTGTGAAAAACTGCCCCCAACCCTTGTCCCCTGCCCCCTGCACTGCCATCTTAGACAGGACATGGCGAAGCATTCCCCTGCTCCCTTTCGCGGCCTCGGCACATCACCGGCCCGCGACACCGGTCAATCCCGTGTGAAGGCGGTGCTTGGCCCCACCAACACGGGCAAGACTCACCTCGCGATTGAGCGGCTTTGCGCCCATTCCTCCGGCATGATGGGCTTTCCGCTGCGCCTGCTGGCGCGGGAAGTTTACGAGAAGGTGGTGGCGATCAAGGGCCCCGAGCAGGTCGCGCTGATCACCGGCGAGGAGCGGATCGAACCGAAGAACGCCCGCTGGCTGCTTTGCACCATGGAGGCGATGCCCATGGGGCGCGATGTCGCCTTTGTGGGGCTGGACGAGATTCAGCTCTGCGCCGATCGCGAGCGCGGCCATATCTTCACCGACCGCCTGCTGCATGCGCGCGGGCGCGAGGAGACGATGTTCCTGGGCGCGGCCACGATGGAGCCGCTGATCAAGGCGCTGGTGCCCGGTGTGGAGATCGTCAGCCGCCCGCGCTTTTCCACGCTCAGCTATGCCGGCGCGAAGAAACTGTCGCGCATTCCGCCGCGCAGCGCGATTGTCGCCTTCAGTGCCGAGCAGGTCTATGCCGTGGCCGAAATGCTGCGCCGGTTTCGTGGCGGGGCGGCGGTGGTGATGGGCGCGCTCAGCCCCGAGACGCGCAACCGACAGGTGGCACTCTATCAGGCGGGCGAAGTCGATTATCTGGTGGCCACCGATGCCATCGGCATGGGGCTCAATCTGGACATCACCCATGTCGCCTTTGCGGGGCTGTCGAAGTTCGACGGTGTGCGGCAGCGGCGACTGACTCCGGCGGAAATGGCGCAGATCGCCGGGCGCGCCGGGCGGCATCAGCGTGATGGCACCTTCGGCACGCTGGCAGGCGGCGCGCATGAGGCTGAATTCGCCGATGAAGAAATCTACGCCATCGAGGAGCATCGCTTTCCGCCGATCACCCGCCTGTTCTGGCGCGAGGCCGGGCCGCGTTTCGATTCCCTCGCCACGCTGATCGCCGATCTGGAGGAGCCTCCGGAACGCGTGGAGCTGATTCCCGCGCCTCAGGCCATCGATCTGGCGGTGTTGAAGCGGCTTTCGGAGGATTCGGCTGTCACCGATACGCTGACCTCGCCCGGCATGCTGCGCCGCTTCTGGGATGTGTGCCGCCTGCCCGATTTCCGTCAGCAGGGGGCTGAAACCCATGCGCGCTTCGTGGAACGCCTGTGGCAGGAGCTGGCGCATGGCCCGCTGGCCAGCGATCACGCCCCGCGTGCCATCGCCCAGTTGGACAACACCAGCGGCGATATCGACACGCTGCAGGGCCGCATCGCCGCGATCCGCAGCTGGGCCTATATCTGCCAGCGCCGTGACTGGGTGCTGGCTCAGGAAGAAATGGCCGAACGCGCCCGCGCCGTGGAGGCGCGCCTCTCCGACGCGCTGCACGGCCGCCTGACCGAGCGTTTCGTCAACCGCCGCACCGCCGTGCTGATGCGCAAGCTGGGGCCGGATGCCGGTCTGCTGCCGGTGCGCCTGGAGGATGACACCGTGCTGGTGGAGGAGGAAGCCATCGGCACGCTGGCCGGTTTCCGCTTCCATGTCGATCCTTCCACGCGCCTGGCTGACCGCAAGCTGCTGCTGGCCGCTGCGGAAAAGCATTTGCCAGCGCTGATCGCTGCGCGCGCACGCGATCTGACAACCAAAATCACAGCTGGCAAAATCACGGCAGGCGAAAACACAGGCCTGACTCTGGAGAGCGGCGCGATCCTCTGGGAAGGCGAGGCGCTGGCAAAGCTTGTTGCGACACGCCGCCTGCTCGCGCCACATTTGACGCCGTCTGTTCTGCTTGATCCAATGCCCTCCGCGGAGCGCAACGGGCTCATCGCCGCCCTGCAAGGCTGGCTGGGAGAATGCCTCAAGCCACTGGCCCCGCTGGCTCGCCTGGAAGCGGCCAGCCTTGAAGCTCAGGCCGGGCCGGAGCTGCGCGCCTTGCTGATCCGTCTGGTGGAATCCGGCGGCATGGTGCCCCGTGCCGGTTCCGGCATCGAACGGCTCGACAAGGCACAGCGCGAAAGGTTGCGACATCTGGGTGTGAAGGCAGGCGCGCTCGATCTGTTTGTACCCTCCATGCTGAAAGCCAGCGCGCAAAGCGCCTGGGCCGCGCTGCATGGCCGCGCCAAAATCGAGTCCATGCCGGTGCTGATCCCCGCTCCGCGCAAGGGCGTGCTGCCCTTCTATCGCCTGCTGGGCGCTCAGGCCCTGCGCATCGACCGTGCCGAAGCTCTGCTGCGCGAAGCCCATGGCCGCCGCGTCGCCGCGCGGAACCGTCCTTTCATGCTCGATCCCGCACCCGCCCTGCGCATGGGGCTGAGCACAAGGGCCTATGCCCATTTGCTGCGGCTCGCCGGGTTCCGGGCCATCATGCCGCGCATGCTGGGTGAGACTGTCTCCGGCCCGCCCGCGCCGGTGGTGTGGCGCTGGCAGCCACCTCGCTTTGAAACTGCGGCCAGCCCGGAACCGGCCCCCAACGGCGGCGCCTTTGCCGCGCTCCATCAGCTGATGGCCAGGCAACTGGTGGCAGGATGAGCATGCGGATCGACAAGCTGCTGTGGTTTATCCGCCTCTCTCCCACGCGGCCCCGCGCGCATGACTGGGTGCTGGAGGGCCATATGCGCCTTAACGGACGGCGCGTGGAGCGGCCCGGCACAGCGGTGAAACCCGGCGATATTCTGGTGCTGCCCCTGCCCCATGGCGTGCGCGTGATCGAGATTCTGGTGTTGCCCGCACGTCGCGGCCCCGCGCCGGAGGCACAGGCCTGTTATCGCGTGCTTGACGAAACGCGTGTTTCCGCCCTAGCAGCGCGCCCAAGCATTAGCGCTGATTTGGCTTACCTAGCGAAAGGGGATTTGCAGCCATGACCTATGTCGTCACCGACGCCTGTATCCGCTGCAAATACATGGATTGCGTGGAAGTGTGCCCCGTGGACTGCTTCTACGAAGGCGAGAACATGCTGGTGATCAACCCCAGCGAATGCATCGACTGCGGCGTCTGCGAGCCCGAGTGCCCCGCCGAAGCGATCCTGCCCGACACCGAAAGCGGTCTGGAGCAGTGGATGGAGCTGAACGCCAAGTTCTCGGCAGAATGGCCCAACATCACCGTCAAGAAGGACGCGCCGGACGACGCCGACGACTGGAAGGGCAAGGACGGCAAGTTCGAAACCCAGTTCTCGGAAGCCCCGGGCGAGGGTGATTGATCTTTCACTCGCTGTCCCAAAGCGGGAAGATTTTACGTCCGTGAATAAAAATTAAGACCGGAATGCGTTGAGCAATCGGTTGAATTGCGATACTCCCGGCTTGTTTTACGACGAGCTGGGAGTGGGCCTCGTGTATCTGTCGCTTGGCGTCATCGCCTCTTATGCCTTAACGGCGGTGGTCTTCGCCTCTCTCGGCTTTGTCGTGAACGGTGTGCTGTCGGCCACGAAGGTCTCCGGCCTCTACAGCCGCCTTGATCATGTCGAAACGCTCTACCAGCGTCAGATGGTGGTGCTGACCGAAATGGCGGCCCTGATCCAGCAAATGTCGCGCCAGGCCGCCGGCGATGCCGCGCATATGCCAGGCGCCGAAGCCCTGGCCAGACTGGAACAGCTGATGGCGCATTCCATGGCCTCCGGCCTCCCCGGAATGGAAGCCCTGAGCCCGAATCCGCGTTTTCGCTGAGGCGAGCGTTCTGCCTCTGGCAATTTTGTTGCAGATGGGATATATAATACCCCGCGCGACTGGAACCGTCTCCCAAAACCGGTCTACAGCCATCGCATACCCGGGTCGAAACCCAAACACCATGAAAGGCAGGTTTGCTGACCTTCGTTGACAGGCGCTGTTGGCCACCCCCGGCCATGACAGCGCCGTTCTCTTTCAGAGTCAACCCCTTGGTCGCAAGCCTCGCCGCGCGAAAGGACGATAGATGACCGCCAAGGCTCACGCCTTCGATGTTGGAGATTACGTCGTTTACCCCAAGCACGGTGTCGGTCGGGTGATCGAACTGCTCGAGCAGGAAATCGCCGGCATGAAGCTTGAACTCTATGTGCTGCGATTCGAGAAAGAGCGCATGACCCTGCGCGTTCCCGTCAATAAGATCGAAGCCATCGGCATGCGCAAACTGTCCTCGGACAAGACGCTGCGCGAGGCGCTCGATACGCTGAAGGGCAAGCCCAAGGTCAAGCGTACCATGTGGTCGCGCCGCGCCCAGGAATATGAAGCCAAGATCAACTCGGGCGACCTCGTGTCGATCGCCGAGGTGACCCGCGACCTGTTCCGCGCCGACGACCAGCCCGAGCAGTCCTACTCCGAACGCCAGATCTTCGAGGCTGCTTCCAGCCGCCTCGCCCGCGAACTGGCGGCCATGGAAAAGACCGACGAACCCGCAGCGCTCAAGAAGATCCTCGTGATCCTCAACGAGCATGCACCCAAGTACTACGAAGCCGCCGTGGTCTGAACCTTCAGATTCGGTGCAAAGAAGGGGCTGCCCGCAAGGGTGGCCCTTTTTTGATTCAGGCGGTTCAGGAAAGGGAAGATGCGAGGGGAGAGTCTTTAGTTGGTCACATTCCTCAAGAGGAATGCTCCGGGCCCTCGCGCTCCCATGACGTCTCCCGACGAAGCGGCAGTGGCTCCTCATCGTGGCGCCCAACCTCTCCGCGCCGCAGGCAGTCAGAGTCCACGCTGGCCTCACGCAGATTCTGCCTGCGCCGCCGCGACCTTGCTCTGAGACCGAACCCGTGGCGCAACGCAGACACTAAAGGGAGCGCGAGGGTGATGACCCTCGCATTTTCCCCTTCTTGTTCTCCCTCTCGATGTGTATTATACAACCAACACACATAAGATGGAGACCCACACGATGGACATCCGCAAACTCGCCGCCAGCTTTGGCGCCTTGATTCCGCTGGGGATGGTGATGGCGTTGTCGGCCTGCGATACAGCCGATATCTCGATCAATGGCGACAAGGGCAAGCCCTTGGCCGAACTCGACCTGACTCATGCCGAGGCCAATGAGCTGGTGCTCCTCGGCCCCGATACGGTTCGCCTGCATCAAGGCGACAAGCTGGCGATTCACGTCGGTGGCGATACGGACAATGTGCTGCGCTTCACCCTGAAGGATGGCACGCTGGGCATTCTGCGCAAATCCGGCGTCAGCAATCAGGGGCCGTTCACCGTGGACGTCACCATGCCCGCGCCCAAATCGCTGACGATGGCGGGTTCGGGCCAGATCACGGCTGAGACCTTGGCGCAGGATTCCAAGATCTCCGTCGCGGGCTCCGGCAACATCGAGACGCCGCATATCGCCATCGGCAAGCTGGAGGTGAACATCGCCGGCACCGGCAATTACAAGGCGGGCGGCACCGCCGGCGGGCTGGAACTGAACATCGCCGGCACCGGCAACGCGCATATGGCCGAGCTGAAGGTCGACAAGGCCGAGATCAACATCGCCGGGACGGGCGATACGGAATTCGCCTCGGATGGCGACATCAAGGCCAGCATTCTTGGCACGGGCTCGTTGCATGTGAAGGGCCGCGCCAAATGCGAGGTCCATGCCATGGGCACCGGCAAGGTGGTGTGCGAACCCTGACTCAGGCGGCAGCGCGGCGCAGGCGGTCGTTGATCGCCTCGCCGATGTCGCTGTCGGGTACGGGGGCCACGGCGACGCGCGGCTGATCGGCCTGCGCCGAAGCGTGGAGGGCAGTGTAAAGATTCGCCGCCGCCTCGGCCAGATCGCCTGACTCGGACAGATTCATCGCACCGGCAATCGCGCCAAAACCGATGTGGAATTCATCCGCCTCCGCCTCGCGCGCGTTCAGGCGCACCGGCTTGCCCGGAGCATAGTGGCTGGTCATCTGGCCGGGCGCTTCGATCCCAGCATCCGCTGACGGTGCCAACTCATCCTCTCCAAGCGCCTCAGCGATCGCCTGAGCGGTGATCGGGCCCGGGCGCAGCACCTGCCACCCCCCGCCCTCGCGCAACGCCACGATGGTCGATTCCAGCCCCTGAGCGCAGGCCCCGCCATCCAGCACCAGCCCGATGCGCCCCGCCAATGATTCAGCGACATGTCGGGCGCGCGTCGGGCTGACTCCACCGCTGCGATTGGCCGAGGGCGCCGCCAGCGCCAGCCCCGATTGCGCCAGCACCTGCCGCATCACCGGATGCGCCGGGCAACGCAAAGCCACGGTGGGCAAACCCGCCGTCACCGCCGCAGCCAACGGAGCCCCCTCCCGAAGCGGCAGCACCATCGTCAGCGCACCCGGCCAGAAAGCCTTAGCCAAGGCGCGCGCCCGCTCATCGACCACCGCCAGCTTTTCAGCCGCCTCCACATCGCTGACATGCACAATCAACGGGTTGAAATCAGGCCGCCCCTTGGCGCGATAAATCGCCGCCACCGCTTCGGCGCGATCAGCACGCGCGGCCAGACCATAGACCGTCTCGGTGGGCACGGCCACGGGTTCGCCTGCGGTCAACTGCTCGATGGCCTGCGCCAGCCCAGCCTCATCGGCGGGCAGAAGAATGGGGATGCTCATCGCCCCGCTATAGGCACAGGCATCGCAAGCTCCAAGAGAGAGGCTTCCCCTACCCTCGCGAATTTGCAAGGTGTGAGGCGACGTTTTTTATGGTCGCGTTTTCCGAGCCGCCGGATGGAGATCCGGCTCGAAAACGCTCCGTTCGGAGAGAATACCCATGAGCGATCAACTCGCTGGCCAGATCGACCGCATCATCGCCGCGCTGGAGCGCATCGCCGCCCCCGCCGCCACGCCCATCGACTGGTCCGCCGCCCCCGCCTACGTCTGGAACGGCATCCAGCCCCGCGCCGTCCCCGCCATCGAAGCCCCCTCGCTCGACCTGATCTACGGCGTGGATGAGCAGAAGGCCAAGGTGGTCGACAACGTCCTGCGCCACGCCCACGGCCACGCCGCGCATGACATGCTGCTGTGGGGATCGCGCGGCATGGGCAAATCGGCCCTGCTCCGCGCCAGCCTGCGCCACGCCCGCGAGGACAAGGGCACCGACCTCGCGCTGGTGCAGGTCGCGCCCGACGCGCTCTCCTCGCTCACCACGCTCTTCTCGGTGCTGCGCGATGTGCCCCGCCCCTTTCTCGTCTTCATCGACGACCTCGGCTTTGAGGAAGGCGATTCAGCCGGCCCGCGCGCCCTGCGCAGCTGGCTGGAGGGCGGCGTCGAGGCCCGCCCGCGCAATGTGCGCCTTGCTGTCACCGCCAACCGCCGCGCCATCGTCTCGCGCCATATGTCGGAGCAGGACGACCCCATCAATCCGCGCGACGCCGTGGACGACCAGTTGGCGCTGGCCGACCGTTTCGGCCTCTCCATCGGCTTCCACAATTGCAGCCAGGACGATTACCTCGGGATCATCCGGGGCTATGCGGCGGCCTATGGGCTGGAGTGGGAGGTTTCCGACGCGCTGGAATGGTCAAAGCGTCGCGGTGGCCGGTCGGGGCGTATTGCTTCGCACTACATCACTGAATTGGCAGGACGAGTGGGGAAGCAGATTTAAGGAAAGAGAAGATGCGAGGGGGTTACCCCCTCGCGCTCCCATAACGTCTCCCGACGAAATGGCAGTGGCGCACGATCCTTGCGCCTGACCTCGCCGCGCCGCAGGCAGTCAGATTCAGGTTAGAACGCCAGCCTAAGCACTAAAAGATTCTGCCTGCGGCGGCGCAAACGAAGTGCAAGGCCGAACCCGAAGCGCAAGACCGAACCCGAAGCGCAAGACCGAACCCGAAGCGCAAGGCCGAACTCGAAGCGCAAGGCCGAACTCGAAGCGCAAGGCCGAACTCGAAGCGCAAGGCCGAACTCGAAGCGCAAGGCCGAACTCGAAGCGCAACGTAGACATTCATGGGAGCGCGAGGGTGTAACACCCTCGCTTTTACCCTTTACTGCTTAACCTTGGAATCAGCCTGAAAATCAGCACTATACTGCCTATTAGGGTCCTTCAGATCCTTGGGCGCAGGCAGATGCTCGGTGGGCAGAGGCTTGGGCGCCATGGCAGGCTTCGCGCCCGGAGCAAACACACGCCAGATAATCCCCGCCGTATCGTCACTGACCAGCAGAGCGCCATCCTTGGCCCACTGCAGCCAGGTGGGGCGACCATGCGCACCCTTGGCATCGCGGAAACCGGTCAGGATCGGCTTGGGCAGGCCCTGCGGATTCCCGTGATCGTCAAACTGCACATAGACCACATCGTAACCCACCGCCGGGCGACGATTCCACGAACCATGGCGGGCGATAAAGGCACCACTGGCGTACTGCTCACCCAGATGCGAGCCATCCTGCCCGAAAACCAGCCCCAGCGCCGCCACATGCGGCCCCATGGCATACTCCGGCTTGCGGATGTAATCGGTGAGGTACTCAGGGATCGGAGCATCGACGCGGTCGTCCTGCTTGTCCTTCCAATAGTACCAGGGCCAACCGTAATGCGCGCCGGCGGGCACGTTGGTCAGATAATCAGGGACCAGATTCGGGCCGAGCTGATCGCGCTCATTCACCACGGTCCACATCTCGCCGGTGGCGGGATTCCAGGCCATGCCATTGGGGTTGCGCATGCCCGCCGCATAGCGACGCGCCGGCCACTTGCCGGTGGGAATCTTCTCGATGTCGATCTGCTCGATCATGGCGCGGCCTTCCTCGGCCTGCATGCCACGCTCACCAATGTTCGAGGCCGAACCGATGGCGACGAACATCGTCTTGCCATCCGGCGCCATCAACAGGTTGCGCATCCAGTGATTGCCGCCGCCGGGCAGATCCATGACCTTATGTGGCTTGCCGGTGAGAGTCGTGTCACCGATCTTGTAGTCGAAGGCAAGCACGGCATTGTCATTGGCGATGTAGAGCTTGCCATCGGCGTAGGCCATGCCGCTGGGGCTGTGCAGATCGTCGTGGCGCAGCACGAAGCGCTGATCCGCCTTGCCTGTGCCCTTGCTGTCACGCAGCAGCACGATCTCATCCGCCGAGGTGTCGCCACCGCCCACAAAACCGACCAGCGTGCGCTGGATAAAGCCGATGATGCCGCCCGCATCATTGCCCTTCGGCGGGCCGGTCAGGGCCGCCAGCACATCGCCATTGGGCAGCGTGTAGAGCGTGCGCGGATGGGCCAGCCCCTCGGCAAAGCGAGTCACCTGCATGCCCGGCGCAGCCTGAGGCGCGGCGCCCGCATCCCAGCCAATCGGCTTGTAGACCGCGATACTGGGAATCTTTTCGGGTTGCGGATCGACAATGCGGGGCTTGGTGCCCTCGAACTGCTCGATGGGCTCCGATGTCGGATTCCCATACCACACCCAGCCAGTGAAGGCGCCGAGACCGACCACGGCAATGCCCGTGCCGATCAGCAATTTGCGAAGAAAAGGGCTCATTGCGTGTGGATAGGACAGCATGCCCTAGGCGGCAAGCGCCAGAAGCAGTATGGCATGCCCATGTTCGACTTTGCCCCCCTCCCCGGCCAATCCAAGGCCGAAACCTATCGTGACCTGACTCAGGCCGCCCAAGCCCTGATCGCCGGAGAACCCGACCCCGTCGCCAATATGGCCAACGTGGCGGCGCTGCTCTGGCAGATGCTGCCCACGCTGAACTGGGCGGGCTTCTACCGCAATGTTGAGGATGAGCTGGTCCTCGGCCCCTTCATCGGCAAGCCCGCCTGCATCCGTATCCCTTTCGGCAGCGGCGTATGCGGCACGGCGGCGGCCTCCGGGCTGACTCAGCTTGTCGCCGATGTCCATGCCTTCCCGGGCCATATCGCCTGCGATGCGGCGAGTCAGTCGGAGCTGGTGGTGCCGGTGGTGCGCGATGGCAAGGTGATCGCGGTGATCGATCTCGACAGTCCGGAGAAGGCGCGTTTCGATGAGGAAGACGCGCAGGGGATCGAGGCGCTGGCTTTGGCGATTGCTGAAGCGATTTAAGGATTAAAGGGAAGATGCGAGGGGGTTACCCCCTCGCGCTCCCATAACGTCTCCCGACGAAGCGGCAGTGGCGCACGATCCTTGCTCCCAACCTCTCCGCGCCGCAAGCAATCAGATTCAGTTTGGAATGCAAATGCTGCGCAGCAAAGCAACTGCCTGCGGCGCTATGAATCTATGCCTGCCCGATAGCTTGTGCGCGACGTAGACATTCAAGGGAGCGCGAGGGTCATGACCCTCGCATTCAACTTTCTTCCCTTTCCTACTTGCCTAAAAAGGCACATATTAACCATCTTCCTGCTTGCTGAGAGAGGAGATGGCCCATGCATCGCCTGGTACTTCTGGCAGCTTTGAGCGCCCTTCCCGCCGTGGCCCATGCCGCCGAGCGCCCACTCCCCCCACCACTTGCCCCGATGACAGCGGCCTATCTAAGACCCTTCGCCCCGGATCAAAGAATCAACTGGCTGAACGAATGCCGCAACCGCCTGACTCGCGGCGCGCAACCCGATTACGCCGCTATCGATCAAGGCTGCCAGGCATGGCTGAACTACTATGAAGCCGGCGGCGCGCCCGATCCCACCTATGGTTATGCCGTGCCAGTGGAAACAAGCGGCGGGATGGACTGCATCCCCTGCCCACCCCCGGCCAGACCGCATCCGCGACCGCGCCGGGTGGTGCATGACAAGAGGATCAAACTCTGATCAGATTCCGCCGCCAGTCAGACGCTGGCACACCAGATCCAACTGATCCAAGGTGCGATAACGGATCGTCACCGTGCCCGAACGCGGATCGGTGTCGGCGGTGATCTTCACAGACAGGCCGAGGAAGTCCTCAAGATGAGCCTGCACGGCAGCGATATCGGCATTGTCCGCAACCTCGCCTGAATCGCGCGCGCGGCGCGGAGCAGCGGTGGTGACCTCACCCTTGTTGCGGCGGCGGATCAGCCCTTCCACATCACGTACGGAAAGGCCCTTGTCCACGGCCTGAGTCGCCAGCGCGGTCGCATCTTCCGCGCCGATCAGGGCGCGGGCGTGGCCCATGGAGAGGTCGCCCTTCTCCACCAGCAGGATCACTGGATCGGGCAGACTCAGCAGGCGCTGGATGTTGGCGACATGACTGCGGCTCTTATCGACCATGCGGGCGATATCGGCCTGAGTCATGCTCTCATGCTCGGCGAGACGCTGATAGGCGCGCGCCTCTTCGATGGGGTTGAGGTCTTCGCGCTGCAGGTTCTCGATCAGCGCCAGAGCCATCACTTCGCGCTCGGTCAGCGTGCGGACCAGCGCGGGAATCTCATGCACCTGCGCACGCTGCGAGGCACGCCAGCGGCGCTCACCGGCCACAAGCTGATAACGCCCATCACTCAACGGACGCACGATCACCGGCTGAATCACCCCGCGCGCCGCAATCGACGCGGCCAGTTCGTCCAGCGCGGCATCGTCGAAATGACGGCGCGGCTGATCAGGATGCGGCTCGATAGAGGAGACCGGCAGCATGGCCATTCCACCCTCCACGCGGGTGGCTTGCTGGCTTTCCACGTGAACGGGCAGATTGCCGCTGGCAGGGTTGGACTGCACCAGCGGTTCCTCGCGCCGCGTCTCACCGAGCAGCGCCTGAAGGCCGCGCCCCAGCGCCGGCACCTTGCGGCGCGGTGCAACGGGGGCTTCAGGGGTCGGGGCGGGCGCGGTATCCTCGCTCATGCGGCTTTCCTTTGTTCTGGCAGGCGGGCAATCAATTCGCGGGCGAGCGCCATATAGGCTTTGCTGCCCGCGCAATGCTGGTCGTAAATGAGGGCTGGAAGCCCGTGGCTGGGCGCTTCGGAGAGGCGGACGTTGCGCGGAATCGCGGTGTCGAACACCAGATTGCCCAGCACCTGGCGCACATCGGCGGAGACCTGATCGGTCAGGCGGTTGCGGCGATCGAACATCGTCAGCGCCACGCCGATGATGCCCAGGTCAGCGTTGAAACGCTGCTGCACGCGCTCCACCGTCTGGAGCAACTGGCTCAAACCCTCCAGCGCGAAGAACTCGCATTGCAGTGGCACCAGCAGCGTATCGGCGGCGGTCAGCGCATTGAGAGTCAGCAGACCCAGCGAGGGCGGACAATCGATAAAGCAGATGTCATAGCCACCAGCCGCTGCCACCGCATCAAGTGACAGTGCATGGCGCAGCCGGTCCGTGCGATGATCGACAGCCACCAGCTCAACCTCGGCGCCGGAGAGATCGACGGTGGCGGGTACGATATCAAGGCCAGGGATGCGGGTCTGCATGATGCAGTCGCTCAGCACGGCCTCCCCCATCAGCAGGTCGTAAGAAGACCATTCGCGCTGATCCGTGCCCACACCGGTGCCGGTCGAGGCATTGCCCTGCGGGTCGAGATCGACCAGCAGCGTCTTCCATCCGGTGGCGGCAAGCGCCGTGGCCATGTTGATGGCGGTGGTGGTTTTACCCACACCACCCTTCTGATTGGCAATGGCAACGCGGATCATCGGTTCATCCTCGTCTGTGGCGTGGAGCGCCATGGGTATCTGCATCGGCGGATAGGTCGGTCGGTCTTTACGCACGTTTGGATTTGGCGCGCTTTTTTCCGTCCGCGGGCCCCTCAAGGTGCCCCATGATGATCCCCGCCTCGCCATCGGTGATCGATGGTTCCACGTGGAACATATGCTGCCATCCGGTCAGCTCTGCCAATTCTTGCCCTGCCGACCGCCCTTTGGGCAACAGCCACGCGGTCGCCTTTGTGGAAAACCGGGCAGATAGTTCGAGCAGACGCGGCAATGGTGCAAAGGCCCGGGCGGAAATCACCGATACGGCTTGGCTTTCCACCAGTTCCAAACGGCTGCCGATCACCTTGGCCTGCTTCAGATCCAGATCGTCACAAACACGCTGAAGCCAATCGACCCGGCGTGCGCGCGATTCAACCATCCACACCGGCATCTCGGGCCGCATCAACGCGATGACCAGACCGGGGAATCCCGCCCCCGTCCCCATATCGAGCCATGGCCCCGATGTTTCACGTGAAACATCCGGCCAAGTGACATGAGTCAGAAGCTGCGCTGAATCGACGATATGGCGCCGCCAGACTTCGGCCAGCGATCCGCTCGACACCAGATTCTGATGCTCGTTTTCCTCTTTCAGCATCGCCACCAGACGTTCGGCGCGCGCTTTTGCAGCGCTGTCGAAACCGGGCAATTGCTCCAGCCAGGCAAGGGCTGCCGCCTCATCAGCGATCATGCCGAAAGCCTCCGCGCATGAACGAGCAGGGCTGCGAGCGCAGCAGGCGTGATCCCCGGGACGCGCCCGGCTGCAGCGAGCGTCGTTGGGCGAGCCTTACCCAACCGCTCAACCATTTCACGGGAGAGGCCGGGCGTATCGGCATAGGGGAAATTCTCTGGCAGAGCCAAACCATCATGCGCGCGCATGTCCTTCAATTCGCGATCCTGCCGTTCCAGATAGGGAGCATAGGCAGCGTCCTCCGCCACCTCTGCCGCCAGATCGGCATCATCTCCCAGACCGTCTTCGATCCAGGGTTCCAGCGTGTCGAGAGTCACGCCACCAAAACGGAGCCATTCGCGCAGCGGCAAGCGACCTACATCCTCACGGACGGGCACGCCGCTGCGGGCTAATTCAGCGCTGGTCACAAGGTGATCGAGCTTGGCCGAAAAGGCCTCGCGATCCGCCTCGCGCTGTTCATACCAGGCGCGGCGTTCCTCGCCGATGCAACCGGCAGCCAGTGCCAGAGGTGTCAGACGAGTCACCGCATTGTTGGCGCGCAACCGAAGGCGATATTCGGCGCGGGCCGTCAACATGCGATAGGGTTCGGAAACGCCCTGCAGAGTCAGGTCGTCCACCATCACCGCCATATAGGCATTGGCGCGATCAAGCGGCGCGGGCGCCCTGCCCAGCACAGCAGCCGCAGCATGCATGCCTGCGATGAGTCCTTGCGCAGCGGCTTCCTCATAACCGGTGGTGCCGTTGATCTGTCCGGCGCAATAGAGGCCCGGCATCGCCCTCACCTCAAGGCTGGGATAGAGCGCGCGCGGATCGATGTGGTCATATTCGACCGCATAGCCCGGCACCGCCATCTCGACCTCTTCCAACCCTTCCATGGTGTGCAGCATTGCGAGCTGCACATCGGCGGGCAAGGAGGTGGACACCCCATTGGGATAGACCAGCGGCGTATCGAGACCCTCGGGTTCGAGGAAAATCTGATGGCCGTCGCGGTCGGCGAAGCGGTGGATCTTGTCCTCGATGCTGGGGCAATAGCGCGGGCCGGTCGCCCCGATCGCACCGCTGAACAAAGGCGAGCGATGGAGGTTGGCGCGGATCACATCATGCGTCGCGGGATTGGTGCGGGTGATGGCGCAGAACACCTGCGGATTCACCCGCGCCTTTTCCATGGGTGACATGCACCATTGGATCGTTTCCGAAGGCTGCGATTCAAGACGAGCCCAATCGATGCTGCGGCCATCGAGGCGCGGCGGCGTACCCGTCTTCAACCGTGCCATCGGCAGAGCGGCATCACGAATCTGCGCCGCCAATCGCTGGGCCGAAGCCTCACCGATGCGGCCGCCGACCATGCGCTCTTCGCCACGAAACAACGTGCCGCCAAGGAAGGTGCCGGTGCAAAGGATCACCGCCGAAGCATTGATCGTGGAACCATCGGCCAGCTGTAAACCGGTGACTTTGCCGCCCTGCTGAATCAGCGCAGCCGCCTCGCCCTGCACCAGAGTCAGATCGCCCTGATGTACCAGCAGCTTTTGCACCGCCGCCTTGAAGCGCTTGCGGTCGGCCTGCACGCGCGGGCCTTGCACGGCGCTGCCCTTGCTGCGGTTGAGCATGCGATAGTGGATCGCGCCAGCGTCGGCAGCGCGGGCAATGATGCCATCAAAGGCATCGACCTCGCGCACCAGATGGCCCTTGCCCAGGCCGCCGATGGCCGGGTTGCAGCTCATGGCGCCGATGGCGTCGAGATCGAAACTGACCAGGGCAACCTTCGCGCCCATGCGCGCGGCAACGGCAGCGGCCTCGACCCCTGCATGGCCTCCGCCGATCACAACCACATCGAAATTCTGCATGGGCCCGCCCTACATGAGGGCGAGGCTCAGGTCAAAAGGCGTGTTTCACGTGGAACATCATTTACCGATGCAGAAGCGACCGAACAGCGTATCGAGCATATCCTCGGTGGTGGTGCGGCCCAAGAGGCGATCCAGAGAGACGCGGGCGAGACGCAGACCCTCGCCCACCAGCAGCGGATCATCCTGTCGCGCTTCGGCGTCATGAAGCGCTGACACCACAGCGGCCAGTGCGGCGTGCTGGCGCTGATTCAGCGCAGCCTCTCCCGGGCGAGGAAGCGCGGCGCGGGCATGAGCCACCAGATCACGGCGTAGATCATCCACCCCCTCACCACTCTTGGCCGAGACGCGATGACGGGGCTGACTCTTGGCGTGATGATCAGCGCGGTCGATCTGGGCAGCGATCTCCCACAGGCGATCATCGGCATCCGGCCCCTGCCCTTCCTCTCCCAGCCATAGGATCAGATCGGCTTGATCGACGATGGCCCGGGCGCGCTCGATGCCAATGGCCTCGACCACATCGTCGGTTTCATCGCGCAGACCCGCCGTGTCGAAGAAGCGGAAAGGCACGCCTTGAATCGCCACGGGATGAGTCAGCACATCGCGTGTCGTCCCGGCGATGGGCGCGGTGATCGCTGCTTCACTTTCCACCAGCGCGTTGAACAGAGTCGACTTACCGGCATTGGGAGGCCCTGCAATCACCACGCGGAACCCTTCACGCAAGGCTTCCGCGCGCGGGCGATCGAGCCATTGCGCGATGGTGAAACGCAGATCGCCCAGCCTCACCGGGATATCTGCAGGCAAACCGCCGACATCATCCTCATCGGCAAAATCCAGCGCCGCCTCGACCAGCGCCGAAAGCGACAGCACCTCCTGCCGCCAGCTATCCACCAGCGCCGACAAAGCACCGCCTGCCGAAGCCATCGCGCTCTGTCGCTGCAATTCGGTTTCGGCGGAGAGCAGATCGGCCAGACCCTCGGCCTCGGCCAGATCAATGCGACCGTTGGTGAAAGCGCGACGGGTGAACTCACCCGGCTCGGCCTTGCGCAGGCCGGGCAACTGACTCAGCGCCTGCTCCACCGCCGCAATCACCGCGCGGCCACCATGGCAATGCAATTCAACCAGATCCTCGCCGGTTGCGGTTTTCGGTCCGGGGAACCACAGCAGCAGAGCATGGTCCAGCACCTGGCCGCCGCTGTCGCGCAAAGCGCCATAGCTCGCTCGACGCGGCGCGGGCAGCCGCCCGGCCAAAGCCCGCAAGGCCTCCCCCGCCTGAGGTCCGCTGATCCTGATAACGGCAATCGCCGCCGGAGCCGCCCCGCTGGAGGGCGCGAAAATCGTATCCTGCATCCGCAGGCGTGTATCAGCCCTTGGGCTTGCCCGCCATGCCCACGCCCGCTTCGATCAGCTGCTGGAACATCTTCAGCCCCATCTGGCCCATCGGCGCGAACTGCTTGGTGTATTCGGCCAGTTGCTCCAGACTGCCGCCGCCCTGCATCGCCTTGATCACGGCATCGATATACATCTCATTGGCCCGGGTCACATCGGGCAGACCCAGAAAGCGCCGCGCCTCTTCCGGGCTGCAATCAATCTCAAGATTGAGCTTCATCAGGCCTCTCCCTAAACTGTGACGAACCGTCAAACATAGCTGGCATAGCCAGAGCTGACTGTCCATTCATCTGTCCTTCAGTCGTAACAATCGGCCCCTCCACGGAGTTCCCCATGACAACCAACACGCTTATCCCCAGCCTTGACCACACAGGCGAGATCCCCGCCTATGTCGCCAAACCTGAAGGCACCCCGCGCGGCACGGTGATCGTGGTGCCCGAGATCTTCGGCGTGAATCCCGGCATCGTTGCGAAGGCCGATGACTGGGCCAGCAAGGGCTACGTCGCCATCGCGCCCGACGTGTTCTGGCGCCAGGAGCCCGGCGTGGAACTGGACCATGATGTGCCCGAGGAGATGACTCGCGCCCTGGCCATGATGAGCGCTCACAACTTCCCCGCCGGTGTGGACGATATTCGCGCGTTGATCGCATGGGCGCGCGCTCAGAATCCGGACGTGAAAGTCGGTCTGGTCGGATTCTGCATGGGCGGTCTGGTGGCCTATCAGGCGGCTGCGCGCACCGACATCGATGCTGCTGTTGGCTATTACGGTGTGGGGCTGGATCAGCTGTTGGGTGAGGCCGGGAACATCAAGGGTCAGTTGCTGCTGCATATCCCCACCGCCGACGCCTTCACCTCGCCCGAGCAGCAGAAGGTGATTCATGCCGGGCTGGATTCGGTGCCGAATGTGACTCTGTATGATTATGAAGGCCTCGGTCACGGTTTTGCGGAGACCAAGGGCAGCCGTCGCAATGAGGCTGGCGCTGTGTTGGCCGATGCGCGGACGGTGGAGTTTATTGCCGAATTTATCGGGTAAGAAAGAAGGATAAGTGCGAGGGCCATCGCCCTCGCGCTCCCTTTAATGTCTTCGTTGCGCATCAGGTTCGGCGGCAGAGCCAAGGTCGCTGCGCCGCAGGCCTTGAATCCGCCAGTGCACCCTATCGATCATGAGATTCATAGCCTGCGGCGCCAGCAGGTGGAGAGCCGGAGCGCAACATTTCGGCGACCCTGCCCTATCGGCGGAAGACGTTCCGGGAGCGCGAGGGGGTAACCCCCTCGCATCTTTCTTCTTCAAAACCTGAATCAAAAAAGGGGCAGGATTCCTCCTACCCCTTCCTTGAATCTCAGACCGAATGAATCTTACTGATTCATCGTCGCGAAGAAGTCTTCGTTGGTCTTGGAATCCTTCATCTTGTCGAGCAGGAACTCCATCGCGTCGACGGTACCCATCTGCATGAGGATGCGGCGAAGCACCCACATCTTGGAGAGGTTGCCCTTCTCCACCAGCAGCTCTTCCTTGCGGGTGCCGCTCTTGCCCACGTCCAGCGCGGGGAAGATGCGCTTGTCGGCCACCTTGCGGTCCAGCACGATTTCGCTGTTGCCGGTGCCCTTGAACTCTTCGAAGATCACCTCGTCCATGCGGCTGCCGGTGTCGATCAGCGCGGTGGCGATGATGGAGAGCGAACCGCCTTCCTCGATGTTACGCGCGGCGCCGAAGAAACGCTTGGGGCGCTGCAGGGCATTGGCGTCCACACCGCCGGTCAGCACCTTGCCGCTCGAAGGAACGACCGTGTTGTAGGCGCGGCCCAGACGGGTGATCGAGTCCAGCAGGATGACCACGTCGCGCTTGTGCTCGACCAGGCGCTTGGCCTTTTCGATCACCATTTCGGCGACCTGCACGTGGCGCGTTGCGGGCTCGTCGAAGGTGGAGGAGATCACTTCACCCTTCACGCTGCGCTGCATGTCGGTGACTTCCTCGGGACGCTCATCGACCAGCAGCACCAGCAGGAACACCTCGGGGTGGTTGTCGGTGATGGCCTTGGCGATGTTCTGCAGCAGCACGGTCTTACCCGTGCGCGGCGGCGCCACGATCAGTGCGCGCTGGCCCTTGCCCTGCGGCGAGATCAGATCGATCACGCGCGCCGACTTGTCTTTGACCGTCGGGTCCAGCGTGTCCAGCTTCAGGCGGTTGTTCGGATAGAGCGGCGTGAGGTTGTCGAAATTCACGCGGTGGCGCACGGCCTCCGGGCTGTCGAAGTTCACCGCGACCAGCTTGGTGATCGCGAAATAACGCTCGCCATCCTTGGGAGCGCGAACCTCGCCCTCAACCGTATCGCCCGTGCGCAGGCCCCACTTGCGGACCTGATTGGGCGAGACGTAAATGTCATCCGGGCCAGCCAGATAGTTCGCCTCGGGGCTGCGCAGGAAGCCGAAGCCGTCCGGCAGCACTTCAATGGTGCCGATGCCCAGGATCTCTTCGCCATCCTCGGCCAGTTCTTTCAGGATCGCAAACATCAGATCCTGGCGGCGCAGCGTGCTGGCGCTTTCAACGCCCAGTTCCTCAGCCATTTCGACCAGCTCGGCCGATGTTTTTTTCTTCAATTCTTTCAAATGCATAAATAATTTCCGTAAGGAGGTTTTCGGCCGGCGGGTCCATCGGGCCTGGAGAAGGCGGACCAGTTGCGCGCTACGTTCGCGCGCAAATCATTGCCGGTGAGAGGTTAGCGCATATTCTGTTGGCGCTTTCCCGTCAATAAATTGGCGATGGGTGGAGGGGATTGATTGGTTGGGAAGAAGGGAAAGAGAAATGCGAGGGTCATCACCCTCGCGCTCCCTTTAATGTCTACCTCAGCACCACGGGTTCAGCCGCAGGGCAACGTCGCCGCGCCGCAGGCAAGAACGATAACACCGCGCTGAAGAGTTGAAGCCTGCGGCGCCAGCAGGTGGAGAGGCTAGGCACAAAGATCGGGCGCCCCTGCCCTATCGTCGGAAGACGTCATGGGAGCGCGAGGGGGTAACCCCCTCGCATCTTCCTACTTCAAAAACTTAAAACGGCCGCACAATCACCAGAATCACGATGATCGCCGCCGCCACACCGGGCACCTCATTCAGCAGGCGCAGAGTCTTGCCCGGCAGCTTGCGATCACCCTTGGCCAGACTCTTGGCATAGCCCGCCAGCCACACGTGATAGCCCGTCAACACCAGCACCATCGCCAGCTTGGCGTGGAACCAGCCTTGCGAGAAAGCTCCGATCGTATGGGCCAGCAGCAGCCCGAACACCCACACGGCCACCAGAGAGGGCCACATGATGATCTTGAGCAGCTTGTTCTCGCGGTCGATCCAGCGGCGCTCTTCCTCGGTGCCGGGCAGGCTTTCCTGATGGTAGACGAAATAGCGCGGCAGCATGAAAAGCCCCGCCATCCAGAAGATGACGAAGATGATATGGCCGGCCTTAAGCCAGGCGTAGGTCATCGAGAGTATCCAATCCATACAGGCCTATATAGGTTATCGGTGCCAGTTGCGCACCACCTGAAGCAACTGTTCGACGTGCGCGAGGGGCGTCGTCTGCCCAATGCCATGGCCAAGGTTGAAGACATGGGGGCGGTCGGCAAAGGCCTCCAGCACCTCGGTCGCGCGCTTGTCCAGCTCCGCGCCGCCTGACAGCAGCAGCAGGGGATCGAGATTGCCTTGCACCGGCATGCCAGCGGGCAGTTCGCGCGCGGCCCAAAGCGGGTCGACGGTTTCATCCACGCCCACGGCATTCACGCCAGTCTCGCGGGCATAGGCGGCCAGCTTCTCGCCCGAGCCCTTGGGGAAGCCGATCACCGGCACATCGGGGTGGAGAGCCTGAATCTGCGCGGCGATGGTGGCGTTGGGCGCAATCACCCAGCGCTCATATTCGCGCGGAGCCAGACTGCCAGCCCAGCTGTCGAAAAGCTGCACGGCTTCGGCGCCCGCCTTGATCTGGCCATCGAGATACTCGACGGTCACCTCGATGATGGCATCAATGATCGCCTGGAAGGCCTCAGGATCGCGATAGGCATAGGCGCGGGTCTCATGCTGGTCACGGCTGCCCTCGCCGTTCACCATATACGTGGCGACCGTCCAGGGGCTTCCTGCGAAGCCCAGCATGGTCACCTCTTCCTTCAGCGCGGCTCTGACCAGACGCACCGTCTCGTAGATGGGTGACAGACGGTCTGGAACCCCCTGCAAAGCCTGCAAGCTATGATCCACAAGCTTGGGCGAGAGATGAGGCCCTTCGCCCGCCAGAAACGCCAGATCCTGACCCATCGCATAAGGCACGATCAGAATGTCTGAGAACAGGATCGCGCCATCGAAGCCGAAACGGCGCAGCGGTTGCAAGGTGATCTCTGCTGCTGCCTCGCTGTCATAGACCAGAGGCAGGAACCCGCCCTTCTCCGCGCGAAGCGCGCGATACTCAGGAAGATAGCGCCCGGCTTGCCGCATCAGCCAGATGGGACGGCGAGAGAGGTTCTCTCCCTTGAGGGTGGCGAGCAAAGGACCGGGCATTGTGAGTCATTCCTGATTCAAAGAGGATTCATGAAAGGATGATGAAGGTTGTTGGGCCTGTGGATAGTGGGAATTACGGCCACTTGCCTGAATTATGCCGGGCTGAACAGCGCAAAGCGATCTGCGACTCCGTGACTCCAATCGTCAAGGAATCCTTATGCCCCTTATCCCCAGCCTGTGGGAAAGACTGCCCACATGTGCGCAGGCCCCGGATTGAGTCCGGGTTAGCGGGGGTGGACTCTATCCCCCATTTTGTCGGTTCTCCTGTCCTGCCGTTTATGCCAAGGGATATCCACAAGGGCTGATGGCCCGCATTCCTTTCTCCCCAGCACTTTGGCTTGTTGTTTATGAACCGCCTGCATCTGCATCTGCTCTCGGATTCCACCGGCGAAACGCTGGAGATGATCGCCAAGGCGGCGCTCGCCCAGTTTGAGGATGTGGAGGTCAACCGCCATTTCTGGCCGATGGTGCGCAGCCAGGCGCATCTCGATCGCGTGATGGGCGATATCGCGGCCAATCCGGGCCTGGTGCTCTATACGATGGTCAGCCACGACATCCGCCGCATGCTGGAGGACCGCTGTCTGGCGATGAGCCTGCCTGCCGTGCCGGTGCTGGATTCCGTCACCGATGCGCTGGGCAATATGCTGGGGCAGCAGGCGAAGGGGCGACCGGGCAAGCAGCATATTCTGGACGCGGCCTATTTCGCGCGCGTCGATGCGATTCATTTCTCCATCGCCCATGATGACGGGCTGAATTGGGAAAACTGGGAAGAGGCCGACATCGTGCTGGCGGGCGTCTCGCGCAGCTCGAAAACGCCGACCAGCATCTATCTCGCCAACCGCGGCTATAAGGTGGCGAACATCCCCATCGTGGTGGAAAGCCCGCCGCCTGCCCTGCTGTTCGGCCTGCGTGCGCCGCTGGTGGTCGGGCTGACGACGGCGCCGGAGCGGCTGGTGCAGGTGCGTCGCAACCGCCTGCTCTCAATGAATCATCAGACCGAGACATCCTATGTCGATGTCGAGCGGGTGAAGACCGAACTGCTCTACGCCCGCCGCATGTTTGCCGACAATGGCTGGCCGGTGATCGACGTCACCCGCCGCTCGATTGAGGAAACCGCCGCCGCGATCATTTCGCTGCTCAAGGATCGCAATGCCCAGGATGTGGGCGCACAGGCCGGAAACCGCCCGATATGACCGATAAAGTTCCTCTGGTGCTGGCGTCCAAAAGCGCCTCACGTCGCGCGATGTTGACCGCAGCTGGTGTGCCTTACACGATTCAGCCCGCCGATGTGGATGAGCGCGCGCTTGAATCCGCGCTGGCCGATGCCGCGCCCGCCGATGTGGCGCTGGCTCTGGCCGAGGCCAAGGCTCTCGCCGTCTCCGAAACCGAGCGCGATGCCTTGGTGCTGGGCAGCGATTCACTGGTGGTGGTCGAGGGCCGCCGCTTCGACAAACCCACCAGCCGCGAGAATGCCGCCGAGCATCTGCGCTTCTTCTCGGGCAAGGTGATGGAGCTGCATTCCGGCGCCGCCCTCGCCCGCGCGGGCCAGATCGTGTGGAGCCATGGCGAAGTGGCCAAGCTGCATGTGCGCGCTTTGGATGAGGCCTTCATCACCCAATATCTCGACGCCGAATGGCCCGAGGTGGCGGGATGCGTCGGTGTATTCCGTGTGGAAGGTCTGGGGATAAACCTGTTTAACTCTGTGGAAGGTAGCCATTTCACGGTGCTGGGCATGCCCCTGCTGCCGGTGCTGGGAGCCTTGCGGGCTCAAGGGGTTATCGCATGACTCTCCCCTACGCAGAGGTGATCGGTGATCCCATCGCCCAGTCCAAATCGCCTATTATCCACAAGCACTGGCTGAAAGCGTTGGGGCTTGAGGGCGATTACCGCCACGCCCATGTCACCGCAGAGGCCCTGCCCGCCTATATCGCGGCCCGCCGTCAGGATGAAAACTGGCGCGGCTGCAACGTCACCATGCCTCACAAGCAGGCCGTGATGCCCCTGCTTGATGCGCTGGACCCGCTCGCCGAGCGCGTCGGCGCGGTGAACACGGTGGTGCGCGGCGCGGATGGCACGCTGACCGGCTACAACACCGACGTGCCCGGCTTTATGGAGCCGCTGGCCGATTTCGTGACTACGCTGGATCAGCCCTGCCGCGCTCTGGTGCTGGGCAATGGTGGCGCAGCGAGGGCGGTGGTCGCGGCGCTGGCCGAGGCTGGCCCGGCGATCACGCTGGCGGCGCGCGATCCGGCCAAGGCCAAGGCGTTGGTCGATGCGCTGGCCCCGGCGGGTGATCATGGCGTCAGCGATCTGGCCACCTTCGCCCAGCCTGCGGAGGGCGGCTATCATCTGCTGATCAACGCCAGCCCGCTGGGCATGGTGGGTAACCCGCCGCTGACGTTCGATCTTTCGCATCTGGCGCCGGGCGCTGTGGTGTACGACATCATCACCGCGCCGCTCAAAACGCCCTTGTTGCACGCGGCGGAAGCCTCGGGCTTCACCACCGTCGATGGCCTCTCGATGCTGATCGGTCAGGCGGCTTCGGCTTTCGAGCGCTTTTTCGGCGCCCCCCCGCCCCGGCAGGATGGCGATGCCGCCCTGCGCGCACTGCTGACGGCATGACTCGCCCTTTTGTCCTCGGGCTGACCGGCTCGATCGGCATGGGCAAATCGGCGGTGGCAGCGATGATGGAAGAGATCGGTGTGCCGGTCTTCGATGCCGATGCGCAGGTGCGGCTGATGCAGGGCCAGAATGGCGCTTTGCTGCCCGCTATCGAAGCGGCCTTCCCTGGCACCACCGGCCCCGATGGCGTGGATCGGGTGAAACTGGGCGCAGCCGTCTTCGGCGATGATGCGGCGCTGGCCAGACTCGAAGCCATCGTCCACCCCGCTGTCTCCGAAGCGCGCATGCGATTCCTCGAAGAGCATGCCGTCGCGCCTTTGGTGGTCTACGATATCCCGCTGCTGTTCGAAAAAACGGGCCGCAAGGGAATCGATGCCGTCGCGGTCGTTTCCGCCCCTGCCGAAGCGCAGCGCGAAAGGGTGCTGGCCCGCCCCGGCATGACCGAGGAAAAATTCGCGCAAATCCTCGCGCGGCAGATGCCCGATTCCGAAAAACGCGCTCTTGCCAATCACATCATCGACACCGGCACCAGCCTTGCGCAGACTCGCGCACAGGTCGCGGCGCTGATCGAACGGCTGATCCCGACACGATAATAAAAGCGTCACAACCCCTTGTAAGCGGGCCTCGGCAGGACGATAGTCGAGTGAATGAGAGAGATTGTTTTCGACACTGAAACCACCGGACTCGACCCCAAAACAGGGGACAGACTCGTGGAAATCGGCTGTGTGGAAATGGTCAACCGGGTGCAGACCGGCGTCACATTTCACCAGTATTTCAACCCTCAGCGTGATATGCCCGCCGAGGCGGAACGGGTCCACGGCCTGTCCGAAGCCTTCCTGGCCGACAAGCCGTTGTTCAAGGATGAGGCGCAGGCTTTCCTCGACTTTATCGGCGACTCGCCGATGGTCGCGCATAACGCCGGATTCGACTTCGGATTCATCAACAATGAGCTGACGATGGTGGGCCTGCCCATCGTCGAGGCTGACCGTATGGTCGATACGGTGCGCATCGCGCGCTCCAAGCATCCGGGCGCGAAAAATTCGCTCGATGCGCTCTGCACGCGTTACGGCATCGATCGCAGCCACCGCACCAAGCACGGCGCTCTGCTGGACGCCGAACTGCTGGCGCAGGTCTATGTCGAGCTGCTGGGCGGCCGCCAGATCGGTCTGGAACTTGCCGCCGAGCAGGGACTTGTTGAATCCACCGTGGTCGAAACCACTGTGATCACGCGGGAAAGGGCTGCACGCCCCGCCCGCCCCCACCACGCCAGCGAAGCGGAATTGGCCGCTCACGCAAAGTTTTTGGAGTCGATCAAAACACCTCTTTGGCTTTCCGATTAAGAACGCATTCCCAACAACAGAACAGGAGTCAGGACCATGGACATTCGCGTTTCCGGCCATCAGATGGAAACCGGCGAAGCGCTGCGGGTCCACGTCGAGGACCGGCTGAACACCATCACGGACAAGCACTTCAACAAGGCGCTGTCTTCCGTGGTGACCTTCGGCAAGGCGCCCGGCGGTTCGTTCCGATGCGATATCGTGACTCATGTGCGCCAGGGACTGATCTTGAAAGGCGCCGGCATCGCCCATGATGCGCATCAGAGCCTGGATGCGGCCGCCATCAAGATCGAGACTCAGCTGCGCCGCTACAAGAAGCGCCTGAACGATCGCCACGAGCAGTCCACGCACGCCGTGCAGACTCAGGAAGCGGCCTACACCATCTTCGAGGAACCGGTTCACGAAGAGGGTGAGGAAGCCGTTGCCGAGGCTCCTCTGGTCATCGCCGAGCTGCGTGTGGACGTGCCCGAAGCGACCGTTTCCGATGCGGTGATGATGCTGGATCTGCGCAACACCAATGCCTTGCTGTTCAAAAATGCTGGCACCGGTAAGCATAATATGGTCTATCGACGGGGTGATGGCTCGATCGGCTGGGTCGAACCGTCGTAACAGACGAAACGCGTCGCTGCCCCGTCGGCTGCGGCGGGGATAGTGGCCCTTCACGGAAGGACGCGCGTCTGGTTGTGGCGGCTAACCAGCTTCGACCTGATGCGCGATCTTCCGTGTTTTACGCGGGATAGCATGCATGCCAAACGCCTTTGCGTGTTCCAGCGAAACAAGCTATCGCCCCGCCCGACCCGACCAATCGGCGACGGGCATGATAAGGCAAGTTGAAGATTGGCGATGACAGCGCTGTTCACGCTCATGCCGGAGGCGGTCGGCACCATTGCGGCTGACAGCAAATCCGCCATCATCGAGCATCTCTCCGGGCGTTTCGCCAGCGTTTACGCGCTGGACGAGGCCGAAGTTCGCGACCGCATCGAGGAACGCGAAAAGCTGGGCAGCACCGGCTTTGGCCGCGGCGTGGCCATTCCCCATGCGCGCATGCCCGATCTGGTGCGCCCCGTGGCGGTGGTGCTGCGGCTGGAATCGCCGGTGGCCTTCGAATCCGCTGACGATATGCCGGTGGACATCGTGTTCGGCCTGCTTTCGCCTGAACAGGCGGGGGCGGTGCATCTCCATGCACTGGCCGCGATCAGCCGCATGATGCGCGACGACAAGATGCATGCCGCCCTGAATGATGCCCCCAGCGATGAGGCGCTCTATGCCCTCCTCGCCAACGTCCTCGACCGCGACGCGGCGTAAGATGAGCGTTGAGGATAAGGACGTGGACTCGGGGGCTGCGCTGCATTGGCGCGCGCTGGAGGGGCTTTACGCCTCGGCGCCGATCAACCAGCTGTTTTCATCGCGGCTTGAGGTGATCGGGGAAGGCCATGCGCGCATCCTCTTCGACATCGATCCCACCGTCTTTCACGCGGGCGGCGCGGCGCATGGCACGATCTATTTCAAGATGCTCGACGATGCGGCCTTTTACGCCGCCAACACGCTGGTCACTGACCGCTTCCTGCTGACCACCTCCTTCAACCTGCTGTTTTCGCGCCCTGTGCGCGGCGGCCGGGTGACGGCGGAGGGGCGCTGGGTCAGCGGTCGCCGCCGCGTGCTGGTGGCCGAGGCACGGCTGATCGACGAGGAAGGCGAGGAGGTCGGGCGCGGCACCGGCACCTTTATGCGCTCACATATGGCGCTCTCCTCACTGCCCGGTTACGGCGGATGAGCGAGACCCCTCGCCTGCCCGCCGCTGTGGAAGTTTCGGCGCTGGTCAGGCAGGTGAATACGCAGGGCGGTTTTGCCACCGTCATTGCCAAGGGCGAGGCCGATGCCGGCACGATTCTCCTGCTGCTCTGCGAGAACGGTCAGGACCAGCGCGTCTATGAACGCATGCCCATGGCCGATGGCTCACGCGGCTGGCATTGCGCAAAGCGCCTTGATTCCGAGGACCCGCAATCCTTCCATGACTGGCTGGAACGCCGCCGCCAGCAGGACCGTGATCTGTGGATAGTTGAACTGGACATCCCGGCGGCGGAACGATTCATCGGATTGTCCGTTTAGGCGCGATTGACTCCAAACGCCCTGTCCTGCACCGCGCGACGTCCATAACGCGCAGGCGGCCAAGTTGACCGGGGGGTTGGCAGGCTGGCACGCAGACGGGGGGCTGCCGGCAGGATCGCTGGTGGATGGGGATGGCTTTTCGGGGCTTTTCTATCTGCGCGTGCTGCGTCTGGAAAGTTCACCGCACTAGAAATTGCTTTCGATGCGTCAGCTGTTCAACCGTGCCAAGAGCCTGTCGCTGGCAGCGACTGTTCTGATGCTCACCGCCATCGGTTCTGGCGTCTCTGCTCAGCAGAACGAACCGACCCTGCAGACTGTGCCTGTTCCTGCCGCTTCCGGCATCGCGAACGCCGCTGCCACCCAGCCTTCCCTCGACCTCGAACCGGCTCCCGCCGTGAGTGCCGCGACGCTGACTCAGCTTGTCGCCCGCCAGCCGCAGGGCGAAGAGGTCTCCTCCGAAATCAACTGCCTGGCAGGCGCCGTCTATTTCGAAGCGCGCAATGAAACGCTTGATGGCCAGCTGGCTGTTGCCCGCGTGGTCGTCGCCCGTTCGCGCTCGGGCCGTTTCCCGGACAGCTATTGCGGTGTGGTCTACCAGCCCTCGCAATTCTCCTTCATTCATGGCGGCACGATGCCGGTGATCAACCACACCTCCGCTGGTTGGCATCGCGCGCTGGCCATTGCCGAAATCGCTCACGACGGCAGCTGGCAGAGCCCCGTTGAAGGGGCGATGTTCTTCCATTCCGCGCGCATCTCGCCCCGCTGGCACCGTCAGCGCGTGGCCCGGATCGACAATCACGTTTTCTATCGATGAGATAGATCCTTTCTGCGCCAGCCAGGGCCCTCTGTTCCACGTGGAACAGGGGGCCTTGTTGTTTGTGGCCCGAGGGTTAGACCGGTGATCTGATCCTCACACGGAGCGCTTCTATGACCACCACGCCTTTCCGCCCGGTTCTTTACCTGAAGGACCGCTGCCCCTGGTGCCTGAAGCTGCGGCTGTTCCTGCTTGAGGCGGGGCTGATCGGTGGTTTCGAGTTGCGGGTCTTCGTCCCCGGCGATGATCTGGAGGCCGCGATGCGCGCTGAGTTGGAGCCGCATGTCGAGAAGGTCACCTTCCCCATCGCCCAGATTGCTCCCGGACAATATCTGCCGGATTCCGGAGCGATCATCGATCATTATGCAGCGGAGGCCAGCGTGGACGTGGCCAGCCTGCCGACGCTGGATCAATATGTGCGTGGGCCGTTGGCGACCATGGCGGCGCTCAGGAAGGAAATCGCGGAGTTGAAGGGGAAAGGGTAACAGCAGGGGGCGTTACGCCCCCTGCACCCCCGTTACGTCTCCCGACGAAAGGGAGGTGTGTAGGCATCGTGGTGCGTGAACTTTCCACCTAGGCAGCAAAAGCGCCGCAGGCAGATCATTCATTTTATGCCTGCGGCGCAGCGACGTTGCTCTATCGCCGAATTCGAAGCGCCACGCAGACAGTCATGGGAGCGCGAGGGGGTAACCCCCTTGCATCTGCTTCCCTTCTTACGTCCTCAACTCAATCCAGATTGGCGCATGATCGCTGGCCTTTTCCCGCCCGCGATGATCCTTGTCCACCCCGCAAGCCACCAGCCGGTCTGCCGCCTCGGGTGAGAGCAAAGCATGGTCGATGCGGAAGCCGTGATCGCGCTGCCATGCCCCGGCCTGATAGTCCCAATAGGTCCAGACGCCGCCATCGGGGTTGTGCGTGGCGATGGCGTCCGTCCACCCATCGTTGAGCAGGCGCAGATAGGCGTCGCGTGATTCCGGCTGCATCAGCGCGTCATCGGCCATGGCCTTGGGGGACCAGATGTCGCGATCGGTGGGGATGACGTTGAAGTCGCCGGTGACCACGACAGGGATTTCCAGTGCGCGCAGCTCAGCCATACGGTTGCGCAGGCGCTCCATCCAGCGCAGCTTGTAGTCGAACTTCGGGCCGGGCTGCGGGTTGCCGTTGGGCAGGTAGATGCCGGCGATGCGAACGCCGAACACATCGGCCTCGATGTAGCGCGAGTGCTCGTCCTCGGGCTCTCCGGCCAGACCGCGCTGGACCTCGACGGGCTTTTCGCCGTCGGCCAGAATCGCCACGCCGTTGAAGCCCTTCTGGCCGTGCCAGATGGCGTGATAGCCGATCTTCTCGAACTCATCGGCCGGGAAGCCCTCGTCCTGAGTCTTGATCTCCTGCAGGCAGGCGACCGAGGGGCGCGTCTCTTCCAGCCACTCCAGCAGGCGCGGCAGGCGGGCCTTGATGCCGTTGATGTTGAAGCTGGCGATTTTCATGGGGAGAGGTTCCTAAGGAAGAGAATAAGCAGGGGGCCATCGCCCCTTGCACCCCCGTTACGTCTCCCGACGAGAGGGCGCGCAGTTGCGCAGCCTTATGCCAACCTCTCTACCGCCGGAGGCTATAAATGAAAGCCGCTTGCGGCATGGCGCAACGATGAGATGGCACGCCACGTAGACATGCATGGGAGCGCGAGGGGGTAACCCCCTCGCATTGTCCTTTTCTTTCGACCAAAATCGCATTCCCCCCCGCCCCCAACAGGTCTAAACCCGAACCCATGACCCAGACCATCATCGCCCCCTTCCCCGCCCAGCGCCCCCGCCGCAGCCGCTCCACCCCCTGGAGCCGCGCGATGCATCGCGAGACCATCCTCACCCCCGCCAATCTGATCTGGCCGCTGTTCGTGGCCGATGGCAAAGGCGTGGAAGATCCGGTCGCCGCCCTGCCCGGCGTCTCGCGCTGGAGCGTCGACCTGATGGTGGAGCGCGCGAAGGAGGCCGTCAGCCTTGGCATCCCCTGCCTCGCCCTGTTCCCCTACACGCAGAAGGAGCGCCGCACCGAGGACGGCAAGGAAGCGCTCAACCCGGACAATCTGATGTGCCGCGCCATCCGCGCCATCAAGGATGCTTGCGGTGACGATATCGGCATTCTCACCGATGTGGCGCTCGATCCCTACACCTCGCACGGTCAGGACGGGCTGATCGACGACACGGGCTATGTGCTGAACGATGCCACGGTGGAAACGCTGGTGGGCCAGAGCCTGAATCAGGCCAACGCCGGTGCCGACATCATCGCCCCCAGCGATATGATGGATGGCCGCATCGCCGCCATTCGCGCCGCTCTGGAGGGTGCCAACCACCAGAACGTGCAGATCATGTCCTATGCCGCGAAGTATGCCAGCGCCTTCTATGGCCCGTTCCGCGATGCGGTGGGCTCGCGCGGGCTGCTGAAGGGCGACAAGAAGACCTATCAGATGGACCCCGGCAACAGCGACGAAGCCCTGCGTGAAGTCGCCATCGATCTGGCCGAGGGCGCCGACAGCGTGATGGTCAAGCCCGGCCTGCCCTATCTGGACATCGCCCGCCGCGTGAAGGACGAATTCGGCGTGCCCGTCTTCGCTTATCAGGTCAGCGGCGAATACGCGATGATCGAGCATGCCGTGGCGGCGGGCGCCGCCGACCGCGATACGATGGTGCTGGAAACGCTGCTGGCCTTCCGCCGCGCGGGCTGCTCGGGCGTGCTGACGTATCATGCCGCCCATGCCGCGCGCCTGCTGAATGGCTGATTTCCGCCTTGAGACCGAGCGGCTGATCCTGCGCAGCTGGCAGGATTCGGACCGAGAGCCCTTCTGGGCCATGGCGCAGGACGAGGAGGTCATGCGCTATCTGGTCGCGCTGGACCGCGCCGGGGCCGATGCGGCCTTTGCGCGCGGTCAGGCGATGGATGCCGAGCACGGCCACACCTTCTGGGCGCTGGAGCGGCGTTCGGATGGTGCTTTCCTCGGCATGTGCGGCATGGCCCCGCCTCGCCCGCCGCTGGTGGAGTATGAGGTGGGCTGGCGCCTGGTGCGCCACGCCTGGGGTCAGGGCTATGCGCAGGAGGCCGCACGCGCCACGCTGGACTGGGCATGGGCCAATCGCCCGATGCAGACCATCGTGGCGATCACCGTCCCCGACAATCGCGCCAGCTGGACCCTGATGGAGCGCCTCGGCATGGTTCGCGCCGCAGATGAGGATTTCGAGCACCCCGCCCTGCCCGAAGGCGATCCTTTGCGCCTGCACCGGCTTTACCGTATCCACAGGCCATGACCCCCTCCCCCTTTGAGACTCGCCCTGACATCACCATCGCCCCCTTCAAGGGCATCTGGCCGAGCATCCATGACAGCGCCTTTATCGCCCCCGGCTGCCGGATCATCGGTGATGTCGAGATCGGCCCTGACGCTTCCATATGGTACAATTGCGTCATCCGCGCCGATGTGAATCACATCCGCATTGGCGCGCGCAGCAACATCCAGGACGGCACGGTGATCCACTGCGATTCCCCCAAGCCCAACCGCCCCGAAGGCTTTCCCACGCTGATCGGTGAGGATGTGCTGGTCGGCCACATGGCCATGATCCACGGCTGCGTGCTGGAGGATCGCGCCTTCGTCGGCATGGGGGCCATGGTGATGGACGCCGCGCGCGTCTCCAGCGACGCCATGCTGGCCGCAGGAGCCCTCCTGAGCCCCGGCAAGGTGATCCCGCCCCGTGAGCTATGGGTGGGCCGCCCTGCCGCTTTCAGCCGCGCTCTGAACGACCAGCAGCTGGCCGGCATGCAGGCTGGCGTGGCGCATTATGTGGACAATGCCCGCCTGCACCGCGAGGCGCTGGAGGGCTGATGGCCCGCCCCAAGGCCGATTTGCCCTCCCCTGACGCGATCCGGGATTTGCTGGATGAGGAAGGCCGTCTGGCGCTGCGTGTGACGCCCGGCGCCCGTTCGGAAGGGCTGGAACTGGCCGAGGGGCGGTTGCTGGCCAAGGTCCGCGCCAAGCCGGAGGATGGCAAGGCGAACGCTGCCGTGATCGATCTGGTGGCGAAGGGCTTGGGTGTGGCGCCGTCTCGGCTGGTTTTGCTGCGGGGGGCGACTTCAAGGGACAAGGTGTTGGGATTGGAAGGGTAAAAAGGAAATGCGAGGGGGTTACCCCCTCGCGCTCCCGGAACGTCTTCCGACGGAGCGGCAGTGGCTCCCGATCCGAGTGCCCAGTCTCTCCACCGGCGCAAGGCAAGGCGCCGCAGGCAATCCGATCATGGATGATGGGCCATGCTGGCGATTCATGCCTGCGGCGCGGCAAACTGAGCGCCAAGCCGAACCCGAAGCACCACGCAGACATTCATGGGAGCGCGAGGGTGTAACACCCTCGCATCCTCTCTTCCCTTCTGAATCAAAAAAGGGCGCCACCCTCACGAGTGGCGCCCCTTCTTGCGCGGTCCAGCGCTTACTCCTTGCCGTCGGCCTTGCTGGGGGCCTCGGGCGCGTTCTTCTGCCCACGGGTCTTCTTGTTGACCACCTTGGGCGCGGCGGGCGTCAGCTGGAAGTTGAGGGCGGGCTTGCCGTCCTCATCATCCTTGATGGTGACGTTCACCTCGCCGCCATGGGCCAGCTTGCCGAACAGCAGTTCTTCCGCCAGCGGCTGCTTGACCTTGTCCTGAATGAGGCGAGCCATAGGCCGCGCGCCATAGAGCTTGTCATAGCCGCGCTCACCCAGCCAGGCGCGCGCATCGGCGTCGAACTGGATGTGGACGTTCTGGTCGGCCAGTTGCAGTTCCAGCTGCAGGATGAACTTGTCCACCACCATGCTGACCACCGAGGTGGGCAGGTAGGCGAAGGGCACGATGGCATCCAGACGGTTGCGGAATTCCGGCGTGAACAGGTTCTTGACCGCTTCCTCGCCGGCGTCCGCCTTGGAGATGTCGCCAAAGCCGATGCCGTTGCGCGCCATGTCGCTGGCACCCGCATTGGTGGTCATGATCAGAACCACATTGCGGAAATCCACCGTCTTGCCGTGGTGATCGGTCAGGCGGCCATTGTCCATCACCTGCAGCAGGATGTTGAACAGATCGGGGTGGGCCTTCTCGATTTCATCCAGCAGCAGCACGCAATGGGGCTGCTGATCGATGGCATCGGTGAGCAGACCGCCCTGATCGAAGCCGACATAGCCCGGAGGGGCACCGATCAGGCGCGAGACCGAGTGGCGCTCCATATATTCCGACATGTCGAAACGCTGGAGCGGGATACCCATGATCTCGGCCAGACGGCGCGCGACTTCGGTTTTACCCACACCGGTCGGGCCCGAGAACAGGAACGAACCGATCGGCTTGTCCGGATCGCGCAGACCGGCACGCGACAGCTTCATCGCGCGGGACAGCACCTCGATGGCCTTGTCCTGCCCGAAGACCACGCGCTTGAGGTCACGTTCCAGATGCTCCAGCACCTTCTTGTCGTCGCTGGAGACACTCTTGGGCGGGATGCGCGCCATGGTGGCGATCACCTGTTCGATCTCGCGACCGGTGATCGTCTTCTTGCGCTTGGACGGGGCCACCAGCATCTGCATCGCGCCCACCTCGTCGATCACGTCGATCGCCTTGTCGGGCAGCTTGCGGTCGTTGATGTAGCGCGCGGAAAGCTCCACCGCCGTCTTGATCGCCTCAGCGGTGTATTTCACCTTGTGGTGATCCTCGAAGGCGGTGCGCAGGCCCTTGAGGATCTTGATCGTGTCCTCGATGCTGGGCTCGTTCACGTCGATCTTCTGGAACCGGCGCAGCAGGGCGCGGTCCTTCTCGAAGTGATTGCGGAACTCCTTGTAGGTGGTCGAGCCGATGCAGCGGATCGTGCCGCCCGACAGCGCGGGCTTCAGCAGATTCGAGGCATCCATCGCGCCGCCGCTGGTGGCACCGGCACCGATCACCGTGTGGATTTCATCGATGAACAGCACGGCATGCGGCATCTTCTCCAGCTCGGAGACGACCTGCTTCAACCGTTCCTCGAAATCGCCGCGATAGCGGGTGCCCGCCAGCAGCGAACCCATGTCGAGCGAATAGATCACCGCATTGGCCAGCACCTCGGGCACGTCGCCCTCGACGATCTTGCGCGCCAGACCCTCGGCGATGGCGGTCTTGCCCACGCCCGGATCGCCCACATAAAGCGGGTTGTTCTTGGACCGGCGGCACAGGATCTGGATGGTGCGGTCCACCTCGGGCCCGCGCCCGATCAGCGGGTCGACCTTGCCGCCCAGCGCCTTCTCATTGAGGTTCACCGTGAACTGGTCGAGCGCCGAATCCTTCTTGTTGGCCGACGCGCTCTTGGTCTCGGGCTTGTCCTCATGGGGCGTTTCTTCGGTGCCCTTGGGGTGCTTGTCCTCGATGCGCTTGCCGCCCTTGCCGATGCCGTGGCTGATGAAGCTGACGGCATCCAGGCGGCTCATATCCTGCTGCTGCAGGAAATAGACGGCATAGGAATCCCGCTCGGAGAACAGGGCCACCAGCACATTGGCGCCGGTGACGGTGTCTTTTCCGCTGGATTGCACATGCAGGATGGCACGCTGGATCACGCGCTGGAAACCGGCGGTTGGGGCAGGCTCTGCCTTATCCTTGGTTTTCAGGCTCTGATATTCCTGATCCAGATATTGCTTCACCGCCTCGGACAGTTCGCCAAGGTCAACCCCGCAGGCGTTCATCACCTGAGCCGCATCCACGTCATCGATCAGCGCGAGCAGCAGATGCTCAAGCGTTGCATATTCGTGGCTGCGCTCGGACGCATGCGCCAGCGCGGCGTGAAGGGTTTTTTCGAGGCTTTGGGCGAAACTGGGCATCTTGGCACTTTCGCTAGGGACTGACGTGTCCGTGAATCGGCGCCGTGTGGACGGGCGCCTGATGAACATGAAGAGCGGGGCTTGAGGAACGAAACGCCCGGAAGGGGCGAGCGGTCCATGCGGTTTTGGCGTCCGCATGGGGTCTGGTGTGGGGGCCGATCATGGAGTCGGCTCCATCAACAATCTCTATATGGGGCACCCCCGCCCAATTACGAGGGGGGGCTCCTTCGCTTGCGCCGGAGCGCGGGATGATGGCGCCCGCCTTCATGCGCGCGGCCTGAACAGGGCATCGGCGGCCAGCCTGTGGGCGCTGGCCCGCGCGGCATGGGCCTTGACGCGTTCAATCTCGATTTCAAGCAGACGGATACGGGCGCTCAACTCATCCTGCGAATAGCTCTCTAGGCTTTCGCTGGCGAGCGCTTGGGCGGCGTCCTTGCTGACGCCACCGGACGGAACGGGGCGGTCATCGTCTTCCATTGGAAACGCATCCTTGACGTCGCGGCGCTTGCTGTCAACCGCTTGCGCGTTTACGGCAGACAAGTGCGACTTTACCGAGCTGTGCGGGGTAGCGATGGCGGACATAGTCCCTGAATTCATGACAGTTGTTGGCTTCGAACACCCCGGCGGGCCGGAGGTGCTGCACCCCGGCCAGGCCCCCGTGCCGCATCCCGGCGTGGGACAGGTTCTGATCCGCGTGGCCTATGCCGGGGTGAATCGCCCCGATGTGATACAGCGGCAGGGCAATTATCCCCCGCCGCCGGGCGCTTCGCCGATTCCCGGGCTGGAAATTTCGGGCAAGGTCGTCGCGCTGGGCAAGGGCGCGGATGAGATCTGGCTGGGCCAGCAGGTCTGCGCGCTGGTGACGGGCGGCGGCTATGCCGAATATTGCGTGGCCGATTCCGCACTGTGCCTGCCGGTGCCCGCCAGCCTGCCGCTCGATCAGGCGGCGGCGCTGCCTGAAACGCTCTTCACCGTCTGGCACAATGTGTTCGAGCGCGGCTGGGCGCGTGAGGGCGAGACGATCCTGATTCACGGCGGCACCAGCGGCATCGGCACCACGGCGATCCAGCTGTGCAAGGCCTTCGACATGACGGTGATCGTCACCTGCGGCGGCCCTGAGAAATGCGCCCGCGCGCTGGAGATCGGCGCTGACCATGCCATCAACTACCGCGATCAGGATTTCGTGGAAGAGGTGAAGCGAATCACCGGCGGCAAGGGCGTGCAACTGGTGCTGGATATGGTGGCGGGCGATTATGTGGCCCGGAACATCAAATGCCTGGCCGATGATGGCCGCCATATCACCATCGCCGTGCAGGGCGGTGCCAAGGCCGAAGTGCCGATGTGGCTGGTGATGACCAAGCGCCTGACTCTGACCGGATCGACGATGCGCGCCCGCGATGTCGCCTTCAAGGCGCTGGTGGCCGAGGATATCCTGCGCATCGTCTGGCCGCTGATCGAGCGCGGTGACTGCCGCCCGATCATGGATCAGACCTTTGCGCTGGCCGCTGCTGCTGCCGCTCATGCGCGGATGGAGGCGGGCGATCACATCGGCAAGATCGTGCTGGAGGTGGCCCCGTGACCTACATTCTTCACGAGGACCCTTTCAGCGGCAATTGCTACAAGATCCGCCTGACCGCCGCGCTGGTCGGTGTGGAGCTGGAGCGCCGCTTTTACGACATCACCAGGGGCGAAACCCGCACGCCTGAATTCCTCGCCACGGTCAACGCCAATGGCCGCATCCCGGTGTTGCAGATGGGCGATAAGTTCCTGCCCGAAAGCGGCGCTGCCTGCTGGTATCTCGCCCATGGCTCGGCGCTGATCCCGACGGATCGCTTTGCGCAGGCCGATATGCTGCGCTGGATGTTCTTCGAGCAGTACAACCATGAGCCCAATGTCGCGACATTGCGCTTCTGGCTCGGCAAGCTGGGTGAGGAGAATCTCTCCGACCAGCAGCGCGCCCAGCTTTCCGCCAAGCGCAGTGCTGGCGAAGCGGCCCTGCGCCTGATGGATGAGCATCTCGCTACCCATGACTGGTTCGTGGGCAATGGCATCACGCTGGCCGATATCGCCCTCTACGCCTACACCCATGTCTGCGAGCCGGGCGGCTTCCAGCTTGCCGACTATCCCCATATCCAGCGCTGGATCGCCCGCGTCGCCGCCGTGCCGGGCTATGTGCCAATGGACTGAATCGTTGCGCCTGCAACAGACTCTGCTTGCCGGGCGCGGTGATTTCGGATAGGCAACGCGGTTGAAGGGCCGCTCCGGTAAGGGGCGGCCTTGCTGTTTCTGTAGGGCCTGTCTCACCAGATTTCGCCCCAACGCGCCGGAGAAGATCCCGTGACCCAGCCCACCCCGCTGATGCCGCATGCAACGGCCTCGTGGCTCGTCGACAACACCGCGCTCACCTTTGAGCAGATCTCGGATTTCTGCGGGCTGCACATCCTCGAAGTGCAGGCCATGGCCGATGACCTGACCAGCGCCAAATACACCGGTCGCGATCCGCTCCGCTCGGGCGAACTGACCACCGCCGAGATCGAGAAGGGTCAGAACGACCCCAACTATCGCCTCAAGATGTTCAAGGCGCCCGTCACGGTGAACCGCACCAAGGGCCCGCGCTACACGCCGGTGTCCAAGCGTCAGGACAAGCCCGATGGCATCGCCTGGATTCTGCGCAACCACCCCGAAGTGTCGGACGCGCAGATCAGCAAGCTGATCGGCACCACCCGTCACACCATCGCCGCGATCCGCGACCGCAGCCACTGGAACATCGCCAACATCACGGCGAAGGACCCCGTCACGCTGGGCCTCAGCTCGCAGCGCGAGCTCGACGCGATGATCGCCAAGGCCGCCAAGGGCAAGCCCGACGACGAGGAAACCGCACAGCGTCTGGGCAGCGACCGCGAGGCGCTGATCGAGGAACTGCGCGCCGCCCGTCAGGCGCAGGCCCGCATCGCCTCGGAAGCCGCTCAGGAAGCCGAAGCCGCCGCATGGCTGGCCGCCAAGCGCGCCTCGGAAAACGAAGAGCAGCAGACCCCGCCTCCGGGCTGGGGCGAGTAAGCTTTGCTTTTGCGATGAACATGACCCCCGCAGGTTTCTGTGGGGGTTTTGTTTTGGGGTTTAAGGGATTTAGAAAAAGCAGATGCGAGGGGGTTACCCCCTCGCGCTCCCATAACGTCTCCCGACGCATGGGCGGTGGCGCCGAAATGGCGCGCCCCACCTCTCCACCTGCGTGACGTAAAGCGCCGCAGGCAGTGACTCTTTTAAGGCCTGCGGCGCGGCAATCTGGGCGCAAGGCCGAACCCGTGGCGCCACGTAGACATTAAAGGGAGCGCGAGGGTTATGACCCTCGCATTTCCTCCTTCCTGTCTTGAAACAGTCAAAAAAGACTCAACCCCTGACATATCCCCACAATCCTGCTACGGGCAGCACCATGACCGACACGCAAACCGCCCAGATCGAACCCGTGGCCCCCGCAGCAGACCATGCTGCGGAGAGCCCGGAGGCGCTCATCGCCCGTCTGGCGAAAGCGGGTCGCGCGGCACAGGCGCAGCTGGCGCGGATGACCACGGCGCAAAAGGGCGCTGCTCTGATCGCCGCTGCAGAGGCGCTGCGCGCTGCCGAAACAGACATCCTCGCCGCCAATGACAAGGATATGGCGGCAGGCGCCGAGCGTGGCCTGTCCGGCGCGCTGCTGGACCGCCTGAAGCTCGATTCCAGGCGCCTTGCGGGCATCGCCGATGCCGTGGCGCAGGTTGCCGCCCTGCCCGATCCCGTCGGTCAGGTGATCGATTCCTCCAGTCGCCCCAATGGGCTGGCGCTCAGCCGCGTGCGTGTGCCCATCGGCCTGATCGGCATCATTTACGAGAGCCGCCCCAACGTCACCGCCGATGCCGCTGCGCTGTGCCTGGCCTCGGGCAATGCCGCGCTGCTGCGTGGCGGCACGGAGGCGGTGCATTCCAACCGTGCGATCATGGCCGCCTTCCAGCAGGGTCTGGCCAAGGCGGGCGTGCCGGCTGAAGCCGTTCAGCTCATCCCCACGCAGGACCGCGCGGCGGTGGGCGCCATGCTGACGGCGCAGGGCCTGATCGACATGATCGTGCCCCGCGGCGGCAAGAGCCTTGTGGAGCGCGTGCAGAACGATGCGCGCGTGCCGGTGCTCGCCCATCTGGATGGCATCTGCCACACCTATCTGCACGCCAGCGCCGATGTCGCCATGGCGCGCTCGATTGTGCTGAACGCCAAGCTGCGCCGCACCGGCATCTGCGGCTCGATGGAGACGCTGCTGATCGATGCGGCTTTCCCGGCGGCTCAGGCGGTGGTGGCTGATCTGCTTGATGCGGGCTGCGAGATTCGCGGTGATGCGCGCGCCCGCGCGCTCGATCCGCGCATCCTGCCCGCCAGCGATGCCGATTGGGACACCGAATATCTCGACGCCATTCTCTCGGTGGCAATTGTCGATGGCCTCGATCAGGCGCTGGCGCATATCGATGCCCATTCCAGCCGCCACACCGATGCCATCGTCACCGGCGAGGACGCCGTGGCGGAAGAATTCCTCACCCGCGTCGACAGCGCCATCGTCATGGTCAACGCCTCCAGCCAGTTCGCCGATGGTGGCGAGTTCGGTCTGGGCGCGGAGATCGGCATCGCCACCGGGCGCCTGCATGCACGCGGCCCTGTCGCGCTGGAGGGGCTCACCACCTACAAGTGGCTGGTGCGCGGAACCGGGCAGACGCGCCCGTAACATCCTGACCTCATGAGACGCATCGGCATATTGGGCGGGTCGTTCAACCCGGCCCATGGCGGTCATCGCCGCATCAGCCTTGGCGCGATCCGCGCGCTGGGGCTGGATGAGGTGTGGTGGCTGGTCTCCCCGGGCAATCCGCTCAAGCCGGTGGAGGGCATGGCCCCCCTGCCCAAGCGCTTTGCCTCTGCCGTCAAACAGGCCCGGCTTGCACGAATCCGCGTCACCGCCATCGAGCGGGAGTTCGGCACGCGCTATACCGCCGATACGCTGAAAGCCCTGCGTCGGCGCTATCCGCATGACCAGTTTGTCTGGATCATGGGGGCCGACAATCTGGCGCAATTCCACAAATGGCACCGCTGGCGCGATATGGCGCGGGCGATGCCGATTGCGGTTGTCGCCCGTCCGGGTTATGATGGCGCTGCCCTGGCCGCCCCGGCCATGGCCTGGCTGGGCCGTTTCCGGCGGCCTGTGGCCAGTGTGGTCAACCGGATTGACTGGAGCGCGCCGGCCCTGGTGCTTCTGGCCTTCGATCCCGATCCACGTTCGGCCAGCGCCATCCGGCAGGCCGATCCGCTCTGGGCTCAAACGCCCGGAAACGGGCCTTTGGCTCTGCGTGACGGGTTGACCCACCATCTGATTTCTTCCGCACCTTCTTCATCCATCGGCCGCATGGCGGCCCTTTCAACGCGCCCTTAAGGAGTGCTTATCCTCTCAATGAACGAGCCTGTCCCCCAATCCCCGACCGCCTCTACAGGCGCCCCTGCCCCGCTTCCGGCCTCTGAGCCGGGTTCGCTTCACGAGCTGGTTCTGAACTCGCTCGATGACGATCAGGCGCAGGAAATCGTCTCCATCCCGCTCGAAGGCAAGACCACGATCGCCGACCATATGGTGATCGCCTCGGGCCGCTCGACCCGTCAGGTTGCCGCCATGGCGCAGAAACTGGCCGAGCGCGTGAAGCATGGCGGTTTCGGCCATGTCCGCATCGAGGGTCTGCCCGCTGCCGACTGGGTGCTGATCGACTGTGGCGATGTGGTGGTTCACCTGTTCCGCCCCGAAGTGCGCAGCTTCTACAATCTGGAGCGTATGTGGGCCTTTGGCGGCGCTTCGGCTGCTGCCTGACCCATTGGCGTCCCTGACCGGATCGATGCGCAAAGGATAGGGGGCGCATGCTGCTGCATATCATCGCGCGGGGGCGGATTGGCCGCTCCAGCGAGGGGGAGATGGTCGAGCGCTACCTCAAGCGCATCGCCTGGCCGGTGAAGCACACCGAGCTGCCCGATCGCGGCGGCGCGATCCCCGCGCATCAGACCCCGGTGCGCAATGTGCTGCTCGACGAGCGCGGCAAGCAGATCTCTTCGGAGGATTTCGCCGCGCTGCTGGGCCGCTGGCGTGACGATGGTGTGCGTGAATGCCGCTTCCTGATCGGCGCGGCGGATGGGCACGGCGATGCGGCGCGCGCCCATGCCGACCTGCTGCTGGGCTTTGGCGCCATGACCTGGCCGCATATGATGGCCCGCGCCATGCTGGCCGAGCAATTGTGGCGCGCGACCAGCATTCTGGCCGGCCATCCCTACCATCGGGCGGGGTGATGCGCAGAGCTGCGTGGATCGCGACGGTGAGTGTGGCGGTGATGGCCGGTGTCGCTGGCGTTGCCATGGGGCAGGGCGCGATCCCCGGCCTGACGGCGGGTGACGATCCCAACCAGGCCCGCCGCCAGCTGCTCGACGCCAAAGCCGCCGCGCAGGCCGCCGGCGTCCGTGCCGAAAAGCTGGAAGCCGATGCGCGTAATGCCAACGCCGCCGCCGACCATACCGCGCGCGAAGCCGCCGCCGTCGCCGCACGTATCCAGCAGGCGGAAGCCGAGATCGCCGCCGATGAAGCCAGCATCCGCCTGATCGAGCAGCAACGCGCGGCGCTGTCCGCCACGCTGGCCCGCCGTCAGCAGCCTCTGCTGCGGCTGACGGGGGCTTTGCAGCATCTCTCGCGTCGTCCGCTGATCGTGTCCTTGCTGCGCCCGGGATCGGTGCAGGATGCGGCGCATCTGCGCGCCTTGCTCGCCACGATGATGCCCGAGGTGCGCCAGCGCACCGCAGCGCTGCGTCAGGAGATCGACAAGGCGCGCGCCCTCGCCGCGCAGCAGCGCAAGGCGCAGGCCACGCTGATTGCCGGGCGGCAGGATCTGAACAACCGCAAGCAGTCGCTCTCCGCGCTGGAAACGCGCCAGCGTCTGGCCGCGCGCGATGTTTCGGGCAGCGCGGATCGAGAAGCCGAACATGCTCTGGCGCTTTCCGAACAGGCGCGCGATCTGGGTGGCCTGCTCGATACTCTGGACAAGGCCGCGGGCCTGCGTGAGAAGCTGGCCCACCTGCCCGGCCCGATCATCCGCCCAGACCGCCCCGAAACCACGCAGGCCAGCGAGGAGGAGGACCACACCCCTCCCCCCGCCCATCTGGCCGATTACATTCTGCCGGTCGCCGGGCGGCTGGTGACCGGTTTCGGCGCCAGCAACAATGGCGGCGTGTCACGCGGGATTGCGCTGGCCGTGCCTGCGGGCGCGCAACTGGTGACGCCCGCGCCGGGGCGTGTCGCTTTCGCCGGGCCCTATCCCGGCTATGGCCAGATCACCATCATCGAGCATGACGGCGGCTGGACCAGCCTCGTGACGGGCCTTGGCCGCGTCGATGTGCGCGTGGGGGACCGTCTGGTGGCGGGCGCGCCGCTGGGACTCGCCGGGCCGGGCCGCCCGGTGGTGGGGCTGGAACTGCGCAAGGATGGCCAGCCAGCCAATCCGCTTGACCAGATTGTGCGGCGCTGATGGCCTTTTGGGCAAGGCGAAAACCAATTCAGGAACATCACGGGGGTTAACACCTTGATCCATCTGGCGCTGGCGCTTGCGAGCCGCTAGACTCGATCCTTAAAGCAGTTGAAAGGCCCCGAAATGCGTTTGAACGGGATGCGCTCCAGTCTTGCCACTACCTTTCGTGCCGCCCTGTTGCTGGGCACGGTGGCGCTGGTGCCGGCCACCACGGCGGCCTTGTCGGCAGTGGATGGGCGCGTGGCGCCGCAATTCGGGCGGCTGTTCGACGTCTATCGGCTGGTGAAGGCCAATTACGTCGATCAGACCGATGACGACAAGCTGGTGAAGGGCGCCATCGACGGCATGCTGGCCAGCCTCGATCCGCATTCGGCCTATCTGGAAGGCTCCAGCCTCGACCGGCTGCGCACCATGATCGACGGGAATTATCAGGGCCTTGGCCTTTCCGTGGTGATGGATGAGGGCACGGTGAAGGTGGTTTCGCCCATGAAGGGCAGCCCCGCCGAAAAGGCCGGGATCAAGCCGGGCGATTACATCACGCATCTCGATGGCAAGCTGATCTATGGCGGCGATCTGGATGATGCGGTCAACAAGATGCGTGGCCCTCCGGGCACCAGCATCCGCCTGACCATCTATCGCCCGGGCCGCGACGGCACCTTCGATGTGAATGTGACGCGCGCGACCATCGATCTGAAACCCGTCACCTCGCAGCTGGACGGCACCGTCGGCGTGATTTCGGTGAACGAGTTCTCCACCAATGTGGGGCGCGATGTCTATCAGGCGATCCAGACGCTGCGTGCGCAATCGGGCAACAAGCTGACCGGCTATATCCTCGATCTGCGCGGCAATCCGGGCGGTGAGCTGGACGAGGCCGTGGCGCTGTCCGATCTGTTCCTGACGAAGGGCGATATCGTCTCGCAGCGGGGCCGTGTGGCCTCTGAAAACGCCGTCTGGCATGCCGAGACCGTCTTCCCCGGCGATGCCGTGAAGGGCATGCCGATCATCGTGCTGATCGATGCGGGCACGGCTTCGGCCTCCGAGATCGTGGCGGGCGCGCTGCAGGACCAGCATCGCGCGCTGATCATGGGTGAGCGCAGCTTCGGCAAGGGCAGCGTGCAGACGATGATCCCGCTCGACAAGGATCATGCTGTCAAGCTGACAACCGCGCGCTACTACACGCCCAGCGGCCATTCGGTGCAGGAGGGCGGCATCCATCCCGACATCCGCGTGCCTCAGCTGACCGATCCCGATGCCCGCCGCCGCAACGAACTGGCCGAGCGCGAGAGCGATCTGGCCCGCCACCTCGTCAACGAGGCCGGCATCGACGACAAGAAGCTGGAAAACGACCTGAAGGACGATCCGCGCTTCAAGATGACCGCCGATGAACTGAAGGCCAAGGGCATCAAGGACTTCCAGCTGTGGTATGCGGAGGAAACCCTGAAGCACACCGGCGGCCTGCCGTCTCAGCCCAAGGCCGCGAAATAGGATCACCGTCGATGGCAAATGTGACTCAGGCCCGCGCACTGGCGCTGGTGGTGCCGGTGGCTCTGGTGGGCGGCGCCTATGCCTTCCAGTACTGGGGCGGGCTGTTCCCCTGCGAGATGTGCTGGTGGCAGCGCTATGCGCATTTCGCGGCAATTGCCTTTGCTGTGGCGGCCTTTGTGCTGCCCGCAAAGAAGCTGTTTGTGGCGCTGGCCGGGCTGGCGATTGCGGTTTCGGCGCTGATCGGCGGTTACCACGCGGGTGTCGAATATGGCTGGTTCAAGGGGCTGACCGAATGCACCACGCTGGTGAACTTCGGCGCTGGCGGCGATCCTCTGGCCGCGATCATGAACGCGCCGATCATCCGCTGCGATGTGGTGCAGTGGAAGATTTTCGGCATTTCGCTGGCGGGCTTCAACTTTATCCTGTCGGCTCTGGGCGCGGTGGGCGTGTTCGCGCTGCTGCTGCGCGGCAAGAAGGCGTGAACCATGTCTGATCCGGTCAAAAAGCCCCTCTCCAAAGCCGTCGAGCGGATGATCCGCGTCGATCAGGCGGGCGAATATGGCGCGGTGCGCATCTATGCGGGCCAGATGGCGGTGATGGGAGACCGTGGCCCTCACGGTGGCCGCATCGCCCATATGATGGAGCAGGAAGTCGTCCACCGCCAATGGTTCGATGAGTTTCTGGTTAAGCGCGGCGCGCGGCCGACGCTGTTGCAGCCCTTCTGGCATGTGGCAGGCTTTGCTCTGGGCGCGGCGACGGCGTTGATCGGCCCTGAAGCTGCCATGGCCTGCACCGCTGCCGTCGAGACCGAGATCGATCTCCATTACACCAAGCAGCTGGAAGAGCTGGGCCAGGACGAACCCGAGATCGCCGAAAAGATCGCCAAGGCCCGCGATGAAGAGCGTGAGCACCGCGATATCGCCTTCGAGCAGGGGGCGGAGAAGGCTCCGGCCTATCCGCTGCTGTCGGGCGCGATCCGGTTGGGGTGCAAGGTGGCGATTGCTCTGTCCGAGCGGATTTAAGGTTTAAAGGTAAGATGCGAGGGGGTTACCCCCTCGCGCTCCCATTCCGTCTTCCGACGATAGGGCGGTGGCGCCGAAATGTTGCGCCCGGGCTCTCCACCTGCGCGATCTAGGGCGCCGCAGGCTTTAAACCTTGCCTGCGGCGCGGCAAGCTGAGCGTAAGGCTGAACCCGTGGCGCAACGCAGACAGTAAAGGGAGCGCGAGGGTTATGACCCTCGCATCTTACTTTTCCTTCTGCAAAATCAACGTCAAAACCCCCTGCCCCATCGCATCCCAACGATAGGCCTTCCCGGCATAGGCGGCCATTGCAGCGCGATCCTTGGGGGAAATGGCAAGGCCATCCACCGCCTCGGCACATCGCGCAGCAGACCCGTCCACGTTCCCGAGATCGACCGCCACGCCATGCAGCCACCGTGAGGCATCCGGATCAGCGAGATGCGTGGGCGCGCCGCAGATGACAGGCAGGCCACAGGCCATGGCTTCCTGAATCACCAGCGGATAGCCCTCGCCCACGGAAGGAAGCAGCAGCAGGTCGGCGCCGCGATACAGGGCGGCAAGCTGTCCGGCATTTTGAGGGCCCAGAACATGGACGTTGGGCAGGTTCCAGCTTTCCGGACGGATGGGGCCGTCTCCGGCCATCAGCAGGGTGAGGTCCGGGCGCTGGCGAGCCAGAGCGCGCAGGATGGAAAGCCCCTTCTTCTCCACAAAGCGACCCACGAAGAGGCAGCAGCGCGATGCATCGGGCATGGGGCGCGTAGAAGGGCCATCGGGGCGGAAGATTGAATCGTCGACGCCGTTGAACAGCAAATGGGCTGTGCGGCGCGGCGGGTTGCCCAGCAGGTCCTTGCGCACGGTGGCGCTGATGAACACCACCTCATCGGCGGCGGAGAGCATCGGTTGGGTCACCAGCGCATTGGCGAGGCGCATCAGGGCGCGCATGGCGGCGCTGGCGAAGGGGATGGCGGCGATATGCTGGACCAGCACCACGCGGCGGCGGCGCAGCTTGGCCATCACCATGGCGGCGATGCTGGTGACATAGAGCGCGTCGTGGACCACCAGAGCCTCGGCTTGCCCCACGGCGCGCCACAGGGCGGCAAGGGCGCGTGGGCCGGGTAGAGGCATGGGCAGGCCGCTCAGCGCCTCTGTGGGGTTGGCGCAGGGCAGCGGGAGGGTGGAGATATCTGAGGGGGCAGCGTCTTGCGTGCTGGCCGCCCATGTGACCTGTGCGCCTTGCCGTTCCAGCGCTCTGGCGAGGTGGCCGGCGACGCGTTCCAGCCCGCCAAGGTGGCTTTCGTAGAAGTGGCTGACGGTCAGGATGCGGGTCATGGCGCGCCCGGTTTTGTATCTTGTCCCGGATGGCGGATCGCCCAGCGGCTCATCAGGAAGTTGACCAGAATCATCCCGCCCGAGGCAATCGGCGCGGCCAGTGCCATCGGCAGATGCAGGGGAGTTTTCAGCACCCATGTCACGGCGAAGGCGATGGGGGTGTTCGCGCTCATGGCCAGCGTATAGCGCAGGTAGCGGCCAAGGCTGGTGGGTTCGCGGAAGGTGAAGCGGCTGTGCAGCAGATAGCCCGCGATGGAGACCACAAGCAGCGAGATCAAAAAGCCCGTCACCAGCACGGTCAAATCGGATACATGCTTGCGCAGCGCCCAATCGGTGGCGATCATGATGCCATTGTGCAGGCCAAGGCAGGTGGCGGCCACCAGACCATAGGCAATGCCGGTGCGAGCAATTGACATTTACGCGGCGACCCGCGCCCGCACCAGATAGATGCAGGCATTGTCGTCACCCATCTCGGCGGGCGTGGCGGCATCCTCCACCAGCCCGCGCAGATTCATCACGATGGAGAGCAGCCCGGCGATGGGCTTGCCCACCAGCGGGATGCGCTTGATAACGAAGGCAAAGGCCGTCAGCCGGATCATGGTGGTGGTGGCCAGAGGGCCGCAGATGGAGTGCATCTCCTCCACCATGATGCCGCGCGCTTCCAGATCGAGCTTGAGGCCCGTGCGCGTCCAGCGACGGTGATCCTCTGGATGGGGGTGGTAGAACCAGCTGCCATGGGTGGAGAGCAGCACCAGCCCTCCGGGCGCCAGCAGGCGGCGGATTTCGGCGCAATAGCTGTCGAGGTCGGCGATATGCTCCAGCACCTGCACCGAGATCACGGCATCGGCGCCATGGTCCGGGAAGGGCACGCGGCCATCGGCGCCGATGGGCAGCTTGCCCTTGGCCACCGCATCGGCGTCGATGTCCGCGCCCTGATAGTGCCAGCCCAGATCGCGCATCATCCCGGCATAGGGCATGGTGCCGCAGCCAAGGTCGATCATCACGCCGTCGGGGCGCAGATGGGCCTGCGCCTTCTCGCGCAGCAGGCGGGCGAGCGGGCGCAGTTGCAGCCAGTCGGTATCCCAGAGGCGCGGGGCGACGCGGCGGGCGTTTTCCTGCATGTCAGCGCGCCTCTCTTGTGGCAGGCGGTACGAAGCTGGCGTCATGCCCGGCAAGGATCGAGATCAGAAAGCCTCCCAAAGCGGTTTGTACCCCCACTGAGCCGATAGAAAGCGCCATCACCAAAGGCAGCACCGAGGGCAGCGCCAGAAAGCCTCCACCCTGCCAGCGGATGCCGATCTCGCCCAGCCATAGCCCGGCGAGCAGGATCAGCGCCAGCGAGGCCATCAGCGTGTGTTCCAGCGTCAGGATGGCGCTCCAGCGGTCGAAACCGGGGCGCAGGCGGCGATACCCGCTGCGCACGCCGTAAAAATGGGTCGCCACCGCCATCAGGCCGGAGAAATGGCCCAGAGTCAGCAGGAAACCGGCCAGAATGGTCCAGCTGGCGCCGAAAGGGCCGTCTCCGGGGAGCAGATGCAGATCGTGAAGCCCGGCCACGCTGAAGATCAGCGCGGCGGCCAGCATCGCCAGCAATGCGGGCACGCCAAAGACCCATGTCGGGCTGAGCATCAGCAGATAGCGCAAGTGCCGCCAGCCGTCGCGCCACGGGCGCAGATGCGGGGCGCGGTCACGCAGATCGGGGCCGAGGGTGGCGGGCACCTGCTCGATGCGCTGGCCCAGCAGGGTGGATTTGATCACCATCTCGCTGGCGAATTCCATGCCCGTGGAGGACAGGCGGCAGGCGAGGAAAGCCTGTTTGGTGATGGCGCGGATGCCGCAATGGGCGTCATCGATGCCGGCGCGGAAGAAGAGATTCAGCACACCGGTCAGGATGGGATTGCCGATGTAGCGATTCTTCCAGGGCATGGCGCCCTTGGCGATGCCCCCGGCAAAGCGGCTGCCCATGCAGAGGTCCGCGCCCGCCACCAGCCGCCCGATCATCGCCACGCCATCAAGGAAATTGTAGCTGCCGTCCGCATCGGCCATCAGCAGATAGCGGCCATAGCCGCCCTCACACCCGCCGATCAGCGCCGCGCCATAGCCGCGCCGGGGCACCGGCACCACGCGGGCGCCTTGCGATTGCGCATAGGCCTGACTGCCATCGGTGGAGCCATTGTCGGCGATCAGCACTTCGCTGGTCAGGCCGTATTTGGCGTGAATCGCCTCTGCCGCCGCGCGCGCATTGGCGAGGCAATGCGGCAGCGATTCAATCTCGTTGAGGCAGGGCATGATGATCGAGACATCCGGCTGTATCGCCGGGGCGGCCTGATCAGTCTGGCTGGCTGTTATGGTCTCGCTCAAACCCGGCTTGCTCCCCATGGGGCGCGTGGCCGGGCTGGTTTTACCATCCCCTGTCTTGCCCCATGGCCTGCCTAACAGGCACAAAGCGGCAAGAACAGAGGATGTTAGGCGAGTTTACCCCGCGTTTCGCCCGTTCAGGCGAATTCCTCGGTTTCGATGGTGCGCTGGGTCACGGCATCATAGCGCCCGCCCGCCACCGTCTGCTGGTTGATCAGCGCGTCCACCTTGGCGGCAAGATCGGCATCGGGGCGCCAATCCGCGCGGGTAACATTCTCTTCCAGATGGGCGATGCTGGTGGTGCCGGGGATAACATGGACATGCTCCCCGCGTGACAGCACCCAGCCCAGCGAAAGTTGCGCGGGAGTCACACCGGCTTCCTCGGCCAGCACGTTGAAGGCATCGACCAGCGCCAGATTCTTCGGCCAGTTGAAGGCGGAGAAACGCGGCATGGGGCGGCGAATGTCCTTTTCCGCCAGCAGAGCGGGATCGCGCAGCCCATTGGCCAGCACGCCGCGCGCCACCGGCGAGAACGCCACCAGCGCGGTGCCGAGGCGCTTGGTGGCCTCCAGCACGGCGATTTCGACATTGCGCGTCCAGGGCGAATATTCGGTCTGCATCGCGGCGATGGGATGGGTGGCGGCCGCCTTTTCCAGCGTCTGCGCACTCATTTCCGACAGGCCGATAGCGCCGATCTTCCCCTCGGCGATCAGATCCGCCATCGCGCCGACCGACTCCTCGATGGGCACGGTGAAATCGCGGCGGTGCATGTAATAGAGGTCGATATGATCGACCTCCAGCGCGGTCAGGCTCTTCTCGACCTCGGCGCGGATGGTCTCCGGCTTGCAGTCGATGCGGCGACCGGCATCATCGACGATGATGCCCATCTTGCTGGCCAGATAGACCTTGTCACGCTTGCCCTTCAGCGCCTGCCCGACAAGGATCTCGTTACGGCCCAGCCCATAGAGCCGGGCCGTATCGAGGTGGCGGTATCCCAGATCGATTGCGCGGTGGAGCAGCGCGATGCCCTCCTCCGTCGAGGGCGGCAGGCCATAGGCCCATGACAGGCACATGCAACCCAGCCCGATGGGAGGCAACGACGTGCCCCCCAGATTCCGTTCAACCGCCACAGCTTGCATCATGACCAACCGTCCTGCTCTTCCAGACTGGCTGCCAGTTCGCCCAGCACGCGATAGCAGTCAAGCACGCCGGCCACCGAGCTGTTGGGCTCACGCCCTTCGGTGATGGCGGCGATGAATTCGCGGTCCTGCAGCTCGATGCCGTTCATCGAGACGGCCACGCCCGACACATCGACAGGCTCTTCCTTGCCGTTCACCAGATCGTCGTAACGGGCGATGTAGGTGCCGGTGTCGCCGATGTAGCGGAAGAAGGTGCCCAGCGGACCGTCATTGTTGAACGACAGCGCCAGAGTCAGGATCTGGCCCTTGTCGGTCTTGAGCTGGATCGACTGGTCGAGCGAGATGCCCAGCTCGGGGTGCTTGGGCCCCTGCAGGATGTTGGCCTTCACCACCTTGGCGCCGGTCATATACTGGAAGATATCGACCGAATGGGCGGCGTGGTGCCACAGCAGATGATCGGTCCAGCTGCGCGGCTCGCCCTTGGCGTTGATGTTCTTGCGGCGGAAGAAGAAGGTTTCCACGTCCATCGCCAGCACGTTGAACTCGCCCGCGTCGATCTTGTTCTTCACCCACTGATGGCTGGGGTTGAAGCGGCGGGTGTGGCCCACCATGCAGACCTTGCCGGTTTCCTGCTGCACGCGCAGCACTTCCTGAGCATCCGCCCAGCTGTCGGCGACGGGGATTTCCACCTGCACATGCTTGCCCGCCTTCATGGCGGCAATCGCCTGCGCGGCATGCATCTGGGTGGGGGTGGCGAGGATCACCGCGTCGATATCGTCGCGCTTCAGCACCTCGTCATAGGCATCGCTGGCCTCGGCGATGCCGAACTTGTCGGCCACCTTCTGAGCGCTTTCCAGCGAGTTGGAGACCACCACCGCAACCTCGGCGTGGGGAATGTTCTTCAGGCCATCGATATGCTTTTCACCGAAAGCACCGGCGCCAACGACTGCGATTCTCATGGGAGCAATCCTCAGGTAACAGGTTCAAGAACGATATGGCCCACAGCGGTGTTGCTGCAGGGCACGTGATAATGGCGGTGCAGAAGACGGGTTTCGGCCCCCAGCGCGCCGCGCATGATGAGCCACATCACCATCTCGATCCCCTCGCTGCCGGTTTCCCGCAGATATTCGATATGGGGGATGGTGCGGTTCTTGTCGGAAGTGCCGATCAGACCGTCCATGAACTGGTTGTCCCAGTCGGCGTTGATCAAGCCGGCGCGCGGACCCTGAAGCTGGTGGCTCATGCCGCCCGTGCCCCAGATCTGCACGTTGAGATCTTCCGGATAGCTTTCCACGGCGCGCTTGATCGCCTCGCCCAGCAGCCAGCAGCGGTTGCCGGTGGGGACGGGATAGGTGACGACATTGACCGCCAGAGGAATGACCTTGACCGGCCATGCCTCGGGCTGACCGAACATCATGGACAGCGGCACGGTCAGGCCGTGATCGACATCCATCTCGTTGATGATGGTCATGTCGAACTCATCGAGGATCAGGCTCTGCGCGATGTGCCAGCCCAGATCGGGTTCGCCGATCACATCGGGCACCTCGCGCGGGCCCCAGCCCTCATCGGCGGGCTTGTAACGCTCGCCCGTGCCGATGGCGAAGGTGGGGATGATGTTGGCATCGAAGGCCGAGGCATGGTCGTTGTAGACCAGAATGATCACATCGGGCTTCTCGCCCTTGATCCACTCCTTGGTCCACTCATAGCCCGAAAAGATCGGGGTGAAATACTCATCCGTGGTTTTGCCCTGATCGACCGCCACACCCAGCAGAGGGATATGGCTGGAGCCGACACCGGCGGTAATCCGCGCCATCTTAATAGCCTCCTTTGATGGATCGCACGCCTTCAGGCGAGCGCCCACCGGCATCCATCATCGCCTTATATTCGGTCACGCTCATGCCGGTCATGGTGGAGACCGCCTGCAGGAAGCTGAGACCATCGGTCGAGAAGACCTTGGCGAGGAAATAGATGTTCCCGCCCAGATCGAGCAGGTGGTTGTAATCGCGGTCGAGCAGCGCCTGCTTGGCTTCGTCCGAAATCTGCCATTCGTCGAGATAGGCTTTTTCGTCCGCGCGCCAGCGGGCACGGTTCTCTTCCTTCATCAGGCTCATCGCGAACTGGTTGATCCAGTAGCCCTTGCGGGCGCGCGCGGCGGTGTAGACGCGCGTGCCGGGGATATCCTCCAGCTCTTCCAGATATTCCGCGATGTCGTCCTGATTGCCGACCGGGCCGATGGTGCCCTTGATCTCAGACATGGCCCATGGCCTTCAGCTTGGCATCCAGACGCGGGAAAACGCGGCGGGCATTGCCTTCGAAAATGGCATGACGCTGCTCGTCGGTGACGGGCAGAGCGTCGATATAACGCTTCGTGTCATCGAAATACTGGCCGGTGGTGGGGTCGATGCCGCGCACCGCGCCGACCATTTCGCTGCCGAACAGGATGTTCTTGGTCTCGATCACTTCGTTCAGCAGGTTGATGCCCGGCTGATGGTAGACGCAGGTGTCGAAGAACACATTGTTCATCAGATGCCCGTCCAGAGCGGGCTTCTTGAGCATATCGGCCAGACCGCGATAGCGCCCCCAGTGATAGGGCACCGCGCCGCCGCCATGCGGGATGATGAAGCGCAGATTGGGGAAGCGCGCAAAGAGATCGCCTTCCAGCAGCTGCATGAAAGCGATGGTGTCCGCCGCGATGTAGAAGGCGCCGGTGGCATGCTGCGCCGGGTTGCAGCTGCCCGAGACGTGGATCATCGCGGGCACGTCCAGCTCGCTCATCGCCTCATACATGGGGAACCAGTATTCGTGCGTGAGCGGCGGGCTGGTGAAGTGGCCGCCGCCCGGATCGGGGTTGAGGTTGCAGCCGATAAAGCCCAGCTCCTCAACGCAGCGGCGCAGCTCCTTGATCGAGACCGACAGATCGCTCTGCGGGTTCTGCGGCAGCTGGCAGACGCCGGTGAAGGTCTCGGGGAACAGCTCCACCACGCGGGCGATCAGATTGTTGCAATGGATCGACCAGCTTTCGCTGACCTGCTGATCGCCGACATGATGCGCCATGGTGGAGGCGCGCGGCGAAAAGATCGTGTGATCCGCCTTGCGCTCCTTGATGAGGCGCAGCTGGTTCTTCTCGATCGTCTCGCGGATCTCGTCGTCGCTGATGGCGGGATAGGCGGGTGCCGCCTCGCCAGCCTTGAAAGCAGCCTTCTGCGCGTCGCGCCATGCGGTATGGGCGTCAGGCGCTGTGGTGTAATGCCCGTGGCAGTCGATCACCAAAGTCACGTTGCTATCCTTCCCTTCGAAATTTGTGCGGTTTCGGTGAGCGATGCTCAACCGGATTCAGATCAAACGGTCTTTCCGCCCGGCCATCTCGCGCTGGCGGGCGACGGTGCCGCTGGTCATCAGCGGCTCGATGCCGAGTCCTTCGAGAGTCTTGGCCGACTCTTCCATTTCGGCGGCGCGGCGCGCGCCGTGAGTCACCATGCGCTCGATGTTGTAGGCGGCCTTTTCGGCCCAGGGCCTGGGCTTCTCGCTGGCGTCGAGCGAGGCGATAACCTCGTCCACCACGCCTGCCTTCTGGGCGGCCATCATCATCTCGGCGGTTAGCGCTTCCACGCCCTTGACCATCACCGAGCGGATCATCTTGATCGCGCTGGCACGGCCCACCTCGTCACCCACCACGCGAATGTTGCGGAAACCGGCGCGGGCCAGCAGCTTTGCGGCATCCTGCGCCGCCGCGCCGCTCAGCAGCAGCGGCACATCGAGCTTGGCCGGATTCACCGGCGCCAGAATCGCCATATCGACATAGATGCCGCCCGCCTTCTCGATGGCCTCGGCGGCGGCGCGCTTGGTGCCGGGTGCCACCGAATTGCCGTCGCACCAGATCGAGCCCTTGGGCAGCAGCGGCGCGGAGGCCACGGCGGCAGGCAGCGCCTCATCGGCGGTGACGAGGCACAGCACCAGATCGGCGCCGGTCAGCACGGCCTTGGCCTCACCCGTGCCCAGCCCCAGCGTCTGGGCCTGAGCCAGTCGCTCGGACTTCAGATCGCAGGCCCCCGCGTTGAGTTCATTGCCCGCGCGCCATCCGGCAGCACTGGCAAAGGTCTCCCCCGCCTCGCCAAAGCCGATCAGGGCGAGCGATAGGGGCAGCGAGGTGGCGGGGTTGAGCGTCATGCCGCCGGACCTGCCCCTGATCGCGCAAAACAGCCAATCGGAACTGCCCGCTGGTTATAAGATCATGCTAATCCTGTTGCGGATCGCGATCCTGATGAGATTGCGTAAGCTGATGCAGTTGCTCGATAAAATCGACCTGAACCTGTGTGGGAACCCATGAAGCGCGCGTTGTGACGCCAATCATGCGCGCCAGCCCCGGCGGCGCGGCACACAGCGTGGTGAGCCATCCCGCCTCCAGCTCCACCGAAACCTGATCGGGAGACAGCAGCGTGAGGCAATCGCTTTCGATCAGCAATTGGCGGATGGTCATCACCGATCCGGCCTCCACCAGCACCTGCGGCTGATCGAGCCCGGCGCGGGTGAACATCTGCTCCCACGCATCGCGCAAAGGCGCGCCCTTGGCGGCGATGATCCATGGCCATTGCGCCAGATCCTGCAGGCTGGGCGCCTGCCCCGCCAGCGGATGTTCGCGCCGCCCCAGCACCACCGGATGGTCGAGGAACAGCTCCGTCTGCACCAGATCGGGCTCCATCAGCGGCTGGCGCAGCGCGCCGATCATCAGATCGATGGCGCCGTTGCGCAAGGGCTCGACCAGTTCCGCGCGCGATCCCTCCACAATGCGCAGCCGCACCTGCGGGTGCCGTCGCACAAAGCGAGTCACGGCCGCCGGCAGCACCCGCGCCCGCGACAGCGGCATCGCCCCCACCGCCAGACTGCGCTGCTCGTCACCTTTCAGCGAGGCGAGTTCGGCCAGCGCCGTCTCCAGCTCGATCCGCCCGAGTCGCAGCGAGCGCGCCATCGCCCGCCCCGCCTCGGTCAGCATGATCGCCTTGCCGCGCCGCGCCACCAGCTGCCGCCGCATCGAGAGCGACAGATCATTCACCGCGCGATGCAGCGAGGGCAGCGACAGCCCGGTAATCTGCGCCGCCCCCACGTAAGACCCGGCATCGGCCAGCGCCAGCATCGCCCGCAACCGCGACATGGTGACATGCGGCGAGCCGATATGATCCAACGCCGCGCGAAATCGCGGCACCAGCAGACGCGCCGCCTCGGTCTCCACCATGCCGTTGTGCCGCCGCTCGAACAGCGGCAGGCCGAGTTGGTCCTCCATCCGTCCTAAGGCCTGTGTTATGGCCGGTTGGGTCAGACTCACCGCCTCGGCGGCCGCGATCATCGTGCCAAGTTCCGAAATCCGCGTGATGGCGGCCAGATGCCTCAGGTTGAAATCCCAGATCTCCATCGCACCATCTTAGCGAAATCTAATAGCCGCGCCAGACTTCCGCTTTCCCTGATGACCGCCAAAGGCCCATCCCACGCGCCAAACAGATCAGAGGAGAACCCCCATGGGTGTCGTCGTCCAGAATATCCTCCGCGCCGATCCGGAAGTGATCGACGGCCTTGCCAAATGCGGCGTGGCCACCGTCCATGAGGCGCAGGGCCGCACCGGGCTTTTGGCGGCCTATATGCGCCCCATCTACGCCGGTGCGCGCATCGCGGGCAGCGCCGTAACGATCAGCGCCGCCCCTGGCGACAACTGGATGGTCCATGTCGCCATCGAGCAGTTGAAGGAAGGTGACGTGTTGCTCCTCGCTCCCACTTCGCCTTGCGAGGACGGCTATTTTGGCGATCTGCTGGCCACCAGCGCTCAGGCCCGCGGCTGCCGCGGCCTCATCATCGACGCGGGCGTGCGCGACGTGCGCGATCTGACCGAGATGAACTTCCCCGTGTGGTCCAAGGCCGTCTCGGCGCAGGGCACGGTGAAGAACACGCTGGGCTCGGTGAACGTGCCGGTGGTCTGCGCCAATGCCGCCGTGCAGCCGGGCGACGTGATCGTGGCCGATGACGACGGCGTGGTGGTCGTGCCGCGCGAGAAGGCCGCCGAGGTTCTGGCCGCCGCTCAGGCACGTGAGGCCAACGAAGGCGAGAAGCGCGAGAAGCTGGCTTCCGGTATTCTGGGTCTCGACATGTACAAGATGCGGGAGCGTCTCGAAAAGGAAGGCCTGAAGTATATTTAAGGGATGAAAGCAGGGGGCGTTACGCCCCCTGCACCCCCGTTACGTCTCCCGACACGGATGAAGCGCCAAGCCAGATGGCTGCGCAAACGTCCCACCGCCGGAGGCTTTCATGCCTGCGGCGCTGCAAAGTCAGCGCAAGGCCGAACCCGTGGCGCGAGGCAGACATTAAAGGGAGCGCGAGGGTTATGACCCTCGCATCTTCACTTCCTTCTTGACCGAATAATCTGAGAGGACACCCCATCATGACCACCGGATTTTCCGCCCCCTGCCTTTGGATGCGCGGCGGCACGTCGAAGGGCGGTTTCTTCCTGAAGAGCGACCTCCCCGCCGACACAGCCGAGCGCGACGCCTTCTTGCTAGGCGTGATGGGCAGCCCCGATGAGCGCCAGATCGATGGCATGGGCGGCGCCGATCCGTTGACCAGCAAGGTGGCGGTCGTCAGCAAGTCGGATCGTGAGGGGATCGATGTCGATTACCTGTTCCTGCAGGTGTTCGTCGATCAGGCGATTGTGACGGATGCGCAGAACTGCGGCAACATTCTGGCGGGCATCGGGCCCTTCGCCATCGAGCGCGGGTTGATCCCGGCCACAGGCGATGAAACCCGCGTGGCGATCTTCATGGAGAACACGGGCCAAGTTGCGGTGGCAACGGTGCAGACGCCGGGTGGGGTTGTGACCTACAATGGTGACGCGAGGATCGATGGCGTGCCGGGCTCGCATGCGCCCATTCCGCTGGAGTTTCGCGATACCGCCGGTTCGTCTTGCGGGGCGCTGCTGCCCAGCGGGAATGCGGTGGACGTGGTCAATGGTGTGCCGGTCACGCTGATCGACAATGGCATGCCCTGCGTGGTGATGAAGGCGCAAGATGTCGGCATCACGGGTTATGAAGACCGCGAGAGTCTCGACGCCAACACCGAGCTGAAAGCCAAGATCGAGGCGATCCGTCTGGCTGTGGGCGAAACCATGAATCTGGGCGATGTGAAGGAAAAGTCCGTCCCCAAGATGATGCTGGTGGCCCCGCCCAAGAACGGCGGCGCGGTTACCGTGCGCAGCTTTATCCCGCATCGCGCGCATGCCACGATCGGCGTGCTGGGTGCGGTCAGCGTCGCCACGGCCTGCCTGATTCCGGGTTCGCCCGCCGCCGAGGTGGCGGAGATCCCCGAGGGCAACCGCAAGACGCTCTCTGTCGAGCATCCCACCGGCGAGATGAGCTGCGTGCTGGAACTGGACGACAAGGGGCAGGTCGCCACCGCCGCCCTGCTGCGCACCGCGCGCAAGCTGATGGATGGAACCGTTTTCGGCTGAGACACGCCAAGGGAGAGTTTCAATGACTGACCGTATCACCTCGTGGCACAGCGCCCCGTCCAAGCCCAGCTTCACCCCGCCCCCCGGCGCGGTGGACGCCCATTGCCACGTCTTCGGCCCGATGGCGGACTTCCCCTTCAGCCCCAAGGCCAAGTATCTGCCCGAGGATGCCGGCCCGGACATGCTTTTCGCCTTGCGCGATCACCTCGGCTTCTCGCGCAATGTGATCGTGCAGGCCAGCTGCCATGGCACCGACAATGCCGCGACTCTGAACGGCATCGCGCTGTCCGGCGGCAAGGCGCGCGGTGTGGCCGTGGTCGATCCCGATATCTCGGCTGAGGAACTGGCCGACCTGCACGCCAAGGGCATGCGCGGCGTGCGCTTCAACTTCCTCAAGCGCCTCGTCGACAACGCCCCCAAGGACAAGTTCCTCGATCTCGCCGCCCGCCTGCCCGAAGGCTGGCATGTGGTGATCTATTTCGAGGCCGACATCCTCGAAGAGCTGCGCCCCTTCATCGCCGCCATCCCCGTCCCCGTGGTGGTGGACCATATGGGTCGCCCCGACGTTTCGCAGGGCCCCGATGGTGAGGATTTGAAAGCCTTCCGCCGCCTGCTGGAAAGCCGCGACGACATCTGGTTCAAGCCCACCTGCCCGGATCGCCTCGACGCGAGCGGCGACCCGTGGAACGACTTTGCCGCCGCCATCGCGCCTCTGGTCGCAGACTATCAGGACCGCGTGATCTGGGGCACTGACTGGCCGCATCCCAACATGGAAAAGAACATTCCCGATGACGGGCATATCGTGGACATGATCCCCCGCATCGCGCCCACGGCAGAGCTGCAGCAGAAGCTGTTGGTGACCAATCCTATGCGGCTGTATTGGCCGGAAGAATTGTAAGAAAGGAAAATGCGAGGGGGTTACCCCCTCGCGCTCCCATGAATGTCAGCCTTGCGCCACGGGTTCGGCCATGGAGCGAGGCCCGCAGCGCCGCAGGCATAAAAGCCTCCGGCGGTGGGACGTTCGCGCTGTGATCTGGCTTGGCGTTTCATCCGTGTCGGAAGACGTCACGGGGGTGCAGGGGGTGTAACACCCCCTGCTTCAATCCCTTAAAAACCTTCAGGAAGATTTGGTGCGGACGGCGGGACTCGAACCCGCACGAGCAAGGCTCAGAAGATTTTAAGTCTCCGGCGTCTACCATTCCGCCACGTCCGCGCGCTGTTGCCTGTGGCAGATCGCGCCAGACGGAGCAAGAGCCCTGAAACCAGCGCGAATCAGCCCTCGACGTTCAGGCGCGCGCGCATTTCCTTGCCGGGCTTGAAGAAGGGCACGCGCTTGCCGGGCACGTCCACCGATTCGCCGGTGCGCGGATTGCGGCCCTTGCGGGGTTCGCGCTCACGCGAGGAAAAGGCGCCGAAGCCGCGCAGTTCAACGCGGCCGCCTTCGGCCAGGCGCTGAGCGATTTCATCGAAGAACACATCGACCACGCGCTCGACATCATCGGCCCGCAGTTCCGGGTTCGCCTTGGACAGAGCCTGAAGCAATTCCGATCGGATCATTGAACTTCCCCCAACCCGTATAAAGCACCCGATGCCTCCGCCGGTCCCACTTCCGGCCGGCGGCATCATTCCATCAGTGCAATGCATATAAGTGACATAAGTTGCGGAACAGTCAAGAGTTCCTGCCAATCCGGAAATGGGACAGGCCCATTTTTTGCAGCAGATTCTCAGCCCGGCTGCTTCGCCAGCAACTCTTGCGCGTCCAGGCCAAGGCGGTCGATGCGCTGGCGGATGGCGGGCCACTCTTCGGTGAGGAACTGGTCGCGCTCGGTCTTGCGCAGGCGGGTTGCCGCATTGGGGGCCACCAGCATGCCCACGCCGCGCTGCACCTCCACCAGACCGTCCAGCTGGAACTGCTGGTAAGCCTTGGCCACGGTGAGCGGATTGGCGCCCTGCTCGGCTGCCAGCGCCCGCACCGAGGGGAGCAATGTCCCTTCCGGATAGGTGCCATCGATGATGGCTGCGGCGATCATATCGCGCAGCTTGAGATAGACGGGTTTGGGTGATGCGACCATGGTGCATCAGTGCCATAATACAGCCTCTCACGCAAGCATTCCTGCGGGATTTGGACCTTGGTCGTAATGCAATCGGGCGCTTTTCGCACCCGATCTGACGTTTCATTACGACATCGCTTTTTACGAAAATCCGGTTCCCACTTTTTTGCCCGATGCTCTAAGCCTGCCGCGATGAGAGATGCTTCGAACACCGCCCCACGCCAATGGATGGGGCACCCCGCGCAGCTTGCCCGCCTGTTCTCGATCGAGATGTGGGAGCGTTTCGGCTTCTACGGCATGCGGGCGCTGCTAACCCTTTATCTCACCAAGCATTTCGTGCTGGGCGATCACGCCTCGACCGGGATCTATGGCGGCTATACCGCGCTGGTTTACCTCACGCCACTGGCGGGCGGTCTGGTGGCGGACCAGTTTCTGGGCTCGAAACGCTCGGTGAAATTCGGCGCGCTGGTGATGGCGGCGGGCTATTTCACGCTGGCCTTTGGTGGCCATGCGGCCAAACCCTGGGTCGAATTCGACGGCGCGCGCCACGAGGTGGTGATCGAACATTTCCGCGATGGCCCCACCAGCGGCGCGGATGAACGCCGCGTGGTGATCGTGAATGGAAGCCCCGAGCAGATTCGCGGCAATGACGATGGCAGCATCGACCTGCTGGCCGCTGACGGCCATGTCGCCCGCCATCTGGCCCCCGGCGCGCTGAAGGAAGGCGCCGTGCGCGAAGGCTGGCGCGTGGCCCTGATGCTGATGGCGCTCTCCGCCGTGGCGGTGGGCAATGGCTTCTTCAAACCCAACATCTCGACCATGGTCGGCGCGCTGTACGAACAGGGCGACCGCCGCCGCGACGCCGGTTTCACCATCTTCTACATGGGCATCAACCTCGGCTCGATGATCGGGCAGACGGTGGCGCCATGGCTGGCCGACGCCTATGGCTGGCCCGCCGGTTTCGGCTCGGCGGGCGCGGTGATGCTGCTGGCCTGGGCGATGCTGCGTTTCGATGGCGGGCGTCTGGCCGGCTATGGCGAAACCCCGCAGCGCGAGGGTGGTGATCGCGCCTGGACGATCTATGCGCTGGCCGTGCTGGCGATCCCGCTGTTCTACCTGCTCTTCGTCAATTTGATGGACACGCCCGAGCCAGTCGCGGGCGCGGGCCTGGCCGGTTATCTGCTGGGCCTGCCGCTGATGGGCAAGTTTCTCTGCGGCACCTTCGCGATTGCCCTGCCCGCGATCCTGATCTGGTCATGGCGGGTGGGCAGCCGCAAGGAATTCCAGATGATGGTGGCCGCCATGGTGCTGATCACCTTCAACACCGTGTTCTGGAGCCTGTTCGAGCAGGCCGGTTCCTCCCTCACCCTCTTTGCCGACCGCAACACCGATCTCACCCTCTGGGGCAGCCTGAGGATGTCCGCGCCGCAGACGCAGCAGTTCAACTCGGTGGCGATCATCCTGCTGGCGCCGGTGATGGGCGCGCTGTGGAGCGTGCTGGGCCGCAAGGGGTGGGAGCCCTCGATTCCCGTGAAATTCGCGCTGGGCCTGATCGGCGTGGGCGCGGGCTTCCTGTTTCTGGTGCTGGGCGCGCAATTCGTGGGGCCCAGCTTCAAGGTGGGGCTGATCTGGCTGGCCGGGCTCTATGTGATCCATTCGATCGCCGAGCTGTGCCTCTCGCCCGTGGGACTTTCCATGATCACCAAGCTGGCCATCCCGCGTGTGGTCGGCCTGATGATGGGCACATGGTATCTCTCCATGGCGCTGGGTGAGTATGGCGCGGGCCTGCTGGCGCAGCTGGCGACGGTGAAGACCGTGGGCGGCGAGGTGACCAACCTCAAGCTCAGCCTTGAAACCTATATCGCCACCTACCGCCAGATCGGCTGGTCGTCGGTGGCTGTGGGCGTGGTGCTGCTGGCGATTGCGCCGCTGCTCAAGCGCCTGATGCACGGCGTGCGCTGAAGGGTTTGACGGCAGCCTCAGGCGGTGAGAGATTGGCACGGTTCCAGCCATGGAGCCTGCCATGACCTTGCCGCCAAGCGCCCATCCCATCGGTTTCGTCTTCAGCACCAATCCCCAAGCGTTGAAATCCTTCTACGCCGATGTGCTGGGGCTGCCGCTGACGGGGGAAGATGATTTCGCCATCGCCTTCGATCTGGGGCAAGGCGCGATGCTGCGCCTGACCAACCTGCCCAGCCACAAGCCCGAGCCCCACACGGCCTTCGGATGGAGCGTGGCAGACATCCGCGCCACCATCCTCGCGCTGAAAGCCAAGGGTGTGGCGTTCAAGACCTATGACGGCTTCGGTCAGGACTCAGATGGCGTCTGGACGGCCCCGGATGGCCAAACCATGGTCGCATGGTTCCCCGACCCCGAAGGCAATCTGCTCAGCCTGACTCAATTCTGAAGGATTATTCTGCTCCGGCGGTGCAATCGGCGCACATGCCGCGCAGCTCCACCACCGGGCGCACATCGGCAAAGCCTGCCGCCTTGGCTGCTTCGACCAGAGCGCCGGTCAGCTTGTCGTCATCGATATGTACGGCCTTGCCGCAGACTTCGCAGATCAGGAAGATGCAGTCATGGCGGCAGCCCGGATGCGGGTTGGCGATATAGGCATTCGCGCTTTCCACCCGCCGCGCCAGATTGGTCCGCACGAAGAGGTCCAGAATGCGATAGACGCTGTTGGCCGCCACACGCTTGCCGCGCAGCTTCGACACCGCCTCGGCAATGTCATAGGCCGAGGCCGGTTTGCCCTCGCTGGCCAGCGCATCATACACATCGCCGCGCATGTCGGTCCATTGCTCGCCCGCCAGCTCCAGAGCAGCGCGGGCGGCGTGGACAAGGCCGTCGCCAGAGAGTTCGTGATGGTGGTGATGTGCGGACATAAGGGTGTTGTAGCCGGGTTAAGAGGAAGAAGAAAGATGCGAGGGGGTTACCCCCTCGCGCTCCCATAACGTCTTCCGGCGAAAGGATGGTGGCACCCTATCGGCGTGCCCTGTCCGCCCCGCAGGGAATGAATGATTTGCCTCCGGCGGTGGGACGTTTGCGCTGCGATCTGGCTTGGCGCTCCAACCGTGTCGGGAGACGTCATGGGGGTGCAGGGGGTGTAACACCCCCTGCTTCAACCCTTCAATTCCTGGTAAAATCAGCCTTATAAACCTGCGGGAACAGCTTCCTCAGCCCTTCCACCTTGGCCACATCCCAATACTGGATGTAGGGATGCCCGGGGTTTTTCAGCATGAAATCCTGATGATAGGTCTCGGCGGGATAGAAGCCCTTCATGGGCTCCACGCGGGTGACCACGGCGCCTTTCCACAGATGGGCCGCATCCAGCTGAGCCAGATAGGCGCGGGCGACTTTTTCCTGCTCGGGGCTCTGGGGCACCAGCGCGCTGCGATATTGCGTACCGCTGTCCGGCCCCTGACGGTTCAATTGCGTGGGATCGGCCACCACTGAAAAGAAGATCTGCAACAGCTGGTCGTAGCGGATCACGGCGGGGTCATAGGCCACGCGCACGCTTTCGGCATGGCCGGTGTCGCCCTCGCTCACGCTGTCGTAATTGGCGGTGGAGGCGCTGCCGCCCTGATAGCCCGAAACGGCGCTGGTCACGCCCTTCACATGCGAGAAGACGCCTTCCACGCCCCAGAAGCAGCCGCCGGAGAAGATCGCGATCTTTTTGCCGGGGGCTTCCTGCGCGGGCACTCTGGCGTCAGGAGTCAGGAGGATGGTTTCGCCCGCAGGCGCGGCGGATCGGCTCTGGCCTCCGGCTTGCGCCGTATCGGTGGGCGAGCAGGCCGCCGCCAGCATCAGCACCGCAGCAGCAAGGGCTGGGCGCATGATGCGGATATCCTTAGCGGGAGGGCGCGGCCACCGCGGCGGGGATCACCGGGTTGCTCGCACCGTTATGTGTGCTCAGGAACAGGCAGATCGCAATCGCGCCCAGCGTGAAGCCGACGGCGAAAGAGCGGAACAGGTCTGATTTGATAAGGCTCATAGGAGGAGTCGACTTGTCTGGCGGGCTCTGGGAAAGCCCTTGGGGGGAGGCCCTAAATGGTACTGCCGTCAAAAAGTTCCAGCCCCCCTTTGGTCTCACCCGCATCCGGGCGCGACAAAAAGGCGTGGCGCTGCGACGAACGGCTCGTCGCAGCGCCTGATTAGCGTGGAGTCGATGAACCGGCCCTTTCGGCGCGGTTCACCTTTGTCGCCATTAGTGGCGGAAGTGTCGCATGCCTGTGAAAACCATCGCCAGACCGGCCTCATCGGCGGCCTTGATGACTTCGTCGTCACGCATCGAGCCGCCCGGCTGGATCACCATGGTGGCGCCGGCCTCGACAGCGGCCAGCAGACCGTCAGCGAAGGGGAAGAAGGCGTCCGAGGCGACCGCGCTGCCCTTCGTGTGGACATCGGCAAAGCCATGTGTTTCAGCGGCTTCCTTGGCCTTGGCGGCGGCGATGCGGCTGGAATCGCGGCGGTTCATCTGGCCCGCGCCGATGCCCGCCGTGATGCCGTCCTTGGCATAGACGATGGCGTTGGACTTCACATGCTTGGCGATGGTCCAGGCGAAGAGGGCGTCGGTCAGCTCCTGCTCGCTGGGCTGGCGCTTGGTGACGACCTTCAGGTCATCCAGCGTGATCGAGCCGTTGTCGCGGTTCTGCACCAGCATGCCACCGGCGATGGGCTTGACGGTCAGGCCCTCGCGCTTGGGATCGGGCAGCTCGCCGGTCAGCAGCAGGCGCAGGTTCTTCTTCTTGGCGAAGACGGCCTTGGCGGCGTCATCGGCGTCGGGCGCGCAGACCACTTCGGTGAAGATGCCGCTGATGGCTTCGGCGGTGGGGCCGTCCAGCGGGCGGTTCACAGCGATGATACCGCCAAAGGCGCTGACCGAGTCGCACTTCAGCGCGGCCTCATAGGCTTCCACCAGCGTGGCCGCCGTGGCGACGCCGCAGGGGTTGGCATGCTTGACGATCACCACAGTCGGTTCAGCATCGCGGAACTCGGCGACCAGCTCTAGCGCGGCATCGGCGTCGTTGTAGTTGTTGTAGCTCAGCTCCTTGCCCTGCACCTGCACGGCATTGGCGATGCCACGCGCGGCTGCGCCCTTGGGCAGGTACAGTGCTGCCTGCTGATGCGGATTCTCGCCATAGCGCAGCGTGGTGGCGCGGTCGGCGGTGATCGCCAGCGTCTCGGGGAAGGTCTCGCCCTGATCGGCATGGGCGAACCACTGGCTGATCGCGCCATCATAGCTGGCGGTCAGCGCATAGGCCTTGGCGGCGAACTTGCGGCGCTGGGCCAGCGTGGTCTCACCAGCGGCGACAGCGGCGTAATCCGCCGGATCGGTCACAATGGCGACGAACTCATGGTTCTTCGCCGCGCTGCGCACCATCGAGGGGCCGCCGATGTCGATGTTCTCGATGATTTCCTCGCGCGTGCCGCCCTTGGCGACCGTCTGCACGAAGGGATAGAGGTTCACCACCACCAGATCGATCGCGCCGATGGCGTGCTCATCCATGCTGGCGACGTGCTCGGCGTTGTCGCGCACCGCCAGAAGGCCGCCATGGACCTTGGGGTGCAGCGTCTTCACGCGGCCATCCATCATCTCGGGAAAGCCGGTGAGCTCGCTGATGTCCTTCACATCCAGACCCGCATCGCGCAGCGCCTTGGCCGTGCCGCCCGTCGAGACCAGCTCAACGCCCTTTGCCGCCAGAGACTTGCCCAGATCGACCAGACCGGTCTTGTCCGAAACGGAGAGCAATGCGCGGCGAATGGGAACGATGTCGGTCATGATGCGGCCTTTCCTGCGGAGGCGGGTGGGCGGGTTGAGATCGCCCTGCTGTTGCGCGCTCCCATAAGGATTTTGGCCGGTTTGGCTAGGGGGCCTGCGGGGGTTTGACGGGTTTGCGCAGGTAAGGGGCAGGAAGGAAAAGGGAAAATGCGAGGGTGTTACACCCTCGCGCTCCCGTTATTTGTCAGCCTTGGAGCCATGGGTTCGGCCACAGAGCAACGTCGCCGCGCCGCAGGCAGGAGCGATGGTGCAGTGCTGTAGGGATTCAGGCCTGCGGCGCCTTAGGTAGCGCAGGTGGAGAGCCGAGGCGCTCGGCTTCGGTGCCACTGCCCGTGCGCCGGAAGACGTCATGGGAGCGCGAGGGGGTAACCCCCTCGCATCTTCCTTTTAGCCCATCTTCTTCAACAACCAGGCGAAATTCCCGCCCCCGCGCGAAACCATGCCCTGAATCACGATCTGCTGCACCGGCACCGGGCGCCCCTGCCCGTCACACCAGATCGATTCCTCAATGCCGATCTCGCCCGAACCGACGCGGAACTGCCAGTAGGACCCATCCGGCAAAGCCAGACCCACACCCTGCTTGTCCTGAGACAGGCCGACATCAATCCCGGGGCCTAAATGGAAGCGAATGGCATAGCCCACCATCCCGCGCTTGCCCTTGCGGCCCTGCGGCACGAGCAGGTCTTCGCCGCGCAATTCCGTGCCATCGTCGCGCAGGATCAGGATGCGGCGGTGGATCAGGCCATAGCGGGTGGAATAGCCGTCATGGCTGGCCTCCAGACGGGTGGCGCCCCAGCTGCCTGCGGTGCCCTCGCCCTCCAGCGTGCGGCGGTCGACCTCGACCTCGGCCACACCATTGCCAAGGCCGCCGTTGATCAGCACCGCCGTGGAGTTGGCGTCGTCCAGCACCAGCGTGGAATGGGCTGCCGTGGCGCGCAGGCCCTGCTCCAGACGCACGGGCATCAAGCCGCCCGCCGCCGCCGCGCCGCCGCAATTGACGATGATGCGCTGCCCGGCATGGCTCAATTCAAACGCCAGCGTCGAGGCGCAGCCGGTGCGGGCATGGCGCGCCAGCGGCGGCGGCGCGGCATCGAACTGTAGCATGCTCTTGCCCGCGTTGACGCGCTGATAACCCCACTGCCGCACATCGCGCAGCGGGCGGGTGCGCACGCCGGTCGCCGCGATCATCCGCGACACCGCATCGGCCGAAACCGCCCAGCTGCCCTGCCAGCTGCCCAGCGAGCCATCGCCATGGGCCAGCGCCAGCAGCGGCGGCACCATCAGCTGCAGGATCGAATCCAGCGCGCGGGGCGGCTCGCGACGGGTGGCGCGGTAGCAGGCGATCAGGCGGACGATGGCGCTCATCGCCTCCATCTGGCCGAGCGGGCTGCGGCTCATCACGCCGCCATCATCGCCCAGCAATTCGCCCAGCGCGGCGATCAGGCCGGATTCGCCATAGAGGCGGCGCGGGCGGCCATCGGGCAGCAGCAGACCGGCGGCGACAATGGCGCACCAGCCCGTCACCTGCGCCAGAAGGTCTTCGCCACGGCCCACATTGCGGTCGAGCCAGCGGGCGGTGTCGGCGATCACCTCCATGATCCGGTTGCGCAGCGCCTTGTCAGGGCCGGAGAGGATCAGCGGGGCATGCACCAGCCAGTTGAGCAGGCGGTTGCCGGCATTGTCCACGCTCCACGCCGGGCCCTTGCCGGGGCGCGAGGGGGCCTTGGGGTTGGCCTGCATCCAGGCGCCCAGAATGCGTTCGGCGACGGGGGTGATCTGGTCGCGGCCATCGCGGCTGTTGCGGTCGGCCTGGCCCAGCGCTTCCAGATCGGCCAGCCAGCCGAAGCCATGCACGGCCTGCTCGACGGGCGGCGCCAGACGCGCCACGCCCGCGAAATCGACCTGCATGATCGGCAGTTTCAGCCCATGCACCAGAAAATGACCCGAGCGCAGCGCCATGCCCGAGGCGCGGTCGCCCGGCAGCGGATTGGCCACGGCAGCCAGCAGGCGCGGCTTGGCAGGCTTGCGGAACGGTGCGGCGAGCATGCCGCCCGACACGCCCATGCGATAGGCCATGCGGATCAGCCGCTCACCCGCGCCCACTTTCGGCGGGCCGAAATCGGCCAGCGCCAGCGCGCGACTGGGTTCGATCAGCTTGGCGTCGCGCCGGGCGCCGGTCTGCCCATGGCCTTGCCGCTCATCGGCGAGCAGGGCGGTTTCCTCATGCGAGGGCGGTGTGGAGGTCAAGGGAATGGCGCGCGAACGCACCGTCCCTTCACGGGAACCCGAAGGATCAGCACCTGACGTTCCCTCGACCTCCCACATCGTCTACCCGGCCCTTTTCAGCGCCGCGATGTTCGCGGCATAATGCTCCGGCCCACCCCGGAAACTGGACGTTCCCGCCACCAGCACATCCGCCCCCGCGGACACACACTGGCGTGCGGTTTCCACATCGACACCGCCATCCACCTCAAGGTGGATCGCTTTGCCGGTGGCTTCGATCATGTTGCGCACCGTCTCGATCTTGCGCAGCTGGCTGGAGATGAACTTCTGCCCGCCGAAGCCGGGGTTCACACTCATCAGCAGCACGATATCAAGATCTTCAAGCAGATAGTCGAGGCAATCGACCGGCGTCGCCGGATTGAGCACCAGACCCGGCTTGCAGCCCAGCGCGCGGATCGCCTGCACCGTGCGGTGCGGATGCGGACCGGCTTCCGGGTGGAAGGTGATGTGGTTGGCCCCGGCCTCGGCAAAACCTTCAAGGTAGGAATCCACCGGAGAGATCATCAGATGCACGTCGAAAGGCTTTTGCGTGTGCGGGCGCAGCGCCTTCACCACCATCGGCCCGATGGTGATGTTGGGCACGAAATGCCCGTCCATCACGTCCACATGAATCCAGTCCGCCCCGGCGGCGTCGATGGCGCGCACTTCCTCGCCCAGCCGCGCGAAATCGGCCGAAAGGATCGAGGGAGCAATCAGGGGAATGGTCATGACAGGGTAATGCTCTTGACGGAAATCGACTTGGCTTAACCCCCGATTCGCAGCCACTCAAGCGCCGACCCCGCCATTTTCCACACAGTTACGCGTCACAGAGCCCCAAGTGACGGGCGTTTAAGGGGAATTACGTTGCCACACTGTTGCCAAGAAGTGCTGGCACCACAGGCTGACCTCCTGTATTGCCCCGCCCGACCAGTCAGCCCGGGGGGGATGGCAGGAAGGTTAACCCTGTTGTGGCCCCTCGCTCGCGCGGTGGGGCAGTGTTGCTCGCTCGACTGGATGCCAGACCGGATGCCTTTTTCGCCCTTCCCCCTGCTCGCCCGCCGGCTGCGTGTTGCAGCTGCCGCTGTGGCTTTCGCAGCCGCCTTGCCTGCTACTCCGGCTCTGGCCGATGGAGCGCCTCCGGGATGCACCGGCCCCGCCAGCCCGCATTGGATCAATGTGGTGGTGGAGAATGTGCGCAACGATCAGGGCCAGATCGCCATCACGCTTTACAGCGATGATTCCAGTAAGTTCCTCGTGAAGCACGGCTCGCTCTATGTGGGACGCACCAAGGCTGTGGCCGGTACGACCAACACCTGCATCTACCTGCCGAAAACCGGGGTCTGGGTGTTGGCGCTGTATCATGATGAGAACTCGAACCAGAAGTTCGATCTGACCAGCTTCAAGATGCCTGCCGAGGGGTATGGTTTTTCGAACAATCCGCCGACGCTGCTGGGGTTGCCGACGTTCAGCTCCGTGCGTCTGAATGTGACGCGTGATGGGCTGACGTCGCACATCAAGATGAAGTATCCCTAAGGGATAAAGTGAAAATGCGAGGGGGTTACCCCCTCGCGCTCCCATTACGTCTTCCGACGCCTGGGCGGTGGCGCCCGATCCGTGCGCCTTGGCTCTCCACCTGCGCGAGCTGAGGCGCCGCAGGCTTTGGCTTTCTGCCTGCGGCGCGGCAAGCCATGCGCGAGGCTGAACCCTTGGCGCAACGCAGACATTAAAGGGAGCGCGAGGGTTATGACCCTCGCATTCACCTTTTTACCCCTGAAAATACCCGGCCAGATACCGGGGCGCCAAAGCCTCGGCCAGTTCATGCGCGCGGGGATCGTCGACATCCATCCACCACGCGTCGTTCTCATCCTCGCCGATATCGAAGGTGGCGGCGCGGCCTCGGTTGGCCAGAACCTGCATGCCTTCCGACAGGCTGCCGCCCTTGCCCTGAGCGATGGCCTCGCCGATCGCGGCGGCCAGTTCCGGCGTGGCGAGGAAGGCGCCGCAGTCCACCACGTTCCAGATGGGAATCGTCTTGCCGATGGCCTGAATGAAGCCCTTCTCGTCGGTTTCCACCCATGTGGCGTCGTCGGGATCGATCAGCGGGCTGTCGATGCGCTGATCGACGGCCAGAGTCACGCCACGATCCGCCCCGCCCTGTTTGGCAAGGCGCTGGAGGATCGAGGGGGCGAAGATATGGTCGGCCATCATCAGCAGATAGTCGCCCGCGATATGCTCGGCCCCGGCCATCACGGACCAGCCGTTGGGCTTGGACCAGTCACCGATTCGCACCGGCTCCACGGCGATGCCCACGCGGTCGGACAGAGCGGGCAGTGCGCCTTCGAGGCGATCTGCCGCGTGGCCTGTCACCACCACCACCTTGCCCGCACCCGCGGCCTTGGCGTTGCGGATGCCCAGTTCGATCAAGGGGATGCCTGCGATGGGGGTCAGCGGCTTGCTGGGCGAAATGTCGGCAAGGCGGCTGCCGTAGCCGGCGGCGATGATCAGGGCGTCCATGGGTTTCCGGTACGTTGCAAGAAAAGTGAAAATGCGAGGGTCATAACCCTCGCGCTCCCTTTAGTGTCTGCGTTGCGCCCTGACTAGGCCGGGGTGCATGGGCTCAAAGCGCCGCAGGCAGAAAAGGTTTTGGAGCCTGCGGCGCCTTAGGCTGCGCAGGTGGAGAGACTGTGCGCCACGATGCGGAACCATCAGCCTCTCGTCGGAAGACGTCATGGGAGCGCGAGGGGGTAACCCCCTCGCATCTTCCTTCTTCCATCCCCTGAAAAACAAAACGCCGGCTGGGCAATCCCAACCGGCGTCATGTTCTTCAAAAGCGCAAGGCTTACTCGGCAGCGATGGCCGGGTCAGCGATGTAGCTTTCGACCATCTGCGCGGCGACATCGTCGCTGAACTGCACCGGCGGGTGCTTGCAGAAGTAGGCCGAGGGGCCGGTCAGGGCGCCGCCCTCACCGCGCTCCAGCGCGACCTTGCAGCAGCGGATGGCGTCCATCACGCAGGCGGCCGAGTTGGGGCTGTCTTCAACCGAGAGGCGCAGCTCCAGGTTCATGGGCACGTTGCCCCACTGTGCGCCTTCCAGACGGAGGAAGCACAGCTTGTTGTCCTTCTGCCAGGGAACATAGTCCGAGGGGCCGACGTGGATGTTCTCGTCTTCCAGGCGCGTGGCCAGCATGGCCTGCACGGCTTCGGTCTTCGATTCCTTCTTGGAACCCAGACGCTGGCGGTCGAGCATGTTCATGAAGTCGGTGTTGCCACCGGTGTTGAGCTGGTAGGTGCGCTCCACGGTCACGCCGCGGGCGGCGAACAGGCTGGAGAGCACGCGGTGCACGATGGTGGCACCGACCTGAGCCTTGATGTCGTCGCCGACGATGGGAAGGCGCTTTTCAGCGAACTTCTTTTCCCACTCGGGGCGGCTGGCGATGAACACGGGCATGCAGTTGACGACGGCAACGCCGGCTTCAAGCGCGCATTCCATGTAGAATTCGGTGGCGGTCTGCGAACCGACGGGCAGGAAGTTCACCAGAACCTCGGCGCCGCTGTCCTTGATGGCAGCGATGATGCCTTCCTTGGTGGCTTCGGGCTCGTCGGCCAGAATGAAGCCCTTGTCGCCCATGCCGGTCATGTGGTCGGCAACGCCGTCCAGGATCTTGCCCATGATGACCTTCGAGCCGCTGGCGGGCACGTCGGCATGGAAGATGGCGGTGCAGTTGGGGCCTGCGAAGATGGCTTCGGAAATGTCCTTGCCGACCTTGCGCTTGTCAACGTCGATGCCCAGCACGAAGTCCACGTCACCCGCGCCATAGCCGCCGATGCGGTCATGGATCAGACCTTCCGACGAGTTGTTGGCACGGTAATAGGCAACGCCCTGAACCAGCGAGCTGGCGCAGTTGCCCACGCCGATCACGGCGACCTTAATCGGTTTCATCAATTCGATTCCTCCAGGCGAGACGCGGGGGGCGTCGTCCGCCTTTGCGCGCTTCTCGGTAAATCACAGGTCCAAAGCAAGAAGTTGGCCCGGGGTCAAGCGGCCAGATGCACGACTCCCTCGCAAAACTGTCTCAGGACCGCCACAAAGCGGTGTTACCGCAAGCATTTTGGCGATATGCTGCTTTGGTCGCGATAGCGCGGGTTTGCGATGAGTTGCAGGCCGACGCCCCGTAGACGCACGTATTTTTATGCGATTTTTATATCGCAGGCAAAGGGTATTCGCAAGCGCATGGCATCCGTCGGGGGTAAGGTAGCGACAGATGGCGCACCGCAAATGAATACGTCACAAGAGTCGGGCCAGCCTCCCAAGGGCAAGCGGCCGCAACGCCCGATGCGTCCGCGTGAGCTGCAGGATGGGCTTAACCATTACCTCTATCACCCGCTGGCATGGCGGCTGGCGCTGCTGCTGGCCAAGACTCCGCTGACGCCGAACATCGTCTCGGTGATCGGGGCGATGAATGTGGTGGGTGCGGCCTTCGTCTATGGCTGGGGTTTTGCCCATGGCTGGGGCTGGAAGGGCGCGGCGCTGGGTATGGCGCTGCATATGGCGTGGCATGTGTGGGACGGCGCCGATGGCGATCTGGCCCGCATCACCGGTCGCGCCAGCCCCATCGGCGAGATGGTGGACGGCATCTGCGACTATGCCAGCCATGTGGTGATGTATTTCGTGCTGGGCTGGATCGCTTACGAGCAGATCGCCGGCTGGACCGGTTCCTCGCTGATCGCGCTGATCGCCTGGCCCCTGATGCTGGCGGCGGGCGTGAGTCATGTGATTCAGGCCAACCATGTCGAGGTGCAGAAGCGCTCCTACCAGTGGTGGGTTTATGCCAAGCCGTGGATTCGCCAGACGCGCGAAAAGGCCGATGAAAGCACCAAGACGGGCGCTTCGGGCGCGCTGGTGTCGCTCTATATGTATGTGGGCGGCAAATTCGCCACCAACACGCCGCTGATCGACGAAGCTGTGGATGAGGCGCAGGGCAATCCGGAGCGGCTGGAGGTGATTCGCACCGCCGCCCGCAAGGAAGCGCCGCGCCTGCTGGGGATTCTCAAGGTGCTGGGCCCCAATCCGCGCGCGGTGCTGCTGGGCTTCTCGATGCTGGCGGGCAGCCCGATCTGGTTTTTCCTGTGGCTGGTGATTGGTCTGAATCTGACGCTCAAGGCGTCGATCCGGATGCACAATGCCGCCGCTCTGCGGATTCTGAAGGCCATCGGTTAAAGGGAGGCGGGCATGGCGACGCTCTATGACGAAGCGCAGGACCTCTCGGAACGCCTGACCACCCTGCGCCGCGCCATCCATGCCGAGCCCGAACTGGGCCTGCACACGCCCAGAACGCTGGCCAAGGTGAAGGCTGCGCTGGCTCATCTGCCGCTGGAATGGCGTGAGGGCCCCTCCACCACCGGCGCCGTGGCTTTTCTGCGCGGCGGCGCTGGCCCGGCGGAGAACTGCCGCGTGGTGCTGCTGCGCGGCGATATGGACGCCCTGCCGATGGGTGAGGAAACCGGCCTGCCCTTCGCTTCCACCATTGCGGGCACCATGCATGCCTGCGGTCATGACGCCCACACCGCCATGCTGACCGGTGCGGTGGAGCTGCTGGCGGCGCGGGCGCAAAGCCTGCCCGGCGACGTGCTGTTCATGTTCCAGCCCGGCGAGGAAGGCCATCACGGCGCCCGCTTCATGATCGATGACGGGCTGCTGCAAACGCCAGACGGTCGTCAGCCCGATGCTGCCTTTGCGCTGCATGTCATGCCCAACGCCCCGCATGGGCAGGTGCAGGGCCGCGCCGGGGCCTTGATGGCCAGCGCCGACCAGATCGACATCACCATCACCGGCGCGGGCGGCCATGCCAGCATGCCGCATCACGCCGCCGACCCCATTCCTGTCGCCTGCGAGATCGTCACCGCGATCCAGACCATGGTGACGCGCCAGTTCAACGCCCATGATCCGGTGGTGGTCACCATCGCCAAAATCGAGGCCGGGACGACTCACAATGTCATCCCCGACAGCGCGCATCTCAAGGGCACGATGCGCTCGCTCTCCCCCGCCAACCGCGCTGCGCTGCGTGACGCGCTCACCAGATTGGCCGAGGGAATCGCCGCAGCCCATGGCCAGCGGGCCGAAGTGACGATCCATCCCGGCTTTCCCGTCACGCTCTGCGATCCGCGCGCCGTCGATCTGGCGCAAAGGGTCAGCGGCATGCTGTTTGAGGCCGATACCTTCGCTCGCCTCCCCGCGCCGATCATGGGGGCCGAGGATTTCTCCTATGTGCTGGAGCAAACCCCGGGCGCCATGCTGTTTCTGGGCGCCGCCCATCGCGATGTGGAAGCCGCCAGGGCCAATGGCATCCATTCCCCCCGCATGGTGCTGGATGAGGCGGTGCTGCCACGCGGCAGCGCCCTGCTGGCCGGTCTGGGGCAGGCCTTTCTGGAAACCGGTTGGTAACCAAAACAAGCCTAGGCTTTCCCACCTCCTGATCCAACGACAACAAACGCCTAGGGAACTTCCGGAGGAGATCTCCGCATCCTTCCCTAACAGGGCGTAAGCTATGGCGGCGCAATGAGACTCGGTCACCACGTCCCTGACCACAGCCTGCTCGTCGGTCATGCAGCCGGCGCGGCACGCAACGGACGTTGACCGACATGCTGGCACTGCCCAACCGCGATTCCCGACCCGAACCCGTCATGCCTGCGATCGCGGGCCATGATGCCATGGCGGACAGCAGTTTCGACAAGCGCCGCGCCCGCATCTTTCGCCCGGTGGCGGTGGTGGCGGTGGTGGCGCTGCTGCTGCTCGCCGTGATCGCCATGCAGCTGGTGGCCAGCAATGACCGCGAAACCCGCGAGCATGAGCAGGCCATGGTGGCGCGCGGCCTTGCCCTGCGCATGCATGAGCTGGAGCAGGCCATCATCCCGCAGGTCGAATGGGACGAGGCGGTCGATCATCTGGGCAACCGGCTCGACCGCCATTGGGCTGATGCCTATTTCGCCGTTTTCATGCATTCGCAGGTGGGCGCCACCCGTGCCTTCGTGCTTCAGGGCGATGGGCGGCCTGTCTATGGCGCGCGTGACGGCAAGCCCACCAATGCCGCGCCCGATGCGCTCTTTGGCCCTTTCGCTCCCGCTGCTGAAGCGATGCTGCCGGGGCTGCGCCAGCGTGAAGCTGCCGCGCATCAGCCGCCTGTCCCCGGTCAGGCGTTGGCCCATGCTGTGCACACCACCGCGCTGGCCCGGGCCGAGGGGCAGGTGTGGATCGTCAGCGCTCATCTGATTCAGCCCGATGGCGGCAAGGTCAAGCCGCGCGAGGGGCCGCTGGCCATCGCCATGGTGGCGATCCCGCTCGACGCGCCGATGCTGAACCTGTTCGGCCAGCGCTATCGCATCGCCGATATGGTGGTGATGCCCATGGCGCCGCGCAATGACACAATGGCCCGCGTGCTGCTCAAGGGACTCGACGGGTCCGATCTGGGCTGGATGGTGTGGTCGCCCCAGCGCCCCGGCTCGGCCCTGCTGCGGGAGATCGCCGCGCCTTTGATCATGCTGCTGGTGGCCTTTGGCTGGGGCAGCTGGATCTTCATGCGCGAAGCCTCGCAGATGACCCGCGAGCTGATCGACAGCGAGGCCCTTGCCCGCCATGTCGCTTATCACGACACGCTGACCGGCCTGCCCAACCGCGCCCTGATGTTCGACCGGCTGAATCACCTTCTGGCCCTCGCCCGACGCCATCCCTATGATCCCGCCGCCGATCTGGCGGTCCATTGCCTCGACCTCGACCGCTTCAAGGAGGTCAATGACACGCTGGGCCACCACGCCGGGGATGAGCTGATCCGCAAGGTCGGCACCATCCTGAAGGCGCTGTGCCGCGAATCCGATACGGTGGCGCGTCTGGGGGGCGATGAATTCGTGATCCTTCAGCCCGGCACCACCGCCGCGGGCGCCTCGCATCTGGCCGAGCGCATCCTGCGTGAACTGTCCCGCCCGATCGACCTCACCTTCGGTCAGGTGGAGATCAGCGCCTCCATCGGCGTGACCATGGTGCCTGACCCGCAGGTCGAGCCCTCCGATGTGCTGCGGCAGGCGGATATGGCGCTCTATGTCGCGAAAGAGGCGGGCCGCAACGCCAGCGCCTTCTTCGAGCCCGAGATGGATGCCGCCCTGCGCCTGCGCCGCGCGCTGGAAGGCGATCTGCGCCAGGCCCTGTCTCACGGCCAGATCCACATGGCCTATCAGCCGCAGATCGACCGCGATGACCGCGTTGTCAGCGTCGAGGCGCTGGTGCGCTGGCAGCACCCCACCAAGGGCGCCATCTCGCCTACCGTGCTGGTGCCGCTGGCCGAGGAAAGCGGTCTGGTTCACGAGCTTGGTGAATATATCCTGCGCCGCGTCTTTGAGGAGACGCGGGGCTGGCCCAATCTGCGCGTGGCGGTGAATGTCTCGGCGCTGCAGCTGCGCTCGCCGGTGTTTATGGCGATGGTGACGCGGCTGGTTGCCGAATATGACATCGATCCCCGCCATTACGAGTTCGAGATCACCGAAACCGCGCTGCTGGGCGATGATGGCGTCACCCGCAACAATCTGACCGTGCTGAGTCAGGAGGGCTTCACCATCGCGCTGGACGATTTCGGCACGGGCTATTCCAGCCTGACCAACCTGCACCGCTTCGCCATCGACAAGATCAAGATCGACCGCAGCTTCGTCCATAACCTCGACAGCGGGGAAGAGGCCGAGGCTCTGATCGACGCCATCGTGCGGCTGGGCCGCGCTCTGGGGCTGGATATCGTGGCGGAGGGGGTTGAGACCGAGAGCCAGCGGCGGCGGTTGGCTTTGTGTGGGTGCAATCACTTCCAGGGGTATCTGGTGAGCCGGCCTGTGGGGGCGCAGGAATTGGAGAAGATGATTCCGGGAAGGTAAGGAAGAATAATGCGAGGGGGTTACCCCCTCGCGCTCCCGGAACGTCTTCCGACACAAGGGCAGTGGCGCCCGGTTGTTGTGCCCAGTCTCTCCACCTGTGACACTTGGGGCGCCGCAGGCTTTAAAGCTCATTTCTGCCTGCGGCGCGGCAAACTGGGCGCAAGGCCGAACCCGTGGCGCAAGGTAGACATTAAAGGGAGCGCGAGGGTTATGACCCTCGCATCTTCTCTTTCTTACCTCCTCAAGCCGCCTTTTCCTGCTCCATAATCCGCGACACCTCCCCGATGATCGCAGACATTGCGGCAAAGGCCCCATCGGCATCGCCGCGCAGGATGGCCTGCATCACCGCCTCATGCGCGGCCAGATCGAACACCTTGCCCGAGATGTTGCGCGTCATGCGGATCGAGGTGCGCAAAGCCGTGGCCACCACATCGCGGAACTGCATGAAGAAAGGATTGCCCGAGGCGCGCAGGATCGACAGGTGAAAGCCGATATCGGCCTCCAGCGCCTCGTGATGGGCGTAGGTCTCCTGTCCGGCCTCTGCAGCCTCCATGCGGGCGAAAGCGGCCTCGATGCCTGCCAGACCCGCCGGATCGCCTGTGCGGGCTGCCAGCGCGGCGGCGCCCGGCTCGATGGCGTTGCGCAGCTGGTTGAACTGTTCGAGCAGTTGCGCGGTCACCTTGCGCTCCAGCATCCAGCGCAGGACATCGGGGTCGAACAGGTTCCAGCAGGCGGAGGGCTGGACGCTGGTGCCTTGCCGGGGGCGCGCGGTGAGCAATCCCTTGGCGGTCAGCATTTTCACCGCCTCACGCGTGACCGAGCGGCTGACGCCTTGCTGTTCGGAAAGTTCGGCCTCGGTGGGGAAGCCGGTGGTTTCATAGGCGCCGGTGACGATTCTTTTGCCCAGCAGATCGAGCAGCCCATAGGTCAGATTGCGTCCAAGCCCCGCCTCTGGCCCCGGTATCCTGCGGCCATCGGCCAGCGACACATCCATTCCCATACTCCCAAAGTCTTTTCTTTGGATGCAGTAGAGGCGCCGCCACGCAGCTTGGCAAGAGCCGAGCCGCACCGGGACATAAGAATGGGCGCAATCAGGCGATCAATCGGCGCCTTGGGGCCGAAATGATGCTATCGATGTTGGGAGTGTCCCCCGAGGGGAAATAATCAATCAGGATCGGGAAACTGTGGTGCTGCTGGGGAGGATTGAACTCCCGACCTCAGCCTTACCAAGGATGCGCTCTACCACTGAGCTACAGCAGCACACCACAGTCTTGCCGTTTGGAGCGAAAAGCGCCGCCGGGCAGGGGGGCGCTAATGACGGCCCGATCATCCCTTGTCAAGCGCCTGTTTTGCATTGAATGAAAATCTCTGTCAGGCATCCGCCCTGCCCACTCGAACCTTCCAACCGAACCTTCAGGATTTGACGCAGCCCATGCCCTCCGACCCATCAGTCCCCCTCACCCGCGAGGAACGCCTTGCCGCCAAGCTGCGTGAAAATCTGCGCCGCCGCAAAACGCAGGCCCGCGCCCTGAGCGCCGAGGAGGCCGCGCAGCAGAACAACACCCCGCGCAATGAAGAGAGCGAAAAAGGCGCATAAGCTTTCCTTTCCAAATCCGGGCCAACCGGCTAGGGCCTCGGGCCTGTTACCGTCGGGCCGCCTCCCGCCACATGCGTCGGCGCAAGGCCCGGCCTCTACGAGAGGGAGCCCATTACCGATGCCTCGCCTGATCCTCGTCCGCCATGGCCAGAGCCAGTGGAACCTTGAAAACCGCTTCACCGGCTGGTGGGATGTCGATCTGACCCCCAAGGGCGAGACCGAGGCGATGGCCGCGGGCGAACTGCTCAAGGACAAGGGCGTGATCCCCACCGTGGCCTTCACCTCGCTTCAGACGCGCGCGATCCGCACGCTGCATCTGGCGCTGGAAGAGGCCGGTCTGGCCTGGATTCCCGAAACCAAGGACTGGCGCCTGAATGAGCGCCACTATGGCGGCCTCACTGGCCTCAACAAGGCCGAAACCGCCGAGAAGCATGGCGAGGAGCAGGTGAAGATCTGGCGCCGCAGCTTCGACGTGCCGCCCCCGGTGCAGGAAAAGGGCAGCGAGTTCGATCTCTCGACCGATCCGCGCTATGCTGGCATCGCCATCCCCCAGACCGAGAGTCTGAAGGACACCATTGCCCGCGTGCTGCCTTACTATGAGGAGGCCATCGCCCCTCAGCTCAAGGCTGGCGAGACGGTGATCGTCGCCGCGCATGGCAATTCGCTGCGCGCGCTGGTGAAGCATCTGTCGAAGATTTCGGATGCCGACATTCTGGATCTTGAAATCCCCACCGGTCAGCCCATCATCTTCGAACTCGACGAAGATCTGAACGCCACGGAACGTTACTACCTGTCGGAGCGCTAAGCCATGACCCGTCCCGGAGCCATTGTTTCCATCGTTATGGGCAGCCAGTCTGACTGGCACACCATGAAGAAGGCCGCTGACATTCTCACCGCGCTGGATGTGCCGCATGATGTGCGCATCGTTTCGGCGCATCGCACGCCCGACCGTCTGGTCGAATTCGCCAAGGGCGCCGCGGATGAGGGTTTCAAGGTGATCATCGCGGGCGCTGGCGGCGCGGCGCATCTGCCGGGCATGGTCGCCTCGATGACTCACCTGCCCGTGCTGGGCGTTCCGGTGCAGAGCAAGATGCTCTCGGGGCAGGATTCGTTGCTTTCCATCGTGCAGATGCCCGCCGGTGTGCCGGTCGGCACGCTGGCCATCGGCGAGGCTGGCGCGACCAACGCCGGTCTGCTGGCGGCCAAGATTCTGGCCACCAGCGATCCGGCCCTGACCGAGCGCGTGAAAGCCTATCGCGTGGCGCAGACCGATTCGGTGGCCGAGCGCCCCACCGACGCCTGAAGGATTACCAGCAAGACCATGATTCCCCCCGGCGAGACGATCGGCATTCTGGGTGGCGGCCAATTGGGCCGCATGATGGCCATGGCGGCAGCGAACCTCGGTTACCGGGTGCATATCTATGCGCCCGAAGAGGATTCGGTGGCCGCCGAGGTCTGTGCGTCCTTCACGCAGGCGGCGTGGGACGATGCGGCGGCCATGCGCGCCTTCGCAGCGGATTGCGCCGTCGTCACCTATGAGTTCGAGAATGTGCCGGTGGGGCCTCTGGCTGCCATTGCTCCCACGCCGCTGCTGGCCCCGCCCCGCGCGCTGGAAGTTGGGCAGGACCGGGTGAGCGAAAAGAGCATGGTCCGCGATCTGGGCGGCACCCCCGCCCCCTTCGCCACTGTGGACAGCCGGGCTGATCTGGACGCCGCCATCGCCGAAATCGGCACGCCGGGCATCCTGAAGACCCGCCGTGACGGCTATGACGGCAAGGGTCAGTGGCGCATCATGACGCCGCAGGACGCCGCCGCCATCGATCTGCCCGATGTGCCGCTGGTCTATGAAGGCTTCGTGCGCTTCTCCGGCGAGTTTTCGGTGATTCTGGCACGCGGTGCCGATGGCGATATCCGCTTCTGGGATTCAGCGCAGAATGTTCACGAGAGTGGCATCCTTGCCCTCTCCACCGTGCCCGCCGCCCCGGCCCTGCTGGAACAGGTGCCCGCCGCCCGCGCCATGGCGCAGAAGATTGCCGAAGCGCTGGGCTATGTCGGCGTGCTGGCGGTGGAGTTCTTCGCCACCGAGGAAGGCCCGATCTTCAACGAGATGGCCCCGCGCGTCCACAACTCCGGCCACTGGACGACCGAAGGCGCGATCACCAGCCAGTTCGAAAACCATATCCGCGCCATCTGCGGCCTGCCTCTGGGCGACACGTCGCTGGCGGCCAAGGGCGTGGAGATGCGCAACATCATTGGCGACGATGCGCAGGACTGGGCGGGCATCCTCTCCGATCCGGCCAACCATCTGCATCTCTATGGCAAGGCCTCGATCCGGCCCGGCCGCAAGATGGGCCATGTCACGCGGTTGACGCTGTAAGCACGCCCCGATGGCCGAGCTGTTCCTGATCTATGCCCGCGCGGCCAATGGCACCATCGGGGTGGACAATCGCCTGCCCTGGCACCTTCCGGCGGATCTGAAGCATTTCAAGGCGCTGACCCTTGGCAAGCCGATGATCATGGGCCGCAAGACCTTCGAGAGCTTCCCCAGCCCCCTGCCCGGCCGCCGTCATATCGTGCTGACCCGCGACACCAACTGGGCCCGCGAGAGCGCCGAGGTGGCGCACAGCGTGGAGGCTGCTCTGGCGCTGGCGGGCGATGGCGAGGTCGCCGTGGTCGGCGGTGCGGAAATCTACGCGCTGTTTATGGACCGTGCGGCGCGGGTTGAACTCACCGAGGTCGATATGAGCGTCGAGGGTGACACCCATATGCCACCCCTTGGCCCGCAATGGCATGAAGTTTCACGTGAAACCCACGCGCCCGAAGGCAGCCGCCCCGGCTTCGCTTTCGTCACACTGACACGTGACCTATAGAGCAGACCCCATGATTCGCCTTACCTCAGACCTGCGCGTTCCAGATCACCTGCGCGGCGCCATCGTCGCCCTGGGCAATTTCGACGGCTTCCATCAGGGCCATCAGGCGGTTGTGGGTGAAGCGATCCGCTGGGCCAGGGCCGAGGGTCGCCCTGCCATCGTCGCCACCTTCGATCCGCATCCTGTCACCCTTTTTGCTCCCGATGCCGCGCCCTTCCGCCTGACCACGCTGGACCAGCGGCAGGAGCTTTTCGCCACCGCCGGGGCCGACGCCATGCTGGTTTTCAACTTCACCCGCGCCTTCGCCGCCTCCTCGGCCCACGATTGGGTGCATGAGGTGCTGGGCCGCAGCATCGGCGCGGCGGGCGTCGTCACCGGCACCGATTTCACCTTCGGCAAGGGGCGCGAGGGCGATATCGCCACGCTGGCCACGCTGGGCGCCGAAATCGGCATGGGAGCCCGCGCCATCGCTCCGGTGGAGGATGCGCAGGGTGTGATTTCCTCCAGCCGCATCCGCGATGCGCTGCATCAGCGCGATCCCGAAACCGCCGCTCGCCTGCTGACCCGCCCCTTCACCATCCGCGCCACCGTGCAGCATGGCGACAAGCTGGGCCGCACGATCGGCTTCCCCACCGCGAATCTGGCGCTGGGTGACTATCTGCGCCCCGCTTACGGAATCTATGCCGTCACCGGCCTGCTGCCCGATGGCCGGGTGCTGAAAGGCGCGGCGAACATCGGTGTGCGCCCGCATTTCGATCCGCCCAAGGAATTGCTTGAGCCGCATTTCTTCGATTTCTCGGGCGATCTGTACGGGCAGGAGATCGAGGTGGCCTTCCATGCGTTTTTGCGCGGCGAGGCGAAGTTCGAGTCGATGGATGCGCTGATCGAGCAGATCGGCAGGGATTGCGATCAGGCTCGGAAGGTTTTGGAAGAAGTTTGAAGAGGTGAATGCGAGGGCCATCGCCCTCGCGCTCCCTTTACTGTCTGCGTTGCGCTTCGGGTTCACCGAAGGCGCTTGATTTGCGGCGCCGCAGGCAGATGAATTGCTAAAGTCTGCAGCGCTTTAGGTGGCGCTGGTGGAGAGTTCGGGCGCTCCGATGGGGAGCCGCTGCCCGTGCGTCGGAAGACATTATGGGAGCGCGAGGGGGTAACCCCCTCGCCTTATCTTTTCTTGCCCCCCTTCCATTTGCAGGAATCCCTCACAATCGCTAAGGCACCCGGCGATATGACCGAAAAGCGCGACTTCCGACCGACCGTCTTCCTGCCGAAGACCGATTTCCCCATGAAGGCGGGCCTCCCCCAGAAGGAGCCCGGCATTCTGAAGGGCTGGCAGGATCAGGATTTGTACCGCAAGCTGCGGGACACCCGCGCGGGTCGCGAGAAGTTCATTCTGCATGACGGCCCGCCCTATGCGAATGGCAACATTCACGTCGGCCATGCGCTGAACCACATCCTGAAGGACATGGTTGTCCGCACCCAGAGCCTGCTGGGCAAGGACGCGCCCTATGTGCCCGGTTGGGACTGCCACGGCCTGCCCATCGAGTGGAAGGTCGAGGAAGAGTACCGCAAGAAGAAGCGCAACAAGGATGAGGTTCCCGCCAAGGAATTCCGCGCCGAATGCCGCGCCTATGCCCGCCAGTGGGTCGATGCCCAGCGCGAGCAGCTCAAGCGCCTTGGCGTGAATGCCGATTGGGATCACCCCTATCTGACGATGGATTTCGCCGCCGAGGCGGGCATCGTGGCCGAACTGCTGAAATTCGCCGAGAGCGGCCAGCTCTATCGCGGCGCCAAGCCGGTGATGTGGTCGCCGGTGGAAAAGACCGCTCTGGCCGAGGCCGAGGTCGAGTATGAGGACATTGTGTCCACGCAGATCGATGTGGCCTTCGAGATCACGGACTCGCCGGTGGCCGAGCTGGTTGGCGCCTACGCGGTGATCTGGACGACCACGCCCTGGACGATCCCGGCCAATCAGGCTTTGGCCTATGGGCCGGAGGTTGAGTACACCGCATTCCGCGATGCTGACTCTGGTCGCGTTTTCCTGATCGGCTCTGAACTGGAAGATGGTTTCTTCCAGCGCTTCTCCGCTGCTCATGAAGCTGCTTCGCTGACTGCCGTGTGGACCGGCAAGGGCGCAGACCTCGCCGGAACCGTTGCCCGCCACCCGATGGCCGCGCAGTTCCCCGAGAGCGCCTTCTTCACCAAGCCCCGCCCCTTCCTCGCTGGTGATTTCGTCACCACCGATTCCGGCACGGGCCTCGTCCATATGGCGCCCGACCATGGCGAGGATGACTTCCTGCTCTGCAAGGCGCACGGCATCGAGCCGGTCTTCGCGGTCGAGGGCGATGGCAAGTATCGTGCGAACTGGGAATGGCTGGGCGGCGAAGGCTCGGTCATCAACCCCAAGTTCAACGCGCCCGATGGCCCGATCTGCACCGCTCTGCGTGAAGCGGGCGGCCTGCTGGCGGCCTCTGCCGACTACAAGCATTCCTACCCGCATTCGTGGCGCTCGAAGGCCAAGGTGATCTTCCGCTGCACCCCGCAGTGGTTCGTCCCCATGGACCGCGCCGAAGCTGGCGAAAAGACCCTGCGCGAAAAGGCCGTGCAGGCCATAGCCGACACGCGCTTCGTCCCCGAAAAGGGCCGCAACCGCATCGGCGCCATGGTCGAAGGCCGCCCGGACTGGGTGCTGAGCCGCCAGCGCGCCTGGGGCGTGCCGATCACGCTCTTCGTGGACCGCAAGACCGGCCAGTATCTCAGCGACCCGGCCGTCAACGCCCGCATCATCGAGGGCATCAAGGCCGAGGGCGTCGATGCCTGGGACGAGGAGCGCGCCCAGCAGTACCTCGGCGCCAACTACGATCTGGCCGATTACGAGCGCGTCACCGACATTCTCGACGTGTGGTTCGATTCGGGCAGCACCCATGCCTTTGTGCTGGAATCGGGCCGCTGGCCTGACCTGCTGCGCCCCGAAGGCTACAAGGGCCCGCATGCCGACCTGTACCTGGAAGGCAGTGACCAGCATCGCGGCTGGTTCCAGTCCTCGCTGCTGGAAGGCTGCGCCACGCGCGGCCATGCGCCTTACAAGGCCATCCTGACTCACGGCTTCACCATGGATGCCAAGGGTCACAAGATGTCCAAGTCGCTGGGCAACACCGTCGACCCGCTCAAGGTGATGGAGACCTATGGCGCGGACATCGTGCGCCTCTGGGCCCTCTCGGTCGATTACACCGAGGATCACCGCATCGGTGACGAGATCCTCAAGGGCATCGCTGACCAGTATCGCAAGCTGCGCAACACCTTCCGCTACCTGCTGGGCGCGCTGGACGGTTTTTCGGACGCCGAGAAGCTGCCGGTCGAGCAGATGCCCGAGCTGGAGCGCTATGTGCTGGCCCTGCTGGCGCAGCTGGATGGCACGCTGAAGCAGGCCACCGTCGATTTCGATTTCAACGCCTATGTCCGCGCACTGGTCGATTTCTGCAACGAGGATCTGTCGGCCTTCTTCTTCGATATCCGCAAGGATTCGCTCTACTGCGACGCCGCGGATGACGTGAAGCGCCGCGCCTATCGCACCGTGCTGGACATGCTGTTCCACGCGCTGATCCGCTATGCCGCGCCGGTTCTGGTGTTTACGGCGGAAGAGGTGTGGCAGTCGCGCTTTGCTGGCGAGAGCGTCCACCTGCTGGAATGGCCCACCATCCCCGCAGCCACGCTGGATGCCGAGCGCTGGACCGCGCTGCGCGCCCTGCGCGCCGAGGCGCTGGCCGCCATCGAGCCGCTGCGCCGTGACAAGACCCTCGGTTCCTCGCTGGAGGCCGAAGTCACCGTCCCCGCCGATGCGCCTGAAGCCGATCTGGCCGAGCTGTTCATCAGCGCCGCCGTCACGCGCGGAGATGTCCTGTCGGTCACCCGTACCGACAAGCACAAATGCGGTCGCTGCTGGCGACACCTGCCCGAAGTGGCCGAAGATGGCGATCTCTGTTCACGCTGCGATCATGTCGTCTCCGCCATGGACGCTGCAGAATGAGTTTGCTTTCGCGCAACCGCCTGTTGGGCCTGGGCGTTGCCGCCCTGACCTTTGCCGCCGATCAGGCGGTGAAGTGGGCTGTCGTGCACCCGATCGGCCTGCCGGCGATCCATGATCACAACATCGACAGCATCAACTGGAACCCCGCCGTTCCCGATCTGCCGCTCATCCCCTTCTTCGGCCTGAGCTGGCAGCAGAACCCGGGCGTCTCGCTCGGCCTGTTCACCGCCGGGTCGGACGGGGCACGCTGGGCGCTTGTCGCCATGACCGCCCTGATCGCCGGTTTCGTCACCGTCTGGCTGCTGCGCGAAAAGCGCTTCGCTGACACGGCGGCGCTGGGCATGATTCTCGGCGGCGCCCTTGGCAACATCCGTGACCGTGCTGCCCTTGGCTATGTCGTTGATTATGCGGATCTGCACTTCGGCGCCATCCGTCCCTTCCTCATTTTCAACCTGGCGGATGCCGCCATCACCATCGGCGTCCTGATTATCCTTGCCCGATCCTTCCTTTCAGGCGAAAAGCGCGCCACTCGGCCACAGGATCAGGCCAACACCGCGACGGAGAGCTGACACACATGCGCAAGTCCACCGCCATTCTGCTGGCGAGCGCCATCACCCTGACGCTGTCGGGCTGCACCGATCGTCTCTTCGCGCGCGTGCGCCCCGATGAATTCGCGGTGCAGCGCCAGGCCCCGCTCTACATTCCGCCAGACTTCTCGCTGACGCCGCCGCAGCCCGGCGCGCCCCGCCCCGCCAGCCGTTCGAGCCAGCAGGATGCCCTCGCTGCCATGTTCGGCGGCGAAGCCGGCAAGAGCCCGGTCGAGAACGCAACCCTGCGCAAGGCCGGCGAACCCGAAGCGGGCATCCGCTCCACCGCCGCAGACCCCAAGACCAACGCCGTCGACAAGGGCGACATCACCCGCGACATCATCGCGGCGCCCGAAGGCAACGGTCGCGAGGCGCAGACGACCACGGCCAAGTAAGGCTTCGGTCTCTGGCTCACACAGCCGCCTGCGAGGGATGCCTCGCGGGCGGTTTTGTGTTTTCCGGGGTTGGGAAGAAAAGAGAAGATGCGAGGGCCATCGCCCTCGCGCTCCCTTTACTGTCTGCGTGGCGCATAGGGTTCGGCGGCAGAGCAAACGTCGCGGCGCCGATCCCATGGCCGCATGATTCGATTGCCTGCGGCGCCTTGGGTGGTGCTGGTGGAGAGCTTAGGCGCCGCGATGGGGAACCACCGCCCCATCGTCGGAAGACGTTATGGGAGCGCGAGGGCCCGGAGCATGTCTCTTGAGACATGCGACCAACAAGGACTCCCCCCTCGCATCTTCCCTTTTTACTCTTCCATCACTTCAGCCACGACAATCTTGCTGACCAGCAGCTTGTCGATTTTCCGCCCATCCATATCGACGATCTCGAACCGCCACCCGGGCACTTCGAACACATCGCCCTCATCGGGAAACCGCTTCATCACGGAGAGCGCAAACCCAGCCGTCGTCGCGTAATCGCGATGCTCGGGCAGATCCAGCCCAAGGCGGCGGCTCAGGGCATCGGCGGGCAAGGCGCCCGAAATCAGCAGGCTGCCATCCTCGCGCTCGATCACCATCGGGCCTTCGCCATCGTCCTGATGGCTCACGAAATTCCCGACGATGGCGGAGAGCAGGTCGGCGGGGGTGACGATGCCTTCCAGATGCCCGTATTCGTCATGCACCAGCGCCATGGAAATGCCCGACTGCTGGAGGATGCGCAGCGCGTCCATGGCGTCGAGCTGATCGGGGATGATCTCGGCCTTCTTCATCAGGCGGCGCAGGCTCAGCGTGCGGCCGGAGAGCAGCACGGCCAGAATCTGGCGCACCTTGGCCACGCCGAGGATCGTGTCGGGCGAACCGTCGCCGATGGGCATGATCGAGTGCGGGCTGGCGGCGATCCGCTCACGCACGGCGGTTTCGCTGGCGTTGACGTCGATCCAGTCCATCTGGTTGCGGGGCGTCATCACCTCGCGCACGGGGCGACCGGCGAGGCGCATGATGCCGGTCATGATCTCGCGCTCATCCTCCTCGATCACGCCGGAGCGGGTGGCCTCGGCGAACATCAGGTGGAGTTCTTCCTCGGTGACGGAGGGCTCGTCGGTGTGCTTCACGCCCAGCAGGCGCAGCACCCCTTGCGAGCTTCGGTCCAGCACCCAGACCAGCGGCGCGGTCCAGCGGGCAAGGCGGGCCATGACGGGCGCGGCGAGGCAGGCGATGGGCTCGGCCATGCGCAGGGCCAGCTGCTTGGGCACCAGCTCGCCCGCGATCAGGCTGACGAAGGTGGTGATGCCCATCACCAGCACCAGCCCGGTCTCATCGGCAAAGCGATGAGGGATGCCCAGCGCTTCCAGCCGCTGCGCGACCGGCGTGCCGAGGCTGGCTTCGGACAGCGCGCCCGTGACCAGCGCGATCAGCGTGATGCCGATCTGTGCGGTGGAGAGCAGCGTGCCGGGGTCTTCGGAGAGGGCGAGGGCCGCGCGTGCGCCGCGCCGCCCGCGCTCCACCAGAAGTTTGAGCCGGGCCGGGCGGGCCGATACGATTGCCAGTTCCGACATCGAGAACAGGCCGTTCAAAACGACCAGCCCCGCGATCATCAACAGGTCTGTCCAGGGAAAGGGTGTCACAATAATCCCACCTTAACAGCTTTCCTTTCGCGCGCGAAGGGGCATTACCACGCGAAGCGATTGCAAGAATTCACATGTCCGATGGTTCATAACTCTCTGGTCAAGCTGTCGTTCACCAAAAACGCATGATACGAGTTGCGACATTCGAGACGTCGCACAGGGAGATCGCATCCATGCTCACCAAGTCACGCGCAGCTGTTGGCGCTTTGGCCGCCCTCTCGCTGATGACGGCGGGCTGCGTCACCGATCCCAACACCGGGCACAAGAAAGTCTCGCGCGCGGCCATCGGTGCGGGTGCGGGCGTTGTGGGCGGCATTCTGATCGGCGGGCTGATCGGCGGCGGCACGGGCCGCATCATCGGCGCGGGGATCGGCGGCATTGTGGGCGGCTCGATCGGCTATGCCAAGGACAAGCAGATCCGCGACCTGCGCGAGAAGACCGCCGGCACCGGCGTCAACATCAGCCAGACCGACGATGGCCGCGCCATTCTGGTCAACCTGCCCGATGGCGTCACTTTCGACAGCGACAGCTATGCCCTGCAGCCCCAGTTCCGCCCCACGCTGGACAAGATCGCGCAGAGCATGAACGATTATCCCAACAGCCTGATCGATGTTTACGGTCATACGGACAGCACCGGCACGCCGCAGCACAATCAGGTGCTTTCGGAAAACCGGGCGCGCACCGTGGCCGATTATCTCTCGATCCGGGGCGTAAGCGCGGCGCGCGTGCGCGCTCAGGGCTTTGGCGCCACCATGCCCGTGGCCGACAATGCCACGCCTGAGGGCAAGGCCCGCAACCGCCGCGTGGAAATCAAGATCGTGCCGATCACGCAGGATCAGGTGCGGGCGGCCCGCGCTCAGGGCGGGAACTGAGGCTGGCGGCGGGGGCTTCACAAGGCTGATCCCCCGCGCCTGAACTTTTTGCGGGCCGCGTATCCTTTCGCACCTTCCTTGCGTAATAGCTTGTGAAGGAGATGCAGGATGCAGGATATCACGCTCCACACATCGCGGCGCCATATGCTGGCCGGCCTGGCGCTCGGCGTTTCGGCCATGGCTTGTGGTTTTCGGCTCTGGCCGCAGCAGGCGCAGGCCGCCACGGCCAGCTACCCGGTCCATTACACCGATGCGGAATGGAAACAGCGGCTGACAGCTCAGCAGTTTGCTGTGCTGCGCCAGCAATCGACGGAATATCCCTACACCTCGCCGCTGTTGAAGGAGCATCGCAAGGGCACCTTCCTCTGCGTGGCCGACGGGAATCCGCTGTTTTCCTCTGACACGAAGTTCGAGAGCGGGACCGGCTGGCCCAGCTTCTACAAGCCCCTGCCCGGCGCGATCCTCACCAGCACCGATCATGAACTCGGCTATGCCCGTACCGAGGTGCATTGCAGCCACTGTGGCGGACATCTGGGCCATGTCTTCGATGATGGCCCCCGGCCCACGGGGCTGCGCTATTGCATGAATGGCGTGGCGATGGTGTTCAAGCCCGCTTAGCTTGTTCTGTCGATGCGGGCCGGATCGGGGCTTCAGACCATGATTCGCCCGCACCGCCGCGAATCGACGTTACCGCCGCGTTCACCTTGCTATCGCCTGCAAAACCGGCGTTTTCGGGCGCATGTCCGGCCTTTCTTCATCATTGCTTAGGCATTTTCCTTCAGGCCTGTCGCAGGGGTCCCGAGAGGGGCGATGTGGCAAGGTTTGGTATGAGCAGCGACCGACAGCAAGCAGTGGATGTGGCGATCATCGGCGCCGGGCCAGCAGGCCTGACGGCAGGCTATCTGCTGACCAAGGCCGGCTACACCGTCTCCATCATCGAGAAGGACCCGCGCTATGTCGGCGGCATCAGCCGCACGGTGGAGCATGAGGGATACCGCTTCGACATCGGCGGCCATCGCTTCTTCTCGAAATCGCAGCAGGTCGTGGATCTGTGGAACGAGATCCTGCCCGACGATTTCATCCAGCGCCCGCGCATGAGCCGCATCTATTACGAGGGCCGCTTCTACTCCTATCCGCTGCGCGCCTTTGAGGCCTTGCGCAATCTGGGCCTGTGGCGCTCCACCCTGTGCATGGCCAGTTTCGCGCTGGCCAAGGCCTTCCCGCGCAAGGAAGTCAAAAGCTTTGAGGACTGGACGATCAACCAGTTCGGCCAGAAGCTCTATTCCATCTTCTTCAAGACCTACACCGAGAAGGTCTGGGGCATGCCCTGCGACACGATGAGCGCCGACTGGGCCGCCCAGCGCATCAAGGGACTGTCGCTGGGCAAGGCGGTGCTGGACGGGTTCAAGCGCAGTCTGGGTCTGAACAAAAAGCCCAACGATGGCATGGCCACCAAGACGCTGCTGGAAAGCTTCCGCTATCCGCGCCTTGGCCCGGGCATGATGTGGGAAGAGGCCGCGCGCAAGATCGAGGCGACCGGTTTCGGCAGCATCCTGATGGGCCATGGGCTGAAGCAGCTTTCACAGGATGCGCAGGGCCTGTGGCACCTCACCGCCAGCCATGATGGCGGCGAGAGCGTGATCGCGGCGCGCCATGTGATCTCCAGCGCGCCAATGCGCGAGCTGGCAGGGCGTATCCACCCCCTGCCCGTCAGCCTGCCCGAGGCCATGGAGCTGAAATACCGCGACTTCCTGACCGTGGCCCTGAAGATCCGCAGCGAGGACCTCTTCCCCGACAACTGGATCTACATCCACGATTCCAAGGTGCAGGTGGGCCGCATCCAGAACTTCCGCAGTTGGTCGCCGGAAATGGTGCCCGACGCGACGGTGGCCTGCGTCGGTCTGGAATATTTCTGCTTTGAAGGCGATGGCCTGTGGTCGATGGCGGATGACGATCTGGTCGCGCTGGCCACGCGGGAAATGCAGGTGCTTGGTCTGGTGAACCCCGATCAGGTGATCGGCGGCGCCGTGGTCCGTCAGGAAAAGGCCTATCCGGTCTATGATGAGACCTATGCGGCCCATGTGGCGGCGATGCGCGATGATCTGGAAGCGCGCTTCCCCACGCTGCATATGGTGGGTCGCAACGGCATGCATCGCTACAACAATCAGGACCACGCCATGATGACCGCCATGCTGACGGTGGAGAACATCAAGGCGGGCAAGCGGCTCTACGATATCTGGTGCGTCAACGAAGACGCCGAATATCACGAGGCAGGCGATGAGGGCGCCCAGACCCGGCTTCCTGAAACGCGCGCCGTCACGCCCGATCAGGCGGCTGCTCTGGGCTCTTTGCGCGATGTGCCGGCACGCGTCGGCGCTGGCCTGCCGAAAACGCGCGCGGCCTGACCGCAGAGCGATGCGCGCCGTGCTGAGCCACGCTTTTCCGCGCTATCTGGGCGCCAGCCTTCTGGCGCTGGGTGTCGATATGGGGTGCTATCTGCTGTTGCTGCGGCTGACTCTGGCCGCCGCGCCCGCTGCGGCCCTGTCCTATGCGCTGGGCATTGCCGCGCATTGGTTCCTCTCCAGCCGGGCGGTCTTCGCGCAGCATCTGGCGCAGGCCGGAGCCGACAGGCTGAGGCAGCAGGCGCTGTTCGTCGCCTCGGCGCTGCTGGGTCTTGCCGTGACGGTGCTGATCGTGGGGGCGGGCAGCCGCGCCGGTCTCGATCCGCGCCTGGCCAAGGGTATCGCTGTGGCGGCTTCCTTTGCCGCGACCTATAGTCTGCGCAACCGGCTGGTTTTCGCGCCCCGTCTGGCGGATTGAGAGACTTCCCGTGAAACAGGTCCCCCTGAAACCGGCTGGCGATCAGGCATCGCGCGGCGGCCTGCCTTTGGCCGGACAATGGCCCGCTTTTCTCGCCAGGCTGATCCCGGCTTTCCTGCTGGTCGCGGCCCTGCTGCTGCTGACCAACATCCGCGCCATCATCGAGCATCGCTTCCCCGACCCCGACGATGCCTTGCGCCTGCTGGAGGTGCGTGACTGGCTGGGCGGGCAGGGCTGGTTCGATCTCACCCAGCACCGGCTTGATCCGCTGCATGGCGGGGTGGTGATGCATTGGTCGCGGCTGGTCGATATGCCGCTGGCGGGGACGATTCTGCTGCTGCGCCCTCTGCTGGGCGCTGACGGGGCGGAACTTGCGGCGCGCATTCTGGTGCCGATGCTGACGCTGGGCGTGGTCATGGCGCTGCTGGCGCGCATCGCCTGGCTGCGGCTGGGCGCGCGGGGCACCACCATGACCTGCTTGCTGCTGATGATGAGCCCGCCTTTCGTGACCCAGATCCTGCCGATGCGGATCGACCATCACGGCTGGCAGGTGGCCTGCGCCGTGCTGGCGCTGAGCGGCTTGCTGGCCCGGCGCATCGCACTGGGGGCATGGCTGGCGGGTCTGGGCATGGCGGCCAGTCTGGAAATCAGCGTGGAAGGATTGCCGCTTGCCGCGATCTTCGCGGCGGTGGGTGCCTTGCGCTGGTTCCGCAATGAGCCGGGGCGTTTCTGGCTGGCCCATTATATGGCGGCGCTGGCATCGGGATCGTTGCTGCTGTTCAGCCTGCTGCGCGGCTTTGGCGATCTGGCCCAGCATTGCGACCAGATGTCACCCGTCCAGCTGACTGTGCTGAGCGTGGCCGCGCTGGGCAGTGTGGCGGCAACCGCCCTTGGGCAGCGTTGGCCGATCTGGGGCAGGGTGGTGGTGCTGGGCGCGCTGGGGGCAGTGGCCGGGGCGCTCTATCTGGGCATGGCGCCGCAATGTCGTTCCGGCAGCTTCGATATGCTGAGCCCTACGGTTCGGCATATGTGGTACGATCAGGTCGCCGAAGGGCTGCCGATCTGGCAACAGTTCCCGGTATGGTCGCTTCAGATCTGCCTCCCGCCGCTGTTTGCGTTTTTCTCTCTTTGGTGTCTGATCCGCGAAGGCCATGGCGCCATGCGCCTGTTCTGGCGTGACTATGCGCTTGTGCTGGCAGGGGCACAGGCAGTGGCCTTGCTGGTGGTACGCGCAGCCTCTTTATCGTCGGCTCTGACAGCGATACCTTTGGCCTGGTTGGTGCTGCGCTGGTTCAATCGAGCCCAAGATTCTGCTGTCTTGCCTCGTATCGGCTGGTTTGTGGCCATAGCTTTGGCGGTGGAACCCAGCGCTCCATTTACGCTCTACGGTCAATCCAGTCAGCAAGGAAACACTGAGAGGACAGGGATTTACACGAATCGGCCGCCCGGCACAGAGGCTGCGTCTGGGAACCAGCTAGTATGGTCGGTATGGACTTGCCACATTGATGAAAGCGCTCATGCGCTCAGTGAACAACCATCAGGTCTCATTCTGGCAGGTCTCGATATTGCGCCTGAACTGTTGGTCGCCACGCATCATACTGCGCTGGCCAGCGGCCATCATCGTGGTGCGCGTGCCATGGACACCGTAATTCACGCCTTCCTTTCCCCGCTCAATCAAGCTCATGCCATCATACGCGGCCAGAAGGCCCAGTATGTCGCGCTCTGTCCGCTGACTGCTGAAAGTGCCATCTATGCCCGTGTCGCGCCGCAAGGTCTGGCCGGGCAATTGCTGGCCGGTCATGTGCCGGGCTGGCTGGCGCCGCTGCCCGGGCCGCAGGATGCGCGGCTGAAAGTCTGGCGCGTGGTGCGCTAGAGCCCTTTCAGGCTCGAAAAAGGCCCGGAAAAAAGAGCGTTTTGGCTCATCGCGAAAAGGCTCTAGACTGGCCGCGATGGAGAGAATGACCGAAGGTTGGCGGCCTACACAAGGCTCGCCCCAAGCATCGCGCGCGCAGATCGGATTGGCCTGCCTCGGCTGGCTGGTGGGGCTGTTGCTGTGCTTCCTGCTGGCCAGCAGCCTGAGCCCCCATGGCGGGCAGGGCATCGCGGGGGCCTATGTGCTCATGCAGGACCGCTGGCTGCTGGTCATGGCGCTTGGTGTGACGCTGCTTTCGGCCCTGACGGCCCTGCTGGCGCGATCCCGCTTCAGGCCGCGCGGCATGGCCTTCTCCCCAAGGGCGGTGATTGCGCTGACTCTGCTGGCGATGGTCGCAGCGGTGGTCGGGCGGCACTGGCTGCTGCTCGATTACGACCTCTCCCGCGATGAGCAGATGGCGACATTCGACGCCTGGATCTACGCCCATGGCCACCTTGCCTGGCCGCTGCCGCCAGAGTGGCGCGTCGATTTTCCGATGCTCAACACCCTCTTCATGCTACCGGTGGGCAGGCCGGTGGCGTGGATTTCGGCCTATCTGCCGGGCCATACCGGGCTGCGCGCGCTGATCGGACTGATCGCACCGAACTGGCTGGGCGGCCCCGCCTTCACCGGACCGCTGATGCTGGGCGCCTCGCTCTGGCTGCTGTGGAGCATCGCTCGCACCATGCTGACCCGCGAAGGCGCCAGCGTGGCCCTGCTGATGCTGCTGCTTTCAGGCCAGTCGTTGTTCGCCAGCATGAGCGCCTTTGCCATGCCCGCGCATCTGGCGGTGAATCTGCTGTGGTTGCGGCTGTTTCTGGCAAACCGCCCCCGCACCGATGTTGCTGCGCTGGCCGTGGGCTTCTTCGGCACCGGCCTGCACCAGCCGCTGTTCCATCCCATGTTCGTCGCCCCGTGGCTGGCCCTGCTGCTGGTGCGCGGCGAGTGGCGGCGGCTGGGGCTCTATGTCGTGGTCTATGGCGCCATCGGCCTGTTCTGGCTGGCCTGGCCGCATGTGACTCACAGTCTGATCTGGGGCCCGGGCAGCTTCGAGAGCGATGTTGGCACCAGCTATCTCTCGCGCCTGCTCGATCTCCTCGCCCAGAACGAGCACAACCTCTCCATGATGAGCGCCAATCTGCTGCGCTTCACCCTGTGGAACCACCTCGCCCTGATCCCGCTGGCCGCGCTGGGCGCCGGTCTGGCCTTGCGCGATGGCCGCGTCGGGGCGCTGCTGGCCGGGTTGCTCTTGCCGGTGATCGTGATGGGCATCATCCTGCCCTACCAGGGCTATGGTTTCGGCTATCGCTATATGCATGGCCTGCTGGGCAATGCCGCCCTGCTCGCCGGTTTCGGCTGGCAGCGGCTGACGCCATGGCACACCCGCCTGCGCCCTGCTCTGGCGGTGGCGAGTCTGGGCACGCTGGCGCTGATGGTGGCGCAGGGCACGCTGACACACCGCCTCTACGCGACTTTCTCCCACGAAAATGATGCGATCAACGCCTCGGGCGCCGATTACACCATCATCGGCGGCAATGATGGCGCCTTCGCGCTGGACCTGATCCTCAATCGACCCGACCTTTCCAACCGCCCCCTGCGCCTCTCCATCTGGGAGATCGACGACGCCGATGCCCTCGCCGCGCGGTTGTGCCGGGGCGGGGGGAAGAGCATCGCTCTGCCTCAGGATTCGTTCTTCGCGCAGGAGGACGCGCTGTTCGGTCGTCCGGCCAGCGGAGAAGCCAACCAGCGGTTTGCGGAGACGGCTGAGGCTTTCAAGGGGGCAGGGTGTGGGGTGAAGGTTTTGAAGTGAGAAAAAGCGAGGGTGGGAGTCGTTGTTGGTCGCATCTCTCAAGAGAGATGCTCCGGGCCCTCGCGCTCCCGGAACGACTTCCGACGCAAGGGCAGTGGTTCCCGATCCAAGCGCCCAACCGCTCCACCTGCGCTACCTGAGGCGCCGCAGGCATCAATTCCCGCCTGCGGCGCAGCAAACTGAGCGCATGGCCGAACCTGATGCGCAACGTAGACATTCATGGGAGCGCGAGGGGATAATCCCCTCGCATTCACCCCTTCAAATCTTCCTGCCAAACAATGGAACAACCCGCCCAGCTTCAGCTACCATTCAACAGCAACACGGCCTATACCCGCGAAATTGCCGATGAAACGCCAAGGAGCCTGCCCATGAACCGCCTTCTTCTCGCCGCCAGCACTGTTCTGGCCGGGGCTCTGGGGCTGGGCGGGCTGGCTTCGCCCGCGATGGCGCAGGGCTCGGACGGCAGCCGGGTCAACATGGTCATCGTCTATGGTGACGACAAATGCCCGGAAACCAACGATCAGGACATCGTGGTCTGCGCCCGCAAGGAAGAGGCCGAGCGCTATCGCATCCCCGAGCCCTTCCGCAATCCGGGCAGCACCAACAACACCTCCTGGACCGAACGCGTGAAGAGCTACGAAATGGTCGGCGCCACCGGCCCGATGAGCTGCTCGCCGGTGGGCGCAGGCGGCTGGACGGGCTGCGCCAACCAGTTCGTGCACAACGCTTATCTTGAGAAAAAGCTGGGCAGCGATGTCGCCTTCTCGAAGATGATTCAGGACGCGCGGGCCGAGCGCGAATCGCATGTCGATGCCGATGCTGCCGCGACCCAGTCGGCGGTGGAGAAGGAAGAAAAGGCTTACGACGAGCGCCAGCGCGCCAAGGCCGAGGCGGATGAGGCGGCGAAGGCTGCGGGTAAGTAAGCAAGGATTGAAGCAGGGGGCGTTACGCCCCCTGCACCCCCATTACGTCTCCCGACGCAATGGCAGGGATGACACATCGGAACGCGCAAACGTTCCACCTGCGCTGCGCAGTGCAGAGCGCCGCAGGCAATCGAATCTCAAATCGATAGACTGTGTTGGCAAAGCTGCCTGCGGCGCAGCGACGTTAGCTCTGTGGCCGAACCCGATGCGCAATGTAGACAGTAACGGGAGCGCGAGGGGGTAACCCCCTCGCACCTATCCCTTCATCTTCTTAAACCAGCGAAATATCCGGAGCATCTTCCTGCTTCATGCCGACCAGATTGTACCCGGCATCGACATGATGGATCTCGCCGGTCACGCCCGAGGCCAGATCCGACAGGAAGTACAAAGCCGACCCGCCCACATCCTCGATCGTCACGTTACGACGCAGCGGCGAGTTCAGCTCGTTCCACTTCATGATGTAGGAGAAATCGCCGATGCCGCGCGCGGCCAGCGTCTGGATCGGCCCGGCGGAGATCGCGTTGACGCGGATGTTCTCCGGCCCGCAATCGTTCGCCAGATACTTCACGCTGGTTTCCAGAGCGGCCTTGGCCACGCCCATCACATTGTAGTGGGGCACAACCTTCTCGGCGCCGTAATAGGTCAGCGTCAGGATCGAGCCGCCGCTGGGCATCATCTCACGCGCGCGCTTGGTCACGGCCACCAGCGAGTAGGCCGAAATGTTCATCGTCATCAGGAAGTTGTCGAGCGTGGTGTCGTAGTAACGCCCGCGCAGCTGGGTCTTGTCCGAGAAGCCGATGGCGTGGACGACGAAATCGATCGTCTCCCAGCGGGCCTTCAGCTCGTCGAAGGCCTTGTCCAGCGCGTCCATATCGGCCACGTCGCAATCGATCAGAAAATCGCTGCCCAGCTGTTCGGCCAGCGGGCGCACGCGCTTGGCAAGGGCATCGCCCTGGTAGGAGAAGGCCAGCTCGGCACCCTGTTCGTGCAGCTTTTTGGCGATGCCCCATGCCAGCGACTTGTCATTGGCCAGCCCCATGATCAGGCCGCGCTTGCCCTGCATCAATCCGCTCATTCTTAATCTTCCCTGCGTTACTCTATCCGTCCGCGCCGGGCGCGGTCGTCTGACTGTCCGATCATGTCGCGCTCTGCCGGCAAGGCCAGCGCCGCGTTCAACTCGGCTCCTGTAACGATCCCTAAGCCGACCAGCCAGAAAAAGAAAAGCGAGATCATCACACCGGCAAGGCTGCCGTAGGTAAGGTCGTATTTAAGCAACACTCGCAGCAGCACGGGAAGCACGGTGCTGACCACGCCCCACCATAGCGTCACCAGCGCGGCGCCGGGCCATTTGGGGTAGACGCGGCGGCGATAATGGCCGGGCGCCAGCATGTAGAACAGCAGATACATCGCGCCGAAGAGGATGGCTGCGGGCAGCAGGCGGGCGATGGGCATCTGGATCAGCTTGAGCCCATGCTGCGCCAGCGGGGTGAGCCGCTCGGTGACGATCGAGGCGCTGGCATCCATCGCCACCTGCAGATAGAGCGAGAGCAGTAGTGCGATCACCGCCAGCATCACCAGCCCGCCGCCCAGCAGGCGATAATGCCAGAAGGGCTGGGTGGCCTGCATGCCATAGGCGCGGCGCAGGATGTCGCGGATGGTCTCGATCAGGCTGGAGACGGTCCACAGCGCCACAAGCGCGCCCGCCCACAGCAGCCAGCCCTTGCGCGCCTCGATCACGCCGCTGGCCACCGGCTCCAGCGCCTGGCGGACGACATGGGGCAGGGCGGTCATGAAGGCATGGACCGAGGCGGCGCGCTCACGCTGTTCGCCGATCATCGAGAAGACGGCGGACATGACGATGAAGAAGGGAAACAGCGTCAGCATCGTCATATAGGCAAGGTTGCCGGCGTGGATGAAGCCGTCATTCCAGACGCCCGCCACCACGCGGCGGATCACCTCCATACCGTTGGGGCCGACGCGGCGCTCCACCGATTGCAGGTGATCCGACAAGGAGCGCCCCCCGCTACTGGCCCCGTTGCTGACCCCACCACGAGCATCGCTGCCGGCATCGGAGGTGTCGTGGCGTGGGGTCATACCGGTTTTAAAGCCCGAAGCGGGCCCGCGGTTCCTGCGGATCGGCCCAGCCTTCCAGCCTTGCGGCCAGATCCTGCGCCGCCGGACTGTCGGGCGCGGGCAGGGCGATGTCCAGCCGCACCAGCTGATCGCCGCGCGTGCCATCCTTGCGCACAAAGCCCTTGCCCTTCAGGCGCAGCACGCGGCCCGAGGAGGAACCGGGCGCCACGGTCAGCACCACCGCGCCTTCCACCGTGGGCACCTTCACCTTGGCGCCCGCCAAAGCCTCGGCCAGCGAGACGGGCAGGTCGAGCAGCACATTGTCGCCATCGCGCTTGAACCAGGGATGCGCCTGGATGGTGACGGTGATGATGGCATCGCCCGCGCCGCCCGGCCCCTGCTGGCCCTTGCCCGCGAGGCGGATCTGCATCCCCTCTTCCACGCCCTTGGGCAGCTTCACATCGATGGGCTTGCCGTCGGACAGCGTCAGCCGCTGGCTGGTGCCCAGCGCGGCATCGGGCAGCGAGACGGCCAGACGATAGGCCATATTCCCGCCACGCGGCGCCTGACGCTGCTGGCCGCCGGCAAAGCCGCCGCCACCGCCGCCGAAACCGCCACGCCCACCAAACAGCCCGTCGAACATATTGCCGAGGTCGATCCCCTCGGCCCCCGCGCCAAAACCGCCGAAGCCGCCGAAATCCTCAGGGCGAAAACCGCCATGGCCCGCGCCGCCGCCGCCGCCGAAGCCGCCATAGGCCGGATTGCCGTCGCCATCGATCTCGCCCCGGTCGAAACGGGCGCGCTTGTCCTTGTCGGACAGCAGATCATAGGCGGAGGTCACGTCACTGAACCGCTCCGCCGCGCGCGGATTGTCCTTGTTGGTATCCGGGTGCAGCTCTTTGGCCAGCTTGCGATAAGCGGACTTGATGTCCTTCTCGCTGGCGTTGCGGGCCACGCCCAGCGTTGCGTAAGGGTCTTTTGCCATAAAGCCCTAGCTAGGAGCGTGAAGGCCAAGCTGCAAGATAGCGCGTTGTGGAATGGGCCTTTCTGCCTTTCCATGCCGGAGCCACCCGTTTAATGCGAGGCCTCAAGGGGCACAGGTGGACGCCGGGGGCTCCGCCGCAACAGGAAGACACAGCGTGGACGCCAGCCAGCACCAGAGCGAACAGGGCGAGGAAATCGCCCGGGACAACCCTTTCACCCTGTTCGACCAGTGGTTCGCTCTCGCCGCAGAGCGCGAACCCGCCGATCCTGAAGCCGTGGCTTTGGCCACCTCCACGCCCGATGGCTTTCCCTCGGTGCGGATGGTGCTGCTCAAGGATCACGGGCCGGATTTGCTGGGGCCGGACGGCGGTTTTGTCTTCTACACCAACACCCACAGCCGCAAGGGCGGCGAGCTGCTGGCCAATCCCAAGGCCGCGATGCTGTTCCACTGGAAGAGCCTGCGCCGCCAGATCCGCATCGAGGGCACGATTACCCAGGTGCCCGACGCCATGGCCGACGCCTATTTCGCCAGCCGCAGCCGCGATTCGCAGCTGGGTGCGCTGGCCAGTGACCAGTCGGCGCCGCTGCCATCGCGCGCGACTTTCCTTGCTGACATCGCCAAGGTGACCGCGCGCCATCTGATCGGCCCCGTGCCGCGCCCGCCTCACTGGACCGGTTTCTGCCTGACCCCTACCGCCATCGAATTCTGGATGGACCGCGCCTTCCGCCTCCACGAACGCCGCCGCTTCACCCGTGTAAACGGCGGCTGGACCAGCAGCCTGCTCTATCCATGAGCGAGACCCACGATCCCGCAGCGCTGAACCGCAGCGCCGCGCTGGCCTCGATCACCATGGCCAGCGTGCTGGTGGCGATCAAGGGCTATGGCGCATGGTCCACCGGCTCGGCGGCGATGCTGGGCAGTCTGGCCGATACGGCGCTCGATCTGGTGGCCTCGGTGGCGACGCTGGCGGGCGTCTGGGTGGCGGGCCAACCGGCGGACGACAACCACCGCTTCGGCCACGGCAAGGCCGAGGCGCTGTCCGCCCTGTTTCAGGTGGTGCTGATCGGCGTTTCCGCCGTGGTGCTGGCGATTCACTCGGTGCAGCAGCTGTTTGCAGGCGGCCGCAGCGAGCAGGCGGGCGAGGGCATCATCGTCTCTGCGGTGGCGATCGTTGGCACGCTGGCCCTGCTGGCGTGGCAGCGCCATGTGCTGGCGCGCACGCGCTCCATCGCCATTGCCACCGACCATCTGCACTATCAGTCGGATCTGATCCTCAACATCGCGGTGATCGTTGCGCTGGCGCTGGACCAATATGCCGGTTTCACCCGCGCCGATCCGCTGTTTGGTCTGGGCATCGCCCTGTGGCTGGGCTGGGGCGCGTGGAAGGCCAGTCAGGAAGCCATCGAGCAGCTGATGGACCACGAATGGCCCGAGGACAAAAAGGCCCGTTTTATCGAGGTGCTGGCCATGCATCCCGAACTGCGCGGCGTCCACGATCTGCGCACCCGCACCAGTGGCAATCAGGATTTCGTGCAGTTCCATGTGTGGGTCGACGGGAACATGACGGTGACTCACGCCCATAAGGTGATGGACGAGATCGAGGCCAAGCTGAAAACGCATTTCCCCGATGTGGAAATCCTGATTCACCCCGATCCGGAAGGCCATGTGGGGCAAAGCGGGGAAATGGCCGAGGATATTCTGAAGGGGATTTGAAGGGAGAAGATGCGAGGGGCCTAGAGCATGTCTCTTGAGACATGCAACCAACAAAACGCCCCCTCGCGCTCCCATGACGTCTTCCGACGAAGCGGCAGCGGTGCACGATCCTTGCGCTCAGGCTATCCATCTGCGCCACTAAAGGCGCCGCAGGCTTTACTTTCCTGCCTGCAACCTTGCTCTGCCGCCGAACCCGAAGCGCAACGCAGACACTAAAGGGAGCGCGAGGGTTATGACCCTCGCATTCCACCCTTCAAAACCTTCAATCCTCAGACCCGACATAAAGCGCCACGATATCCCCCAACCGGGCCATCAGGGGCACGCGCTCCTGCGTGGAGGATTTGCCCAGCCGCACCACCGTCAGCTGCTGATCGGGCGAGACCAGAATATACTGCCCCAGATGCCCGATCGCCGCGAAGAGGTTCTTCGGCGCGCGCCCCGGAAGCAACTCGCTATGCCCATCCACCTGCGGGCGGTTCAGCCAGATCTGCGCGCCATAGCCCGGATTGCGCGGCGAGGGGGTGGTCATGAAGCTCACCCAGTCGCTCGGCACGATGCGGGCGCCCTGCACGGTGCCGCCCTGACGCAGAAACTCGCCGAACTTGGCCCAGTCACGCGCGGTGGCGTGGATCATGCTGCCGCCCTCCAGCGTGCCCGCCGCGTCATATTCCGCCACCGCCGAATGCATGCCCAAAGGCTCGAACAGGCGGGTGTGGAGATAATCGGCCATGGTCTCGCGGCGGATGCGCGGATCGCGGCTGTCGGTCAGGGCGCGGGTGGCGATGTCGGAGAGGATGATCGCCGTTGCGGTGGAATAGACCCAGGTGCTGCCGGGCTCATGCTCCAGCGGCTGGGCCTCGGCATAGGCGGCCATATCGTCACGCCCGTCGGTGAAAAGCATGCGGACGGTGTCTGTATCGCGCACCGGATCGCCCGATTCGCGGTGGCGCAGGCCGGAGCGCATCTGGAGCAGCTGGCGCAGCGTGATCTCGCCGCGCGGATCGCCGGGGCGCTGCCACGCGGGCACGGGGAGCGATTCGTCGAGCCGCAGCCGCCCATCGGCCACCAGCAGGCCGACCAGCACGCCCGTCACGCTTTTCGACATCGACCAGCCGATCAGCCGCGTGTCCGGGCCATAGCCGGGGGCATAGCGTTCGGCCACGATGCGGCCCTTGTACATCACCAGCACCGCGCGGGTTTCGCCCAGATCACGCTCTGTGAACAGGGCGTCCACGGCGCGGGCCAGAGCCTCTCGCGGGGCGCCGGGGTGATCGTTCACCGCCGCCAGCGCCTCGGGCGGCAGCGGCGCCTGCCCCTGTGAATGGCACGCCATCAGGGCTGGCAGCAGCGCCAGCGGCGCGATAAGGGACATCCAAGATCGAGGGCGCATCACCATGGGCCCCACCCCATGCGCAAGGCCAGAGCCAATGGCAACCATAAAGCCCAGACATATCACCCTCCTGGCCCAGATCACCCGAATCCTGCGCCGCCTGAGCCAATGGCGCCCCGATGTCACCCAGCTGTGGCGCGGCTGGACGGGGCGAATCATCGCGCTGCTTCTGGTGATCGGTCTGGCGGTGCTGGCATGGTTCTGGCCCTCGGTTCACGGCAATGCGGTGACGGGTGCATCGGTGGGTGCGCGCGTGGCCTGCGCCTGTCACTTCATCGAAGGACGCCCGCTGAGCCAGTGCCGCGACGATTTCGAGCCGGGCATGGGCATGGTGACCATTTCCAGCGATGAGACTGCGAAGAGCGTGACGGCGCGGGTGTTGCTGCTTTCCCGCCAGACCGCGACTTTGAAGCCGGGCGCGGGGTGTGTTCTGGAAGCTTGGGGGAGTTAAAAAAGGAAATGCGAGGGGGTTACCCCCTCGCGCTCCCATTCCGTCTTCCGGCTCATGGGCAGTGGCGCCCGATCCTTGCGCTTGACCTCTCCACCTGCGCCACCTCAGGCGCCGCAGGCTTTAAAAGCCACTTCCTGCCTGCGGCGCTGCGACGTTAGCCCTAAGGCCGAACCCGTGGCGCGACGTAGACATTAAAGGGAGCGCGAGGGTTATGACCCTCGCATTCACTTCTTCAGTTCTTCATCGTCTCATCGATCCACCCGCCACCGACAACGCGGTCCCCGGCATAGATCACTGCCGCTTGCCCCGGCGCCACACCATATTCGGGCGTCTGGAAGCGGATCACCGTATCGGCCCCATCGCCCAGAGGCCTGTCCAGCACCACCGGCACCGGCTTGGCCAGAGAGCGAACCTTGGCCGTCAGGGCCACACCCTCGGGCAGAGGCCCGATGCGGTTCGTCTCCGTAATCCGCGCCGCGCCCACCGCCAGCATCGCGCGCGGGCCGACCAGCACCTGCGACTGGCCCGCATCGATGCCCACCACATAAAGCGGCTCGGCCTGACCGCCGATTTCCAGACCCCGGCGCTGGCCGACGGTGTAGTGGATCACGCCCTTATGCTGACCCAGAGTCGCACCGGTTTCGGCATGGACGATGGCGCCGCCCGTGTCCGCATCGGGGCGGATTTTGCGTACGACGCTGGCGTAGTCGCCATCGGGCACGAAGCAGATGTCTTGCGAATCCGGCTTGGCGGCGACGCGCAGGCCGAACTGCTCGGCCAGATCGCGCACCTGCGTCTTGGGCAGGCCGCCCAGCGGGAAGCGCAGGTAATCCAGCTGCGCCTGCGTGGTGGCATAGAGGAAGTACGACTGGTCACGCGCGGGATCGAGGGCACGGTGTAGCTCGGACCCGCCCGGGCCCATCACGCGGCGCACATAGTGGCCGGTGGCGAGGCAATCGGCGCCAAGGTCGCGGGCCATGGCGAAGAGGTCGGTGAACTTGGGCCCCATGTTGCAGCGGATGCAGGGGATGGGGGTGCGCCCCTCCATATAGTCATTGGCGAAACCCTCGACCACCGATTCACGGAAGGAGGATTCATGGTCGAAGACATAATGCGCAATGCCGAGCCGGTCGGCCACGGCGCGGGCGTCGCGGATGTCGTCTCCGGCGCAGCAGGCGCCCTTGCGTTTCACCGCCTCGCCATGGTCGTAGAGCTGGAGGGTGATGCCGATCACCTCGGCGCCGCTTTGCGCGGCCAGAGCGGCCACCACCGAGGAGTCGACTCCGCCTGACATGGCCACAACGATGCGGCGCGCGTTAAACGGCTGGGAAAGCTGGAAGATTTCGCCATGGTCGAGCGAAAGGGTGCTGGTGGGGGCGTTCATGGCCGCTCCCATACACCCAAGCGGCATTTTTCGCAAAAAGCGGCGGTTTTCTGCCGGAAATGGCGGTGGAGCGGCAGGGGAATGCCGCCAAATCTTGCCGTTTGGCAAGGAAGGTTGTTCGGCGTTAACCATTCTCAAACAAGTGTAAAGCGCGCTTTGACATCGTCTTTACCAAGGCAGGTTAGAAGGCTGCCTATGGATATGACATTCGATTCCAAAACATGGGCAGATCTGTCCGGCGATTCGGGACTGGCGCGTCGCCTTTTTCCCGCCCGCCTCGACTGGTCCGAGCTGGCCGCACGGCTGGCGGCGGCCCATGCTTTTCAGCGCCACGGCGGCGTTGAGGCCGAGTTCGGCGGCGGGGAAGGGGGCTTCATGTTCCCTTCCGCCTCGGGCAGCTTTCATGAGCCCACGGCGCGGGCGCTGGCCGGGTTTACATCTGAATCATCAGCCGGGCCGCCCGGCTGGAGCGAGGCGGCGGCTAACCGGCTGACGGGGAACGCAGCCTTGGGCCGGGAGGAGGGAAAAGTGTCACAGACCGTTAACCCTACCTCTTCAGCCGATCGCAAAAACACATCTGGCAAAGATATGACTGTTGCCGGCCTCTTCCCTTCCGGCAATCGAGGACTGAAATGATCGAGAACCAAAAGATCCGTCCGGCCATGGTGATCGGGCCACTCGGCGAGCCGCTGACCATCGAGTCACTGCCGCCAGCATCGACCACGCGTTGGGTTGTGCGCCGCAAGGCAGAGGTGGTGGCGGCCGTCAATGGCGGGTTGCTGACCATCGACGAGGTCTGTGAACGCTACAGCCTGACGCTGGAGGAATTCGCGTCCTGGCAGCGGGCGGTGGACCGTTCGGGCATGCAGGGCCTGCGCGTGACGCGCATCCAGCACTACCGCGATCTCTACGAGCGCCAGCAGAAGTACTGAATCCCTTTATCCAAAGGGAGGAACAGGCATGAGGCGGGTGCGGGGCGACAGGTCCCCGCACCCGCCTCTTGCGTTTGGGGCCGTTGCGTTGAGGGCTTTGCCGAAAGCCCGTCGCTAACCGCTTTACCAGAGTGCCTTAGTCATGTAATACGCCACTCAGATTGAGGGAAAGAATGGCCAAGCCCATCTTTCCGGGGGCGGTGCATCGATGAACGAATATTCCAGTGTTTCCTCACAAAGCGCGCCTTCGCAGGGCGAATGGGATCAGGCCCAGGGCGATCAGGCGCCTGCCGCGCGCAACTGGCGCATCTGGCTGGGCGGTGTTGCCGCCCTTGCGGTGCTGGGTGGGGCATGGTGGGCGATGCATCGCACGCCTGTGGCGGCGGACAAGGGCGCTCAGGCGCCGGTCGTCACCGTGGTGGTCCCGGGCCGCACCAGCGTGGCGGGCACGATCAACGCCACCGGTGTGCTGGCCGCCAAGCATGATATGCCCGTCGCCTCGGTGGGTGAGGGCGGCCAGGTGGCCGAGGTGCTGGTCAATGCCGGTGACTGGGTGAAGAAGGGCCAGCTGCTGGCGATCATCGACCGCTCGGTGCAGGTTGAGCAGGATGCCAACCAGCAGGCGCAGGTCCGGGTTTCGGAGGCTGATGCCCGGCTGGCGCAGTCCAATCTGGATCGTGCGTTGAAGTTGGTGGATCGCGGTTTCATCTCCAAGGCCAACATCGATCAGCTGACCGCCACGCGCGATGCCGCCAATGCCCGCGTGCGCGTCTCGCAGGCCAGCCTTGGCGAGACCCGTGCCCGCATCCGCCGTCTGAGCATTGTCGCGCCTTCCGATGGTCTGGTGCTGGACCGCATGGTCGAGCCCGGACAGGTGGTGGGCGGCGGCACCGGCACGCTGTTCCGCATTGCCGAACATGGCGAGATGGAGATGCGCGCGCGCCTTTCCGAAAGCGATCTGGCGCATCTGGCCGTGGGGCAGAGCGTGCAGGTGGTGCCTGCGGGCACGACGCAGAAATACACCGGCCATGTCTGGCAGGTCTCGCCGGTGATCGATCCGGCGACGCGGCAGGGGCTGGCGCGCATTCAGCTCGCCTATGATCCGGCGATCCGCCCGGGCGGCTTTGCCAGCGCGGGGATTCAGTCGGGCATGGTCGATGCGCCGGTGCTGCCGGAATCGGCGCTGCAGGCCGATAACAACGGAAGTTTCGTTTACATCATCGCGCCGGGCAACAAGGCCCAGCGCCGCGCCGTGACCATCGGCCTCATCACCGATGGCGGCGTGACCATCGCCTCGGGCCTGCAGGGCACGGAGAAGGTGGTGCTGCGGGCAGGCGCTTTCCTCAGCGCGGGTGAGACGGTGCAGCCTCAGCTGGCCAAGCCGGGGCAAGCCCAAGGATCGAGCAAGTGAACTTCCGCAACCTTTCGGCCTGGTGCATCCGCAACCCCATCGTGCCGATCGTGCTGTTCACCGGCCTGATGCTGATGGGCATCGTCGCCTTCTCGCGGATGGAGATCCAGCAGCAGCCGGACATCGAATTCCCCATCGTGATCGTCAAGATCAGCCAGCCGGGTGCCGCCCCCAAGGAGATCGAGACGCAAATCACCCAGCGGATCGAGGCGGCGGTCCGCTCGATCCCCGGCGTGGATTCGATCAGCTCCAACGCGTCTGAAGGCATGAGCAGCACGCAGGTGCAGTTCCAGCTGGGCGAGGACATCAACGCCGCCGTTTCCGAAGTGAAGAACATGGTCGACCAGACCCGCGGCAATCTGCCCGACGGGATCATGGAGCCGCAGATCTTCAAGGTGAACACCTCCAGCGAGCCGATCGCCTATTTCTCGGTCTCGGCGGACGACATGACTCAGGAGCAGCTGTCGTGGTTCATCGATGATTCGGTGGCCAAGCGCCTGCTGGGCGTGGAGGGCATGGCGGACGTGAAGCGCGAGGGCGGCGTGGATCGCGAGATTCTCGTCACGCTCGATCCGCTGCGGATGCAGGCTTTCGGGGTGACGGCGCCTCAGGTCAATCAGGCGCTGCGGGTGCTGAATCTGAACGCGGCGGGCGGGCGCGCGGAAATCGGCGGTACGCGCCAGTCGATGCGCGTGCTGGCCAATGCGCAGGATGCCTATGCCCTGTCGCAGACTCAGGTCTCGCTGGGTGGCGGGCGGATGGTGAAACTGTCCGACATCGCCACGGTGAGGGACAGTTTTGGCGAGATCGTCAGCCTCGCCAAGGTCGGCGGCAAGCCGGTGGTGCTCTTCTCGATCAGCCGCGCGCGCGGCGCTTCGGACGTGTCGGTCTATGACAATGCCGTGAAGGAGATCGGCAAGATCGAGGCCGAGAACCCCGGCGTTCATGTGAAGCTGCTCTTCACCACCGTCGATTACACCCGCAAGCAGTATGAAAGCTCGATCGATTCGATGATCGAGGGCGCCGTGCTGGCCGTGGTGGTGGTGTTCTTCTTCCTGCGCGACTGGCGGGCGACGATGGTCTCCGCCGTGGCCATCCCGCTCTCCGCCATCCCCACCTTCTGGTGCATGAAGGCATGGTTCGGCTTTACGCTCAACAACATGTCGCTGCTGGCGCTGGGGCTGGTGGCCGGCGTGCTGGTCGACGATGCCATCGTCGAGATCGAGAACATCGTGCGCCATATGCGCATGGGCAAGACAGCCTATCAGGCCTCGATCGACGCCGCCGACGAGATCGGGCTGGCCGTGGTGGCCACCACCTTCTCGATCGTGGCGGTGTTCCTGCCGGTGGGCATGATGCCCGGCGTGGCGGGGGCTTTCTTCAAGAATTTCGGCCTGACGGTCGTGATCTCGGTGCTGATGAGCCTTGCCGTGGCGCGCATGATCACGCCGATGATCGCGGCCTATATCCTCAAACCCCATGGCACCAGCGATCATGGCGGCGGCGCGATGATGACGCGCTATCTGAAAATCCTGCTGTGGTCGCTCGACACGAGCAAGGCGCAGGCCCTGCGCGCGCGGGTGATGGAGCTGCGCGGGCGGCTGGGCTGGGGCACGCGCTTCAAGGCGCGGCTGCTTGACCACCGCGTGTGGATGATCGGCATTGCGGTGGTGGCGCTGGGGATGACGGTGGCCGGGGTGATGATCCTGCCCAGCGAGATGTTCCCCGATGAAAACAGCGACTTCACGCAGCTGCGTGTCGAGCTGGTGCCCGGCACCACCATCCCCCAGACCGAGGCGGTGGCGGATCGCGTGGCGGAATTTGTTGGCCAGCGACCCGAGGTCGATCAGGTGCTGCAGGAGATTCAGGAAGCGCGCGCTGATCTGTTCATCACGCTGAAGAAGGATCGCAAGATCACCACCGCGCAGTTCGAGCGCGCGCTCACCCCGCCGCTGCAGCAGATCGCCGATGCGCGGGTGACCTTCCGCTCCTCCAGCAATCAGGGATCGTCGTCCGGGCGGCCCATCGAGGTGATGCTGTCCTCCTCCGATCCGGCCAGACTGGATGCGGCGGCGGGCGAGCTGGTCGAGCAGATGAAGGGGCTGAAGGAAGTGGTCGCCCCGCGCATCAACGGCGATCTGCGGCGGCCCGAGGTGGTGATCACCCCGCGTCTCGATCTGGCGGCCAGCCTGGGGGTGAACACCTCTTCGCTGAGCCAGGCCATCCGCATCGCCACCATCGGCGATATCGACCAGAATGCCGCGAAATTCTCGCTGTCTGACCGGCAGGTGCCGATCCGTGTGCGCATGCCCGAAAGCGCGCGCACCTCGCTCTCCAACATCACCAACATGCCGGTGCCGACCGCCAGCGGGGATTCGGTGCCGCTCAGCCGCGTGGCCGATATCACCTTCGGTTCGGGCCCGACGACGATCCAGCGCTACAATCAGGCACGCCGCGTCTTCATCTCCGCCGATCTGCCGCCCGGCGTGATCAAGAGCGAGGCGATGGACAAGGTCAACAAGCTGCCGATCATGCTGCACCTGCCCCAAGGCGTGTCGAACACGGCCTATGGCGACAACAAGTGGCAGCAGGAGATGATCATCAACTTCCAATATGCGCTGGCGGCGGGGATCATGCTGGTCTTCTCGGTGCTGGTGCTGCTGTATCACCGCGTCGTCTCGCCGATGGTCAACATGGGCTCGCTGTTTCTGGCGCCGCTGGGCGGGCTGATCGCGCTGGCGATTGCCGGGCAGCCGATCTCCATGTCGGTGTTTATCGGCATGCTGATGCTGTTCGGCATCGTGGCCAAAAACTCGATCCTGCTGATCGATTTCGCCATCGAGGAGATGGCCACCGGCAAGCCCAAATTCGACGCCATCGTGGAAGCCGGGCACAAGCGCGCCCAGCCCATCGTGATGACCACCGTGGCAATGACGGCGGGCATGGTGCCCTCGGCCATCTCGCTGGGCGGCGATGGAGCGTGGCGCGCGCCGATGGGCACGGTGGTGATCGGGGGCCTGTGCCTCTCCACCCTGCTGACCCTGCTGATCGTGCCCGCCGCCTTCAGCCTTGCCGACGGGCTGGAAAAGCGGCTAGGCCCTGCCTTGCGTCGCCGTTTCCTTACCTATGATCCATCACATCGTGACGGAACCGGGGGGGCGGCCAAGGATTTCCTCAAGGATATCACGGGCAAGGAGCATACCCCATCTCCCCAATCCACGCCGCCGCTGCCCCATCCCTGACCCCGCCTCCCGCTGCCGACAGCGGCAGGCGTATGCGGCAGGTGGCGGGCGGATTGCTGGTGGCGATGGCCGCGCTGTTCCTCGCCTCGCGCCATCTGATGGGGCAGGGCTATGGCGGCTGGGAATGGCCCCGCGCCTTTGCCGAGGCCGCCATGGTGGGCGCTCTGGCCGACTGGTTCGCGGTGACGGCGCTGTTCCGTCACCCGCTGGGCTTGCCGATTCCGCACACCGCGATTATCCCGGCCAACAAGGACCGGCTGGCCGATGCGATGGCGGGCTTTCTGCGGGTCTATTTCCTCAAGCCTCAGGTGGTGTTGCGGCGGCTGAAGGGCGTGAATTTCGCCGGTCTGGTCGGCAGCTTTCTGATCGACCCCAGCCGGGGCGGTCAGGCGCGGTTGCGGCAGGGCACGGCGGGGTTGCTGGGGGATATCCTCCACTCGCTGGCGGGCGAGCAGCTGGGCACGATGGTGAAAACCATGCTGCGCAGCCAGCTGGAGAAGCTCGATCTGGCGCCGCTGCTGGGGCAGTTGCTCTCCGCCGCGATTGAGGATGGGCGGCACCGCCCGGTGATCGAGGCGGCGCTGCGCTGGGCCGGGCTGACGCTGGAGGACAATGAAGATCTGCTGCGCAAGATGATCCATGACCGCGCCAACACCATCCTGCGCTGGACCGGTCTGGATGAAACGCTGGCCAATGGCATTCTGGATGGCCTCTACAAGCTGCTGGCCGAATGCGTGGTCAATCCCGACCACCCGCTGCGCGCCCGTATGGAAGAGGCGCTGCGCCAGCTGGCCGAGGACCTGCTCCACGATCCGGCGATGCAGGCCCGGGTGGCGGGCATGAAGGATGAGGTGCTGGCCAATCCCGCCATGGCCGCATGGTTCGATGCGCTGTGGCTGCGGGCGCGTCAGGCGCTGCTGCATGCCGCCGAGAACCCGCAGGGCACGCTGTCGGGCGGGTTCGGCGCCAGTCTCGCGGAGATGGGCCAGTCGCTGACTCAGGATTCGCATCTGCAGTGGATGGTCAACCGTCATGCACGGCGCTTTCTGGCGGGAATCGCCACGCGTTATGGCGTCAGCATCGTTTCTTTGGTGTCCGATACAGTGAAGCGTTGGGACACGCGGACCATCACCGCCCGCATGGAGGGCGCTGTGGGGCGTGACCTGCAATTTATCCGCATCAATGGCACGCTGGTCGGCGGGCTGGTGGGACTGGCCCTGCACGGGATCGATCGGTTGATCTGATTGCAAGTGCAGGGTGCGGTTCCCGGACGATCTGGAGGATCAACCAGTCCAGCCTCTCCATTCATCGCATTTTTGGGGCGTCTGCCGCGCCGGTGCAGAGTGTTGGTTGCATTAAATGCATCTATCGCCTCGGGAAACGCACTTGTCAGATAAATGGACGTGGACTAACCAGTTCATGCCTTTCAGGCATCCTCTCCCAAACTTCCAAAGCCCGGCTCCGGCCGGGCTTTTTTTTGCCCGCCTTCCGCGTGAGTGCATGCCCCACGAAAAAGGGGCTGACCCGGCGGCGCCGGATCAACCCCCTTTGCAAGGTCTGCTTCGCCGGATGTCACCACCCGGCTGAAAGACAGCTTACAGCTTCGACACCAGCTCAGGCACCGCGCTGTACAGGTCCGCCACCAGACCCAGATCGGCGATCTGGAAGATGGGCGCATCCTCATCCTTGTTGATGGCGATGATGGTCTTGGAATCCTTCATGCCCGCCAGATGCTGGATCGCGCCGGAAATACCGACAGCGATATAGACCTCAGGCGCGACGATCTTGCCGGTCTGGCCGACCTGATAGTCGTTGGGCACATAGCCGGCGTCCACAGCGGCGCGGCTGGCGCCCACGCCCGCGCCCAGCTTGTCAGCCAGCGGGTAGATGGTGTCGGCGAAGGTCTGCGCATCCTTCAGCGCGCGACCGCCCGAAACCACCACGCGTGCGCTGGTCAGTTCGGGGCGCTCGCTGGCGGCCACTTCGGCCCCCACGAAGCTGGAGAGGCCCGCATCGCCCGCGCCGCTGACCGGCGAGACCGAGGCGCTGCCGCCCGTGGCCGCCGCCTTGGCGAAACCGGTGGTGCGCGCGGTGATCACCAGCTTGGCGTCGGTGCTTTCCACCGTGGCGATGGCATTGCCGGCATAGATCGGACGGGTGAAGGTCTTGGGGCCCTCGACCGTCAGAATGTCCGAAATCTGCGCCACATCGAGCAGCGCGGCAACGCGCGGCGCGATGTTCTTGCCATGCGTGGTGGCGGGCGCGAGGAAGGCATCGAAATCGCCCATCAGACCCACGATCAGCGGTGCGACATTCTCGGCCAGAGCGGCGCCGTAAGCGGCATCGTCAGCCACCAGCACGGCGTCCACACCGGCAACCTGCTTGGCGGCGTCTGCAACAGCGGCAACGCCCGCGCCAGCCACCAGCAGCGTCACGCCGCCCAGCTGGGCACCTGCCGTTACCGCATGCAGCGTGGCTTCCTTGAGGGCGGCATTGTCATGCTCGGCCCAAACCAGAACCTTCGTCATCTCAGGCCACTCCCAGCTCTTTGAGTTTCGCCACCAGAGCGTCCACGCTCTCCACCTTCACGCCAGCGGCGCGACCGGCAGGCTCGGCCACCTTCAGCACCTTCAGACGCGGCGCGATGTCCACGCCGTAATCGGCAGGGGTCTTCTGGGCGAGGGGCTTGCTCTTGGCCTTCATGATGTTGGGCAGGCTGGCAAAGCGCGGCTCATTCAGGCGCAGGTCGGTGGTGACCACGGCGGGCAGCGACAGCTTCACCGTCTCCAGACCGCCATCGACTTCGCGCGTGACCAGCACGGCATCGCCCTCAACCTCGACCTTGCTGGCGAAGGTGCCCTGCGGACGGCCCCACAGCGCGGCCAGCATCTGGCCGGTCTGGTTGCTGTCATCATCGATGGCCTGCTTGCCCAGCACGATCAGGCCGGGCTCTTCCTCGGCGGCAATCGCCTTGAGGATCTTGGCGACGGCCAGCGGCTCGACGGTTTCTTCGGTCTGCACCAGGATGGCGCGGTCCGCGCCCATGGCCAGCGCCGTGCGCAGCGTGTCCGCCGCCTTGGCGACGCCGATCGAGACAGCAATCACCTCGGTCGCCACGCCCTTTTCCTTCAGGCGCACCGCTTCCTCGACGGCGATTTCGTCGAAGGGGTTCATGCTCATCTTCACATTGGCAAGGTCAACGCCGCTGCCATCCTGCTTCACGCGGGGGCGAACATTGTAATCAATCACCCGCTTCACGGGGACGAGAATCTTCATGGGGCCAGTGCCTTTCCATTCCAGCAGGGGCTTAAGCGATCGGTTAAGCCGCCACATCCCCGGCATTGCGCGATGAAAGCGATACGTCAAGTGCCCGGAGATGGTTTGGTTTACGTTTACGTCAATTGAGGGAGGGAAATAGGAAGAGAAGATGCGAGGGGGTTACCCCCTCGCGCTCCCATGACGTCTCCCGGCGAAAGGGCAGGGATGCCGAAATGCAGTGCCAGATCTCTCCGCCTGCGCCACCTGAAGCGCCGCAGGCCCCAGGAAAATCAGCCATTTCCATGGGGATCACGCCGCATGATCCTGCCTGCGGCGCGGCGACATTGCGCAAGGGTGAACCCATGGCGCCCACGCCGACAAGGAATGGGAGCGCGAGGGGGTAACCCCCTCGCATTTTTTCTTTCCTCCCTGAAACCGGACAAAGAAAAAGCCCCCGCCGCGAAGCGAGGGCTCTTCCTTCAAACCGAGAGAAAGCGATCAGGCCGAAACCTTGGCCACCTCGGCAACGATCTTCTGCGCGGCGTCGCCCAGATCGGCGGCGGCCACGATGGGCAGGCCCGAGTTGTTCAGGATGTCCTTGCCCTTCTCGACGTTGGTGCCCTCAAGACGGACAACCAGCGGAACCGAGAGGTTCACTTCCTTGGCAGCGGCCACGATACCATCGGCGATGATGTCGCACTTCATGATGCCGCCGAAGATGTTGACCAGAATGCCCTTCACGGCAGGGTCGGACAGAATGATCTTGAACGCAGCCGTCACCTTCTCGGTGGTGGCGCCGCCGCCCACGTCGAGGAAGTTGGCGGGGAAGGCGCCGTTCAGCTTGATGATGTCCATCGTCGCCATGGCCAGGCCAGCGCCGTTGACCATGCAGCCGATGTTGCCGTCCAGCTTGATGTAGGCCAGGTCATACTTGCTGGCTTCGATCTCGGCGGGATCTTCCTCGGTCTCGTCGCGCAGGGCGAAGACGTCGGGGTGGCGGTACAGGGCGTTCGAGTCGAAGCTCATCTTGGTGTCGAGCACCAGCAGCTTGCCGGCCTTGTCTTCCACCAGCGGGTTGATTTCCAGCATGTCGCAGTCGAGCGCCACGAAGGCGTCATACAGCTGCTTGCCGAGAACCTGAGCCTGCTTGTTCTGCTCGCCCTTCAGCTTCAGAGCGAAGGCGATGGCGCGGCCGTGATGCGGCTGGAAGCCCTGGGCCGGATCGATGGTGATGGTGGTGATCTTCTCGGGCGTGGAGTGGGCCACGTCCTCGATGTCCATGCCGCCTTCGGTCGACACGATGAAGGCCACGCGGCTGGTCTTGCGGTCGACGACCAGCGACAGGTAATATTCGTAAGCGATGTCAACGCCATCGGTGACATACAGGCGGTTCACCTGCTTGCCGGCTTCGCCCGTCTGGATGGTGACCAGCGTGTTGCCGAGCATTTCCTTGGCGAAAGCCTCGACGTCCTCGATCGACTTGGCGAGGCGCACACCGCCCTTGGCGTCGGCAGGCAGTTCCTTGAACTTGCCCTTGCCGCGGCCACCGGCGTGGATCTGAGCCTTCACGACATAGAGCGGTCCGGGCAGCTGCTTGGCGCCGGCAACGGCTTCCTCAACGGTCAGTGCCGCGTGGCCGGTGGGGATCGCCACGCCAAACTTTGCGAGGAGTTCTTTTGCCTGATACTCATGGACGTTCATCGGTCTATACCCGCTGTTGCAAGCCTGTCGGCCCTTATTGCGTTGCCGCATAAGCATAGGAATGTGGGGTTGAAAAGGAGGATGTGTGATAATGATTATTAATAGCAAACTTTCATCCGGGCAGGCCTGACACCGTGATCAATCAGTCGCGTCTACGCACCATTCTGGAGGAAGCGGGGGCTATGGCTCTGGCCTGCTGGCCGGGCGAAATGGGCGGCGGCAAGGCACTGGATATATGGGAAAAGGGGCCGAACAACCCGGTCTGCTCCGCCGATCTGGACGTGAACGCCTTCCTGCGCGAGTCGCTATCAGCGCTGCTGCCCGCCGCCGGATGGCTCTCCGAAGAGACTGCCGACTCGCCGGATGAGCGTCAGGGCAGTCTGATCTGGCTGGTCGATCCCATTGACGGAACACGGGATTACATCAACGGGCGCCCGGGATGGGCGGTTTCCGTGGCTTTGATCAGTGCCGGGCGGCCCCTGATCGGCATGCTGGCAGCCCCCGCGCGGGGCGAATTCTGGCAGGCGAGCGCGGGGCAGGGCGCCACGCTGAACGACTCGCCGATTCACGCATCGCGCCGCAGCATTTTGCCCGGCGCACGAGTCCCGGCGCGGGTGTTGCCTGCCGAGGATGCGGATCTGATTTCGGTCGAGCAGCCCAATTCCATCGCCCTGCGGATCGCCATGGTGGCTGACGATCGCGCCGATCTGGTGGCGACTCTGCGCTGGGGGTTCGAGTGGGACATTGGCGCGGCAGCCCTGATCGCGCGTGAGGCCGGGGCGGTGGTGAGCGATGCCTTCGGTCAGGCGCTGGCCTACAACAAGCGCGATCCGCGTGCCTTTGGCGTGATCGCTTGCGCGCCGGGGATTCATGGGGCGGCGGTGGAAAGGCTGGCGGATCGGGCGGGAAGGATGGCTTGAAGGAAGAAGATGCGAGGGTGTTACACCCTCGCGCTCCCATAACGTCTTCCGACGATAGGGTTGTGGCACCCGATCGTGGTGTTCTGTCTCTCCACCTGCACAGGCGAAAAGCGCCGCAGGCAATCGATCTTCAGGCACAAGCCAGACTGGCGAATGCAAACCTGCGGCGCGGCGACGTTGCGCAAGGCCGAAACCGTTGCGCCCACGCTGACAAGGAATGGGAGCGCGAGGGGGTAACCCCCTCGCATGTCTCTTTTATTCCCCGTCTTCCAACCTTCCCAAAGCCCATAAGGCCGCATCCGCCACAGCCTCATCAGGATCGGCGCACAGACCGCGCACCTGCTCGATCAAATCCTGATTCCCGGAGTTCCCCGCAGCATACAGGCAATTCCGCACAAACCGATCCCGCCCGATCCGCTTGATCGGCGAGCCCGAGAACAGCTTGCGGAAGCCCGCATCGTCCAGCGCCAGCAATTCGTCCAGACGCGGCGCGACCAGCTCGGCACGCGGCAAAAACGCCCGGTTGCGCTGAGCCTGCTCGGCAAACTTGTTCCAGGGGCAGACGGCGAGGCAGTCGTCGCAACCATAGATGCGGTTGCCCATGGCCGCGCGGAATTCCTGAGGAATCGGGCCCTTGTGCTCGATGGTGAGGTAGGAAACGCAACGGCGCGCATCCAGCCGGTAGGGGGCGGGGAAGGCGTCTGTGGGGCAGGCGGTCTGGCAGGCATCGCAGGAGCCGCAGCGGTTGCGGCCCATCGTATCGGGCTCCAGCTCCAGCGTGGTGTAGATCGCGCCTAGGAACAGCCACGAGCCATGGCTGCGCGAGACCATGTTGGTGTGCTTGCCCTGCCAGCCGATGCCAGACGCCTCGCCCAGCGGCTTTTCCATCACCGGGGCAGTGTCGACGAAGACCTTCACCCCGGCCTCGATGCCCTGTTTCGCGCAATGCTCCACGATCCAGCGGGCGAGGTGCTTCAGCGCCTTTTTGACGATATCGTGGTAGTCGGCGCCTTGCGCATAGACGGAAATCCGGGCGCGTTCGGCATCGCCTTCCAGCGCCAGCGGATCGAAGGCGGGGGCATAGCTCATGCCCAGCGCGATCACGGTGCGCGCCTCGGGCCACAGGCCTTGCGGGGAACGCCGGTGGTGTTCGCGGCTTTCCATCCAGTCCATGCTGCCGTGCATGCCCTCCTGAAGCCACTGGCCGAGGCGGGCGGCGCGCACAGGATCTTCACCCGCGCCTGCAAAGCCGCAGGCGCCAAAGCCGAGCGCCTGCGCCTGAGCGGCAATTTGCTGTTTGAGCGCGGGATTTAGCGTGATCTTCATCAAACTCTGTGTTGTTGCAGCGGTAGAGACATGGGGACCGGAATGACGGCTGATCTAGAAGAAGCGCCGCTGAAGGGCAACGATGCCCGCCCTGCGGCGGAAGGGAACACCCGCCCGCTGGCCATCGAGGTGCGGGGGCTGGTGAAGCGCTTCAACGGCACCACGGCGGTGGATGGCGTGGATCTGCGCGTGCCGGAGGGGGCGATTTACGGCATCCTCGGCCCCAATGGCGCGGGCAAGACCACCACTCTGCGCATGATTCTGGGCATCATCGATCCCGACGACGGTTACCGCCGCGTGCTGGGCAGCGAGCGACCGCATGATGTCTCCCACGCTATCGGCTATCTGCCCGAGGAGCGCGGGCTTTACCCGGCGATGAAGGCCTATGAGGCGATCGGCTTTCTGGGCGCCTTGCGCGGCGTGCCGCTGGCCAAGGGCCGCCAGCGCGGGCGCGAACTGCTGGAGGAGCATGGCCTCGGCCATCTCGCCGAGCGCCAGATCCGCCAGATGAGCAAGGGGCAGGCCCAGCAGGTGCAGGTGCTGGGCACGCTGGTCCACGAACCGCGCCTTGTGATCTTCGACGAACCTTTCTCCGGCCTCGATGCCATCAATCAGGGGCGGCTGGAACAGATGATTCGCGGGCTGGCGGCCAAGGGCACCACGGTGATCTTCTCCACCCATGTCATCGCCCATGCCGAGCGCCTCTGCGACGAGGTCGCGATCATCGCCGGGGGCCGCGTGCCCTTCGCCGGGCCGGTGGATGAAGCCCGTGACCGTATCCGGCCTCAGGTGCGCCTTGAAACCCGTGAGCGCGAAGGCCTGTGGCGCACCGCTTTGCCGCAGGACACACGGCAGGAAGGCCGCTTCTGGCTGTTCTCCCTGCCCGAAAGCGGGGTGGAGCCCCTGTTGCGCGCCCTGATCGAGGGCGATGCCGGCATCCTCTCGCTCTCCATCGAACGCGCGGGGCTGCATGACGCCTTTGTCGCCATCGCGGGGTCTGCGGCGGCCAAGGCGCTGGATGCCAGCGGCGAGGAGGTCCTGTGATGGACAACACAACCAAAGGTGGTCGCCTCTCCCTGCTCGCCGCCGCTCTGGTGGTGGCGCGGCGCGATTTCATGGCCGTGCTGTGGAGCCGCAGCTTTATCTTCTTCCTGATCGGCCCGCTGTTCCCTCTGGTGGTCGGCGCCATGGCCGGCTCGGTGACCAGCCATGTCGACAACACCGCTTCCGAAGTCCCCCGCATCGGCGTGATGATGGAGCGTGCCGATCTCCATGCCGTGATGATCGCGGCGAATGCCATCGGCCCGACGATGGACGGCGCCCTGCCTGACCTTTCCGAAGTCAGGCAGCAGAAACCGGGCGATCCGGCTGCCGCGCTGCGACGCGAACAGGCCGCAAACCACGATATCGGGGCGATCCTCTCCGGCACGCTCGACCGCCCCGTGCTGACCGGCCCGCATGACCGCATCGAGGAATGGCGCGGCCCCATTGCCCTGCTGATCGCTCACGCCCGCACCGCCGATGCCGGAGCCCTGCCCGGCATCAAACTCTCCGCCACCGCTGCCGCAGCGCCTTCCCGCCCCGAGACAGGCCATGGCCGCGCTCTCACCGCCCAAGCCGCGCAGACCCTGCTGTTCCTGCTGATGATGCTGCTGGCGGGCATGGTCCTTTCCAATCTCGTTGAGGAAAAGGGCAACAAGATCATCGAGGTTCTCGCCGCCGCCATCCCCATGGACGCGGTGTTCCTTGGCAAGCTCTTTGCCATGCTGGCTGTCTCGCTGGTGGGCATCGCTGTCTGGGGCGCGGCGGGCGGCGCGATGCATCTCGCCAGCGGCCAGTCGCTGCATTTCCTGACCGCCCCTGCCGTGGGCTGGCCGATGTTCATCGCGCTGGGCATCGCCTATTTCGCCATGGGCTATCTGCTGCTGGGCAGCGTCTTCCTCACCATCGGTTCCATGGCCAGCACCGTGCGCGAGGTGCAGACGCTCAACATGCCCGTCACCATGGCGCAGATTCTGGTGTTCTTCTTCGCCTCCTACGGCATGGCGCGCGAGGGATCGCCGGTGGAATGGGCCGCCATGATCTTCCCCTTCTCCTCGCCCTTCGCCATGCTGGGCCGCGCGGCTTTGCATGCCGATCTGTGGCCGCATCTGGCGGCGCTGGGCTGGCAGGCTTTGTGTGTGCTGATCTTCGTTCGCGCAGGCGCGCATATCTTCCGCCGTCGCGTGATGCAGAGCGGGGGTGTGCAAGGGGCGGTGAAGAAGAGGCGGGGGATTTTCGGGAAGAAGGTTTGAAGGGAGAGAATGCGAGGGGGTTACCCCCTCGCGCTCCCGGAACGTCTTCCGACGATGGGGCAGTGGTGCCCGATCCGAGCGCTCAATCTCTCCACCAGCGCAACGAAAAGGCGCCGCAGGCAGTGAGCCCCGGCGCCTTTCCTATCCTTGATGCCTGCGGCGCGGCGAGGTTAGCTCTGTGGCCGAACCCGAAGCGCAACGCAGACAGTCATGGGAGCGCGAGGGTGTAACACCCTCGCCCTTCCCCTTCCTTCTTACCGTGCCAGCACGTTCCGCGCCTGACTGGCGATCTGCGCCAGCATGGCCGGGCTCACCACCGCCGCCTTGCGTGCGCGGTTGATCATCGCGCGGAAGGTCAGCACGCTTGCGCTGGTTGCTTCCAGCCAGGTCTCGACCGTCTGCCCGGGCGCCTTGGCATCCGCGCGGGCCAGGAACTGGAAGCGCATCTGCTGGAAATCGCGCGCAAGGCCCGCCACCAGCAGCCGCTCCCACGGGTCGGCGGGGGAGAGGCGCGCGGCCACGCCCTGCGCCCAGTCCAGCCCCAGTGCCTCGCCCAGACGGGTGAAGGCGCGGGTGAGCGCGATGGGATCGGCGCCATTGCCATGGGCCAGCGCGGCAAGACCCACTGCGCCGTCCATATCGAAGAGGTGGACGATGGCCAGAGCCTGCTCGCCATCCGCGCCCGCTGCCAGCAGATCGCTGGCCATGCGGGTGGAACGCTCGCGGGTTTCGGTGACCAGCAGATCGTCGACCTGACGCGACAGGGCCGAAATGCCCCCGGCCAGATCCGCGGCCAGCACCGAGGGAGCGATGGTCGTTGCGCCCGAGCGGAGCAGGTCGGCCATATGGCTGCGCACCACATCGGCGGCGCGGCTCATCAGCAGGATGCGCGGCTTTTCGGCGATGGGCGCGTCCTCGATGGCCTGCCAGATCGTTTCCAGACCGAAGAGCTGCTCGGCGGCGAGGAAGGCGGCGGTGACTTCGGCAAGGCCAACGCCCTCTTCCTCGGCCAGTTCGAAGGGGTGAACGAAGCCGAGGCGGTTGATCAGGCGGTTGGCCAGACGCGTAGCCAGAATTTCCCGGCGCAGACGGTGGCCGAGGATGTCCTCGCGATAGGTTTCGCGCATATCCTCGGGGAAGGCGTGGAGCAGATCGTCGTCCAGCGCGGTGTCATCGACCACGGTGGAGGCTTCCAGCGCATCCTGAATCGCCAGCTTCGCGCTGGAGAGCAGCACGGCCAGTTCGGGGCGGGTCAGGCCCGCGCCAATGTCGGCGGCGCGGCGCGCGAAGGTGTCGGCATCGGCCAGGCCTTCGGTGCGGCGGTCGAGCTGGCCATTGTCCTCCAGCATCTCGATCAGGCGGACATGGCCGGGCATGGCGTCAGCCCCGCCGTTTTGCGCGATGGAGAGGCCGAGCGCCTGCAGGCGGTTGTCTTCCAGCACCAGCGCGGCCACGGCGTCGGTCATCTTGGAAAGGATGACGACGCGGCCATCCTCATCCAGACGCCCGGCGCGCTTGGCATTGGCCAGCGCGATCTTGATGTTGACCTCCTTGTCCGAACAATCGACGCCAGCCGAATTGTCGATAAAGTCGGTGTTGCCGCGCCCGCCGAAGCCGTTCGCGCCATGCAGGGCATAGTCGATGCGCCCGGCCTGCGTGCAGCCGAGGTTGCCGCCCTCACCGATGACGCGGGCGCGCACTTCGGCGCCATTGACGCGGATCGAGTCATTGGAGGGATCGCCCACCGCGGCATGCACTTCGCTCGCGGCTTTGACATAGGTGCCGATGCCGCCGAACCACAGCAGATCGACCGGCGCCTTCAGGATCGCGGTCATCAGCGAATCGGGATCGATCACTTCGGCATCGATGCCCAGCGCCAGACGGATTTCCGGCGAGAGCGGGATTTCCTTCTGGCTGCGCGGCACGATGGCCCCGCCCGGCGACATCACGCTGCGGTCGTAATCATCCCAGCTGGAACGCGGCAGAGCGAACAGGCGGTTGCGCTCTTCCCAGCTCTTGGCCGCATCGGGATTGGGGTCGAGGAAGATATGGCGGTGATCGAAGGCGGCGGTGATCAGCAGGCTCTTCGAGAGCAGCATGCCATTGCCGAAGACGTCGCCGCTCATATCGCCCACGCCGACGACGCGGACGGGATCGGCCTGCACATCCACGCCCATTTCAAGGAAGTGGCGCTGCACGCTCATCCATGCGCCGCGCGCGGTGATGCCCATCGCCTTGTGGTCATAGCCCTTTGAGCCGCCGCTGGCGAAAGCGTCGTCGAGCCAGAAGTCCTTCTCGGCGGCGAGGCCATTGGCGGTGTCGGAGAAGGTGGCGGTGCCCTTGTCGGCGGCGACCACGAAATAGGGGTCTTCGCCGTCGCGGATCACCACTTCGGCGGGGTGGACCACCTTGTTCTCGACGATGTTGTCGGTGATCGAGAGCAGGGTGCGGATGAAGACCTTGTAGCTTTCGCGGCCCTCGGTGGCCCAGCCGTCGCGGTCACGCGCGGGATCGGGCAGCTGCTTGGGATAGAAACCGCCCTTGGCGCCGGTGGGCACGATGACGGCGTTCTTCACGCGCTGCGCCTTCATCAGGCCCAGCACTTCGGTGCGGAAGTCGTCGCGACGGTCGGACCAGCGCAGGCCACCGCGCGCGACGGGACCGGCACGCAGATGGATGCCTTCCACCCGGCGCGAATAGACGAAGATTTCGCGCCACGGCAGCGGCTTGGGCAGGTTCGGCACCAGCGCGGAATCGAACTTGAAGGCCAGCGCCTCGCGGCCCGCCTCGGCAAAGGCGTTGGTGCGCAGGATGGCCAGCACGATCATGCGGAAGGCGCGCAGCAGGCGGTCCTCGTTGATCGCGGAAACCTTGGCGAGGCCATCGCGGATGGCATCCTCGGCCTGCGCTTCCAGCGCCACGCGGTCGGCAGTGCCGGGCAGATGGCGGGCGCGGAACAGATCGACCAGACCCAAAGTCACCGCACCGGCATTCATCAGCGCGTCGACGGCGGTGTCGATGCTGTAATTCAGCCCCGTCTGGCGCAAATAGCGATACCAGGCGCGCAGCCAGTTGGCCTCACGCGCGGAAAGGCCCACGCCCACGATCAGGCGGTTGAAGGCGTCTTCCTCGCCCGCGCCGGTCAGCACGGCGATCAGCGCATCCTCGATGATCGGCGCATGGGCCAGAACGGGTGCTGTCTCCTGTCCTACCGGCAGGGCCAGCAGGAAATCGTGAATCACCCCCAGATCGGCGCTGCGCAGCGAGGTGGGAACATTGTCCTGCACGCGGAAGCCGAAATTCTCCAGCGCGGGCACCACGTCGGAGAGGACCAGCGAGGCCTTGCGCTCATAGATCTTCAGGCGGAGGCGCTCGGGCTCGTCGCTGCCCGGCAGGCAATAGAGGCGCACCGCGCGCGGATGCTCATCGCCGCCGCTGGCGACGCGACGCAGCTGGGCGATGTCGATCGCGGCTTCGGCGGGGCCATAGAGCGCGCGATAGTTTTCAGGGAAAGCCTCGGCATAGCGCCCGGCGATGGCGGCGGCGCGGGCGGGTTCCTCGGTGTTGGCCAGCTCGGCTTCCACCGCATCGCCCCAGCCGCGCAGCATGGCCTGAAGCTGGGCATCCAGCGCGGCCTCATCGGGCACAGCGATCTCGCGGCCCTCGGCGGGGGCCAGCACATAGCGCAATTGCGCCAGATTGCCTTCCTCGACCTCCAGCGACCAGTCGAGCACCTGCGTGCCCGAGGCCTCTTCCAGCATGGTGGAGATGCGGGCGCGCATGCGGTTCGACAGCGTCTCGCGCGGCAGCCACACATAGGTGTAGAGATGGCGCCCCAGCGGCCCGGCCACCAGCGAGAGGCGCGGGCGCGGACGGTCGATGATGCTCATCAGCGTGAGGGAGACGCGCTCCAGATCCTCGTCACCGAAGCCGATCAGCTGGTCATGCGGCAGGCTGGTCAGCGCATGGACCAGCACCTTGCCCGCATGGCCGCGCGGCGAGAAGCCGAACTTCTCCATCAGCGCGGCGAGCTGCGCGCGCATGCGCGGCACGGCCTGAGGCGGGCTGGCCAGCGCCTCGCTGGTCCACACACCGGCATGGACCGACAGGGCCGTGACCTGACCGCCCTCGATCACCGGCACGATGAACAGGTCGAGCGGCACGCGGCGGTGGACATGGGCGATGCGGTTCGATTTGACGATCAAAGGCAGGCGACCGCCGCCGCCCTTGGCCGCGAACTGGTCGAACCAGGCGAAGGCCTGCTCGAAACCGGCGCGGTTCAGCAGTTCCCAGGTGCTCTTGCGGCAGATGCCCAGTGCGCCCTGCTGGCTGCCATCGCGCAGGCGGGTGACATGGCCCAGCTGCGTCAGCATACCGTCCTTGAACCAGCGCAGCAGCGCGGCGCCCTCGGCGCGGTCCATCGCGGTGAGGCGACCGGCATCGTCCTCCATGGCGGTGCGCATCGCGCCCCAATCGCCCACGGCGGCGCGCACATCGCCCAGAGTCACCGCCAGATCGGCGGCCAGAGCGGCGCGGGTGCGCGCATCCGCGCGCGGCGTTTCCAGATAGATCACCGATTCACGCGCCACGCCGGGGGCCTCGCCCTCGGGCAGGTCGGTGATGTCGCCCTGACCGTTGCGCTCAACGGGGACGATGGGGTGGATCAGCCGGTCGATCACCAGACCATGCGCGCCCACCGTGCCCGCGATGGAATCGACCAGAAAGGGCATATCCTCATTGACCACGGCGATGCGCATGAAGCGCTCGCCCGCCGCGCCGGAGACGGTTTCGATGTTGATCGCGCTCTGGGCGCGCTCACGCCTTGCGGCGGAGGTCAGCATGAAACGGGCGGCGGCGGCCAGCGCTTCGGCGCTCATTTCCGGGTCGCCGGGGAGCTGCGCCTCATCCAGCCGGGCCTCCAGCCTGGGGGCCAGCCGCGTGATCAGCGCTTCAGGCAGGGTGGCGGGGGTTTGCGCTCGGCTCGGCTGGTCGGACATGTGTGTCTCTCTCCCGATGGTTCAATGATGTGACGGGCCCGGCGGCATTACGCCAAAGGCCTTGGTATTTATGCCCAAAGTGACTGCGTAATCACCCGGGCGAAGATTGTGGCGAGGGTTTTGACGAAGCGGCGTTGGCGCCAGTGGCGTTCGAAGGGGATGGGGCGTTTGCCCCTGACGTACCCCCGATCTGTTGCAGATAGGCGGCGGCCTGATGGCCGGCCTCGCTCTGCGGGCTGGTCTTGACGGTGGACTCCCAACTCTTGCGGGCGGCATCCTCATGGCCCGCAAGCATGGCAATCACCCCGGCCTCCAGCCCGACCTCGGGGTCGAGCGGGGTCAGTTTGGCGGCGGTCTGGATCTGGGTCTGGGCGTCGGCCAGATGGTTCATCCGGCGCGACAGCGTGGCCGACAGCAGCCAGGCCTGCCCATTGTCCGGCCCCAGCGTGCGGGCTTCTGCCAGAGCGGCGGCGGCCTCATCATTGCGCTTGAGCGCCACGAGCGCCCGCGACCGGTCCACCGCGATGGACACGATCAGCGAAGGATCGTTCACCGCCTTGGCATCCACGCGGGCCTTGTCCAGCGCGGCCAGAGCGCGGTCAGCGCCGCCCTCCTGCGCCTGCGCGGCGCTGGCGGCCATGGCGCCCAGACGCGCACGGTTCAGCGCATTGTCGCCCGCCGCATCGCGCCCGGCCAGAAAGGCCTGCTCGGCCATGGGCCAGGCTTCCTGCGCGGAATAGGCATAGCCAAGGCAGAGTTCCGCCTCGGCGCGCTGACTGTCTTTCGCGCCGCTCAGCCAGTCGGTGGCCATTTCGGCGGCGGCATCCGGATCGTGGTCGGCGGTTTCGCGGCAGTGAGTCAGCTTGTTCGAGTCGTCGATGCGCTCAGGGCGCGCCGTGATCTCGCTGACGGCGCGGCGCCGGTTCGGGGCCGTGGGCCGGTCGATCATCGGCAGGCCCAGCGAGGGGGCCATGCCATCGCCCACCAGCGGGCCGGTCTGAAGCATCAGGGCAGTTGCGATTAAAACAAGCGACATCAATGACTTCCCGGATCAGGCGTCGGCCCCTGCCAGCGCAAGAGCCATGCGCCGGATCAGGGCCAGATCCACCGGCCGACTGAGCCGGTGGTCGCCGTCCTTGACCAAGCATAGCTGAACCGCGTCAGAACGCAAAGTTGCAGAGAGGCGCAATGAAATTTCCCAGGGGACATCTTCGTCCCGCTGGCCATGGACCAGCACGGCAGGCACATCGAGCAGGATTTCGGCATCGAGCAGCCGGTTATGCTCGCCATCGGCCCAGAAGCGGGCGTGAGTCGGCGTGGGCTCGGGGCCGTAGGGGTTGGGCTCGAAAATGGTGCGCCCGGCGATCAGCTCGCCCTTCTGCGCGCTGGTGTAGCCCCATTGCGTGAAATCGGGCGCGGCGGCGATGCCCATGATCCCGGCCAGCTTGTCGGCGGGCAGGGTTAGCGCCACGAGCAGCATCAGCCAGCCGCCCATGCTGGAGCCGACCAGCACCACCGGGCCGGGCACCAGGGCCTCGATCAGGGCCAGCACCTCCTCGCGCCAGCGGGTGAGCGTGCCATCGGTGAAATCGCCATCCGAAGCGCCGCAGCCGGAGTAATCGAGCAGCAGGCAGCCCACGCCCTTTTCGCGCGCGGCATCGAAGAGCATCGCCGCCTTGGACCCGGCCATGTCCGACATATAGCCGGGCAGGAAGACCAGTGTCGTGCGCTCCGAGTCGGCGGGCGGCGTCAGGCGATAGGCCAGACGGCGGGCGGGCTTTTCGCCATCGGTGGGCAAAGCATGGAAAAGGACGTCGCTCATGGCGCCCCTTTTGCCCCGGCGCGTGCGGAGGGGAAAGGGGGGAGGAACCCTTAATCGCGCAGGAAGATCGCCTCGATCGGCAGGCCGAACAGATCGGCGATGCGAAAGGCCAAAGGCAGCGAAGGATCGTAGCGCCCGGTTTCGATGGCGTTCACGGATTGGCGCGAGACCTCCAGCCGCTGGGCCAGATCCTGCTGGCTCCAGCCCTTTTCGGCGCGCAGCACGCGCAGGCGGTTGTTCACGGGCAGACCCTCATGCCTTTTCACTGCGCCACAGGGTGATGGCGTTCCACACCGCCCCCACGCCCAGCCCCATAAACCAGAAAAAAGCGGCGCCAAAACCATGCTGCCCGGGGGCGACGACATCGTAATTCTGCAGAAAGTCCCAGATGGTCATCACCGTCAGGCAGAAGCCGGTGGCGATCAGTGCCTGACGCACGAAGAGCATCCGCCAGAACTCGTCGGGCTCTTCCACCAGCAGGCGCATCACCGTCCAGACGATGCCCAGCACCGGCAGGGCGGGCAGAATCGCCAGCAACACATTCCATGGCGCGGGCGGAGGCGCGTGGCGGAACAGCCAGCCCATCGCGAAAACCAGCGCGACATAAAGGGTGATAAAGCCGCCCAACCGGCGCGAATAGCGGCTGATCGCGGGGGAGTGATAGCGTGCCATGTCTGGTCTCCCTGACGTTTTGACAAGGATGCTTTACATAGCACGCTAACCTTGTGTCAAGTTTGCTTTCCAATTCGCCATGCTCTTTGCGCAAAGCCCCCATTTGCAAGGTTGAGGCGCGCCCCGCTCCCGGCTAAGGGCCTTTTCCATGTCTGACAGCATCACGATCACCCTTCCCGATGGCTCGCAGCGCGCAATGGCGCCGGGCTCCACCCCCGCAGATGTGGCGGCCGCAATCGGCCCCGGTCTGGCCAAGGCCGCGATTGCCGCGCGCATCGATGGCGAACTGGTGGACCTCACTCGCCCCTTCACTGGCGACGCGACCCTCGCTCTGGTGACCAACAAGGATGAGAAAGACGCGCTGGAACTGGCGCGCCACGATTTCGCGCATATTCTGGCCGAGGCGGTGCAGGCGCTGTTCCCCGGCACGCAGATCACCTTCGGCCCGGCGACGGACGATGGTTTCTATTACGATTTCGCCCCCAAGGACCGCCCCTTCACGGATGACGACCTGCCCGCCATCGAGGCGGAAATGCGCAAGATCATCGCCGCCAACAAGCCGCTGCGCCGCGAAGTCTGGACGCGCGAAACGCTGATCAGCCGCTGGAAGCAGCAGGGCGAAACCTTCAAGGCCGAATGGGCCGCCGAACTGCCGGGCGACGAGGATCTGACCGTCTATTGGTCGGGCGACGACTGGCTGGATATGTGCCGCGGCCCTCACCTGCCCAGCACCGGCAAGCTGGATCCGCAGGCCTTCAAGCTGACGCGCGTCTCGGGCGCCTATTGGCGCGGCGACCAGAAGAACGCGATGCTCTCGCGCATCTATGGCACCGGCTGGCTGAACAAGAAGCAGCTCGACGCCCATCTGCTGCGTCTGGAAGAGGCCGCCAAGCGCGACCACCGCAAGCTGGGCGCCGAAATGGACCTGTTCCACCTGCAGGCCGAGGCGCATGGCAGCGTCTTCTGGCACCCCAAGGGCTATCTCATCTGGCGCGAGCTGGAGGCCTATATGCGCCGCGCCATCGACAGCACCGGCTATCAGGAGGTGAAGACGCCTCAGGTGATGGACGCCAAGCAGTGGGAGCAGTCCGGCCACTGGGGCAAGTACCGCGAGAACATGTTCGTCATCCCCGACGAGGCGCCTAACACCGAGGACGATGGCCCCATCGTCTCGAAGGACGCCGACTGGATGGCGCTGAAGCCGATGAACTGCCCGGCGCATGTGCTGATCTTCCGTCAGGGCATCAAGAGCTACCGCGAGCTGCCGCTGCGCCTCGCCGAAATGGGCTGCTGCCACCGCAACGAGCCGCATGGCGCGCTGCATGGCATCATGCGCGTGCGCCAGTTCACGCAGGACGATGGCCACATCTTCTGCCGCGAAGACCAGATCGTGGAAGAGGTTCGCGCCTTCTGCCAGCTGGCGGACCGCGTCTACAAGGACTTCGGCTTCAAGTACGAGATCAAGCTGGCCCTGCGTCCCGAAAAGCGCTTCGGCACCGAAGAGATGTGGGATCTGGCCGAGAAAGAGCTGCGCAACGCCGTGGTCGAGGCCGGTCTGGCGACGGAAGAGTACGGCTGGGAAGAGCTGCCCGGCGAGGGCGCCTTCTATGCTCCCAAGCTGGAATGGCACCTGACCGACGCCATCGGTCGTACCTGGCAGTGCGGCACGATCCAGTCGGACCGCGTGCTGCCCGAGCGCCTCGACGCCGCCTACATTGCCGAGGATGGCGAAAAGCATCGCCCCGTGATGCTGCACCGCGCGATTCTGGGTTCGTATGAACGCTTTATCGGCATCCTCATCGAGCATTTCGCGGGCAAGCTGCCCGTGTGGCTGGCCCCGGTCCAGGCCGTGGTCGCCACCATCGTCTCGGACGCCGACGACTACGCCCATGACGCCGTGGCCCAGCTGAAGGCCGCCGGCATCCGCGTGGAAGCCGACACCCGCAACGAGAAGATCAACTACAAGGTGCGCGAGCACTCGCTGAAGAAGGTCCCCTATCTGCTGGTCGTCGGCAAGCGTGAGGCCGAGGAAGGCACCGTTGCCGTCCGCGTGCTGGGCGAGCAGGCGCAGAAGGTTATGACTCTGTCGGAAGCCATTGCCCTGCTGAAGGGTGAGGCGACTGCGCCGGATTTGAAGTAAGAATGAAGGGGTAAGTGCGAGGGTGTTACACCCTCGCGCTCCCATGAATGTCTACGTTGCGCATCGGGTTCGGCCATAGGGCTAAGGTCGCGGCGCCGCAGGCATGAAACGATAGGAAAGGCGCCGGGGCTTACTGCCTGCGGCGCCTTTTCGTTGTGCTGGTGGAGAGTTCAGACACCACGACCGGGCGCCACTGCCATACCGTCGGAAGACGTCATGGGAGCGCGAGGGGGTAACCCCCTCGCATCTTACTTTCTAGAGTCTGAAAAAAATCAGGCCAGCGCGGAAAATTTGGGAGCTTCCGCGCTGGCCCTCCGTCTAAAGCTGCGGCTTCAGGCGTGCGCGGCCAGCCCGGCGAAGGCCAGGGCGGCGGCGCAACCCAGCACGACAGCAGCGCGCAGACCCTCGATCAGGGCATCGGCGTTGAGGCGTGAGAGGTTGAAGCTCATGAACGGATCATGGGCTTCAACCTGATAACAAATGGTTAAATACGCGGCATCTGCTGGCTGGAGCAGTGGAAGGAACCGCCGCCCGCAAGGATGGCGTCGGCCATGATGCCCACGGTGTCGCGACCGGGGAACAGCTCCGCGATGGCGGCCACGCCATCGGCGTCATGCGGCGTGCCATAGATGGGCACGACGATCAGGCGCGAGGTGATGGCGAAGTTCATATAGCTGGCGGGCTCGATGCGGCCATCACGCTCGACGCGGCCGGGCGAGGGGATGCTCTTCACCACCACGCCGGCGCCTTCCGCGCGGGCGCGGGCGTCGGCGTAGATATGGGCGTTGGGGTCGTTTTCGCCTGTGGCCTTGGGCAGCGCCAGCACATTGTGCGCCACGAAGCGGGCGAGGTTGTCGACATGGCCGTCGGTGTGATCGTTGATCAGGCCTTCGCCCAGCCACAGCACGCGGTTGAAGCCGAGATCGCGCTGGAGGCGCATTTCAAGGTCTTCGCGCGAGAGATGCGGGTTGCGGTTGGGGTTGAGCAGGCACTGCTCGGTGGTCACCACCAGACCGGTGCCGTCGGCATCGATGGCGCCGCCTTCCAGAATCCAGTCGGCGGTTTCGATGTCGAGGCCAGCGTCCTTGGCGATTTCGGCGCCGATGGTCTGGTCGCCGTCCATCAGATATTTGCCGCCCCAGCCGTTGAAGCCGAAGCGCTTGGCGATGCGGCCGCCAGCCGAATTGGTCATCACCAGCGGGCCGGTGTCGCGCAGCCAGACGTCGCCATAGGTGCGGCGCTCGATGGTCACCTTTTCGCTACACAGGGCGCGGGCGCGGGCTTCGTTGGCCTCGTTGCGGACCAGCAGGCGCACCGGCTGGCCGCTTTCGGCCACCGCGCTGGCGAAGGCCGCCATTTGCACCTGGGCCTGCTCAAGGAAGCCGGGCCATTCATCGCCATCATGCGGGAAGCCGATCCACAGCCAGTCCTGCATGTGCCATTCGGGGGGGAAGCGCCATTGGGTCATGGGCGCGCCCATAGCCGCTGATCGCATCCCATGCCAGACCCTTCCAGACCAGAGCTTGCGCCAGCCGCCCCGCCAGAGCATGAACCGGGCAAAGCGATTGAGAGTGGATGAGTGAATGCCCGAATTTTCCCCTGACTGGACCGGCGCGCTGGATCGTGCCCGCGCCTTCAGCCCCTTTCTTTCCCGCGCCTTGGACCGCCTGCCGGAGATTGCCGCGCTGCTGGAAGCTGGCGATGGCGAGGGCGCTCTGGCGGCAGCGGTGCTGGCCGGAGAGGGCGCGCCCGATGTGCCGATTGCGCTGCGTCGGCGCCGGCTGGCGACGGCTCTGGCTTTGGGAATCGGCGATTTGGCCGGGGCTTTCCCGCTGGCCCGCGTTACCGGAGACTTGAGCGCTCTGGCCGATCTGTCGCTGGATGCCGCGATCAACCATGCCATCACCACCCGCGTGCCCGATGCGCAGCCTGCGGGCATGTTCGCGCTGGCGCTGGGCAAGCATGGCGCGAAGGAATTGAACTATTCCTCCGATATCGATCCGATTCTGCTCTTCGATCCCGAAACCCTGCCCCGCCGCCCGCGCGAAGACCCCGGCGAGGCGGCGCAGAACTATGCCCGCCAGATCGTGCGCATCCTCTCGCATATGGATGGCGAGGGCTATGTCTTCCGCGTCGATCTGCGGCTGCGCCCGGCCAGCGAGGTCAGCCCGCTGGCGATCTCCGCCGATGCCGCGCTCAGCCATTATGAGAGCAGCGCTCTGGCGTGGGAGCGCGCCGCCTTTATCCGCGCCCGCTCGGCCTCGGGCGATGTGCCGCTGGGCGAGCAGTTTCTGGCGCAGATCCGCCCCTTCGTCTGGCGCAAGAGCCTCGACTTCGGCGCGATTGCCGAGATCGGGCGCCTCACCCGCCGCATCCGCGCCGAACATGGCAAGGTTTCCACCGTGGGCCCCGGCTTCGATCTGAAGCGCGCAAGGGGCGGCATCCGCGAGGTGGAGTTTTTCGCGCAGGGCCATCAGCTGATTCACGGCGGGCGCAATCCGGCGTTGCGGGAAAGGGGCACGCGCGCGGCGCTGGATGCTCTGGCCGCGGCGGGGATCATCGATTCGGGCGACGCGCAGGTGCTGGGCGACTCCTATGACCGCCTGCGCACCATCGAGCATCGCCTGCAGATGGTCAGCGATCTGCAAACCCATGCTCTGCCGCGCGATATGGCCGCCATCGATGCCGTGGCAAGGTTGGATGGCCTGCCCGATGGCGCGGCGCTGATCGCGGAATTGCGCGAGATCACCGAGACCGTCGGCACGCGTTACGATGCGTTGATCGAGGCGGGCAGCCCGGTTGGCGGCGGTGGCAGCGTGGTGGAGGCCCCCATCGGTCTGGCGCTGGAATCCACCCTTGCCGCTTTGGGCTTCAGCGATCCGGCAGGCCTTGCCGCGCGGATCGACGGCTGGCGCGGCGGCACGATGCGCGCCTTGCGCTCCGAGGCGGCGCTGGCGGCGCTCGATGCGGTCCAGCCGCGTCTGTTCTCCGCGCTGGCCAAGGCGCCCGAGCCCGACAAGGCCTTCAACCGCTGGGAGCGCCTGATCGCCAGCCTGCCCAGCGCGGTGAATCTCTTCCGTCTGCTGGAGGCACGGCCCGCGCTGCTCGATGCTCTGGCGCGGATTCTGGCGCTGGCCCCGCCGCTGGCCGAGGAGCTGGCGCGCCGCGCCGATCTGCTCGACACGCTGATCGATGCCAGCGCGCTCAACCTGCCCGGCGGGGTGGAGGCGCTGATCGCGGACTTCTCCGCCAGCGAGACAGGCGACGACTACCAGCGCATCCTCGACCGCGTGCGCCGCAAGGTGGGTGAGCGCCGCTTCGCCCTTGGCGTGCAGCTGATCGAGGGCGCGCATGATCCCTTCGCCATCGCTGCTTCATTGTCTCACGTTGCACAGGCCGCGATTCAGGTTCTGGCCGACGCCACCATCGCCGAATTCGAGCAGACCCATGGCCGCATTGCCGGGGCCGAACTGGTGATTCTCGGCCTCGGACGGCTGGGCGGCGAGGCGCTGACTCACGCCAGCGATCTGGACATCGTCTATCTCTTCACCGGCGATTATGCCGCCGAAAGTGATGGGCGCAGGCCGCTGGGCGCCACACTCTATTTCAACCGGCTGGCCCAGCGGATCAGCGCGGCGCTCTCCGTGCCGACAGCGGAAGGCGCGCTCTATGAGGTGGACACGCGCCTGCGCCCGCAAGGCACCCAAGGTCCGCTGGCCGTCAGCTTCGAAAGCTTCGACCTCTACCAGCGCGAACAGGCCTGGACCTGGGAGCATATGGCCCTGTGCCGCGCCCGCCCCCTATTCGGATCGGAGGAAGCACGCGCGAAACTCTGCGGCATCATCCATGGCGTGCTGACCCGCTCGCCCGCGCCGACGCTCACCGCCGATATTCTCGCCATGCGCCAGAAGATGGCCGAGCATAAGCAGCCGCGCGGGCCGCTGGATATGAAGCTGCTGCGCGGCGGTCTGGTCGATGTGGAGTTCCTGATCCACACGCTGCAACTGCGCGAGGGCAAGGCCCTGACCCCGCGCCTTGGCGACGCCCTGTGCGGTCTGATCGAGGCAGGCCTGCTGCCCCCCGCACTGGCACAGGCCCATGCCGCCATGGCGCGGCTGCTGGTCGCCTCTCGCCTGATCGCGCCCGACGCCCAGTTGCCCGGCGAGGCCGCCCGCATGGCGCTTGCCACAGCCTGCAACCTGCGCGATTGGCAAGCGGTGACCGAAGCCATGCAACAGGCGCGCCGCGACACCGCCGCCGCCTGGGCGCAAATTTTCGGCGAAACTCTGGAGATCGAACCCCATGACTGATCTGCCCGGCCCCGGCGACGCCTTCCCCGATATCGCCCTGACCGCCCCCGATGGCTCCACCCTGCGCCCCTCGGACTTTGCCGGGCGCAAGCTGGTCGTCTTCTTCTACCCCAAGGACGACACCCCCGGCTGCACCACCGAGAACAAGGATTTCTCGGAGCTGTCGGCGCAGTTCGAGGCGGCAGGCGCCGCCCTGCTGGGCGTTTCGAAAGATCCGCCGAAGAAGCATGTGAAGTTTGCGGAGAAGCACGGGCTGGTGGCGCCTTTGGGCAGCGATGCGGAAGAGGGCGGCCTGTCCGACGCTCTGGGCATCTGGACCGAGAAGGTGAACTATGGCCGCACCTATATGGGCATGGTCCGCACCACCTATCTGGTTGGCTCCGATGGCCGGATCGAGCAGGTCTGGAACAAGGTGAAGGTCAAAGGCCATGCGGAAGAGGTGTTGAAGGCGGTTCAGGGGAAGTAAGAAGAGAAGATGCGAGGGGATTATCCCCTCGCGCTCCCATTCCGTCTCCCGGCGATGGGGCAGTGGTTCCGCATCGTCGGGCCTGAACTCTCCACCTGCGCAAGGTAAGGCGCCGCAGGCAGGCATCGTTTGAAGCGTGGGCTGCGCTGGGGATTGAAAGCCTGCGGCGCAGCGACGTTGCTCCAAGGCCGAACCCGGAGCGCCACGTAGACATTAAAGGGAGCGCGAGGGTGATGACCCTCGCATCTTTCTTTTCCTGCTTCTTCCCTCTACCCGCACACCATGACTCAACCCACCCTAGGCGACGCCATCCACGCCGCACTGTCCACCGCCGACCCGCGCGCCAAACTGATGGCAACGCGCAAGGTGGCGCGCGACTGGCGCCTGGGGCGACTATCGTTTGCGTTTCCGAACGCCATGCCGGAACGCCCGGCTAGGCCTGAAAACCCCGAACTGCTGCCCCCCAGCCGCATGCCCAAACGCCGCAAGGGCGGATCGGAAAGAGGGCGGATCGCGCTGTGGCACGCGATTGCACATATCGAATTCGTGGCGATCGATCTGGCGCTGGACATGGCGGGGCGTTTCGGCGCGCAGATGGGCGAGGCCTTCACCTCAGACTTTCTGAGCGTGGCCGCTGACGAGGCGCTGCACTTCGCGATCATCCAGCGCCATCTGGCCAGCATGGGCGCGACCTATGGCGACCTGCCCGCGCATGACGGCCTGTGGGAGGCGGCGGATGCTACGCGGCACGATGTTGCGGCGCGGCTGGCGGTGGTGCCGATGGTGCTTGAGGCGCGGGGTCTGGATGTGACTCCGGCGACGCTGGAGCGGGTCGAACAGAGTGGCGACATCACCGGCGCGCGCATCCTCACACGTATTCTTGCGGATGAAATTCGACATGTGCGCTGTGGGGTGATTCACCTCAAGGCATGGTGCGACGCACAAGGTCTGGACATCGAATCATGCTGGCAGATGCTGGTCGGGCGCTATTTTCGGGGTTCCGTTAAGCGACCGTTCAACGACTCAGCGCGCCATGCTGCCGGTTTACCGCGCGAAATGTATATGGCGCTTGCGGTTTAGGAATCGGTCACGCTAACCATACAAACGAGTTGGCGGGGGGTTCCGACCAAACTCCAAGAAACAGCGCCGCAAGTGTTCGGCTTGCGGTATGGGTCATTTTTGTCGCGCCAAACGGGATCGGCGTGCCAAAGCAGTTCAAGGTGTGTGACGGGTGATCGCTAAAATGGTTCTCAAGACGATGCGTAATGGCGCGCTTACCGCCGCCTCCATCGCATCTCTGCTGGCGACGCCCGCCTTGGCCAACAGCGCCAATGCCGACATCGCCGCTCCCCTCCGCACCGCGCAGCCCGTCACGGCCCAGTCCGACAAGGGTGACACTGAATTCCGCCAGCTCTTCGCCAGCTGGCGCCAGATGGACCGCAGCGGCCAGACCACCGAGTTCGCCCGCCCCGCCGTCGCCACTTCCACCACGATCCCCGGTTTCGGCAGCAACAATCTGGTTGGCTTGAACCACAAGGTTTCGATCCCCTCGCGCATGCCCGTCGACAATCTGCGCATGACCAGCAGCTTCGGTCTGCGCTGGCACCCCGTTCTGGGCGGCCGCCGCGCGCATACCGGCGTCGATCTGGCGAACCCCGTCGGCACCCCTGTTCACGCCACGGCTGACGGTGTCGTGGGCCGCGCCGACTGGTTCGGCGGCTATGGCCTGTGCATCGATCTGGAACATGGTGGCTCGATCGAAACGCGCTATGGCCACCTTTCGCGCCTTAACGTTGTGGCCGGTCAGTCGGTCCATAAGGGCGATATCATCGGTTTCGTGGGCACCACCGGTCGCTCGACCGGCCCCCACCTGCATTATGAAGTGCGCGTCGAGGGTTCTGCCGTGAACCCGATCCCCTTCATGCAGGGCGGTGTGGCCGATATGACCACGCTGGCCTCCGCCGAGAAGATCGCGGACCATGGCGCCCACGACGAAGCTGACGACGAATAAAACGGCCTGAGAAGGGGCAAGAGCCCCCAAGGCAACAGCATCTTGGAGAGGATGCGGCAAAGAGCGGCTGGAAACAGCCGCTCTTTGTTTTTGTGGGGTTCTGAAGGGGGTTCAGAAGAGAGAATGCGAGGGTCATAACCCTCGCGCTCCCTTTAATGTCTGCGTTGCGCTTCGGGTTCGGCCATGGATCTAACGTCGCTGCGCCGCAGGCTTGAAAATGCCCGGCACAGCCCCCTCCAGCGGTTGCACTGCCTGCGGCGCCTCGTGCAGGTGGAGAGGGCTGAGCGCAACATTTCGGCGCCCCTGACCTCTCTTCGGAAGACGTCATGGGAGCGCGAGGGTGTAACACCCTCTCATTTCCTTTCTCCCCTTCAACCTTCCTTTTTAACGGAACCCCAAAACCAAAAAGGGGAGCCGAAGCCCCCCTTCCCGTATCGATGCTGCAAAGCCGAAAGGGCGATTACAGCCCCAGCAACCGCTTCGCCACGGCGCGGACCTCATCGGCCATATCCGGGCGCTCAAGGGCCAGAGCCAGCGTCGCCTCGACAAAGCCGGTCTTGGAGCCGCAGTCATAGCGCTTCCCGCCGAAGGTCACGGCGTGGAAGGCCTGGTTGCCGATCAGCTTGGCCATGGCATCGGTCAGCTGAATTTCGCCGCCCGCGCCCTGTTCCTGTGTGGTGAGGATGTCGATCACCTCGGGCTGCAGAATGTAGCGGCCCGAAACGATGAGGTTCGAGGGAGCCTCTTCTTTCTTGGGCTTCTCGACCAGACCCTTCACCTCGGTCAGCGTGCCGTCGAAGCCCTCGGGCTTGGCGCCCGGCGCGATGACGCCATAGGAGGAGACCTCGTCGCGCGGCACTTCCAGCACGCTGACGAAATTGCCGCCGACCTTGTTATAGGCATCGACCATCTGCTTCATGCAGCCCGGCTTGCCGATCATCAGCTCGTCGGGGAGGAAGATGGCGAAGGGATCGTTGCCGATGATGGCACGGGCGCACCAGATGGCGTGGCCCAGACCCAGCGGCACCTGCTGGCGCACGGTGACAAGGTTGCCCGGCTGAATGCGCGAAGGCTCCAGCGCGGTGAGCGACTTGCCGCGGTTGGTCATGGTCGCTTCGAGTTCGAAGGCGGTGTCGAAATGCTCGACGATGGCGGTCTTGCCGCGCCCGGTCACGAAGATCAGCTGTTCGATGCCGGCCTCACGCGCCTCATCGACGGCATATTGGATCAGCGGGCGATCGATGATCGGCAGCATCTCCTTCGGGATCGCCTTGGTGGCGGGGAGAAAGCGTGTGCCCAATCCCGCAACGGGAAAAACAGCTTTGCGAACGGGCTTGATCGATGATTGGTTGGTCATGAAACCCCTGCTGCCACATGGATGTGTATTACGTGTTAAATCTTATGCCGCACTGCAGCGCAAGCCGTTCAGCGCGACATGTGTCTGGCGTGCGATGGGTGTTGGGCATTTGCGGGCCGGAGGCAAACAAGCTAAAGGGCCGAAATGGACAAGATCATCATTCACGGGCAAAAACGCCTGTCGGGCGCGGTGCCCGTTTCGGGCGCCAAGAATTCGGCTTTGACCCTGCTGCCCTGCGCGCTGCTGACGGACGAACCGTTGACGCTGCGCAATCTGCCGCGTCTGGCGGACATCGATTCGTTCCAGCATCTGCTGAACCAGTTCGGTGTCTCGACCACCATCGCGGGCAGCCGGCCCGAGGATTTCGGGCGGGTGATGACTCTGGCCGCCACGCGGCTGACGGCCACCACCGCGCCTTACGAACTGGTGCGCAAGATGCGCGCCTCGATTCTGGTGCTGGGCCCTCTGCTGGCCCGCGCTGGTGAAGCCACTGTTTCGCTGCCCGGCGGCTGCGCCATCGGCAACCGCCCAATCGACCTGCACCTCAAAGCGCTGGAAGCCTTTGGCGCGACGATCGAATTGACCGCCGGTTATGTCCGCGCGATCGCTCCTGATGGCGGCCTGCCCGGCGGGCGTTACACCTTCCCTGTCGTTTCCGTGGGCGCCACCGAGAACGCCCTGATGGCTGCCGTGCTGGCCACCGGCACCTGCATTCTGCACAATGCTGCGCGTGAACCGGAGATCGTCGACCTCTGCAACCTGCTGGTGGCCATGGGCGCGCAGATCGAGGGCATCGGCAGTTCGGACCTCATCATTCATGGTGTCAGCCGCCTGCATGGCGCAACCTATATGGTGATGCCAGACCGCATCGAAGCCGGTTCCTATGCCTGCGCCGCCGCGATCACCGGCGGTGAGGTGGAGCTCAAGGGCGCCCGCATCGAGGAAATGGAAAGCACCCTGCAGGCGCTGCGCGACGCCGGTGTGCATGTCGAAGGCGTCGCCGGTGGTATCAAGGTGGCCGCCGATGGTCCGCTGCGCCCCGTCACGCTGTCTACCGCGCCCTATCCCGGTTTCGCTACGGACATGCAGGCTCAGCTGATGGCCATGCTGTGCCGCGCCGAAGGCACCAGCGTGCTGACCGAGACGATCTTCGAAAACCGCTACATGCATGTGCCTGAACTGGCCCGCATGGGCGCCAACATCTCGACGCAGGGCCGCACCGCCATCGTGCAGGGCGTGCCCAAGCTGACCGGCGCTCAGGTGATGGCCACCGATCTGCGTGCCTCCATGAGCCTGATCATCGCCGGTCTGGCCGCTGAGGGTGAGACTCAGGTGTCGCGCATCTATCATCTCGATCGCGGCTATGAGCGCCTTGAGGAAAAGCTGGCTCTGCTCGGTGCGGATATCGAGCGGGTTGGAAGTGACTAAGACGTAAGAGGGCAATGCGAGGGTGTTACACCCTCGCGCTCCCATGACTGTCTGCGTTGCGCATGAGGTTCGGCGATAGAGCCAACGTCGCTGCGCCGCAGGCATCAAGGATTGAAGGGCGCCGGGGCTTGATGCCTGCGGCGCCTTTTCGTTGCGCTGGTGGGGAGGTTGGGCGCCATGATCGGGTGCCACCGCCCCATCGTCGGAAGACGTCACGGGAGCGCGAGGGGGTAACCCCCTCGCATCTTCCAACTTCAAACCCTCATCGACGATAATAACGGCAACGCTTCTTGGCCGTCATCGAACGGTCAATCGCGCGCCCACCCAGAGCACCGGCCGCCGCGCCAACCACCGGCCCGGCCAGGCCGCCGCCGATCACCTTGCCGCCCACCACGGCGCCAGCCACACCGCCCGCGACCAGACCGGTGGTGCCGCTCGAATGGCGGCAGACCTTGTAGACCTGCTTGCGGTGTACAGGGCGTGCATCGGCGTCCGAGGCGATCGCCGGCAGGACCAGCACGGCGGCGGCAAGGGCGGGAAGCAGAGATTTCATGCGGTTTCTCCTCCTCTGGACATATCGTGCAAGATGAATGCCTTGCTAGCAACGCGTGATGAGGCGCTAGGTGCCGCCGGTGACCTGAATCGGGCTGAAATCGGCGGCGGGACTTTCGTTCATTGTCGCGCCGGTCCGCTCCATGGCGCGGCGTGCCAGCCACAGGCGCACGGCTCCGGCGAGGCCGGGGGGCTGCGGGGCGGCAATGCGTTCGGCATCGATGCGGGCAACCAGAGCGTTGAGCGGCAGCCCCAGATGATGGGCCTCGTGGCGCAGCCAGTCCCAGAACAGGGGTTCGAGGCTGATCGAGGTCTTGTGCCCGGCGATCTCGACCGAGCGTTTCACCGGCGGATGATAGGGCGTGGTCATCGCGGCCAAGTGTATCAGGGATAGACGCCGGGAGAAGGTGCTTTATGCAGCTTTATGGTGTCACGGAGCGATGGTGCACAACGATGGGGGAACCGCCACCCCAGCGTCGGAAGACATAATGGGAGCGCGAGGGGGTAACCCCCCTCGCACCTGCCCTTTCTTCTTAATACATATGCTGCCCGCCATTGAGCGACAGCGTGGAACCGGTCACGAAACCAGCATCCTCGGCGCAGAGGAAGGCCACGGCGCGTGCGATTTCCTTGGCCTGACCCAGACGGCCCACGGGGATCTTGGCGACGATCTTTTCCAGCACGGCCTCAGGCACGGCGGCCACCATATCGGTGTCGATATAGCCGGGTGCGATGGCGTTGACGGTGACGCCGAACTTGGCGCCTTCCTGAGCCAGCGCCTTGGTGAAGCCGTGGATGCCCGATTTGGCAGCGGCATAGTTGACCTGCCCGTACTGGCCGGACTGGCCGTTGATCGAGCCGATGTTGACGATGCGGCCCCATTTGCGCTCCCGCATGCCGGGGAAGGTGGCCTTGGCCATGTTGAAGCAACCGCCGAGGTTGATGCGCATCACCTCGTTCCAGTCGTCGAAGCTCATCTTGTGGAGCACGGCGTCGCGGGTGATGCCGGCGTTGTTGACCACCACATCGATGGGGCCCAGATCGGCCTCAACCTGCTTCACGCCGGCCAGCGTGGCGTCGTGATCACCCACGTCCCATTTGTAGGTGGCGATGCCGGTGGCCTCGGTGAAGGCCTTGGCCTTGTCATCGTTGCCTGCGTAATTGGCCGCGACTGTGTAACCCAGATCCTTGAGCGCAAGGCTGATCGCCTTGCCGATGCCGCGGGTGCCGCCGGTGACGATGGCGATTCGAGTCATAAAGTCTCCCAATGCGTGAAGCGTGATCGACAACCCCGGCCCAGGGAAAGAGGATGGGCGGGTGGGCGGCAGACCGCCGCCGCACAAGTGATCCTAGATCAGTGGCGCGGTGAATCAATCACCGATTCACGTCGGGCAACAAAATGATGAATATTGCAACTATTTGACATTGCAGCGCAAAAGAAACGTCTTCGCAGTTGCAGCAATGCGGAACATGTTCCGATTCGGTTTGTTTTAAAACCGGAATTGCGTGCCCACATAGACCGCCTGGCTGTCAGACTTGCCATCGGGTGACATGCTCTTCATCCGGTCGCGGTCCTGCGAATAACGCACGCCCGCCGTCACATCGAAATTGCGGGTGACGCGATAGCTGCCGCCGACATCCACGCTTTGCTCGCCCAGCGTTTCGAGCGTGCGGGGCGCGCGCCCGGCGCGCTCCTTGTCATCAAGCTGCACATGCGGGGCCAGGCGCGAGACGGTGGCCGCAGCCGAATTGTCCGCCTGCGTATAGGCCGAAAGATCCGGCATTTCGGCGCCGCGCCGCGGGTCGCGGGCGATGTCCTTGGGCAGATCCTTGGGCAGGGTGAAATTGGCGCTGGCCGGGGTGAAGCCCTGATAGCCATGCGCCAGCCCCAGATTGTAGGCAGTGGAGGCCAGATGCAGCACCGGCGGCGTGGGCGCGGAATAGGCCGGGTTGCGGATGGCCGGCCCGCGCACCACGATGGCATGGGCGGTCGCTTCATCCACGCGCACCGCCACCGTCACCGATCGGTCGGGCCGTGAGGACAGGCCGGCGGGGGTGTAGCGGAACAGCGGCGCGCCGCCGGAACGGGCGGCCAGCGCGCGGGTGAGATGCGGGTCGGCCTCAGCCGGGGCAAAGCCGCCGCCGCTCTCTTTCAGCACGCTCTGGTTGATGCCAAGGCCGGGCAGGGAGGCTTCCAGCTTGCTGGAATAGGCCAGCACCGCGCTCGGCAGGGCCAGCACGCAGACGGCAATGCCCATCACCAGGGCAGGGGAGGAGGCCTGTGCCTCCAGCCTGTTGCCTGCCGGGAATCTTGTCTGAGCGATGGCCATGCTGGGAGGGGCCTGAACTTTCCAAATCAAAGCGAAACGCGAATCTTGCCTAACGCGTGATACCGTAGATATGCGCTATAGCTGCACATCATGGCATCGCCAAGCTGAACCCATAATGGCTGGCAAGGGCCTTTCGGCCGGATATTCAGCACAGGTTCACCGCCGGAAAGACGAGAAGAGGCTGCGGCCCTCTCAAATGCTGCCGGGGCTTGCCGCCGGGGCGGGGGCAGCTATAGAGGCCAGAACGTCTGCGCGCTGACATGGTGCATGTCGGCGCGTTCGGCATGTATGGCGGGCGGGTTTACGGCCGGTTGCAAGGATTGTGTATGACGACGGGATTGGTGGAAGTGAAGAAAGCTGGTCGCGCGTCGCGTGTGGGCTTGCGCGTTGCGGCTGTGGCGCTGGGCGTTCTGGCGCTGGCGGCATGCAGCCATGGCCCGCTGCATATCAAGCATCATCGCGTTCGCCCGGGCCGTCTGGCCCTGCCGCCCACGAATGTGACGACGATCGGCGTCAACAGCTTCCTGTGGCGCGCCAGCCTCGACGTGCTCAGCTTCATGCCGCTGGTGCAGACCGACAGCAATGGCGGCGTGATCGTGACCGACTGGTATTCGAACCCCAGCAACCCCGGTGAGCGTATGAAGGTCACCGTGACCATCCTCGACAAGGATCTGCGTTCGGACGCGCTGCGCGTGGCCGCCAGCCGTCAGGTCAACCAGGGCGGCACCTGGGTGGATGCGCCGGTGAAGGCTGCCACCGTGCAGCAGCTGGAAGATGTGATCCTGACCAAGGCGCGCGATCTGCGTCGCGGCACGATTCAACAATAAATTCTGGTCAGCAGTAAGTTTCGCCGGTTCCCCTTCTTCCGCCCGTCGCTGTTTCGCGTGAGGCGGAAGGGCGGGCGGCAAGAAGGAAGAACAGGTTACCATGAGCGAGCGTTTCGAAGCCAACTCCGCTGACACCCGCTGGCAGCGCGTGTGGGACGAGGCCCAGTCCTTCAAGGCCGACGACAGCTCGACCAAGCCGCGCAGCTATGTGCTTGAGATGTTTCCCTATCCTTCGGGGCGCATCCACATCGGCCATGTGCGCAACTACACGATGGGCGACGTGCTGGCCCGCTACAAGCGGATGCAGGGCTTCGAGGTGCTGCACCCCATGGGCTGGGACGCTTTCGGCATGCCCGCCGAGAATGCCGCCATGGAAAAGGGCGTCCACCCCGGCGGCTGGACGCGCGACAACATCGCCAACATGAAGGCGCAGTTGAAGCGTCTGGGCTTCGCGCTCGACTGGAGCCGCGAACTGGCCACCTGCGAGCCCGACTATTACGGGCAGGAGCAGGCGCTGTTCCTCGATCTCTATGCCGCAGGGCTGGTCTACCGCAAGGAATCGACGGTCAACTGGGACCCGATCGACCAGACCGTGCTGGCCAACGAACAGGTCATCGACGGGCGCGGCTGGCGCAGCGGCGCTCAGGTCGAGAAGCGCAAGCTCTCGCAGTGGTTCCTGAAGATCACCGATTTCGCGGATGAACTGCTCGAAGGTCTGGGCTCGCTGGAGCATTGGCCCGAGAAGGTGAAGCTGATGCAGGAGAACTGGATCGGCAAGAGCCAGGGCCTGCAGTTCAGCTTCCATCTGTCGAATGGCGCCGGGCTGGACGTTTACACCACCCGCCCCGACACGATCTTCGGCGCCAGCTTTGTGGCCGTGGCCGCCGATCATCCGGTGGCGCAGGGCGTGGCCGAGCATAACGCGGACGCCGCCGCCTTCATCGAACTGTGCAAGCAGGGCGGCACCACCGCCGCCGAGCTGGAAACCGCCGAGAAGCTGGGCTTCGACACCGGCATCACCGCGCGTCACCCCTTCACGGGTGCGCAGCTGCCGGTCTTCATCGCGAACTTCGTGCTGATGGAATATGGCACCGGCGCCGTGATGGCCGTGCCGGGCCATGACCAGCGCGATTTCGAATTCGCCACCAAATACAGCCTGCCGATCCTGCGCGTCGTCGCCGCCAGCGCCGAGGAGGCCGACAAGCCCTTCGGCAAGGAAGCCGAAGCCGGTGACGGCATTCTGGTGAACTCGGACTTCCTCAACGGCATGTCCGTGGCCGAAGCCAAGAAGGCGATCATCGCGCGTCTGGAAGCTGACGGTTCGGGCGAGGGCAAGACCGTGTGGCGCCTGCGCGACTGGGGCGTTTCGCGCCAGCGCTATTGGGGCACGCCGATCCCCTTCATCCATTGCGAAATCTGCGGCGTGGTCCCCGTGCCCAAGAAGCAGTTGCCGGTGGTGCTGCCCGAGGATGTGGATTTCGCCACGCCCGGCAATCCGCTGGCGCGCCATGCCACCTGGAAGCATGTCGACTGCCCGCAATGCGGCAAGCCCGCGCGGCGCGAGACCGACACGCTGGACACCTTCGTGGACTCCAGCTGGTACTTCCTGCGCTTCGCCAGCCAGCCCGGCGATGCGCCCTTCGATCCCGCCGAAATCGCCCGCTGGCTGCCCGTCGGCCAGTATATCGGGGGTATCGAGCATGCGATCCTGCATCTGCTCTACGCCCGTTTCTGGACGCGCGCTCTTTCGCGCATCGGCAAGATCGATGTGAAGGAGCCCTTCGCCAGCCTGTTCACGCAGGGCATGGTGACGCATGAAACCTATTCCCGCGTCGATCCCGCCAATGGCCAGCCCGTATGGTTCAGCCCCGGCGAGGTGGAGCGCGGCGGCGATGGCGCCACGCTGAAGGCGGACGGCGGCGCGGTGGAGATTGGCCGCGTCATCAAGATGTCGAAGTCGAAGAAGAACGTTGTCGACCCCGATGAGATCGTCGCCACCTATGGCGCCGATGCGATCCGCTGGTTCATGCTCTCCGACAGCCCGCCCGAGCGCGATCTGCCGTGGAGCGAGGCGGGCATTGAGGGTTGCGCGCGCTTCGTGCAGCGTCTGTGGCGCCTGTTCGGCCAGTATGACGCCTCTGCCAGCGGCGAGGACAAGGCGGTGGAGCGCAAGATCCACCAGACCGTCCATGCCGCCGCGCAGGACATTGAATCGCTGGGCTTCAACAAGGCCGTGGCGCGCATCTACGAGCTGACTGGCGTGGTGGAAAAGGCCGCGCCTTCGGCCAGCCGCAACAATGGCATCAAGGCCGTGCTGCTGCTGATCGCCCCGATGATGCCGCATCTGGCCGAAGAGGCCTGGGCTTCCATCGGTGAGGGCCTGATTGCTGACGCGGCTTGGCCCGAAGTCGATCCGGCGCTGCTGGTGGATGATGAGGTCACGGTGGCCATTCAGGTCAAGGGCAAGCTGCGCGATACGGTCACCGTCGCCAAGGGCACCTCCAAGGAGGAACTCGAAAGGCTGGCGCGCGCTTCTGAAAAGGTGCAGCGTGCGCTGGAAGGCGCCGAGATCAAAAAGGTGATCGTGGTGCCCGACCGTCTCGTCAATCTGGTGGCCTGAACCCTATGAAGCGCTTTCTGGCCCTTGCCCTGATCGCCACGCCTGTTCTGGGCGGCTGCGGGCTGCATCCGCTCTATGAGGGGGGCAGCCATGCGGCGGTCTCGCAGGGGCTCGACAATGTCGATGTACCGGCGATTCCGGGGCAGAAGGGCTGGCTGATGCGCAATGCCCTTGAGGACCGGATGCACCCCACCGGCAACCGCGATGGCGCCAAGCGCTTCCGTCTCGATGTGCGGCTGGATGACAAGCTGGAAGGTCTTGGCCTGCTGGCCAACGATTCGGTGGGCCGCGAAAGGCGCACCCTGCGTGCGCGCTATCAGCTGGTGGACACCACCACGGGCGAGATTCTGCTCGACGCCACCGCCGGTTCGGATGCGGGCATCGATGTGGTCTCCAGCGAATATGCCACCGTGGCCGCCGAGCAGACTGCGCTGGAGAACCTGACCCGCGTGGTGGCCGATCGCATCGTCACCTCGCTGGCGGTGCGTCTGCGCAAGGGCGATATCGAGGCTGACCCCCAGCCCGCCGACAACACCCCGCAGCCCAAGCGCTGAGCGCGCGATGAAGCTGACGCAGAAGGATTTTCCCGCTCAGGCCGCTCGCGCGGCGCGGGAGTGCAGCGTCTTCTTCTTCTGCGGTTCGGATGAGGCCAGCGTGCAGGATGCCGCCACGCGCATCCTGCAACTGCTGCCCGATCCCGGCGAAAGGGTGGAGTTCACCGGCGCAGAACTGCGCCGCGACACCGCACGGCTGGGTGACGAAGCCCGCTCCACCTCGCTGTTCGGGGACCGGCGTTATCTCTGGGTCCGCGCCTCGGGCGATGAAGCGCATGATGCGCTGGAGGTGCTTGTCGGCGGCGAACGTCTGTGGCCGGTGATCGTTCAGGCACCCGGCGCCACCGACAAGGGCAAATGCGCGAAGCTGCTGGAAAAGCGCGACGACGCCGTGGTGGCGATGTTTTATCCGCCCGATCTGCGTTCTGTCACCGCATCGGTACGCGGCATGGCCAGCGCGGCGGGCCTGCGCATGGCCAATGACCTTGCCGAGCGAATCGCGGCGGCCAGCGGGCTGGATACGCGCCTTGCGCAGTCCGAAGTTACCAAACTGGCACTTTATCTCGACGCCAGCCCGGAACGCCCGCGCGATGCCGATATGGCCGCCTTCGCCGCCATCGGCGCCGCGACTGAGGACGACGGGCTCAATCCCATCGTCAATGCCGTGCTGGGGGGCGATGTGGCGCGGCTGGGCGGTGAACTCAAGCGCATGGCCGAGATCGGCCTGAACCCGGTTGGCGTGCTGCTGGCGGTGGAACGCCGTGCCTCGCAACTGGCTGGTCTTGCCGCCCGCATGGGACCGCGCGGCGATGCCCGCGCCTTTATCGAGGCCGAGAAATCAGCCCGTCGCGTCTTCTGGAAGGATGCCGACGATCTGACTCGCCAATTGTCGCGCTGGCAGGGCCCCGCCCTGGAGCGTCTGGTGGATAGACTCCTGATTCTTCACCGCCAATTATTAACCAATAGTCAGCAAGTTGAGCTTCTTCTGGCCCAGGGCCTGGCCGAAATAACGCGGGCCGCTGCCCGAAAGCGATGAGCCGCTTCGTGGCTGCGACATGAATTTACATTTGTCTCAGTTGCGCCTTGCTGCATTGCACCCAAACCAGTAGTGTTCCTTATGAGCGGCCGGGGGGCAAGTTCACCCTTATCTTTCAGCCGCCGACATGACTTCCTCGTACCTTCGCAGGAGCGCCCATGTCTGGAGCCACGATCAAGATGAACGCACCTGTTGCACGTCTGGGAGGTTCACTGCGCAAAAGGGCCAAGGCCCGCGCCCGCGCGGCGCGTATGCCCTTGATGCCCTCGCTTCAGCGGCGGCGCCTGCAATGCTATGGCATGTTGATGATGGCCGATATGGCCGCGCTTTTCGTGGGTTTTGCCCTTACCGGCTATGCCTATAACGCGCGCGCCGGTCTGGCGGAATCGCTGCTGCTGGCCCAGTTGGTGCTGCCGGTGTTCCTGACCGTGTCGCTCTACAATGATGGCTATGCGATCAAATCCCTGCGCAGCACGGAACGCAGCGTCACCGCGGCGCTGATGGCGCTGATGGTCTCGGCGGCGGTGGTGCTGTTCATCACCTTTTACGCACGCAGCACGGCGGATTACTCGCGCGTCGGCTTTACGCTGGGCGTGCTGGCCAGCGTGCTGACTCTGGGCTGGGAACGGCTGCAGATGCGCCGCGTGGTGCGCTGGCGCTGCGGCTCCTCGGTGATCAACGAGCTGGTGATCGATGACGATGGCCCGGCGATCAGCGTGCCCGGTGCCTATCATGTCTCCGCCCGCAGCTTCAATCTTGAGCCCTCGCTGAGCGACCCCGCCGCGCTGGACCGCATCGGCCTGGTGATGCGCAATGCCGATCGCGTGATCGTCAGCGCGCCTGCCGAGCGCCGCGTGGAATGGAGCATCATCCTCAAGGGCGCCAATGTCGCGGGCGAGGTTATCGATGACAGCGTGATGCGTCTGGGCGCCAATGGCGCGCGTATCGCTGCCGGTCATGGCATTCTGCAGGTTTCCGTGGGCCCGCTGGGACTGCGCAGCCGCATCACCAAGCGTTTGCTGGATGTCTCCATCGCAGGCACGGCGGTGCTGGCCCTCTCGCCGCTGCTGCTGGCCGTGGCGCTGGCGATCAAGCTGGAGGATGGCGGCCCGGTCTTCTTCTTCCAGCGCCGTGTGGGGCGCGGCAACCGCTTTTTCCCGATCATGAAGTTCCGCTCGATGACGGAGAACAAGGTCGGCAAGGATGGCGGGCAGTCGGCCTCCAAGGATGACAAGCGCATCACCCGCATCGGCAAGTTCATCCGCTCGACCTCGATCGACGAACTGCCGCAGCTGTTCAACGTGCTGCGCGGGGATATGAGCCTTGTCGGGCCGCGTCCCCATGCCACCGGATCGCTGGCGGGCGACAAGCTGTTCTGGGAAGTGGACGTGCGTTACTGGCAGCGCCATGCGCTGAAGCCCGGGCTGACGGGGCTGGCGCAGATCCGGGGCCTGCGCGGGGCGACGGATCGCGAGGAAGACCTCTCGGGCCGGTTGAACGCGGATCTGGAGTATCTGGCGGGCTGGTCGCTGTGGCGCGATATGTGGATCATCGTCGCGACCTTCCGGGTGTTGGTGCACGATAAGGCTTATTAAGGGATTTAAGGGATTAAGAGAAGATGCGAGGGGGTTACCCCCTCGCGCTCCCATTTGTGTCTGCGTGGCGCTTGGGCCTATTGGTTTGGTGCGCATTCATAGGCTCGCTGGTTTTAAGTTGCTTGCGGCGTTTTGGGCTGGGTAATTTGGGCAGACGCGGGCATCTGGCGAAGGTCAAGGAACGATCCTAGAAGAGCGGCATGCTTCCGCTCGATAATCCTCGCTGGACGACGCTAACCCACGCCTATGGCAGTGCGGCCGATATTCCCGACCTGCTTCGGCAACTGTCTTGCAAGACCGGTCCCAAGGTGAGCTTTGATAGCGAGCCGTGGTTCACGCTGTGGTCCAGCCTTTGCCACCAGGGCGATGTTTTTGATGCGTCCTATGCTGCGCTTCCGCATATCGTCGAAATCGCTTGCGCGGCGGAAGGCCCGTTGGAGTTTTCCTTTTTTCAGTTGCCTGCCGCCATTGAAATCGCCCGTGCGAACGGCAGAGGCCCTGCCATTCCGCCCGACCTTGCGGATGGTTATCATCTGGCTGTCACGGGCTTGGCAGATTGCGTTGCACTTCATCGACATTCTGTGTGGGATGAAGCAACCATGCTGTCTGCAATTTCAGCTCAAGCGATAGCAAAAGGTCACCATCGAATTGCAGAAGCTGTGATGAACCTTGATGATCATCTGATCGCAAAACTGGTGGCGATGGATTTTGAGGATTAGAGCAACCCTGCGGCCACCCTCTCTCCGCGAAGCGGCTTTAAAAGCACTCACACCGCCTTCGACACCTAACGCCAAACCCGTGGCGCCACGCAGACAATAAAGGGATTGCAAAGGGCGATGGCCCTTTGCCCGCCGGAGGCAGTGAATCCCCTAAATCTTAAACCAGAGCCAACCGATCCCCATCCGCGCGCTGGAAGCTGTCGACATCGGCGGCCTCCCACCAGCGGCGCAGCTGCGGGTCTTCGCTGCCCGCCACCAGCTCTCCGGGCCGGGCGAAGGCGTAGATTTCGTCCAGCTGGCGCATCTCGGCGACGTTGATCCTCTGGCGCAGATGCGAGGGCCGCAGATCCGAAGGGCTGTTGAGGCCGCTTGCCACGATGATCTCATGCAGGGCCCGCAATGTGGTGCCGTGGAAACGCGCCACGCGCTCGGCCTTTTCGGGCACCACCAGCCCGCGCTGGCGGGCCGCCGATTGGGTGGCGATGCCGGTGGGGCAGTTGCCAGTATGGCACTTGAGCGACTGGATGCAGCCGATCGAGAACATGAAGGCGCGCGCGGCGTTGCACCAGTCGGCGCCCAGCGCGGCGTTCACCGCGATGGAGGCGCCGGAGGTGACCTTGCCGCTGGCCGCCAGCTTCACCTGCCCTTTCAGCCCCGCGCCGACCAGCGCGTTGCGGGCCAGCACCAGCCCTTCGCGCAGGGGCATGCCCATCTTGTCGGAGAGTTCCTTGGGGGCGGCGCCGGTGCCGCCCTCGGCGCCGTCGATCACCATGAAATCGAGCGTGATGCCGGTGGCGAGCATGGCCTTGGCGATGGCGAACAGCTCATGCGGCAGGCCGACGCAGAGCTTGATCCCCACCGGCTTGCCGCCCGAAAGCTCTCGCAGTTTCGCGGCGAATTCCACCAGCTCGCGCGGGGTGGAAAAGGCGCTGTGGCGCGGGGGAGAGACGCAATCCTCGCCCATGGGCACGCCGCGGGTGGCGGCGATTTCGGGCGTCACCTTGGCGGCGGGCAGCACACCACCATGGCCGGGCTTGGCGCCTTGCGAGAGCTTCAGCTCGATCATCTTGACGGAAGGATGGGCGGCATGGTCGGCGAACATCACCGGATCGAAATGGCCCGATTTGTCGCGGCAGCCGAAATAGCCCGAGGCGACCTGCCAGCACACATCGCCGCCATGCTTGAGGTGATAGGGCGACATCGAACCCTCGCCCGTGTCGTGATAGCAGCCCGCCAGCTTGGCCCCCAGATTCAGCGCCTCGATGGCATGGGCGCCCAGCGCGCCGAAGCTCATGGCCGAAACATTCAGGCGCGAGGCGGAATAGGGCAGCTTGCACTGGTCCGATCCCACCATCACCCGCATATCGGGATCGGCATCGGGGTTGGGCGCCATGGAGTGGGCCAGCCACTCATATTCGTCGGAATAGACGTCGAGCTGGGTGCCGAAGGGGTGGGCATCCGCCGTGCCATGGGCGCGGGCATAGACCAGATCGCGCTCCTCATGGGTGAAGGGGCGACCATCAAGGTCGCCCTCCACCAGATAGGCGCGGGAGAAGGGACGCAGCGATTCAAACAGCCAGCGGAAGCGCGCCGCGCCGGGATAGTTGCGCCGCAAACTGTGCGAGCGCTGCGTGAGATCCGCCAACGCCAGAGCCAGCATCGGCAGGCCCGCCACCAGCAGCCACAGCCAGTCATTCGAGCCCGAGACGATCTTGCCGATCACCCCTGCGCCGCACAGCACGCTCCCCAGCCACAGCACGACATTGCGCCGCCATGGCTCATCGCGAAACAGCGCCATGGCGAGGGGAATCGGCGAGTGACCCGGTGTGGGCGTGGCGGCATCGGTCATGGCAGTCTCCACCTCCGGCGGGCTGGGGGTGGGTGCCGCCGGACTTATGGGATTAGGTTGCGCTTGTGCCGGGCCATGTAAAGCTAAATTGGCCTCCTCCCCGACCTTGGGACGGGGAGGGGAACCAAGGTCGAGTCTTTCGTTTGACCGCCTTTTTCGAGCCGCCGGGTGTTGCCACCCGGCCTGAAAGTGCTCTGGCCGTCAGAAACCGACATGCAGCCGTGCGGCCAACACATTGGCCGGGCCGCGATCGCGGTTGTAGCCGGGGTTGGCGATATGCTGGAAATCCACCGTCGCGCTGGCCCAGCTGACCGGACGATAGGTGTAATAGGCTTCCAGAATGCGCTCATCGCCGGGGTGAGGCAGGGCGCCGTCGCCCACCAGCACGCCGATGCCGCCCGCCGCCAGATAGCGCTGGAAGCTCTGCGAAATGGCGTTGTTCACGAAGGCCAGCGCGAATGTGTCCTGCGCCCGGCCCCAGCCCTTGCCCTTCAGCGCGCCGCCGAAAGCGATCGTGCGATCGATATCGGTGAAATCATAGGTCTCGATCGCGCCATTGGTGGTGCCCGCGCGCAGGAACACGCCCAGATTGGCGGTGAGGCTCTGCTCGGCGTTCAGCGAAATGCCCGCGCGGTTCTGCATGCGGCGCACCGGGGCCAGATCGGGGGTGTCACCCGTCGCGCGGGCCAGTGCCACGGCATCGTCATAGCGTGCGAACATGCCCCGGTTGCGGAAGCCGGTGATGCGCACCGCGCCCGGCTGGCCCAGCAGCGTGTGGCGATGCTCGATCTCGGCCACGATCTCGTTCTGGTGGAGGTTGGTGCCCAGCTCCTCACCATTGGGGATCTTGGAGAGGGTGAACAGGCCGCCGCGCAGGGTCCAGTCGCCCTGATACCATTCCACCGCCGCGCCATAGGTGTAGCCCCAGGCGTTGGCGGCGTAATCGAAGCTGCCGGTGTCCACCAGCGACCAGTTCAGGAAGTCGCCGCGCGGATCATGGGCGTAGCTGTTGGTGTCGAACACATCGCCCACGCCCATCTTGCCTGCGGTGATGACGATGCGATTCTGCGTGGTGGTGCTGCGCAGCTGGTTGGCGGCGGCGTCCAGCGTCAGCGCCTTGCCGCCCAGCGCGATGGTCTGGCGCAGGAACAGGCGCTGCAGCTTGAAATAGGGATTGTTCTTGCCGACCTTATAGGCCTCGGCACTGGGGAAGCCGGCCACGCCCAGCGTGTTGGACAGGCCAAAGCCCTGATCGATCTCGGGATTGACCCAGAGTTCCGCGCCCTTCCACGGCCGCACGCCCAGATAGAGCGTGGCGTCCACAGTCTCCTCGGTGTCATGCGGGTGCAGGCTGTTGTCACCGGTGTAGGGCGAAGCGAAACCCTTCACGCCCTGCACCACCAGCGTCGATTGGGCATGGATGGCGTAAGTCTGATCGGGCTTGGCCGCAGCAGACTGATCCGAAGCGGGGGCATCGGCATTTTGGGCATAGGCAAAAGGCACGGGCGAGGCGCCCAGCACAGCAAGCGAAACAAGAGGACGCAGGATCGAACGGGCCATGGAAATCTCCCCCAGCGGCGCTTGGCATGGCAATGTGACAATTCCGACAGCAGCTTCACCGGAAAACTGCGGGGAAGCCGGGAGACTGTCGGTCTGGACGGCGCGCGCCCTATACCCTAGGGGGGTATAGTATCAACCCCTCTTTTTCAGAGATCGCTTATGAGCCACGTCGCCGCCGAGAAGCAGAAGCTGCTTAACCGCCTCAAACGCCTGCGCGGCCAGATCGATGCTCTGGAGCGCGCGGTGGAGGCCGATGTGGAATGCGCCCGCGTGCTGCAGCAGGCCACGGCCTGCCGGGGCGCGCTGGAGGGCTTTATCGTCGAGGTGATCGAAGACCATATCCGCGAGCATATGGTCGATCCGGCCCTGCCCGCCGCCGATCCGCGCAGCCAGGCAGCCGAAGAGCTGGTGGCGATCCTGCGCTCCTATCTGCGCTGATGTTTGTTTGAAAATCCGGCGAAAGAGCCGGATTTTGCGGCACCGGCCCGCTCGGCTGTGTGTCTGATCTGGCTCCGTTCCGGTGGCATCGCCATGCGGCGCGGCGCCCGCCTTGCCCTATGCTGCGCGCAGAAAGGGGCGGCATACATGGTGATGGCGATCTTCTGGCTGCTGTGGGGCATCGCGGCGGTGGGCTCCCTGCGCTGGATCATCTATCTGTTTTTCGCCAGCATCGCGTTTGGCGCCACCAACACGCTGCCCGGCGGGATCAATCTGCTGCCCGCCACGGCCTGCGTGCCGCTGCTGGTGTGGCGCGTGCTGCGCGCGCAGAGCCTGCCGGGGCAGGTGGTGGATGCCATGCTCAACTGGCGCATCCTTGGCCTGCTGACGGCCTATAGCCTGATCGCGCTGGTGGTGACCTGCACCGCGCCGCGTCTTTTCGCGGGCGTGCCCATTGTGGAGTTGAACACCTTGCGCCCGGGGCGGCTTCATTTCGGCCCCACGAACATCACGCAGGTCTGCTACATGCTGGGCAGCTATGGCATCACTCTGGCCACCTGCATCATGGTGCAGAGCCGCGAGGGCCGACGGCTGCTGGCCGAGGGTTTGCAGGTGGGCGCGCTGGCGCTGATCGCCACCGGCGCGGCGGATGCCACTTTGGGCAGCGCGCCGCTTTCGGTGTTCAAGACGGCGAAATATGGCCTGATTCTCGATGCGGCTTTTGACGATATCGGCATGCGCCGCGTGGTCGGCGTCTTCAGCGAGGCTTCGGCCTATGGCGCGGCGACCCTCGCGCTGGCCGCCTGCCTGATCTTCATCCGCCCCGCGCGCGAATTCGGCGGGCTGCTGGCGATGATGGACATCGCGCTGGGTCTGGTGCTGGAGCTGATGACCTATCTCTCCACCTCCAGCGGCGCGGTGGCGGCACTGGGGCTGATGGTGGCCTTGCAGCTGTGGTTTATGCTCTCCTCCTCGCTGGCCAGTGCCGACCGGGATGAGCGCGCGCAGGCCCAGATCGAGGTGCTGGCCGCGCTGGCGGTGCTGTCCGCCGTGGCGGCCTATCTGATCATGGCGCCCGACATTCTGGGCAAGCTCTATGATGTGATCGACCGGCTGGTGCTCAAGAAGGGCGAAAGCGCCTCCTACATCGAGCGCAGCGGCTGGACACGCGACACTTTCCACGCCGTGATGCTGACCTGGGGCTATGGCATTGGCGCCGGGGCCTCGCGCGCGTCGAACTGGGCGGTGGCGGTGCTGGCGGCTTCGGGCGTGGTGGGCTCGGCGATGATGGGCAGCTTTTTCCTGCGCTGCATGCTGGCGCGGCTGCCTGCTGCCGGGCCGACTGTGCCGCTGGCGGCGATGGGGCGGGGCGGTCGCTATGCGCTGGCGGTGGCGATGATCCCGGCGATGGGATCGGCCACCACCGCCGATTATGGCGCGGTGATCGCGGTGATTCTGGCGGTGGCCGCCGCTGCGCCTTTGGCCATGGAGGACGGCGAGGCCGTGCCGCTGGTTCCTACGCCGCGTGGATTGCCGATGGCGGTGGGGCGCTGGCGCAAGCCGTCTCCCCTGATGCCATCGGTGCCCCCCGGGGCGCTGGATGTGGCGGCATCGCGCCCGGCGCTGCCTTTACCCGCTATGGCCGAGCCTACAGTTGTCGGAAGCGTCGCCGGACGGGACGCGAAGGCGCCGGGGGATCAGCCCTTGCGCTCCTTCTGACAGCCGGCCCCCCCCTCTGCTCGCCATGCATAGACATGCACATAGCTCACCAGCAGCACGGAAGGGTCGGGCGTATGATCGATCGGATAGCCTGAGCCCAACGCCAGATTGACCAGTGGAAACATCGGCCTTGTCAGTTCCGGGGGTGTCGGTTGCCGCCACACCGGGCGGCGGTCGAGGTAATAGGTAATTGTTTCGGGCAGAACGGCGATGCCATAGGTGTGAAAGCCTTGCACCAGCGCGCCTTCGGGCACGGAAATCGCCTTGTTGCCCCCCACCGGCTTGTTGCCATGCCAGACCAGCAGCCCGGTCTGAAACGCCCTGGGGTTGTGGCCGTAATATTCGATGGCATCCAGTTCCACGGAGGGCGTGCCGTCAGCCACATTATGCAGTGTCTGCAACCAGAAGGCCGGCCAGGTGCCCGGCCCCGGCGGCAGCTGCATCCGCGCCTCGAAATAGCCATAGCGCACGCCGTGCCCGCGCCCTTGAGCATCCCCCGCTGCAATCAGCCCCGAGCGCCAGCGCCCATCCTTGCCTTTGCGCGCTGTGATCCGCAGCACGCCCTTGTCGACAGCAAACGGCCCCTCCGGCTCCGGATCGCTGAAAGCCGCATCGCCGAAATCGCCGTTCCATGGGGTATGGGCGATCCAGTCGGCGTGTTCCAGACTGCGCGGAGCTATGCGAAAATTCTGAAAATCCTCCATAAAGAAGGGGCAGAACCGGGAGAGATCCAACGCCTGCATATCGGCAGCAGGCGCGGGAGCTACCAGGGCAGAGCCAGCCAGTGCGATTCCCAATGCTCGGATCATGATCGCCTTACCTCCGTCGCGATAATAGTCTGGGAACGTGGAGGCAGGGGAGGATCTGGATCGGTTTTGGAGGGAGTCAGGAAGAAGAGGGAAATGCGAGGGGGTTACCCCCTCGCGCTCCCGGAACGTCTTCCGGCGAGAGGGAGGGGGTGCCGCATCGGCGCGCCCAGCCTCTCCACCTGCGCAGGGGAGAGCGCCGCAGGCAGGCTTCTTATGGTCCCAAGGCCGCGCTGGGCGTTTTCAAGCCTGCGGCGCTGCAAACTGGGCGCAAGGCCGAACCCGAAGCGCGGCGTAGACATTAAAGGGAGCGCGAGGGCGATGGCCCTCGCATCTTCACTTCTTCCCCCCTTCAAACCCCCAAAACAAACCCATTCCATCCCTTCACCGTGCGGATCACGAAGCTGGAATGCATCGCGCTCACCCCCGGTAATCGCGCCAGACACTCCCGATGCAGCCGATCAAAATCCGCCATATCGCGCGCCGCTGTGCGCAGACGGTAATCCGCCGTGCCTGACAACAGATGGCATTCCAGAATATCGGGAAAATCGCCCACGGCGCGCTCGAAACGCTCCATGGCCTCGCGGCTCTGGCTGACCAGCGTGATGTCGATCAGCACATGCAGGCCGATGCCGACCTTCGCTGCATCCACCCGCGCGCCATAGCCGCGGATGATGCCTGCATCCTCCAGCGCCTTGATCCGGCGGTGGCAGGCGGAGGGGGAGAGACCGATCTTTTCCGCCAACACGGAGATGGAGGCCTGAGAGTCGGCCTGAAGGGCTTCCAGCAGGCGGCTGTCGATACGATCCATGGTGAAAAATCCTGCTTAATGGCATTTAACAGGATAAAATTCCGGAATTTACCCTGCAATGGGAAAAATTTCGGAAAACATGCCGGGGTGGGGCGTTTAGTTTGGGCTCAACAGATAGCTTGGGAGAGCACCATGATCGTCGGCACCGTCAAGGAAATCAAAAACCACGAATATCGCGTCGGCCTCACGCCCGAGAGCGTGCATGAGCTGACCGCGCATGGCCATCGCGTGCTGGTGGAAAGCGGCGCGGGTCTGGGCATCGGCGCCAGCGATGAGGCCTATGCCGAGGCGGGCGCTGAACTGGTCACAACCGCCGCCGAAATCTTCGCCAAGGCCGAGATGATCGTGAAGGTGAAGGAGCCTCAGCCTGTCGAGCGCGCCATGCTGCGCGAGGGGCAGATCCTTTACACCTACCTCCACCTCGCGCCCGATCCCGAGCAGACGAAGGATCTGGTCAAGTCGGGCGCGGTGTGCATCGCCTATGAAACCGTGACGGATGATTTTGGCGGGTTGCCACTGCTGAAACCCATGAGTCAGGTTGCGGGCCGCATGTCGATTCAGGCCGGGGCCACCGCGCTGGAGAAGGCCCATGGCGGGCGCGGCGTGCTGCTGGGCGGCGTGCCAGGCGTGCTGCCGGGCAAGGTTGTGGTGATCGGCGGCGGTGTCGTGGGTTTCAATGCGGCGCAGATGGCGGTTGGCATGGGCGCGGATGTGACCATCCTCGATCGCAGCACGGTGGTGCTGGAAAAGCTGGCCACGCATTTCGGTGCCAGCGCCAAGACGCTTTATGCCAGCCGCGCCAATCTGGCGGCCTCTGTCGCTCAGGCCGATCTGGTGATCGGCGCGGTGCTGGTGCCCGGCGCCGCCGCGCCCAAGCTGGTGAGCCGCGCCATGCTCTCCACCATGCAGCCCGGCGCGGTGCTGGTGGATGTGGCCATCGATCAGGGCGGCTGCTTCGAAACCAGCCACGCCACCACCCATGCCGAGCCGACCTATGTCGTCGATGGCATCGTGCATTATGCCGTGGCCAACATGCCCGGCGCCGTAGCGCGCACCAGCACCTATGCGCTGAACAATGCCACGCTGCCGCATGCTCTGGCGATTGCCAACCTCGGCTGGAAGGAAGCGCTGAAGCGCGACAGGCATCTGCTGGCGGGCCTGAATGTCTGGGCCGGCAAGGTGACTTATGAGGCCGTCGCCCGCGATCTGGGCTATGAACCGACCGCGCCAGAGGCCGCTTTGGCCTGAAACAGCGGCTTTCGGGGTTGATGCGTTAAGCATTGGCCCCCATCTTGGGCGCGGGGCATGACAGGCCCCGCGCTTTTGAAAGATGATGCATGACCGCTGCCAATCCACTGCTCGCCCAGACTGACTTGCCCGCTTATGGCGATATTCGCCCGGAGCATGTCGTCCCCGCTGTTGAGCAGGCGATTGCCGATCACAAAGTGGCCATGGCTGCTCTCGCCGCGAAAGCGGGCGATCCCGGGCTGCTGGCGGCCAAGGCTGAAGCTGACATCGCTTTGGGCCGGGTGTGGGGCGTGGTCGAGCATCTGCTGATGGTTGCCAACACGCCCGAACTGCGCGCCGCCCATGCCGAGGGCCAGCCGCTGATCGATGCCCATTACACCGCCGTCGGGCAGGATCGCGGGCTTTACGAGGCGCTGGCCGCCATCCACCCCGATGCGCTGGACAGCGGTGAGCAGCGCGCTTTGAAGCTTGCCTTGCAGGCGTTTGAACTCTCCGGCGTGGCGCTGGAAGGGCAGGCGCGCGATGATTTTGCCGCTAACCGCGTCGAGCAAGGGCGGCTGGAAACCGAATTTTCCAACGCCGTGCTGGATGCCACACAAGCGTGGCATCTCGAAATCCATGATGAGGCGCGTCTGGCTGGCCTGTCCGAGGCTGATCGTGCCGGGATGGAAGCCGCTGCCCGCGCCGCCGGGCAGGAGGCGGGCTGGCGCGTCACCCTGCATGCGCCCAGCGTGATGGCGGTGCTGTCTCACGCCGATGATCGCGCGCTGCGTCAGGAGGTCTACACCGCCTGGAACACCCGCGCCTCCGATCAGGGGCCCAATGCTGGCCAGTTCGACAACAGCCCGCGCATCGCGGAAATCCTTGAGCGGCGTGGGCGCTCGGCGCTGGCGCTGGGCTTTGGCGATCCGGTGGCGGTTTCGCTTTCCACCAAGATGGCGCGCGATGCCGATGAAGTGGAAGACTTCCTCGGCGGTCTGGGCGCGGCGGCACGCCCCCGCGCGAAGGCGGAGCTGAACGATCTGGGCACCTTCGCCCGCGATCATCTGAACCTGCCGGACATGCAGCCTTGGGATGTGTCATGGGTGGGCGAGGCGGTGCGCCGCGATCGCCATGCGCTCGATACCGCAGAGATCCGCCGCTATCTGCCGCTGCCCCGCGTGCTGGAGGCGCTGTTCGGACTGGTGCATGAGCTGTTCGGCGTGGAAGTCCGCGCTGCCGATGGCGTGCCGGTCTGGCACCCTGATGTGCGCCACTTCACCCTGCACCGCGATGGCGTGGAAGCGCCGGTGGCCGCGCTCTATGCCGATTTCTATGCGCGTGAAGGCAAACGCGGCGGGGCTTGGATGGATGTCTGCCGGGTGCGCCGCCGTGAGGGCGGGGCGCTGGTCACCCCGGTGGCCTATCTCATCACCAATTTTGCGCCGCCGGTGGGGGGCAAGCCCGCCACGCTGCAGCACAATGACATGGTCACGCTGTTCCACGAGATGGGCCACTGTCTGCACCACCTGCTGAGCGAGGTCGATCTGGCCAGCATCGGTGGCATCTCCGGCGTCGAGTGGGATGCTGTCGAACTGCCCAGCCAGTTCCTCGAAAATTTCGCATGGGAACCGGCCACGCTGAAAGCCGCCAGCAGCCATGACGAAACCGGCGAGCCGCTGAGCGATGCATGGATCGAGCGCATGCTGGGCGCGCGCAAATTCCTCGGCGCGATGGGGCTGGTGCGTCAGGTGGAGTTCGCGCTCTTCGATCTGGCGATCCATCGCGCGGCGGGCGGCGACAATGCGCCCGATCCCATGGAAGTGCTGAAGGATGTGCGCAGCCGCGTCTCGGTGATCGACTTCCCCGCGTGGCATCGCTTCCCGCACAGCTTCACCCATATCTTCGCGGGCGGCTATGCGGCGGGCTACTACTCCTATCTCTGGGCCGAGCGCCTCTCCGCCGACGCCTATGCCGCCTTCGAGGAATCCCCCGAAAACCGCCACGCGCTGGGCGAGAAATTCCGCCTTCAGGTGCTGTCGCGCGGGGGCACGCGCGATGCGCTGGTCAACTTCATCGCCTTCCGCGGTCGCGAGCCCGACAATGAGGCCCTGCTGGAAAGCTGGGGCGTGGCTGCCTGACCGCGTAAGGGGGCGGGGGACAGGATGGACGAGGCGCGGATCGTCTCGGTGGTGCAGGCCTCATCGGCGCTGCTGCCCTATCTCGATATGGGCGGGCTGGCGGTGTTTGCCGCTTCGGGCGCGCTGACGGCGGCGAAAATGCGCCAGACTCTGGTGACGGCGATGTATTTCGCCGCTGTCACGGGTGTGGGCGGCGGCACCTTGCGCGATCTGCTGATTGGCGCGCCGGTTTTCTGGATGCATGCCTCGCTGCCGATCAGCATCTGCCTGATCACGGCGCTGGCGGTCTGGTTCACGCCCTATCGCTGGTGGCCGATTCAGGCGCTGGACTGGCTCGATGGCTTCGGTCTGGCGGCCTATGCGGTGTTTGGTGCGGCCAAGGCGCTGGCCTGGGGGATATCGCCCTTGCCCGCCGCGATCATGGGGGTGGTCTCGGCCTCGATGGGCGGGATTTTCCGTGATCTGCTGGCGGGCGTGCCCTCCATCGTCATCAGGCCGGAGATCTATGTGACAGCGGCGGCCTGCGCGGCGGGCGGCTATGTGGCGCTGATCTGGGCCGGTGTGGACGGCAAGCTGGCCTCGGGATTGGCCTTCGCGCTGGGCGTCGGCCTGCGCGGTGCGGCGATCCGCTGGAAGCTGGCGCTGCCTGCTTACAGGCGGTGACAATGCGGGGGTGTTACACCCTCGCGCTCGCATCGATATCTGCGTTCCGCCCGGACTAAACCTCGGTCCCGCATGCGAAACGCTGCGGGCTGTAACATTTACGACACAGTTGTTGCCCGAAGATCACCCGCTTGTGGCGCCCGATGTCGCGCCGGTGGAGAGGCTTTGCGCTCCATGTCGGCGCCACTGCCCGGGCGTCGGAAGACGGTATGGGAGCGCGAGGGGGTAACCCCCTCGCCCTTTATTTCCTTTGATTTTCCTGCCCTCAGCGCCCTCACAAGATCGCCTTCCCCCCACCCTAGAGAAAATATCTACCAAATCGCTAGACAAACTTCGCTATGACGCTCTAGGACCACACCTCGGCTGATGGGGATGCGCGAATTCCGTATTGTAAACGATGTTACGATTTGGAAAGCGAAAGCATCTAGAGCATTTAAGCAGGAATCAGTCTCAAACCAGACCAAAAAAGAAGCAATCGAACGCGGGCCCAGGGAGGCCTGAACCAGATGGCCGACCCACGGCGCCCCGGTCGCAAGGGCATCCGCAGGCGGCCCCTATCATGAGGTTGAATTACGTATGACATCCACCCGCTACCTTACCTCGATCAGCCTCGCGGCGCTGGCGCTGGGCGCTCCCGCTCTGGCTTTCGCGCAGGATGCCGCTGCCGATGCCGGCGCTGACGCGGCCAAGGATATCGTCGTCACCGGTTCGCGCGTTGCGGGCCGCAGCCGGCTCGATTCGACCGCGCCGGTCGATGTGTTCAACGCTGACAGCCTGAAGCAGCAGGGCACCCCCCAGCTCGCCACCGCTCTGGCCAATGTCGCCCCCTCGATCGATTTCCCGCGCCCGTCCAACACCGACGCGACCGACGCCATCCGCCCCGCCACGCTGCGCGGCATGTCGCCCGACCAGACGCTGGTGCTGATCAATGGCGTGCGCGCTCACGCCTCTTCGGTGCTGAATCTGAACGGCTCGGTGGGCCGTGGTTCGCAGGCGGTCGATCTCAACACCATCCCCACCGTCGCGCTTGACGGCATCGAGGTGCTGCGTGACGGCGCCTCGGCCCAGTACGGTTCGGACGCCATCGCCGGCGTGATCGATCTGAAGCTGCGCAAGGCCGATCATGGCGGCGGGGCCAACATCAGCTACGGCATCTATGACACCAGCTACACCGGTGTTTATGGCAAGCATTCGGTGACGGGCGAGCCCACCGTGGATGTGTCCGGCTGGCAGGGCTTCAAGCTGGGCGAGGGTGGCTTCCTGACCGTTTCGGGTGACTATCAGCACACCAGCGCCACCAACCGCGCCGACAATGATCCGCGCACCGGCGCCGTGAAGTATGGCACGGTGGATTCGCGCACCGGTGACCCTGACGTGTTCCAGGGCAGCGGCTTCGCCAACTTCGGCAAGGCCCTGACCGACACCTGGAGCCTCTATGGCTGGGCCGGTTACCAGTATCGCAACACCATCTCCAACGCCACGCTGCGCGATCCCAATGTCAGCAGCCCGGCCTATGGCGCTTATGGCATCACCTCGATCTACCCCACGGGCTACATCCCGCAGATCAACACCCACTCCAAGGATCTGAACACCGCGCTGGGTGTGAAGGGCGAGATCGCCGGTTGGACCGTCGATGCCAAGTTCAGCTATGGCATGAACAAGGTCGATTTCTGGACGCTCAACTCGGCCAACTACTCCTATGGCGCGGCCACCCAGACCAACTTCTACGATGGTTCGCTCAAGTATGATCAGACGCTGGGCGGCGTGGACGTGGCCAAGAAGCTTGACGTGCTGCAGGGGCTGAACGTGGCCTGGGGCGTGGAAGCACGCCGCGAGACCTACAGCATCGGCGCGGGTGAGCCGGCCTCCTACAACACGGGCACGGCCTATCCTCTGGCGGCTTCGGGCGCGCAGGGCTTCGGCGGTTTCAAGAACACCGATGCGCTGAACGCTCATCGTTCCAACGTGTCGGCCTATGTCGATCTCGACCAGCAGGTCACGCAGAAGCTGCGTCTGGGCGCCGCCGGTCGTTTCGAGCATTATTCGGACTTCGGCAGCACGGCCACCTGGAAGGCGTCGGGCCGCTATGACTTCAGCCCGGTCTTCGCGCTGCGCAGCACGATTTCGAGCGGTTTCCGCGCCCCCTCGCTGGGCCAGGAATATTACACCTCGACCGCTTCGGTGCTCTCGACCGTGCCGATCACCGTCGGCGGCGTGACTTATCCGATCAACACGCCGGTCACCACGGGCACCTATTCCTCGACCAGCGCGGTCGGCAAGGCGCTGGGCGGCCAGCCGCTGCGTCCGGAAAAGTCGATCAACTATTCGGCGGGCGGCGTGTTCCGTCTGGGCGGGCTCGATCTGACGGTCGATGGCTACTACATCAAGGTGCGTGACGCGCTGGCGCTGTCGGAGAACATCTCCACCAGCTCCTCCACGCAGGTCGCCGCGATTCTGAACGCCTATGGTGTCAGCCAGGCACGCTTCTTCATCAATGGCGTGCACACCACCACGCGCGGCATCGATGCCATTGCGCATTACAAGCAGCGCACCCAGGGCTTCGGCAATTTCGACTTCACTCTGGCCGGCAATATCAACAAGATCACCGTGGATTCGGTGCCGACCAACACCGCCACGCTGAACCCGGCGCCGACGCTGTTTGCCCGCACCCGCATCATCACCATGCAGTCGGGCACGCCCGGCGAGAAGGTGACCGGCACGCTCGACTGGACCAAGGGCAAGATCGGCGCCACCGCCCGCGTGACCTATTACGGCAATGTGGTGGTGCCTGCCACGCTGGCCGTGAACGATGCCTCGACCGGCCCGCGCGCGATCACCGATCTGGAAGCGCGCTATCAGCCCACCGATACGGCGCTGAGTCTGGCGATCGGCGTGAACAATCTGTTCGACGTCTATGGCCGCGCCAACCCCACCAACGTCAACACCACGGGTTCGGGCACGTTCCCGGCCTATGTGCCCTGGGGCATGAACGGGCGTTACCTCTATGTGCGCGCCGGTCTGAAGTGGTGATCTGAACCCTTCATTTTGACGCAAAAATCGGGCGGCGGGGCTGAAAGGCTCCGCCGCCTTTTTGCATCTGCGTTATAAGCCGCGCGAATAGGCCAGCTTTGCGCCGCCACAGAATTCCTGATTAACTCTACTTCGAAGGTTGAGAATAAACAGGCTGCGAGGGGTGCAGCGGGGACAGTGCCGAAAGGGCGCCCGATTCGCACAGATGCAACAGGGAGCCTTTCATGAAGTTTCGAGCGAGCCTGCTGGCCGGCGGCGTTGTGGCCGCGCTGATCGCCACACCCGTTCTGGCCGATGACGCCGCCGCGCCTGCCGCCAAGGGCGATGTCGCCGCGGCCAAGGCCGGTGAACCCCAGACCACCTCGGCGGGCACGGGCGCCAGTGACGGCAGCGAAATCCTCGTCACCGCGCGCCACCGCACCGAAAGCAGCCAGGCGATCCCGCTGGCGATCTCGGTGGTGGGCGGCGACCATCTGGACAACACCGGCGCTTTCAACGTGGGCCGTCTGCAGCAGCTGACGCCGACGCTTCAGTTCTATTCCTCCAACCCGCGCAATTCGGCGGCCAACATCCGCGGCTTGGGCGCGCCCTTCGGCCTCACCAACGACGGCATCGAACAGGGCGTGGGCATCTATGTCGACGATGTCTATTACAGCCGCGCCGCATCGAGTACCTTCGACTTCCTCGACGTGCAGCAGATCGAGGTGCTGCGCGGGCCGCAGGGCACGCTTTACGGCAAGAACACCACGGCAGGCGCGATCAGCATCACCAGCCGCCAGCCCACCTTCGAACTGGAAGGGCGCGGTGAGGTTTCGATCGGCAATTACGGCTTCAAACAGGCCAAGGCGGCGATTTCCGGGCCTCTGTCAGACACGGTGGCGGCGCGCATCGCGGTGTCGGAAACCAGCCGCAACGGCACGGTCTACAACACCAGGACCCAGCAGGGCATCGATTCGCAAGACAATCTGGGCCTGCGCGCGCAGATCCTGTGGCGCCCGTCTTCCAGCGTGGATGTGACTCTGGCGGGCGATTACAACCGCCAGAACCCGATCTGCTGCTCCACCGTCTATTATGGCTATGGCCCGACCCAGAAGGCCGCGGCGCGCCAGTATCCCGCACTGGCCAAGGCGCTGGGCTACGCCCCGCCTTCCACCAACCCCTATGACCGCCTGACCGATCTGGACAGCCCGCTCTATGCCCAGAACAAGACCGGCGGCGTCTCGCTGCGCGTCAAGGCGCAGCTGGGCGAGGGCACGCTGACCAGCATCACCGCCTGGCGCTTCTGGGACTGGAACCCCTCAAACGACCGCGACTACACCGGCCTGCCGATCACCACGCTGAGCCAGAACCCCAGCCAGCAGAATCAGTACACGCAGGAGGTGCGCTACAGCCTGCAGCAGCGCAAATATGACCTGCAGATCGGCGTCTTCGCCTTCAATCAGGCGATCCATACCGAGGGCACGCAGCAGCAGGGCAGCGCGGCCAGCACCTATCTGCTGTCCTCCGCGCAGATCGCGGCGGCTTGCCCCACGGGCTCGGCGGCGGGCTGCTCGACGGCGATCCTCAATGGCCTCACCTCCAGCAACGACATTCGCCTGAACAACACCAGCCTTGCCCTCTATGGTCAGGCGACATGGCATGTGACCGAGCGCTTCGACATCCAGCCGGGCGTGCGTCTGAACTATGACAAGAAGAACGGCTGGTACAATGCCACCGTCACCAATGGCGCGGGGCAGCCGGTGGTCTATTCCGCCACGCCCACGGCCACCCAGTCGGCCCAGCTGGGCGTGCTGGCGCCCCAGCAGTTCGCGCCGCGTTTCAGCGCGTGGAACTTCAGCTATGACATCACCGCCACCTACCGCGTGGCGCAGGACATCCGCATCTACGCCACCTATGCCAAGAGCTTCAAATCGGGCGGCATCAATCTGAACGGCGTGCCGGCCGACGCCAATGGCAACCCGCTGCTGGCTGCTGCCACGGTGAAGCCGGAATCGGTCCACCATCTGGAAGCGGGCATCAAGACCCAGTTCCTCGACCGCAAGGCGACGGTCAATCTGGCCGCCTTCCGCACCACCATCGACAATTATCAGGCACAGGTCACCAATGGCGCGCTGGGCGTGCTGCGCGGCTATCTCGCCAATGCCGAGCAGGTGCGCACGCAGGGCTTCGAGGCTGACGCGTCCTATCGCCCCAGCGCGCGCTTCAACGTCTATGGCAATGGCGCCTTCACCGATGCGAAATACACCAAGTTCACCGCCGCGCCCTGCCCGCCCGAACTGTCGGGCGGCACCACGGTGACCGGTACGCAGGTGCCCGGGGCCGCCGGTGTGGCGGGCGCGCTCAGCCCGGCCAGCTGCGACATTTCGGGGCAGCGCCTGCCGGGCGTGTCGCGCTGGTCCTTCAGCTGGGGTGGGGAGTACAACATTCCTGCCACGCTGTTGGGCAAGGATGGCGAGGTGTACTTCGGCTATGATGGTTCGTACCGCTCGAACTTCTCGTCCAACCCCTCGGCCTCGATCTACACCTGGGTGGATGGCTATGCGCTGCATAATTTCCGCGTCGGTTTCCGCGTGCAGCACGGGCTGGATATCTCGGGCTGGGTGCGCAACGCCACGGGCACCAACTATGTGCAGCAGCTGATCGTCACCAGCGGCAACACCGGGCTGATCGCTGCCCAGCTGGGCGATCCGCGCACCTATGGCGGCACGATCCGCGTTCAATTCTGAGCCGGTTTGAGTCTGTTTGAAAATCCGGCGGAAGAGCCGGATTTTGCGGCACCGGCCCGCTCCCCCGCCCGACCACCCAGAGGATACCACCGTAGGGTAACCGGGCGGGGGAGCGAGCCGGCACCGCAGCAGCGATGTGCTGAGATCCGGGCGCGGCGTGAAAACACGCCGCGCCCTTTCCATTTCCGCCCCGCTGGCCTACATTGCCCCAATGGCTGTTTATTTTCATGAAGAAGACCTGCCCGCTGGCGTTCTCAAGCCGGGCATCATCGCTGTCGACACCGAAACCATGGGCCTCATCACCCGTCGCGATCGCCTCTGCCTCGTGCAGATCAGCGACGGCAGCGGTGACGAGCATCTGGTGCGCTTCGGCCCGAACAGCACCTATGACGCGCCCAATCTGAAGGGCGTGCTGGCTGATCCGGAGCGGTTGAAGCTCTATCACTTCGCCCGTTTCGACATTGCCGCCATTCAGCACTACCTCGGCGTGAACGCCGCGCCCGCCTTCTGCACCAAGATCGCCAGCAAGCTGGTGCGCACCTACACCGACCGCCATGGCCTGAAGGATCTGGTGCGCGAGCTGCTGGGCAAGGAAATCTCCAAGCAGCAGCAGTCGAGCGACTGGGGCGGCGCGGATCTGTCGGATGCGCAGCGTGACTATGCCGCGAGCGACGTGCGCTATCTGCACGCCTGCCACACCATTCTGGTCGAGCGCCTCGCGCGTGAGAATCGCACCGCCATGGCTCAGGCCTGTTTCGACTTCCTGCCTGCGCGCGCCGCGCTCGATCTGGCGGGCTGGGAAGACCACGACATCTTCAGCCACGAAGCGGCCTGAGCAGGGTCATGATCCTCTCCAAGCGCCAGATTCACGACAAGCGCCGGGCAATGGCCTTGCCCGGCTGCCGGCGTGAACTGCTGCTGGGCACGCTGGGCCGCTTCCTGCCGGGTGCGGCGGGGGTGGTCGTGGCGCTGATGGTGGTCTGGCCGCTGTTCCCGCACAATTCGGTCAGCTTCCTGCTCGACCGCAACAAGGTGCAGGTGACCGAGAACCGCATGCTGATCCAGCGCGCGGCTTATCGCGGCAATGACAATCGGGGGCGGCCTTTCGAGCTGTCCGCCGCCGATGCCGTGCAGCATTCGGCACAGGACCCGCTGGTGCGGATGAATGAGCTGATCGGCACCATTGCCCTCACCGACGGCCCCGCGCGGCTGGAGGCGGCGCAGGGCAATTTCGACATCTCGCGCGATCAGCTGACCGTGCCGGGCCAGGTGCGCTTCCAGCATGAGGGCGGCTATGACATGCACGCCAATCAGGTGGTGATCGATGTGCGCCACCAGACGGTTCAGAGCCAGGGCAAGGCGACGGGTCTGATTCCCTCGGGCGATTTCTCGGGCGACAAGCTTTATGCCGATCTGGATCAGCATACGATCCGGCTGGAGGGCCATGCTCGCCTGCGTATGACGCCGGGCAAGACAATGCAAAGCGCCCAGTCCGATCTGAAGGCGCCTGCACAGACAACGCCTGCACCGGGCAACCAGCACTGATGCCAGACCTTTTCGCCCTCCGTTTCACAAATATCGCCGCGCGCCGCTTCACGGCCCGGTGCGGTTAGGCTAGACGGCCCCCATGCGCATGCCCCTGTCCGGATCGAATCCCTTTCGCCCTCTGATGATCGGTGTTGCCGCCGCTGCCTGCCTGTCGGTGGGCACGGCGCATAGCGCCAATGGGCTGGGCAGCCACAACAGCAACGCCCCGGTCAATTACGAGGCTGATCGCATCGATCTGGACGACAAGGCCAATCATGTGGTGCTTTCCGGCCATGTCATCATCACCCAGGCCGAGCTGAAGATGACAGCGGCGCGCACGCTGGTGGATTACACCAACAACAATGGCTCGCTGAAGATCAAGCTGATCAATTCGACGGGCGGTGTCGTCGTCACGCGCAACAACGAAAGCGCGGTGGGCGATGTGGGCACTTATGATTTCGATCGCCGCGTGATCGTCATGTCGGGCAATGTCACGCTGCGCCGGGGCACCGATGTGTCGCACGGCGCGCGGCTGGTGGTGGATCTCAACACGGGCCTGTCCAACTTCGTGGGCGGCGCAGCGCGCCCCGGCGCGGTGACCGGGCCGACCCCGGGCCGTGTCAGCGGCACCTTCTCCGTGCCGGAGAAAAAGAAGGACGCCAGTTCTTCGGACAGCAGCCAGTAAGCCGCTTCAGGCGGTTTCCTCGTCCACAGGTTCCACATCGGCTGACACCGTCATGGTCTGGCCCGCGCCGCCATGGAACACGCCGTCCAGCGGCGCGACATCGCCGTAATCGCGGCCCATCGCCACCACGATATGGTCCGTGGTGGCCAAGGTGGCATTGGTCGGGTCCAGCCCGACCCAGCCCAGATCGGGGCCGCACCACAGCGCCACCCAGGCATGCATCATATCCGCGCCCACCAGCCTTGGCATGCCCGGCGGCGGAATGGTGCGCAGATAGCCGCTGACATAGGCGGCGGGCAGGCCGATGGCCCGCAAGGCGCAGATCATCACATGGGTGAAATCCTGACAGACCCCACGCCGCGCCCGGAACGCGTCGATGGGTGGCTGATCGGGGCTGGTGGCGCTGGCGTCGAAGGCGAATTCCTCATGCAGCGCCTGCATCAGCGCCATGGCGCCCTGCATCACCGGCGTTTCGTCATGCAGCCACTGGCGGCCCCATGCGCCGATCTCGCCGGGCCAGATCGCGGCAATGGGCGAGGCGAAGAGATAGGATGCCGGGCTGCCCGGGCCGACAGCAGGCCAACCCATGGCCATGGCGCGCACCTGAGCGATGGCGGGGCTGGGGGCCTGGGCGCGGTCGAAGGCGGGGGGCTGCACACGGGCACGAAAACGGCTGGTGATCGACAGCCTCGTGATCGGGTCGCGCAGGGTCAGCCGCGTTTCATTGGCCAGCCATGGGCTGCTTTTCTGGCGGATGTCGGCAGGGGCGGGGCTGACGTCCAGCCGATACTCGGTGATCGTTTGCCCCGGCCAGTCGATGGGGCGCAGCCGCAGGTTGAAGCGGGCAAGGCGCACCAGATTGCTGTAGAACAGCGTTGTGGTGTGGGTGACGTTGTAGATCATGACAGCAGCGCCCCTTGCTGGCGCGGCGCCACCGTCTCATTGGGCAGGAAATAGCGCTCCGAAATCCGGTCCGACAGGCTGAGCAACTGGATCTCGATGGCATGCAGCGTGCCGCTGTCGATATCGGCGATGGATTGCGCCTGCAGCGGGGCAAGGATGGCGCGGGCATCGAGCAAGGTCTGCTCGGGCAGATTGCGGTCATCGAGCGGCGGCAGGCCCGAGATGCGCTGCACCAACGCCTCGACCTGAAAGGCCAGCGAGCGCGGATTGTCCGGATCGAGCAGCACCAGATCGAGCACCTGCAAGGGCGCCGCCCCGCTCAGATAGCGCGAGCGATAGGTGATCTGGCTGTCGCACAGCTCCAGCAGCACATTGAGCCCTTCCTGACCCGAGGCCTGCAGGCCCCGCGTCACCCGGCAGATCGAGAGGGCGCGCTCAATGCGGCGGCCCATATCGATAAAGGCATGGGCGGGCCCGCGCATCATATTCTCCGCGATCAGGCCGGAGAGGGCGCTGAGGCGTTCCAGCAGCTCCTCGATCACCTCCAGCATGGTCTGGGGGTGCTGGTCGCGCAACTGCGGCATGGGGCGGCTGGCGATCAGCCAGAAGTCGCGGGCGAAACGCTGTCGCAAAGCCCGCCCGGTGTTCTGCAACTGCCGGATGAGTGAAGGAATGCCGCCGGGCAGATCACTTTCGGTCAGGGCATCGGCGCAGATGTCCAGCGTGGGCTCGCCCATGCCCAGCGCGCGCACCGCGCCGCCGGCATGCAGCAGGTTGATGAGCACGCCGCCGACGCCGGCCTGATGCGCGCTGGCATCGGCCTCGATCGAGCCCCCCAGCAAGGCGCGCAGCAGACGCAGGGTAAACTCGGTCCGCTCGGCATAACGGGTGAACCAGAACAGATTGTCCGCCGACTGGCTGGCCAGAATCGCCCCGCCGCGCACCACGCCAGGCGCATCCAGCATGGTGTGGCCGATGGAGGACTGCTTCTGCGCGTCGGCAATGCAGACATCGGCGGAGAGATCCCCGGTGCCGATCAGCGCGGGGGTTTCATCGTCACCGGGCAGGATGCGGGCGAAGCCGCCGGGCATCACCTTCCAGCGGCCCTGCCCGTCGCGCGCGGCGAAGACCCGCAGCGAGAAGGGGCGCGGCACGAGTTGCTGCTCCACCAGCGTGGGCGTCTGCCCCAAGGCCAGCAGCGTCTGCACCACATAATCCATCGGGCGCTGGCGCATCGCCGCCAGCAGCGCGGCGCGGCGTTCGGGCGACAGCGAGGCGCCCACCACCGGCTGGCGGCCCAGCCCCTCGGCGCTACCGAAGGCGGGGGCGATCAGCAGCTGATCGAAATGCTGTTCGGTATGGGCCAGTGCCCCTTCCTGCCCGCACCACCAACTTGGCACGCTTTTGAGCATGGCAGGCTGGCCCAGCAGCAGCGGGCAGAGCCGCTCCATCTGGGCGGCCATGGCGCGGCTTTCCACCACCTCGGCGCCGGGCCAGTTGGCCACCACCGCGCCGCCGGGCAGCGTGGCCATCAGATCGGGCACCCCCAGCGTGGAGCGCACATCGAAGCTGAGCGGATCGAGCGCATTGGTGTCGATCCAGCGCCACAGCGCATCTACGCGCTTGGGCCCCGCGATGGTGCGGACAAACAGGCGATCCCGGTTGACGACCAGATCACGCCCTTCCACCAGCGGAAAACCCAGATAGCGCGCCAGATGCGCCTGCTCGGAATAGGACTGGTTGAGCCGCCCCGGCGTCAGCAGGGCAATGCGGGGGCGATCCCGCTGGCAATCGCGCGCCAGTCCCTCGCGCAGAGCGGAGAAGAAACTCGCCTGCCGCCGCGCATGGATATCGCCCAGCAGCGATCCGGTGGCGCGCGAAAAGGCCAGCCGGTTTTCCAGAGCATAGCCCACGCCGGTAGCAAGCCGCACCCGGTCCGACAGCACGCACCATTGCCCGTCCGGCCCGCGGGTCAAATCCATGGCGCAGACATGCAGCCAATGGCCCGAGGGGGGCGCCATCCCCGGCATCTTGCGGGCGAAATAGGGGCTGCCGGTCAGGATCGGGGCAGGCAGATGGCGCTTGGCCACCAATTGGCCGTGGCCATAAATATCGCCGATCAGCCTTTCGAGCAGATCGGCGCGCTGCACCACCCCGGCCTCGATCCCCGCCCATTCATCGCCGCCGATGATCAGCGGCATGGGGGTGAGCGGCCAGTCGCGCTCGGCCTCGTCGCCGGCCACGCGGAAGGTGAGGCCCATATCGCGGATCTGGCGGGCGATCTGCTCCTGAACGCCGCCGCTCTGGTCGCCCAGCGCGGCCAGCCCGCGCGCCATTGTGTGCCAATGCGCGGCGGTCTGCGGTGAGGCCGAGGCATAAAGATCGCTGGCCGCGCTGGAAGGCAGATAGCTGGTCAGCCAGTCCGGCGCGGCGGGCAGGGCGCGGCTGCGCGGCATGCTACAGCCCGGGCGCCGAACCCACCGGACCGCGCCTCAGGTCCAGCGAGAAGGGAAATTCGCCCGACAGCTCCTGCGGCGGCACGGGCAGCGGGCCGGGGGTATGGCCATGCTCCCAGAAGCGGGCCTTGCGGCGCGCCTCGGCCTCATAGGCGTTGATCGGGGCGGTGTCGTAATTGCGCCCGCCCGGATGCGCCACATGATAGACGCAGCCGCCCAGCGAGCGCCCGTTCCATGTGTCCAGCACATCGAAGGTGAGCGGGGCATGCGGCGGCATCAGCGGATGCAGGCAGTCGGCGGGCCACCATGCCTTGTAGCGCACGCCGCCCACCGCCTCGCCCGGCTGGCCGGTGGCGGTCAGCGGCACGCGGCGGCCGTTGCAGGTGATGATATGGCGGCCCGGCACCAGCCCGCTGGCCTTGACCTGAAGCCGTTCCGTGGAGGAGTCTACAAAGCGCACTGTGCCACCGATGGCGCCGGTTTCGCCCAGCACGTTCCACGGCTCCAGCGCATGGGTGATGTCGACATGGACACCGCCCGCGTGGATCGAGCCATGGGTGGGGAAGCGGAACTGGCGCTGCGCCTCGAACCATGCCGGATCGAAATCGTAGCCGCCTGCGCGCAGGTCAGCCAGAACGTCGAGGAAATCCTCCCAGACGAAATGGGGCAGCATGAATTTGTCATGCAGCGTGGTGCCCCAGCGCACCAGAGCGCCCTCCACCGGCTGGCGCCAGAACAGCGCGGCCAAAGCGCGGATCAGCAATTGCTGGGCGAGGCTCATGCGTGGTTCGGGCGGCATTTCGAAGCCGCGGAACTCGATCAGGCCGAGACGCCCGGTGGGGCCATCAGGGCTGAAGAATTTGTCGATGCAGATTTCGGTGCGGTGGGTGTTGCCCGTCACATCGACCAGACTGTTGCGCAGCAGGCGATCGGTCACCCATGCCAGCGGTTGGGGCTGGTTGGGGCCGGGGATCTGCGCCAGCGCGATTTCCAGCTCGTAGAGGCCATCGTGGCGGGCCTCATCGATGCGCGGCGCTTGGCTGGTCGGGCCGATAAACAGGCCCGAGAACAGGTAGGACAGCGCCGGATGCCGCTGCCAGTAGATCACGAAGCTTTTCAGCAGATCGGGCCGGCGGATAAAGGGCGAATCGAGCAGCGATGGCCCGCCCAGCACGATATGATTGCCCCCGCCGGTGCCCACGGCGCGGCCATCGACCATGAATTTGTCGGCGGTGAGGCCAACCTCTCGCGCGGCTTGGTAGAGCGTTTCGGTGATCTCCACCTGCTCGCGCCAGCTGGTGGCGGGGTGGATGTTGACCTCGACCACGCCGGGGTCGGGGGTGATCTTCAGCACCACCAGACGCGGGTCGGCGGGCGGGGGATAGCCCTCGATGCGGACGGGGGTGCGGGTTTCTTCCGCCACGGCTTCCACCGCCGCGATCAGGTCGAGATAGTCCTCAAGCTGGGCCACCGGGGGCAGGAAGACCGAGACGTAATGGCCATCGGGGCCGTTATGCGGCTCGACGGTGATGGCGGTGCGCACCGCGCCCTCGATGCTGCTGATCGCCTGTTCGTTACGATGCTGCGGCGGCGGAGGTGGCGCGGAAACGATCGAGGCCTGCGCGCCGCGTTCCGCCACGCGCTCGGCCAGCTTGGCGCGGAAATCGGGCAGGGGCTCGCGCGGCTCGGCGGTGTCCTGCGGATTGATGTAGGGATAGTTGGCGGCGGGCACGAAAGGCAGCGAGCCCAGCGGCAGGCGATAGCCCAGCGAGGAATCGCCCGGCACCGCGTAAAGCACCCCGCGCCGCACGCGCCAATGTTCGCTCATCCAGCGCGGCGGGTGGTTCTGCGACTGCCAGCGCTGAATCGGCAAGGCATGGCCGATGGGCTTGGTCAGCCCGCGCTGGAAGGTGCGCATGAAACGGGCGCGCGCCTCGGGATCGTCGATCTCGGGCGAGAGGGGATCGGTGTTGGCGGGCAATTGCGCCTCGCGCACGATCCATTCCACGGCATCCTCATACACCGGCATGGCGTAATCGGGCGAGACGCCCAGCTTCTTCGCCGTGGCCGAGAGGAAGGCGCTGGCGGTTTCGACGGTGATCGGCGTGTCGGCCTTCTCGCCCGGCACGGGCTGCCCGGCGATCAGGCTGGCGTCGCGCCACACCGGTTGGCCGTCTCGCCGCCAGTACAGCGAATAGCCCCAGCGCGGCAGGCTCTCCCCCGGATACCATTTTCCCTGCCCATGATGCAGCAGCGAGTCCGGCGCAAAGGCTTCACGCAGCTTGCGGATCAGCCGGTCGGCATAGCCCGCCTTCGTGGGGCCCACTGCATCGGCGTTCCATTCGGGCGCGTCGAAATCGCTGTCGGCGATAAAGGTCGGCTCGCCGCCCATGGTCAGGCGCATGTCCTGCGCGGTGATGTCGGCATCCACCCGGTCGCCCAGCGCCAACAGCGCCTCCCAGCGGGCATCGGTGAAGGGCTTGGTGATGCGCACCGCTTCCTGAATGCGGTGGACGCTCATCTCGAAATGGAAATCGACCTCGGCGGGCTCGGCCATGCCCACCACCGGGGCGGCAGAGCGGTAATGCGGCGTGGCGGCCAGCGGAATATGGCCCTCGCCCGCCAGCATGCCCGATGTGGCGTCCATGCCGATCCAGCCCGCGCCGGGCACATAGACCTCGGCCCAGGCGTGCAGATCGCAGACATCCTGCGAGACGCCCTTGGGGCCTTCCACCGGGATCACATCGGGCAGAAGCTGGATCGAATAGCCCGAGACGAAACGCGCGGCAAAGCCAAGGCGGCGCAGCAGTTGCACCAGAAGCCATGCCGAATCGCGGCAGGATCCGCTGGCTTCCTCCAGCGTTTCCTCGGGCGTCTGCACGCCCGGCTCCATGCGGATGACGTAATTGACCGCAGCATTCACCGCCTGATTCACCGCCACCAGAAAATCGATGGTGCGTTCTTCCTCTACCCCGGCGAAGCGCTGGTAGAGGGTTTCGAACAAAGCGCCTTGTGGCTCGATCTCGAAATAGGCGGCCAGATCGCCTTCCAGCTCTTCGGCATAAGTGAAGGGGAAGGTTTCGGCATACTCCTCGACGAAGAAGTCGAAGGGGTTGATCACCGCCAGATCGGCCAGCAGGTCCACCTCCACCCCGAAATGGTCGACCGGATCGGGGAAGACGATGCGTGCCTGCCAGTTCCCGTGAGGGTCCTGCTGCCAGTTGAGGAAGTGGTTTTCGGGGCTGATCTTCAGCGAGTAATTGGGCACCGCCGTGCGGCTGTGCGGCGCCGGTCTCAGCCGGATGACCTGCGGCCCCAGCCGGATCGGGCGATCGTAATTGTAGCGGGTGAGGTGGTGGAGCCCTGCTTTGATCATGGGCCGAGTGTGCGGCAGATGATGGTGCGCCGCAACACGGAAAATGGGAGAGCCCTATGCCATGGGGGGGCGGCATTCCCCCCCTTGCGTCAGGCCAGCGCGAGGGGCACAATGCCGGGCTTGGTATCATCCCCATCATCGTCAGGCGTGGCCACCACATCGACAGGCGGCGCCTGAAAATAGCCGCGTGCGGCCATGCGCATGCCCACCTCTTCACTGGAACTGATGCTGATCAGCCATGGCGAGGTGAACAGCCCGATGGTCAGCGGCGAGAGCCACAAGGCCGTCACCGGATCGACCCATGCCGTGGCGGCGAACAGGATGCCCAGCAGGATATGCTCGCGCAGATCGGGCAGGATGGTGCGCAGGGGGATGCGCTGCGCCTCGCGGTTCTGGGTGTGCCAGCCGCTGGGAATGCCCAGCACCAGACTGACCAGCGCCTTGACCTGCATCACCATCGAGACCGGCGCCAGCAGCATGGCCAGCAGAATATCCAGCAGCACCGATTTGATCGCGCGCCCGGCGCCGCCAAAGCTGGCGCGGCGCTCCCTGTCGGCCAGCATCCAGATCAGCCCCATCAGCTTGGGCCCGAACAGCAGCACCACCGTCAGCCACAGCACGCCCGGAGGCGCGGCCTGAGGCAGGCTCTGATCGCGCGAGGCGGTCACCTGCAAGATGGTGGTCAGCAGCAGCAGCAGCCAGCCCGGCGAGGTGAGATAGGCCGAAGCCCCGATCACCAGATGCAAGCGGCTGGCCATGGACAGGCCCGAGGCCCCCAGCAGCCGCAGATGCTGCAGATTGCCCTGCATCCAGCGGCGGTCACGGATGGCATGATCGACGATGGTGGGCGGAAATTCCTCATAGCTGCCCGCGATCATCACCATATGCACCGCCCAGCCGCGGCGGCGCAGCAGGGCTGATTCCACCATGTCATGGCTGAGGATATGGCCGCCGAAGGGGGGCTTGCCCGGCAGATCGGGCAGGCCGCAGCTTTCGGCAAAGGCGCGGGTGCGCAAAATGGCGTTATGGCCCCAGAAATTCGCTTCCGAGCCCGACCACCACAGCAGCCCCGCCGAGGCGATCGGCCCGTAAGCCTCGCTGGCGAAGCGCATCCAGCGCTGGAACAGCGTCTGCGCATTGGTGATCATCGGCACGGTCTGCAGCAGGCCGAGCGAGGGGCGCGCCTCCATGATCGAGGCGAGGCCGACGATGGTCTCGCCGCTCATCAGACTGTCGGCATCGAGCACGAGCATCGATTCATAGGCTCCGCCAAAGCGGCGCACCCATTCCGCGATGTTGCCGGGCTTGCGGGCGATGTTCTTCTCGCGCCGGCGGTAATAGAGCGGGATCGGTGATTTGGCGGCCATAGTGGCCCATGCCGCTTCCTCGCGCTTGCCGTGCAACTCGTTGGAATCGCTCAGCACGAAGAAGTCCACCGCCTCGCCGCCGCCCGCCGCCGCGATGGAATGGACCATGGCGCGCACGCGGGCGAACACATCCTCCACGCTCTCATTGTAGACCGGCATCAGCACGGCGGTGCGCTTGGTGAGCGGTGCAGGCAGGTGGGGCACCGGGGCAAACCCCGGATGCGCTCCGGTCATCAGCTGCAAAAAGCCGAAGGTGGAGGAGACAAAGCCAAAGGCCACCCAGCTGAACAGCGGCACGAAGAACAGCAGCAGCAGCACATCGAAGACGTCCAGCCCATCGCGCGAGAAGGCGGCGCGAATCTCGCTGGAGGCGGCCAGTGCCAGCACGGCGGTCAGCGCGATCAGCAGCAGGCGCTTGACCACCAGCCCCTGCGGGCGGGTGGCCACTTCGCGCACGGCGGGCGGAACGCCGTCCAGCCGCTGGATCGGCATCTCCAGCGGCGCTTCTTGCGGCAGATTGGGAAGGGTTGTGCTCATGGTAGCTTGGCCGTGGCGATCACCGTCTCGCTCAGGGCAGCACCGCCGCGCTTGAGGAACAGGCGGAATTCGGGGTGAGGCAGATCGGCATGGCGCACATCCATCGTCACGCGCCAGATGTTCTTCTGGCCGCCCACCGGGCCCACCGCCATCAACAGCACGGCCTTGGCAGGAATGTCCGTCTGGGCTTCGACATGGCTGTCACGGGTGAGGCCCGCCAGAATATCGCCTTCGAAATCGAACACATAGCGGGTGACACCCTTGATCTCATCTTGCCCGGGCACACCACCGGGTCCAACACGAAACGCAGTACACAGGGCATTGTTTCCATGCGCCGGTTCCTGCGAACTCCAGGTGAGGCGATAGGCGAAGTCGCGGCGCTGCCCGGCTTTGGCAGGCGTGTCGCTCAGCCAATAGGCGCAGACATTGTCCACCGTCTCGGAAATCGAGGCGAAGGAATAGAGCGCCACCGCGCCCGGCCCCCAATCCCCCTTCGGCTCCACCCAGAGCGAGGGGCGGCGGTGGTAATAGCTCATATCATCCTGATAATGATCGAAATCCTGATCGCGCTGCAGCAGGCCGAAGCCCTTCACATGATCCGCGCGCATGGCGTTGGTGACGGGCGGCTTGTGTTCCTGCTCGGGGTTGATCAGCGGGTGCCAGATATGCTCGCCCGTGCCCGTCACGATGGCGAGGCCGTCGCTGTCATGCACTTCGGGGCGCCAGTCGGCGCGGCGGTCGCCCTCGCCATAAAGATACATGCTGGTCATGGGGGCGAGGCCCAGCCGCTCAATGTCGCGGCGCAGGAACAGCGTGGCGGTCACGTCCTGAATGCCCGCATCGGGCGTGCGCTTGGTTTCGATGCGATAGGCGCCGGTCAGCGAAGGCCCATCGAGCAGGGCATGGACGATCAGCCCGTCCTCGCCCTTGCCCTCGAACCAGAAGTCGGTGAATTCGGGGAATTCCTCGGGGCCGGGGGCGCCGGTGTTGACGCTGATGCCGCGTGCGGACAGGCCGAACTGGTCATGGCTGCCCGCCGCGCGGAAGTAGGAACCGCCAAGGAAGGCCAGCCAGTCGGCATGGCCATCGGCCCACATCACGCGGAAGCCGGCCGCCTCGCCATCCTGACCGCCGCCGAACAGGCCCGTCATATCGGTGAGCGTGCGGGCCTGCCCGTTCTCGACGATGCTGATGCCCACGGCCTGCGGGGCGATGCCGACGCGGGTGGGAAACAGGCGGACATGGCCGGGCAGTTCCTCGGCCTGACCATAGGTGAGGCGGACATGGGTGTCGAAATCAGCCACCGCCAGCTTCGATACGGGGCGTTCGGTGTAGGGGCGGCGGGCATTGGCCTGAGCGCGGGCGACAAGGCGATCCCAGGAGAAAGGCGTGGCAGGGCCGAAGCGTCCGGCGGGCGCGGCCAGTGCGGCGCCCGGAGCCGTCAGAGCAGCGACGAAGGCGGAAATCAGGCCGGTCGCCTCGCGCCGAGAGAGAGAAGTCCGGGGCGAAAACGGGGGCTTGGTCATAATCGATATCATCCGTGTAACGCGCAAGGCGCGGCTCAAGGTTTCGTGGGCGGTGTGGTGGCCGCCTTCGGATTCCCCCCCGTTTGATTTTTTTCCGGTGCATGACGCCAGCCGGTGATGATCTGTTCGCCCGGCTGCAGGCCGGTGGCGATGACTTCGGTATGCTGACCGTCCGAGACCCCGACGGCAACCGGCACTTGCCGGGGCTGCTGATGCTGCGCCAGCACATAGACGTTGCCGCCCGGGCGCTTGCCCTCAGGCGCGAAGGTCAGCGCTGCATTGGGCACCAGCAGCACGCCCTGCCGCGCGGGCAGATCGATGTCCACCGTCACCGGCATGCCGGGCTTGAGCGGCGCTGCGGGCGCATCCAGCGTGAAGACGGCGAACTGCCGCCCATCGCCCGGGCCCGGATCGAGGCGATCGAGCGTGGCGCTGCGCGGCCCATCGCTGAGCGCCGGGGCCAGCACGCGGGCATGGGCATGGATGGCCAGACGCTGGGCCTGAGCGGCATCGAGCGGCACGGCAACGGTCAATTTGTCGACGCCGGGCGCCAGCGTGAAGAGCGGCGCGCCCGCCTGCACGCCCTGCCCGGGCGTGACCATGCGGGCCACCACGACCCCTGCGGCAGGGGCCGAAATCGCGCTGCCCGCCAGCTTGGCCTGAGCCGCCTTGACCTTCGCCTGCGCTGCCGAGAGTGCCGATTGGGCGGTGCTGGCGGCAATGGCGGCGCGGCCCGCATCGGCGCGGGCGCCCTGCATCTCGTTGAGCGAGGGCACGCGGCCCTGCGACTTGCGCCACACCGCATCATAGCGCGCCAGCTTGATCTGGGCCTCGCTCAGCGACAATTTGGCGCGGTCGAGATCGCCCTGCGCCTGCATCTGCTGCGCTTGAGCCGCGGTCTGCTCGGCCAGCAGCGAGGCATTGTCCATGGTGACCAGCAATTGCCCGGCAGCCACCGGGCCCTGCGCCGGGCCCGGCACGCTCTGCACTGCGCCGTCGCTGGTGGCGGTGATCGCCACCTCGCCCACGGCATGCAGCGTGCCCTCGCCCGAGATCACCGGGGTGATGTCACCGCGCTCAACCGGAGAGCTGTAATAGGCCAGATCCGGCCCGTTGACGAAGCGCCCCAGCAGCACGAAGGCCACCGCCAGCGCCACCACAATGGCGCCCACGCTGAGCCAGTGATACAGCTCGCGATGGGGGCGGGCCCCCAGAAAAGCGTCGAGTTCAGGGCTGGACACAGACCGTCACACCTTCAGTCGGCGCAGGGGCCAGATCGGCATCGTGCCAGCCCAGGCCCTGCGCGGACCACAGGCGGACGGCAGCGGCGGCGGCGGCGGCGCGGGCATCGATCTGCCCTTCCTGCGCGGCCAGCACGGCGGCTTCGGCGACATAGAGCATGGAGAATGTCTCGGTTCCGCTGCGATAGCCCAGACGGGCATCGGTGACGGTGCGGGTGGCCGTCGCCTCTGCCTTGGCCAGCGGGGCGAGGCGCATGGTGGTGGTGTCCAGCGCGGCGCTGGCGTCACGGATTTCCGCATCGGCGCGGATCTGCGCGGCGCGCCATGCGGCCACGGCGTTCTGGGCGCGCGCATCGGCGGTGATTTTGGGGTCGCCCTTCTTGCCATCGGCCGGTTTGGCGGGGGCTTCGGGGGCGGGCGTGCCTTCGGGCGCCTTGGCGGCGCTGTCGATCACATCCTGCTCGACCTTGTGGTGAGTCAGGTCGGCGGTCAGCCGCAGTTCGAGGCCGCGCAGATCGGCGCGGTGGCTGCGATCATTGGCGGGCTTGGCGGCCAGCGCGGGCAAATGGCCCTCACTGCCCAGTTGCCCACGCAGATCGTCGGGCAGGGCGTGAGTGAGTTTCGCCAGATTGCCGATGGCCTCGCCCAGCTTGTTGCGGGCGGCTTCCACCGTGGCAGTGTCCAGCCCGGTCATCACATCGGCCATATCGCCGTCCATCGCGGGGACGAGCCCCGCTTCCTTGCGGAAATGGGCGATCTCGCCATTGTCGCGCAGCGGGTCGACAGCCTTGACGCGCACCGCAAGGCGTTCCTGCCAGCGCCGGGCCTCAATATAGGCCAGAGCGATACGCTCGGCCAGATGGTTGCGGGCGTCGGCATAGGCATAGGCCTGAGCGCGCCGCGCGGTGTCGTCATCCTGAGCGATCAGATGCGAGAGGCGGTGGCGCAGGCCGGGCGCATGGGCCTTGTCCTCGCTCTGGGTGAGGTTGAAGGCCTGACAGATCAGCACCGGATCATGCGCCAGACCCTGCTCGATCAGTTGGGCCAGCACGGGATCGCCCGCGCCTTTCCACCAGGGCAGGGCGTCGTCGGGCGTGGAGGGCGCGGTTTCGGAAACCAGGCGCAGCGGCGGGGAATCGGTGTGGCCGCTCATGCAACCGGCACAGGCAAAGGCCAGTGTGAGCACCAGGTTCCGCACAGCAAGGCGCGACCGATCCATGGGGGGGAAGGCTGTCGTCACAGGGCCTCTGCTAGCAAAAAAACGCGGCAAGGCAATCGCATCGCGTCATATTGATACAGATGCGGGGCCGGTGACGGCCATGGATGCGGGCTTTTGCGCTTTGGTGCGATGCGGCAGGGAAGGCCTCGGGCCCGTGCTGGAGGAGGACAAGTTCAGAACGGGCAGCGACATCAACGTCCTTTCCGCTGCCTTTCGGGGAGCAGCTTAATGCAGCGTGGGTCGCGGCTGCCGGCTGCGAAACAGGGCATAGAGCACCCGCACCGCCGCCAAGGCGACCAGCACACCCAGCGTATCGGCGGCCCAATCCCGCCAGTCGCAATCGCGATGCAGGCCGGGGGAACCTTGAACCACCTCGATCATAGCGCCCAGAAACGACAATCGTTCCAACACCAGCCACTCCGCCATGCGCGGAAAGCCGAAACGGGCGGCAAAGGTCAGCGAGCCAAAGGCCAGAAAATGCTCGATCTTGTCGCCAAAGGGCAGATTGTCGAGCGCGACATGGGGCGGTGACGGCATCAGCGTCAGATACAGCACCGTGGCCAGCAGCAGAAGGAACACGCCACGCGAGGGTTTGTCGATCGTCATGAAACACCGGCAGGAGGGGCTGATTGGCGCCTGATGGACGAATTCCCCTCTGCCGCCAAGCGCTTCTTCGCAGGGAAAGTTTACAGGCGGAAGGCAAAAGGGGTTTGGTGCCACGATGCAAAAAGGGCGGCATTCGCATGCCGCCCTCTCTGTTTGTGTCGCTCAGCGGCGCCAGCCGCCATGCGGGCCGCCGCGCCAGCCCGGACCACCACGCCAGCCGCCATGGCGGGGACCCCACCAGGTGCGGTAATAGAAGTCGTGATAGGGATAGGGGCGATAGACCCAGCTGTTGTCGATAAAGACCCAGGGGCGATACCAGTCCGGCGCGGCATAGTAGTAGCCTGCGGGCTGATAACCCCATTCCGGAGCACCGCCGCGCGTCACATAGCCGGGAGGGCAACCGGGGCTGGTGGCGCCGCCGCTGGAGCTGGCCACTGCCGCGCCGCCGACCGCGCCGACCGCCGCGCCGGCAAAGACGCCCGCACCGCGATCGTGACGACCGCCAAGCGCGCCGCCGATGATGGCGCCCAGAATGCCGCCGACCGCCGCGCCGCCCGCGACATTGCCATGCGACTTGACGCAATTGTCACGCGCCCAGTTCTCGGCATTCTGCGCATAGCGCTGATCGGCCATCTGCTGCGCGGCCAGATCGCTGGGCGCGGCATAGCCGGGAGGCGGCGGGGGCGGACGGGTGCCGTCATAGCCGCCGGGGGCCACGGGCTCGGGCGGCGGGTTCTGATACTGGCCGCCCTGATTGGGATAACCCTGGTTCGGATACTGGCCCTGGTACTGACCTTGATATTGGCCGTTCGGGTATTGCCCATTGGGATATTGCTGGGACTGGTCGGGGTAGCCGTAGGAACCGTCCTGCGCAGAGGCAAGACCGGCTGCCAGAGGGCCTACCGCCATCGCCAGCGCACCACCGGCGAGCACGATCTTCCGCATGCTTTTCAGCTTAGCGCCTGATGAAGGGGTCATGGGACAACTCTCCAAAGCCTGTAGGGCGTAAACGGTTCTACAGGGCCAAAGTTTCTGTGCCGATATATCTAGGATCTTCATGCTGAACGCAGTCTGACCCCGATGTTATTTTGTGTTTTGCCAGCGGCGTTTGCCGCGACTGTGGGGAGGGGCGTGCCACGCCTGTTGCAGAGGGGCAAGTTAACTTGCGTGAGACAGGGAGAGAGGGTGAGGTTTGTGGATTATGCAGGCAGGATGGGTGTTTGGAAGGGCCTTGATTTGGATTTTATCCGTTATGGCGTAATATCGCAATTACGCGCACCCGAATGGTTTTATGGCGGCTGTGTGATTCGAATCTTCTTGAGCCATTTAGGTTTGCGTAATTTCGGAAAATTTCCGCAATGGTCTTTCTTCTTATGCGCTCTTTGCACGCATAGCTATGCGCGAACCATTTTTCTGCGGCGTGTTGAGCAAATTCTGCGCTGATTTCCGTCGATTGCCAAATATGTTGCATTTCTTGCAATCACCTAAACGGCAAACACAATTGAGCGCCACAGCGCATTTCCATATGCTGCAATGCAACAGATAAGGATGCTGAAGGCAATCTCACCTTCGAAGCAGGCCTTCGACACAAAGGGAAATTGCCATGTTCAAGACTGTTTTTGCCGCTGCCGCTCTCTTCGCTCTGCCCGCCGTTGCCTCGGCTGAAGCTGCTCCCAAGCAGACCTTCTCGTATGATGGCGTCGACTACGCCTACACCGTCGAGACCAAGGGCGACGTCCGCATCCTGAAGGGCACCGCCGACAAGGGTTCGGTTCCTTTCGAACTGCGCGTTGCCAAGGGCGGCGTGTCGGGCTTCATCGACAACGCTCCGGTTTCGTTCTCGCTGCGCGACGTGCAGCCGCTGAACGCCAAGCTGCTGGTTGCTGCTCGCTAAGGCGAAGCGCTTCCAACCAAGCGTTTGAAAAGGCCGGATGGGGTTTGCCTCATCCGGCCTTTTTCTTTGTGCATTAGGTTTTTTGCCTCCGGCGGGCAAAGGGCCCCAAGAGTGCGCTTGTCGCACGCGACAAGCTATGGCGCCCTTTGCAATCCCTTTCTGGTCTGCGTGGGGCTTCCGGTTTTACTGCTGCTTCGCAGCGGGGTTGAGTTCTCAGGCTTCCTGCAGGAAGGCCACGAAGCGTCCGCTCAGGCGGCCAACCACCGCTTCCTCGAACATCAGGTCTGAGCTTACCTCAATGCGCGCCATCTTCCGGCGCCGCAATGTCTTGAGGAAGGTCGGCCATCCCGCCGGATCGCGCACCGCAGAAGCGGCGCTAAACGCCCCCGTGATCGGCCGCTCATAATCCATCTGGTTGGACTGGATGACAACCTCGCAGCGCAGGCCCTCCTCCAGCAACCGCAGATGCACCAGAGACCATGCGGCAAGGATGCCCAGGGTCGAGATGCTGCCGCCAAAGGCGGTTCTCTTGTGATTGATGTTGGGTTCAAGCGGCGCGGAAAGCACCACCGAGTCCGATCCAGCCGCATCAACCGTCACCTGCATCGCTTCCGACAAGGGGATCTGGTGATGCAAATATTGCTCTAGAACAGCGATATCCATGATGCCGCCCAGCCTAGGCGCGGCCCTTGGGCAAATCAACGGAGAGACAGGGCGCAACGATCGGGTGCCACTGCCGCTTCGCCAGAAGACATCATGGGAGCGCGAGGGCCGGAGCCTTTCTCTTGAGAAAGGCGACCAACGAAAGACTCCACCCTCGCACCTGCCTTTCTAGCTTACTCCGCAGCCGGAATGTAAAGATCCCCGCCGTCGCGATACAAAGCGGACATCTCCTCCATCCCCTTTTCGGCCTCCTCGGCGGCGATGAATGCCCCCGGCTCCTGATTCTGCTTGGCGGCGAAATCGCGCACCTCCTGCGTGATCTTCATCGAGCAGAACTTCGGCCCACACATGGAGCAGAAATGCGCCGTCTTGGCGCCTTCCGCAGGCAGAGTCTGATCGTGATAGGCCTCGGCAGTGTCCGGGTCCAAGGACAGGTTGAACTGATCGCGCCAGCGGAACTCGAATCGCGCGCGCGAAAGCGCATCGTCACGCAGTTTCGCCGCAGGGTGCCCCTTGGCCAGATCGGCGGCATGGGCGGCCAGCTTGTAGGTCACCACGCCGACCTTCACGTCATCGCGATCCGGCAGGCCGAGGTGCTCCTTGGGCGTAACATAGCAGAGCATCGCCGTACCAAACCAGCCGATCATCGCCGCGCCGATGCCGCTGGTGATGTGATCATAGCCCGGCGCGATATCGGTCACGAGCGGCCCGAGCGTGTAGAACGGGGCTTCGCCGCAGGCTTCCAGCTGCTTGTCCATGTTCTGCTTGATCTTGTGCATCGGCACATGGCCGGGCCCCTCGATCATCACCTGCACGTCCTGCGCCCAGGCGCGCTTGGTCAGCTCGCCAAGGGTGTAGAGTTCGGCGAATTGCGCCTCGTCATTGGCGTCGGCGATGGAGCCAGGGCGCAAGCCATCACCCAGCGAATAGGCGATGTCATAGGCCTTCATGATCTCGGTGATTTCGTCGAAGCGCTCGTAAAGGAAGGATTCCTTGTGATGCGCCAGACACCATTTCGCCATGATCGAGCCGCCACGAGAAACAATTCCGGTGACTCGCTTGGCCGTCAGCGGGATAAAGGGCAGGCGCACGCCCGCATGGATGGTGAAGTAATCGACGCCCTGCTCGGCCTGTTCGATCAGCGTGTCGCGGAAGATCTCCCAGTTGAGGTCCTCGGCGATGCCGCCCACCTTTTCCAGCGCCTGATAGATCGGCACGGTGCCGATGGGCACGGGGCTGTTGCGGATGATCCACTCGCGCGTGTCATGGATGTTGCGCCCGGTGGAAAGATCCATAACCGTATCGGCACCATGGCGGATCGACCAGACCATCTTGTCGACCTCGCTGGCGACATCCGAGGCCACCGCCGAATTGCCGATGTTGGCGTTGATCTTGACCAGAAAATTGCGCCCGATGGCCATGGGCTCGGTTTCGGGGTGGTTGATGTTGTTGGGGATGATCGCCCGCCCGCGTGCCAGTTCTTCTCGTACAAACTCGCCGGTGACAAAGTCGGGAATGGAGGCGCCCCAATCCTGCCCGTCACGAACCAAAGCATCCTTCAGCGCCATACGCCCAAGATTCTCACGCGCCGCCACATACTCCATTTCCGGCGTGACGATGCCGCGCCGTGCGTAATGCATCTGGCTGACATTGGCGCCAGCCTTGGCGCGCAAAGGCCGGCGAACCGGATTGGGAAATGCTGGCACGCCGCCGCTGCGATCCGGGCCAAGCTGGCCGTTATCCTCCGGCTTGATGGCGCGGGCTTCGTAATCCTCCACATCGCCGCGCGCGAGAATCCAGTTGCGGCGCAGCAGGGGCAGGCCAGCCTGAATGTCGATCTGCGCTTTGGGATCGGTGTAAGGGCCGGAGGTATCATAGACCCGCACCGGCGGTTCGCCGCTGCCCGGCTCCAGCGTGATCTCACGCATCGCGACGTGAATATCCGTGCCCGGCACCGGCACATGGATCTTGCGACTGCCCCGGATAGGGCCCGTCGTCACATTGAACTGGCTCCCTTTGAGAGCCTCCATTTTCGAATCGATATCGGCCATGCGCTTTGCCTCTTCCTCAAAGAGCGTGGCGTGAGGAAAAAGGCGCCCGGAACACGGACTGATCGCACAGATCCGCCGCCGGGTACTCCCTCCCTACGCCCGCATTAACGGGGTCAGGTTCAGCGGGTCGTGGGGCGCAAAGCCCACCTCTCAGCCCATGCGGGCTCCCCGGGGAAACTGGGCGCAGGTTAGAAGCGTGGAGGGGGATTGTCCAGAAGGGGGAAAGAGAAGATGCGAGGGCCATCGCCCTCGCGCTCCCGTTAATGTCTACGTGGGCGCCACGGGTTCAGCCAAAGGGCAACGACGCCGCGCCGCAGGCTTTAAAATCACCAGCGCAGCGTATGCCTTATAAAACTGCCTGCGGCGCTTTGCGTGGCGCAGGTGGAGAGCCGTGGCGTAAGGATCGGGCGCCACCACCCCATCGTCGGAAGACGGAATGGGAGCGCGAGGGCCCGGAGCATGTCTTTTGAGACATGCGACCAACAAGGACTTCCCCCTCGCATCTTCCTTCTTCCCCCTTACAATCCCTTCCGGCCAAACCCCCCCGGCCGCCGCAAAGGCGCCGCAGCACTCACCGCCGGGCGTGAGGGATAGGGCCGCGCCTCCCCGAACTCCAGCCACAGCGCGGGAATCGGCTTCCCTCCGGCATAGGGCCGCTCCGCGCGGCTGGTGCCGTGGAGAATGCGCACAGGGCTGCTGCCCAGCGTATCGCCATGGCGGGGCACGATTTCCTGAATCAGCAGCTGGCGCAACACCTTGCCCAGCTTCTCGCCGAGAGTCTCGGCGTCGCCGGGCGCGTTCCAGGCCTCCACCTCATGGTCGAGAAAGGGCATCAGCCCGGTGGTGGAGAGCGAAACCGCCCCCGGCGTGGTGGTATGGATGGCCGTGGAAATGAACAGCTGCACAGGCACTTCATCGGCTTCCAGAGTCTCGGCCAGATTCGGCAGATACTGCGGCGGGAACAGCTTGGCATGAGCAGGATTGGCCAGAGCAGCCAGCCGCCCGGCGCTGTGCAGATCCTGCCCCAGCAGCAGCAGCGCGGCGGCCATCGCACGGGCGACCTGAGCGGTATCGTGAGGCCCGGCAGCGCCGGTTTCCAGATCGCAGGTGAGCGTAAGGCAGGCGGTGTGCCAGCGCAGGGCGGCGGTGTCTGGCGGCTGGCCGGGCCAGTCGCTGTGGCCCTGGGCCAGTTGCAGCCATTCGGCGGGCAGGGGCGCCTTGTGCAGGGTGATGCCGATGCGGCCCGGGCGGCCGGTCAGCAGAGCGGCACTGTCATCGCGCGGGTCGATGCTCCAGTCGCCGTCCGGGTCGAGCGCGTCGAGATGCTGTACCAGCAGTGCCCAGCCGGGAGGCGGGGGTGGGGTGTTGCGCCCGTCGCTGCCCGGCGCGATCAGCAGGGCCAGGGTCGGCAGGCGATCGGTGCGGGGGACTTCGGTGTGGAAGGCCGGGGCCACGGCGCGGCGCGTGGCGGGGCTGGGGCGGTGCGGGTCCGTGCCCGCGCGTTGCAGCGGCTCCCCGGCGGCGACGCGGCGCAGCACCTCTTCCATGCCGGCGGCGGCCATCCAGCCGGAGCCTTCACTCAGGCGGCACCACAAGCCGCCGCCCTCGTGGCCCATCAGCGCGTCGGCGATCAGCGCGGTGACCTGATCGGCCTCGGCAGGGTCGTCAGTGGTGGGGGGCGAGAGGGTGACATGGCCGCAATGGGGCGGGGCGGTGTCGCCCGCATAGGGCATCTCGATGCAGCGCAGTTCCACGAAGAGGGGGGCGCCCTCGCCGCGTCCACAGATCAGGTGATGGCCGCGCAGGGGGATGGACTGGTTGGGGGAGCCGTCATCCTCCTCGCCGCAGATCCACCGGCGCAGGGGCAGGGCCTCGGCCAGTTTCGCGCGCAGGCGACCGGCGGGCAGGACTCCGGCCTGCTGGTAAAGGATGATTGCCATGGCGCCCGCTCCTCTGGCCCAATCGACGCGGGGAGGTTTTACGGCCTCAGACTTTAAGGATTTGCTGCCAAGGGCCGAAGGGCATTGCCCGATGGCGCCGGGGGCAGCCAAAAAAATTGCCCGAAATTCCGTATGCTGGGCCCGTTGCCGGGCCCTGTGTAAATCCATACAAAGACAGGATGGGAGCGCAAACGGATCTGGTTATTCTGGGCGGCGGGCTGGCCGGTGGGCTGGCGGCGCTGGCCGTCGGCGCGCTGCGTCCGGAATGGCGCGTGACTCTGGTGGAAGCCGGGGAGCGCTGCGGCGGCAACCATGTCTGGTCCTTTTTCGACAGCGATGTGGCGGCGGCGGATCGCTGGCTGATCGATCCGCTGGTGGTGAGGCACTGGGGCGGGCACAGCACACGCTTTGCCGGGGCCGAGCGCCATCTCCCCATGGGCTACAACAGCCTGACCGGCGAAAAGCTGGATGCGGTGCTGGAGGAACGCCTGCCAAAGGGCGCGATCCTGCGCGGCTGCGCGGCTGTGGAGGTGAGCGCCAGCCATGTGACCCTGGCCGATGGGCGGCAGCTGGAAACGCAAGCGGTGCTGGATGCGCGGGGCGCTTCGGGCTTTCCGGGGCTGAAGGGCGGCTGGCAGAAATTCGTGGGCCAGATGTGGCGCACCGCTCCGCATGGTATTGAAAAGCCGATCATCATGGACGCCACCGTGGAACAGCGGGACGGCTATCGCTTTATTTATGTGCTGCCCTTTGCGCCGGACATGCTCTTTGTCGAGGACACCTATTATTCGGCTCATCCCGGGCTGGAGCGGGAGGTTCTGGCCGGGCGCATCGCGGATTATGTGGCCGGGCTGGGCCTGAAAGAGGCCGAAATTGTGCATGAGGAGCAGGGCGTGTTGCCAGTCGTGGCAGGCGGAGAGATCGAGAGCTATCTGGCCGCCACCCGCATCCCCGGCGTGGGCCGCATCGGCGTAAGGGCGGCGCTGTTCCATCCGCTGACTTCCTATTCGCTGCCCACGGCGGTGGAAACGGCGCTGGCCATCGCCCGCGCGCCCACGCTGACCGCACTGGATGCCCTGTGCGAAAGCCAGGCGCGCAGCCATTGGCGCGAGGGCGCTTTCTTCCGCCTGCTGGCCAAAATGATGTTCGGCGCCGGGCAGCCGGAGCGCTGGCATCGCGTCTTCGAACGCTTCTACCGGCTGGATGAAGGGCTGATCGCCCACTTCTACGCCGGACGCCTGACCGCCGCCGATAAGCTGCGGCTGGTCACGGGCCGCCCGCCGGTTCCGCTCGGGGCCGCCATCGCCACGCTTATGGGCGGGGGCAATCCGCTGGCGGGGCTGGATCATCCCGGCAATGTCGGGCATGATTCGCTGCAACCATCGATCGGGTCCACAACAATGTCGCCTTCTGCCGGTCCACGCGCTTCGGGAGTCTTGCCATCATGAAACGCGCCTGTGTCATCGGCGCCGGCTTTGGCGGTCTGGCTCTGGCCATCCGCCTGCAATCCGCGGGGATCGCCACCACCATCGTGGAGGCGCGCGACAAGCCGGGCGGAAGGGCCTATGTCTTCGAAAAGGACGGCTACACCTTCGATGCCGGGCCCACCGTCATCACCGATCCGGCCAGCCTTGAGGAATTGTGGACGCTTTCGGGCAACCGCATGGCTTTCGATGTCGAGCTGATGCCGGTGATGCCCTTCTATCGGCTGCAATGGCCCGATGGCGTCCATTTCGACTATTCCAACGACGAAGGCGCGCTGCGCGGCGAGATCGCCCGCGTCGCCCCCGCCGATCTGGGGGGGTATGAGGATTTCCTCGGCTATGCGGCGGATGTCTATCAGGAAGGCTATGTGAAGCTGGGCCATGTGCCCTTCCTCGATTTCGCCAGCATGGTGAAGGCCGCGCCCGCGCTTCTGAAGCATCAGGCCTGGCGCAGCGTCTATGATGTCGTCAGCTCCTATGTGGAAAGCGAGAAGCTGCGCGAGGCGCTGTCGTTCCACACGCTGCTGGTGGGCGGCAATCCCATGACCACCAGCTCGATCTATGCGCTGATCCACAAGCTGGAAAAGGATGGCGGCGTGTGGTGGGCCAGGGGCGGCACCAACAAGCTGGTCTCCGGCATGGTGGCTTTGTTCGAGCGGCTGGGCGGCACGCTGCGCCTCAACGACAAGGTCTCCTGCATCCACACCGTGGGCAACCGTGCCAGCGAGGTGGAAACCGCCAGCGGCTGGCGCGAACGCTTCGATGCCGTGGCCAGCAATGCCGATCTGATGCACACCTATCGCGATCTGCTCTGCGAGGCGCCGCGTGGCGAGCAATATGCCAAGAAACTGGCCAAGAAGCGCTGGTCGCCCAGCCTCTTCGTGGTGCATTTCGGCATGGAGGGCAAATGGCCCGGCATCCCGCATCACTCGATCCTCTTCGGGCCCCGCTACAAGGGCCTGCTTGAGGATATTTTCGACCACGGCGTGCTGCCGCGCGACTTCTCGATCTATCTCCATCACCCCACGATCAGCGATCCCTCGCTGGCGCCCGAGGGGCACAGCAGCTTCTATGCGCTGGTGCCCGTCGCCCATCTCGGCAAGCTGCCGATCGACTGGGACGCAATCGGCCCGGTGCTGGAAAAGCGCATCCTCGACGAGATCGGCCTGCGCTTCATCCCCGATATTCACGACCGTATCACGGTCAAATTCCATTATGCCCCGCCCGATTTCGAAAGCGACCTCTCCGCCTATATGGGCAGCGCTTTCAGCCTTGAGCCGATCCTGACTCAAAGCGCATGGTTCCGCGGGCACAATCGTGACGATGTCATCCCCAACCTCTATCTGGTGGGGGCGGGAACCCATCCCGGCGCGGGCATTCCGGGTGTTGTCGGCAGCGCGAAAGCGACCGCCGGCCTGATGATCGAGGATTTGAGACTTTGAAGAAGATTGCTGTCTATTGCGGTTCGGCCACCCCGTCGGACCCGCGTTATGTCGAACTGGCCTATACTGTGGGCGCCACGCTGGCGCAGCGCGGCATTGGCCTCGTCTATGGCGGCGGCAAGCTGGGCCTGATGGGCGCGGTGGCCAATGGCGCTCTGGAAAACGGCGGTGAGGTGATCGGCGTGATCCCCACGGCTCTGGCCCGCACCGAAGTCGCCAACCATGACTGCACCGAGCTGCACGTTGTGGAGGACATGCACCAGCGCAAGGCCGCCTTCACCCGCCTGTCCGACGGGTTCATCACCCTGCCCGGCGGCGTGGGCACCATGGACGAGCTGTGGGAAGCCGTCAGCTGGGCCCAGCTGGGCTATCACACCAAGCCGGTGGGGCTGCTCAACGCCTTCGGTTTCTATGACCAGCTGCTGGCCTTCAACCGCCACATGATCGAGGTGGGCTTTATCCGACCTGCCCATCAGGGCATCATCGTGGCCGAGCGGGAACTCGACCTGCTGCTCGACCGTATGGAAGCGCATGAGCCGATCAAGCCGATCGTGCAGATGGACCCCGACACGCTTTGACCTGCGCGCGCACCTTGCCCCCCCGTTCAGCGCTGGTGGAGGCTGCTTACGGCAGCATCCGGCGAGGCTCCAAAAGCTTTGCCACCGCCAGCCAGCTGATGGGGCGCGATGTGCGCGAAAGGGTCTGGATGCTCTACGCCTGGTGCCGCGCCTGCGATGATCTTGCCGATGCGCAGGACCATGGCGGCGCGCTGGGCGATCAGACGGGCGCCGATGGCCGCCTGCGCGAAATCCGCCGCCTGACCGCCCTGGCGCTGGGCGGGCGTGGTGCGGGGCGCGAGGCTTTCGACTGCCTCGGCGTGGTGGCCGCCGAATGCGGCATCGGCGCGGTGCATACGGGCGATGTGATCGCCGGTTTCGCCCTCGACACCAACGGTTGGCACCCCCGGACCGAGCGCGACATGCTGGCCTATTGCTATCATGTGGCAGGCGCGGTGGGCGTGCTGATGGCGCTGGTGATGGGCGTGGACCGCGAGGATGCCGATACGCTCAACCGCGCCAGCGATCTGGGCATTGCCTTCCAGCTGGGCAACATCGCCCGCGACATTGCCGAGGACCACGCCGCCGGGCGCATCTACCTGCCGACGCAATGGCTTGAGGAAGCCGGCGTTGCCCCCGAAGCGCTGATGGCCCCTGAAAACCGGGAGGCGCTGGTGGCGATGGTGGCGCGCCTGTGTGCCATGGCCGGGCGCTATGAAGCCAGCGCGCGCGTTGGCGCGGCGCGGTTGCCTTTGCGCAGTCAGTGGTCGGTGCTGGCGGCTGCCGGGATTTACGGCGCCATCGCGCGCAAGGTCGCCACCAAGCGGGCGCGGGCATGGGACGCGCGTGTGACGACCAGCAGGCCGGAGAAGCTGGGGCTGCTGTTGCGCGCCGGGGCTCAGGCGGCCAAGGCGCGGTGGTTGGGGATTATGCCTCATCCTGCCGATGTGGCGCCGGTGCCTTATGGGCGGGGTGTTCTGGCCGGGGCTGTGGCAAGGGTTTAAGGGAATAAGCAGGGGGCGTTACGCCCCCTGCACCCCCGTTACGTCTTCCGACATGAATGAAGCGCCAAGCCTGATCACAGCGCAAACGTCCCGCCGCCGGAGGCAATTATTCCCTGCGGGGCGGCGAGGTCGGGCGCGAGGATCGGGCACCACTACCGCTTCGTCGGGAGACGTTATGGGAGTTTGAGGGCGTAACGCCCTCAAGAATTCCCTTTCTAAAACCCCTTAAGCCACCTGCCGCGGCAACCCCGGCGGATTGCGCCGCTTGAACAGCTGCCCCTTCTCGCTGAACAGCAGCAGGCCCAGAGTCAGCACCCCGGCGCTCGCCAGAGCAAAGGCCAGAGGGCGCGCCGTGCCATCGAAGGCATTGCCGATGATGATCCCCAGCACCGACCCGCCCACGATCCGGATGAACACCTGAATCGAGGCCGCCGCCCCCGCCGTGCGCGCAAAGGGCTGCAGCGCGATCGAGGAGAAGTTGGCGCCAAGGAAGCCGGAGAGGCACATGTTCAGTGTCATCAGCGGCAGGAATTCCCAGATCGTCTCGCCGGGGCCTGCCATCTTCCACTGGAGCAGGCTGGTGCAGATATAGACCAGCAGCGCCCCGTGCGACACGCGCCGCGCCCCCATCCGCATCACGATGCGCGAGTTGATAAAGGCGGTAAGGGCCATGGTCAGCGCCATGCCGGCGAAGATCAGCGGGAAGCGGGCGCCGGCGCCGAAATGCTCGGCCACCAGCTGCTGGGCGGAGTTGATGTAGCCAAGCAGCGCGCCGGTCACCAGCGCATTGGCGATGACATAGCCGATGGCGGCGCGGTTGGTGATGACCTCGCCCATGGTGCGGGTCAGGCGGGTGATCTCGATGCTCTGGCGGTATTGCGGGTGGAGCGTTTCGGGCAGGCGCAGCACGGCCCAGATCGACACGATCAGCCCCATCAGCCCCATCACGCCGAAGATCCAGCGCCAGCTGGCGGCCAGCAGCACCGCTTGCCCCACGCTGGGGGCCATCATCGGCACCACCATGAAGACCATCGCCACCAGCGACTGGGTGCGGGCCATGCGGTCGCCCTCGAAGCTGTCGCGGATGATGGCGGCGGGCAGCACGTTGAAGCCCGCGCAGGCCAGCCCCAGCAGCGCGCGCGAGATCAGCAGCATCTGGAAGCTGACCGCCAGCGCGCAGGCGGTGGTGAGCAGCACATAGAGCGCCATGCAGGTGAGCAGCACCGGGCGGCGCCCGAAGCGGTCTGCCAGCGCGCCGGGAACAAGGCAGCCAAGGCCGCTGAAGAGCATGAAGATGCCCACGACCAGCTGGCGGTGATTGGCATCGGTGACATGCAGGTCGGCGGCGATATGGCCCAGTGCGGGCAGCATGGAATCGACCGACAGCGCCTGCAGCGCCTGAATAAAGGCCATCAGCGCGACAAACTCGCGCGAGCCCATGGCCCGGGCGACAGGTTGTTCGGGTTCGGGCTTGTCGGAATCGGCCTTTTCGCAGGAGGCCGGAGGGGACTCGGGGGCGTTCATGGGGTGTCTCATGGCGGTTTGGGGCGGTCTATGCCAGCCTTTTAGGGTGTTTGAAAATTTTCCTATGATTTGGTGAAATTCACATCATGAATTTGGTGTGAATTACCTTGTCAGTTTCGGCTCATCTTCTGTTGCACCGCAAAAATGGCGGAAATCGGGCGTTTTTTAAAATTGGCACGCCTCCTGCTGTAGCTCTTTCATCCGCTGGAATGGTCCGGCGATGAACCAAGCAAGGGGAAGTATCATGAACAATTTCAACCGTTTCGCCACCACCCTCGCCGCCAGCTTCGGCGTTGTCGCCACCTTCGCCATCGGCATGGCCCCGATGGTTGCCCATGCCAGCGCTGTTGAAGCTCCGGTCGATCATGTCGAGATCGACGAAAATGGCGTTCCCACCCTGCGCGTGTCTTATGCCGGTCTGGATCTGAACAGCGATCAGGGCCGCAAGGACATGGACCGCCGCCTGGCCCACGCCGCCACCCGCGTCTGCGAACCGCTGCGCGTCGCCTCGGTCGAAGCCGATCGCTCCTCCGCCTATCAGAGCTGCCGCCACGACGCCATCGCCCAGGGCCACACCGCCATCGACGGGCTGGGCAACTGAGCCCCCATATCGCAGGGGGCGTCCGGAGGCCTCTCCCGCCCCGGCCCCCTGCCAATTATCTTCCGGTGACAGATTTGTAGAGCCCCGGTGCACGTCCCGCTCCGGGGCGCTACCATGCGGGCTATGGAGTCGCATGCGCCAGACGATGATGATGACAGCGAGGAGGCCGAGGGCCTGCGCAAGATCATCCATGTCGATATGGACGCCTTCTTCGCCAGCGTCGAACAGCGCGACGATCCTTCCCTCAAAGGCCAGCCCGTGGCCGTCGGCGGCAGCCGCGCGCGCGGCGTGGTGGCGGCGGCCAGCTATGAAGCGCGAGTGTTCGGCGTGCGCTCGGCCATGCCCAGCGTGAAGGCGGTGCGGCTGTGCCCTCACCTGATTTTCAAGCCGCCGCGTTTCGAGGTCTATCGCACCGTCTCGCGCCAGATCCGCGCGATCTTCGCCGATTACACCCCGCTGATCGAGCCCTTGTCGCTGGACGAGGCCTATCTGGATGTGACGCAAGATCTGAAAGGCATCGGCAGCGCCACCCGCATCGCCCAGCTGATCCGCGCCCGCATCAAGGCCGAGACCAACCTCACCGCCAGCGCCGGGGTCAGCTACAACAAATTCATCGCCAAGCTGGCCAGCGACCAGAACAAGCCCGACGGCCTCTGCGTGATCCGCCCCGGCGAGGGCGCGCAATTCGTGGCCAGCCTGCCGGTGCGCCGCTTCCATGGCGTGGGCCCGCGCGGGGCGGAGAAGATGGCGGCGCTGGGCATCGTGAATGGCGCCGATCTGCGCGAGAAGGATCTGGCCTTCCTGCGCCAGCATTTCGGCGCTCAGGCCGATTACCTTTATCGCGCCGCGCGGGGCATCGATCTGCGCCGCGTGCGCCCCAACCGTCCGCGCAAGTCCATCGGCGCCGAGCGGACTTTCGAGCGCGATATCTCCACCGGCAGCAGCCTGCGTGGGGCTCTGGCGCATATCGTTGAACTGGTGTGGAACGATATCGAGAAAGTCGGTGCGCGGGGGCGGACGGTGACTCTGAAGCTGCGTCTTTCGGATTTCACCTTGCGCACTCACGCCCGGTCTTTGAGCCGGGCGGTGGAGGGGCGTGAGGAACTGGCGCGGCTGGCGGGGGACCTGCTGGATAAGGTCTTGCCGCTGCCTCAGCCGGTGCGGTTGATGGGGGTGACCCTGTCCGCGCTGGAGGGGAAGCAGGCGGTTTCAGCGCCTGTTCCGGTGGATGAAGGGGGGCAGTTGGGGTTGTTTTGAAGAAGGTTTGAAGGAAGGAAATGCGAGGGGGTTACCCCCTCGCGCTCCCAGAACGTCTTCCGACGAAAAAGCAGTGGCACCGCATCGGAGCGCCCAGTCTCTCCACCTGCTCGACCTAAGGCGCCGCAGGCAGTGAATGATTGGGTGTGCTGGCGATTTGAAAGCCTGCGGCGCGGCGACGTTGCTCTGTGGCTGAACCCGATGCGCGCCGTAGACATTCATGGGAGCGCGAGGGTGTAACACCCTCGCATTTCACTGCTTTTCTGCTTCCAGCCACTCGCCCATCTGCTTCTTCAGCCAGTCCGACATGGCCGAAGGCCATTCCCCGGGCGTAAAGAACTCGGCGGCCACGATCTCCCGCCCATCCGGCGCAGGCGCTCCGGAACACCGCCCGGCCACCACATAGGACACATTGTCCGCCCCATGGAACGCATCATGCGTGGTTGCCACCAGATGCGGCGCTTCCAGCACGATGCCGATCTCTTCACGGAACTCGCGCGCGGCAGCGACCAGCGGGTCTTCGCCTGGCTTCATGCCTCCACCGGGCGGCATCCAGTTGGCCGAGCCGTAGGAGTGGCGCACCAGCAGCACGCGGCCTTGGGCATCGATCCCCAGCACGCGGCAGCCTTGCAGTTGTGGCTTTCTGATCCGCCACCAGCGGCGCCTGACCTTGTGGGCCAGACGCAGCGCAAACCGATGGAGCGGCGCCGGGGCAAGGCCCAGCAGCCGCTCGGCCATCAGCAGAAGCACGTCACCGTCTGGTCGGTCGCGGCGAGCAGGCGGGCGACGGGCAGGTCGTTCTGACCGGCGGCGGCGGCTTCGAAGATCTCGCGCTTTTTGGCGTCGCCGGTGATCAGGAAGGCGATCGCGTCCGAGGCGGCCAGCGAGGGGATGGTCATCGAGAGGCGGTCGAAGGGGGCCTCGGGGGGCAGGGGATCGGGGGTCAGGCGGATCACCCTGGCGGGGGCGGTGGCCTGCGGGTTGGTGTTGGGGAAGAGGCTGGCGATATGGCCGTCCTCGCCCATGCCGAGCAGGGCCAGCGCGAAGCGGGGCGGGGTCTGGCCCTCTTCCAGCCCGACGATCTGCGCGCCGACGGGTTCCAGCACGGCGCGGATCTTGGCGAGGTTGGAGGCGGGGTGATCCTCGGGCACCATGCGGTCGTCATTGGGCCAGACGCTGACGCGCTCGAAGGGCAGATCGTGCTTCACCAGCGCGCTGAGCACCGGGAAGGGGGTGCGGCCGCCCGGCACGGTGATGGCGATGGGGCCATCGGTGCTGGCCAGAGCGGCAGAGATCCGGTCGGCCAGCCATTGGGCGATGGCGACGGGATCGGCGGCGGGGGTGAGGGTGATGGTAGCCATGCCCGCCGGGATAGCATCCGCGGCGGGCATGGGGAACGGTGTGCAAAGCTATGCTGTGCAGGGAAAAGGACTAAATCGCCGGGGTGGCGCTGTTGCCCTCCAGAACGGCGGCGATGGGGGCGGGCAGTGGGGGAATGGGCAGCGGGGCGAGGGGCTTTCGGGCCTCCCACATCTTGCCGGCCTTGCGGATCATGGCGGTCAGCGGCTGTTCCAGCACGATATGGCAGATCAGCCCGGCGATGATCGAGGTGAGGAAGATCACCGCGAAGAGCAGATGGGGTGGCAGTCCGCTCAGATGCAGCTTGGCGGTCAGCTTGGCATTGGCCTGCGCCAGGAAGGAAATCGCCGCCGAATGCACGAGATAGATCGAGTAAGAGGCATCACCCAGCTTCAGAAACAGCGCCGGGGGGCGGAAGGCGAAGCGCTTCTCGCTCAGCACGAGGCCGGTGACGATCAGGCTGAAGCTGAGAGCCAGCGCGGCCATCAAGGGTGGATTGCGGGTGTCGGCGCTCATTTCATGGGCGACGAAGGTCAGCAGGGCTGCGCAGAGCAGGACGCCTGCCGTCAGGAAGACGGTGCCAAATTGCGCGCTGAAGCGGCGCGAGGCCCACCAGCTGGCCATGCCCAGCAGGAAATAGAGGTTCCAGATATGCAGCATGCCCCAGTCGGGCGCGATATAGCCCCAGTCCGGCAGCGGGGTGAACAGGTTGCGGGTGATGATCGCGGCGGCCCAGAGGGCGATGGTGATCAGCCCGGCGCGTCGGCTGATCAGGAAGAGGATGAAGAAGAGGTAGAACTTCACCTCGAACAACAGGGACCACGCCACTTTCAGCGGCATGGAGGGCATATCGGTCAGGCTCAGCAGCGAATAGGCGCTGAGCAGGTGAAGCGGTTGCAGTTTGAAATCGGCATGGCCCAGCCCGAGCAGCGCGGCGGCGATAAAGCCGCTCATCAGGATCCAGTAGAGCGGATAGATGCGGGTGAAACGCCGCCAGAGATAGGCCCCGATCCGGCCCGGCTGGCCGATGTCCTTCGCATGGGCGTGGACGATGATGAAGCCGCTGATGGTGAAGAACAGGCCCACGCCGGTCCAGCCTTTCAGGGCGAGGGTTTCGAAGATCTTCAGGCCGCCATAATCCGGCTGGGTCAGAATGATATGCGTGTGAAGAAAGGCGACGCAGAGCACCGCAAGGCCGCGCAGGGCCTGAACCGAGAGGATCAGCCCCGGTTTTTCTGGCTGCTTTTCGGTCGCTTTCTCCGGCAGTTGATGAGAGTCGATGTCCGTTTCAGGCATGGCTCATGCATCCCATTCTGGAGGGGGATTTCTGGTTTTATGTGAAGACCTTGGAGAGGTTGGTTAATGTTTTATTGATAGCACTATGATGCATTGCCGGGGTCAATTCAACGGATGAATTGATAGAAGGCGCTTGAGAAAAAACCTTTGATCTATTGTATTTGCGGTCATTCTTACTCGACTGTATCGAGGCGGGACACGATGGTGCCTGCTTGTTCTTCCCTGTTTAGGCGCCTTGAGTGGCATCCTCTCGCTCCGTCTTGCGGAGTCGCTCTGTTCTAACAGTTTGCTGGCGGCTTGTTCAGTAGCGTTTTTTGAACCGTATGGGATCAGGCCTGCCAGTCAGGCCTAATTCTCCCGCACCACGCGCAGGAAGGCCTCGCCATAGGCTTCCAGCTTGCGCGCGCCCACGCCATTGACCTGCCCCAACTCATCGAGCGACTGGGGCCGGGCCACAGCGATCTCGCGCAGCGTGGCGTCATGGAAGATGACATAGGGGGGCACATTGCCCTCCTTGGCCAGATCGCGGCGCAAGGCGCGCAGGGCTTCGAACAGCGGATCGTTGACAGGATTGGCGCTGTTGCCGGACCGCTCACGGCGCTTGCCCTTTTCACGCGGTGGCGGGCGGGTGATCAGCACGGCGGCCTCGCCGCGCAGGATGTCGCGGGCGTCTCCCGCAAGGCGAAGACCGCCATGCTCGGTGGTGTCGAGGCTGCCTCGGGCTTGGAGCGCGCGGGCCAGCGGGCGCAGCAGTTGCGCTTCCTCGGCATCGACGATGTTGAAGACGGTCAGCTCATCATGCCTGCGGGCGCGGACCTTTTCGTCCTCTACCCCGGTCAGCACATTGGCGATATGGCCCAGGCCAAAGCTCTGCCCGGTGCGGTAGATGGCCGAGAGCAGCTTGCGCGCCAGATCGGTGGCGTCGATCACATCGGGCGCCTGCAGGCAGTTGTCGCAATTGCCGCAACTGGCAGGCGGCTGCTCACCGAAATGGCGGCGCAGCAGGGCGCGGCGGCAGGCGGCGGTTTCCACCAGCGCGGCCATGGAGTTCAGGCGGGCGAGTTCGCCGGGGCGGCGCTCTTCCTCGACTTCGGACAGCCGCTGGCGGGCCTTGGCGAAATCCTCCGCGCCCCACAGCATCAGGGCGTGGGCCGGGTCGCCATCGCGGCCCGCACGGCCGGTTTCCTGATAATAGGCCTCGATCGACTTGGGCAGGCCCGCATGCGCCACAAAGCGCACGTCCGGCTTGTCGATCCCCATGCCGAAAGCGATGGTGGCCACCATCACCATGTCTTCCGAGGCCACGAAAGCGGCCTGATTGGCGGCGCGTGTTTCGGGCGGCAGGCCCGCGTGATAGGGCAGCACCGCGCGCCCGGTGGCCTCCAGCGCCTCGGCCATGCGCTCCACCCCGGCGCGGGTCTGGGCGTAGACAATGCCCGAGCCCGGCGTGTCGGCAATCAGCCGCTTGATCTGCGCCAGGGGATTGTCCCGCGCGGCGATGGTGTAGCGGATGTTCGGCCGGTCAAACCCCGCGACGATCATGCCGTCATTGGCGATGCCGAGCTGATCGAGGATATCGTGGCGGGTGTGCTCGTCGGCAGTCGCCGTCAGCGCCAGCCTCGGCACGCCGGGAAAGGCGTCCATCATCGGGCGCAGCAGGCGGTAATCCGGGCGGAAATCGTGGCCCCATTGCGATACGCAATGCGCCTCATCGATGGCGAACAGGCTGATATGCGCCTGTTCCAGAAGGTCGCGGAAATGACTCTGGCTGGCGCGTTCCGGAGCGACATAGAGCAGGTCGAGGTTGCCATCGAGCAACTGCGCGACCGTCTGCCCCCGGTCCATATCCGCGCTGGTCAGGCTGGCGGCGCGGATGCCATTGGCCCGGGCCGAGCGGAGCTGGTCATGCATCAGCGCGATCAGGGGGCTGACCACGACGCAGGTGCCCGGCAGCATGGTGGCTGGCAGCTGATATGTCAGCGATTTACCCGCGCCCGTGGGCATGATGGCCAGCGTGGAGTGGCCCGCCAGAATGCGTTCGACCACCTGTTGCTGCACGCCTCTGAAGCCGGTGAAGCCGAAGGTTTTATGCAGCGCTTCGATGGGGTCGAGGAGGGTTTCAGAAGTGGTCACGGTTTCGAGTATGGCAGAATCAGAAGGGAAAAAGAAGATGCGAGGGGGGTACCCCCTCGCGCTCCCAGAACGTCTTCCGACGAAAAGGTAGTGGTGCCCGATGGTGGCGCCTTGGCTCTCCACCTGCTCGACCTAAGGCGCCGCAGGCAGTTTTCCATGGGGCAGACGCTGTGCTGGCAATTTGGAAGCCTGCGGCGCGGCGATATTGCTCTGTGGCTGAACCCGTGGCGCGCCGTAGACATTCATGGGAGCGCGAGGGTGTAACACCCTCGCACTTCTCTTTTCCGTTCTTAATCCAGATTTGGGCGCAGCCACCGCGTCGCGGTGTCCAGATCAACCCCCCGACGCTCGGCGTAATCTTCCAACTGATCCGTCCCGATCGTTGCCACGCCGAAATATTGCGCTTCCGGGTGAGCGAAATAGAAACCGCTGACAGCCGAAGTCGGCAGCATGGCCTGCGATTCCGTCAGGGTGATCCCTGCGTTTTCGGTGGCATCCAGCAGATCGAACAGGATCGGCTTGAGCGAATGATCCGGGCAGGCGGGATAGCCGGGCGCCGGGCGGATGCCGCGATACTGCTCGCGGATCAGGGCTTCGTTGGTGAGTTGCTCGTCGGGTGCGTAACCCCACAGGGTGGTGCGGGTGTGGAGGTGCAGACGCTCGGCGAAGGCTTCGGCGAAACGGTCGGCGAGGGCCTTGAGCAGGATGTCGTTGTAATCGTCGTGGGCGGCCTTGAAGCGCTCCAGATGGGGCTCGATGCCGTGGATGCCGACGGCGAAACCGCCCAGCCAGTCGCCTGCGGGGTCGATAAAGTCCGCGAGGCAGAAGTTGGCGCGGCCGCGCGATTTGGCGAATTGCTGGCGCAGCATGGGCAGCACGGTGCCATCCTGCAACACGATGTCATCCTCATCGCGCACGGCGGGCCAGAAACCGGCGACGGCGCGAGCGGTGAGCCACTTGTCCTCGATGATCTGCTTCAGCATCGCCTGCGCGTCAGCGAAGAGGTTGCGGGCGCTTTCGCCCACCACCGCATCGTCGAGGATCGCGGGATAGACGCCCGCCAGTTCCCACGCCCGGAAGAAGGGCGTCCAGTCGATGTATTCGGCCAGATCGGCCAGATCCCAGTCGTCGAAACGGTGGATGCCGGGCTGCAGCGGGGCTGCGGGCTTCTGCGCGAAATCGGGCGCATAGGCGTTGGCGCGGGCCTCTTCCAGCGGGACCAGCTTCGATTTGCCCCGGCCCGCGCGGGCGATGCGGGTGGCTTCGTATTCGGCGGCGGTGGCCTCGATAAAGCCGTCGGCCTGCGTGTCGGAGAGCAGCTGGCTGGCGACGCCCACGGCGCGGCTGGCGTCCAGCACATGGATCACCGGGCCGTCATAGGCCGGGTCGATGCGCAGCGCCGTGTGGACTTTCGAGGTCGTCGCGCCGCCGATCAGCAGGGGCATGGTCATCCCTGCGCGCTGCATTTCCTCGGCCACCGTCACCATTTCGTCCAGCGAGGGCGTGATCAGGCCTGACAGGCCGATCATATCCACCTGCTCCTTCTGGGCGAGGTCGAGGATGGTCGCCCAGGGCACCATCACGCCCATGTCCAGCACTTCATAGCCGTTGCACTGAAGCACCACGCCCACGATGTTCTTGCCGATATCGTGAACGTCGCCCTTCACGGTGGCCATGATGATGCGGCCCTTGGCCTTGGCGCCTTCTTCCTTCTCCGCCTCGATAAAGGGGATGAGGTGGGCCACGGCCTTCTTCATCACGCGGGCCGATTTCACCACCTGAGGCAGGAACATCTGGCCCGAGCCGAACAGGTCGCCCACGGTGTTCATACCGCCCATCAGCGGGCCTTCGATCACCTCGATGGGGCGCCCGCCGCGCGCGGCGATGGCGGCGCGGGCTTCCTCGGTGTCATCAACGATATAGGCGTCGATGCCCTTCACCAGCGCATGTTCGAGGCGCTTCACCACATCATAGCTACGCCATTCCTCGGCGGCCTTTTCCGCCGCCTTGTCCGTGCCCTTGAAGGTCTCGGCGATGGCGATCAGCTTTTCGGTGTTGGTTTCCTCACCGACCTGCGGGCGGTTGAGGATCACATCCTCGCAGGCATCGCGCAGCTTGCGGTCGATCTGGTCGTAGATGTCCAGCTGGCCTGCGTTGACGATGGCCATATCCATGCCAGCGGGGATCGCGTGATAGAGGAACACGGAGTGCATCGCGCGGCGCACCGGCTCATTGCCGCGGAAGGAGAACGACAGGTTCGAGAGGCCGCCGCTGATATGCACATGCGGGCAGGTCGCGGTGATCTCGCGGGTGGCCTCGATAAAGTCCACGCCGTAATTGTCATGCTCCTCGATGCCGGTGGCGACAGCGAAGACGTTGGGATCGAAGATGATATCCTCGGGCGGGAAGCCGATGCCGGTCAGCAGCTTGTAGGCGCGCTGGCAAATCTCGATCTTGCGCGCCTTGGTGTCGGCCTGACCCTTTTCGTCAAAGGCCATGACGACCACGGCAGCGCCGTAATCCATGCAGAGGCGGGCGTGATGCAGGAAGGCCTCCTCGCCCTCTTTCATGCTGATCGAATTGACGATCGGCTTGCCCGAGACGCATTTCAGACCGGCCTCGATCACCTCCCATTTGGAGCTGTCGATCATCACCGGCACGCGGGCGATGTCCGGCTCCGCCGCGATCAGCTTGAGGAAGGTGGTCATCGCCTCGACAGCGTCGAGCAGGCCCTCGTCCATATTGACGTCGATCACCTGCGCGCCGGCATCCACCTGATTGCGGGCGACCTCGATGGCCTTGTTGTAATCGCCGTTGAGGATCAGCTTCTTGAAAGCCGCCGAGCCGGTGACATTGGTACGCTCGCCGACATTGACGAAACGGCTGGAAGATTGCGTGGTCATGTGGGTCACTCGGCCATGGTGAAGGGTTCAAGGCCCGCAAGGCGGGTGACATGCGAAAGGGTGGGCGCATGGCGCGGCGACAGGCCGGTAACAGCCCGTGCCATCGCGCCGATATGCGCGGGCGTGGAGCCGCAGCAGCCGCCGAGCACATTGACCTGACCCGCATCGGCCCATTCTTTCACAAGGCCAGCGGTGGTCTCGGGCATTTCGTCATAGGCGCCCAGCTCGTTGGGCAGACCGGCGTTGGGGTAGATCATGATCAGCGTGTCGGAGATTTCGCTCAGCAGCTTCACATGCGGACGCAGCTGCGTGGCGCCGAACGAGCAATTCAGCCCGATGGTCAGCGGCTTGGCGTGGCGCACGGCGTGCCAGAAGGCCTCCGCAGTGTGACCCGAGAGATTGCGGCCCGACAGGTCGGTCAGCGTCATGGAGAGCATGATCGGCACCTCGCGGCCCAGCTCCTGCTCCAGCTTTTTGACCGCCATGATCCCGGCCTTGGCGTTGAGCGTGTCGAACACCGTCTCGATCAGGATGAAGTCCGCGCCGCCCTCGACCAGCGCGCGGGCCTGCTCCAGATAGACATCAACCATCGTGTCCCAATCGACCTCGCGATAGCCCGGATCGTTCACATCGGGCGAGAGCGAGAGCGTCTTGTTCGTCGGCCCGATGGCGCCGGCCACAAAGCGCGGGCGGCCATCCTTGGCCTGATACTCATCGGCCATGCGGCGGGCGAGCTGGGCGCTGGCGACATTGATCTCGCGCACCAGATGCTCGGCGCCGTAATCGGCCTGAGAGATGCGGTTGGCCGAGAAGGTGTTGGTTTCGGCAATATCGGCCCCGGCCTCGAAATAGGCGCGGTGGATCGATTCCGGCACCTCGGGCTTGGTGAGCGCGAGGATGTCGTTGTTGCCCTTCTGGTCGTGGGAGAGGCCCAGCGAGCCCGCGTAATCGGCCTCGCTCAGCTTGAAGTTCTGGATTTCCGTGCCGAAGGCGCCGTCGGTGATCAGCAGGCGCTGGGCGGCCTGCTCAAGGAAGGCCTTGCGGGCTGCGGAGGGGGTGATGGTCATGCGGCGATCTCCGAAACCTTGGGGCGCAGGCCCAGCAGATGGCTGATGGCATAGGACAATTCGGCGCGATTCAGCGTGTAGAAGTGGAAATCGCGCACCCCGCCAGCATAGAGGCGGCGGCAGAACTCGGCGGCCAGAGTGGCGGCCACCAGCTGGCGCGAGCCGGGATGCTTGTCGAGCCCTTCGAACAGGCCTTCCATCCATGCCGGTATCGCCGCGCCACAGGCGGCGGCGAACTTGCGGGCCTGCGCGAAGTTGGTCACCGGCAGAATACCCGGCAGCACCGGCGCATCGATGCCAGCGGCGGCCAGCGCATCGCGGAAACGGAAGAAGGTTTCCGGCTCGAAGAAGAACTGGCTGATGGCGCGGGTGGCCCCGGCATCCAGCTTGCGCTTCAGATTGTCGAGATCGGCGACCAGATCGAGCGAATCCGGATGGCGCTCGGGATAGGCGGCGACCGAGATTTCAAACGGCGCGATCTGCTTCAGGCCAGCCACCAACTCGGCGGCATTGGCATAGCCCTCGGGATGCGGGGTGAAGGGCACGCCCGGCTGGCCCATATCGCCGCGCAGCGCCACGATATGGCGCACGCCCGCCTGCCAATAGGCCTCCGCCACCTCGCGGATTTCGGCCTTGGTGGCGTCCACACAGGTGAGATGCGCGGCGGCGGGTAGCTTGGCCTCGCTGATGATGCGGGCCACCGTGTCATGGGTGCGGTCGCGGGTCGATCCGCCCGCGCCATAGGTCACCGAGACGAACTCGGGCGCCAGCGGGGCCAGCGTGGTCACCGTGTCCCACAGCTGGGTCATCATCGCATCGGTCTTGGGCGGGAAAAATTCGAAAGACACGCGAATATCGCCGGGCAGACCAGCGAAAAGCGGCGTATCCAAAGCGGTGCGAGCCTCGCGCAGCGCATCATAGGTGGCAATCATATCAAAGCCTTATGCAGCGGCGGCAGCGTCAGTCCGCTGCCCGGTCCAGATCTTGACGGTCAGCTGCCCGCCGGGCAGCGCGAGGGGGGCGGCAGGCTCGAAACCCGCGCCCGAGAAAAGCTCGGCCATCTGGCCATCGGTAAAACCCAGACGCGCATGGGCGTGAACGGAGCGCATCTCCTCCCGCTCATGCGCCGCGAGATCGACCACCGCGATGCGCCCACCGGGCCGCGTGACGCGCGCCGCCTGAGCCAGCACCACCTCTGGCGCCTGCGCGAAATGCAGCACCTGATGGAACAACACCGTGTCGAAGGCCGCCGGTTTGAAGGGCAGATCGGTGAAATCGCCCTGCACCAGCGTCACCTCCGCTGTGGGCAGATGCTGCAGGCGAGCCCGCGCAATCCGCAGCATCTCCGGGCTCTTGTCGAAGGCGGTGACATGGCTGGCATGGGGGCTGAACAGCTCTGCCATGCGGCCCGTGCCCGTGCCGACATCCAACATCGCGCCCAGATTGCCATTTTCGAGCAGAGCGCCTTCCAAAGCCGCCTCCACCGGAGCATCGTCCGAAAGCAGGCTGCGCAGCTCGTCCCACTGCACGGCGTTGCGCTCGAAATAGGCCGCCGCGCTGGTTTCGCGCGCGGCGCGGATTGCGGCCAGATGCCGCCGGTCCTCGCCACAACGCGCGGCGAAAGCGGCATCGTCATGCTCGGCGGCGGCCAGCAGGCGGGTGGTGGCCCCGCCCAGCGTTGGCGCGGCCAGATCCTTATCCTCGGCAATGGCGCTTTTCAGGAAGACCCAGCTGCCCTCCTTGCGCCTTTCCGCCAGCCCTGCATCGCAAAGGATTTTGACATGGCGCGACACGCGCGGCTGGCTTTGCGCCAGCACCTGTGCCAATTCGCCCACAGCCAGCTCCATCGCCGAAAGCAGGCGCATGATGCGCAGCCGGGTCGGGTCTGCCAGCGCGCGGAGGATGGGGTCGATCTGCATGGCGCCAATGGTCTCGTATGTGGGTCTCTGGGCCTCGTGTGAGAAGGCATATAAAGATATCTTTATATGATTGCAACGCCCTTTGCGGTTTGCCAAACGCGCTTCTAGAGTAACATCCAGACAGTGTTACCCCGAGGACCAGCATGACCCTTTCCCAAACCCCCGTTTTCCGCGCCGCTTTGGGAGCCGGTCTGGCACTGGCACTCGCCGCTTGCGGCCATGCCGACAAGGCCTCGGACGCCGCCTCCGCCGACAATGTGGAAATCCCTGCCGAGGAAGCGCTGAGCGGCCTGCCCGCAGGCGTGGGGCCGGTGGCGGATTCAGCTGATGCCGGGGCGCCGGTGCAGGCTCAGGCTCAGCCTCAAGTTCAGGCAGCCAGTTCAGGGGAATAAGAAGGAAGATGCGAGGGGGTTACCCCCTTCGCGCTCCCGGAACGTCTTCCGACGATAGGGCAAGGGCGCCGCATTGTTGCGCCCGATCTCTCCATCTGCGCGACCTCTGGCGCCGCAGGCTCTCAATCCGCTAGCACTGCGCGGGGAATGCTGCCTGCGGCGCGGCAAGCTGGGCGCAACGCTGAACCCGTGGCGCTGAGGCAGACATTAAAGGGAGCGCGAGGGCGATGGCCCTCGCATCTATCCCTTCAAACCTTCTTCAATCGAAGGAAACCTTCCCCCGCCCAGCCTTAACGGCCCCGCGAATCTTCTTCCCCTCCAGCCGAGCCGTTTTCCCGACCCGGTTCAACCGGCTCTTCACGCGCTTTTCGGGCAGCTTGAAGGCCTCACGGATCAGCTCTGCCAGCCTTTCACGAGCATCGGACCGATTGGATTCCTGAGTACGAAACCGGCGGGCGACCAAAAGAATCTCCCCCGCATCGGTCAACCGCGATCCGGCCAGTGCCTTCATCCGGTCAAAAACCAAAGGCGGCAGGCGCAGCGCATAGATGCTCACGCGCAACTGCACGGCGGTGGCCACCTTGTTCACGTTCTGCCCGCCCGGCCCGGTGGCGGTGATAAAGCTCTCGCTGACGGCGGCGAAGGCGCGGTTGATCGCGCCCTCGACCTGATCCGTCGTCACACCGCGAAGCCCAGCGAGAGGAAGTCGCCGGGCAGCGGGGCGTGGGCCTCGATGGGGTCCTTGCCGGGGCGCGGCACGGTCAGGCTGGCGGCGTGGAGCATGGTGCGCGCCGCCGTGGCGCCGCTGGAGAGACGCTCGCCATAGATGGGGTCGCCCAGCAGCGCGATGCCCAGCCCGTGCAGGGCGTGGACGCGAATCTGGTGGGTGCGGCCGGTTTCGGGGCGGAATTCCACGAGGGTTCCGGCCTCATTCTCGGCCAGCTTGCGCCAGCGGGTGAGGGCGGGCTTGCCCTTTTTCGCCGGGATCATGCGCCAGCCGGCCGCCGCGCTGGAAATCTTGGAGAGGGCCAGCTCGATGACGCCCTTGTCCTCCTCGATCTTGCCCGCGACGATGCCGAGATAGACCTTTTCCACCACGCGCTCCTCGAAGGCGGCGGAATAGCGCTTCAGGGCCTTGGGGTTGCGGGCCAGCAGCAGGCAGCCGGAGGTGTCGCGGTCCAGCCGGTGGACGGGGGCGGGGGCGCGGGCAAAGCCCAGGCGCAGCGAATCGAGGTGGTTTTCGAGGCTGACGCCGCCCGCGCGGGGCATGTCGAGCGGCAGGCCGGCGGGCTTGTCGATCACCAGCGCCTCGCCGTCTTCGAAGAGGATGGGGAGAGTCATTGGGATTCCAGTGCTTTGGCTATGCGCGCGATGGCGGTTTCAAGGGTGGCGTCATCGGCGGCGAAGGAGATGCGGAAGCCGTCCTGCCCGTCGAAGGCCGATGCGGAGACGACCGCCACGCCATGCTCCAGCAGGTGCATGGCCAGCGCATTGTCGTCGCCGAAGCGCGCCATATGGGGCGTGGCGTCCACCATGCAATAGAAAGCGCCATCGGGCACGGGGGTGGAGAGGCCGGGGATGGCGTTGATTGCGGCGACCACGGCGTCGCGCCGGGCGCGGAAGCGTTCGCGCCAGTCGAGCAGAAACTCTTGCGGCCCGGTGAAGGCGGCGACGGCGGCGGCCTGGCTGACCGAGCTGGCATTGCCGGTGATATGGCTCTGCAGGCGGGTCATGGCGCCGATCAGCCAGGCCGGGCCAGCGGCGACGCCGATGCGGAAGCCGGTCATGGCGTGGCTTTTGGAGACGCCCGAGATGGTGACGATGCGTTCCGCCAGATCGGGGGCGAGGGCGGCCAGCGTGGCATGCGCGCCCTCGCCGTAACGCAGCGGGGCGTAGATGTCGTCGCTCATCACCAGCACGCGCGGGTGGCGGCGCAGGACTTCGGCGAAGCTGAGCAGTTCCTGCGCGCTGTAGGTGGCGCCGGTGGGGTTGCCGGGGCTGTTGAGCAGCAGCCAGCGGGTTTTCGGCGTGATCGCCGCCTCCAGTTGGTCAGCGCTCATGCGGAAGCCGCTGGCAGGCGTGGTTGCGACTTTCACCACCTCGGCGCCGGAAAAGCGGACGATTTCGGGGTAGGAGACCCACCATGGCGCGGGCACCACCACCTCGTCGCCGGGGTTGAGCGTGGCTGTCAGGCACAGGAACACCGATTGCTTGCCCCCGGTGGAGACCAGTACCTGCGCGGGCGGCACGGTGATGCCCAGATCGCGCTGGAAGTGCAGCGCGGCGGCTTCGCGCAGCTTGGCGGTGCCAGCCACGGCGGTGTAGCGCGTTTCGCCGGCCAGCATGGCGGCGTTGGCGGCCTCGATCACATGGGGCGGCGTCGGGAAGTCTGGTTCGCCCACGGAAAGCGAGATGATGTCGGCCCCGGCGGCGCGCAGTTCGAAGGCGCGGTCGGTCATCGCATTGGTCTGCGAGGGCTGGATGCGGGCCAGAGCCGCTGAAATCGTCGTGTCGGTCATCATTCAATCCAGAAGCTGGGCGCGCATCAGTCCGCGCAGCCCATTGCCTATCAGGAAGCCTTCCGCAAGGTCGTCGGGGGTGAGATCGGCCTCGCGCGCCTTGCCTTCTTCGATCAGAGAACGGCGCAGCACGCCGCCCAGCAGCCCATGCGCGGTGGGTGGGGTGAGCAGCACACCATCGCGTTCGACAAAGACGTTGGTGAAGCAGCCTTCGGTGATGAGGTTGTCTTCACGGACAAAAATGGCCTCATGCGCCCCGACCTTGCGGGCGGCTTTCAGCCCGGCCTCATAGAACCAGCGGTCCGAGGTCTTGTGCGCCAGCCGCCAGTCTGAAGGATCGACGGGCAGGGGCAGCAGGATGCAGCTGACCGGGGCCTGAGCATCCAGAGGCGCGGGCAGAGGCGCCGCCTCCACCGTGGTCGCGCCGCTGCGGCTGAGCGTCAGGCGGATGCGCGAAGGCGTTTCCAGCTCGAAGCCCAGCGCGTGGATGGCGTTGCGGGCGGCATGGCGGTCGAACGAAAAGCCCAGCGCGGCGGCGCTGATCTTCAGCCGTTCCAGATGGAATTCGAGCAGCGCCATGCCCTCTTCGGGGGTAAAGCGCATGGTCTCGATCAGATCGATCTGCGCCGCGTGACCCGTTTCAGCATGGACCGGCTGATGCACGAAACCCCCTTTCACCAGACACTCCCGCCATTCCGGCCAGAGCGCGGAATCGGCCACCACCGCCGAACCCACCCCCAGCACCGCGCGACCATGGCGGGCCTTGGCGGACGGAGCGCTGTCCTCGCCCGTCAGCCGTAGCGTGCGGATTGCCACATTGAAGGCGGCGCGGCCAGTGTGTTCCTTGTTTTCAGGCGGATCGATATGGCCGATGGCGCCGCAATAGACGCCGCGCGGCGAGGGTTCGACGGCCTCGATCAGCTCCATGGCGCGGATTTTGGGCGCGCCGGTCACCGATCCGCAGGGGAAGAGGGCACGCAGCACATCGATGGGGCTGTGATCGGGCAGCAGTTGCGCCTCGATGGCCGAGACCATCTGGTGGACGCTGGGATAGCTCTCGATGGCGAAAGGTTCGGGCACCTTCACGCTGCCGGGCACGGCGATGCGCGAGAGATCGTTGCGCATCAGATCGAGGATCATCAGATTTTCCGCGCGATCCTTGGTGCTGGCCTGCAACTGCGCGCGCAGCGCCCGATCCTGATCGGGCGTTTGCCCACGAGGACGTGTGCCCTTCATCGGGCGGGCCGTCAGCAGGCCATTGTCGCAGGTGAAGAACAGTTCCGGCGAGTGGCTGAGCAGCCATGCATCACCATCGAAGATCAGCGCGCCATAGGCCCCGCCGCCGCGCCCGCGCAGCAGGGCGTAAAGCGCCAGAGGGTCGCCCTGCCACGGGCCGCTCAGCGGAAAGGTGTAATTGGCCTGATAGATATCGCCATCGGCAATGGCCTGCTTCAGCCGCGCAAAGCCCTGCGCATAGGCGCCGGGCGAGACGCCGGGCTTCAGCGGGCCGATGGTGCTGCGCTCGCCGCGCGCCTGTGCGGCCAGCCATGCGGGCACATCGGCTGCGGAAATCTCCTGCCAGCCCGCGAAAGCGCCGAACCACAACAGGAGGCCTTCCCCGCCGCCGCGCCTGTGCGTTTGCGCGGCAAGGCGGGGTTCCAGCGCCAGCCCGGCCTCATAGGCGGCGTAACCGGCCAGTGCGGCACCTTGCTGACGCAGCGTCTCCAGCCGGGCGAGGGCCGGCTCCACCTCATCTGCGCGGCGGGCGATCACCACCTCATAGGGGCTGGTATAGAGGCGCGCGGGTCCGGCGCCCTGCTGTCTGGCATCGTCGAGCAGGATAAAGGGCGTGGTGCGGTCAAAGGGCTGGATGGCAGGCATGGCGGGCGGCTTCTAGCGGCTTGGAAGCGCCCTGTCCAAAGCGCGATGGTGTCACCACAGATGGGGCGATTATTCACTCGCCATTGCGCGAGGTGGTAATTATGTTTCGCCGCTTTCGTGGTCGCGCGGCGAGGCTCCATCGCTTCGCCATTCCCGTTCCGGTTCCTTACAGGCGCATGATCCAGCGCCGGAAAGACGTGCTGCATGATGCCCCCCGCATTCAAGACGACCTTCAAGACCCTGCTGCTGGCCGGCACGCTGCTCACCGCCGCCCCGGCGCTGGCCCAGAGTGCGGCGCCAGCTGCCCCGGCTGCCGAAGCGCCCCCGGTTCCTGCGGGTCGCCTGCCCGATGCGGTGATTCCCTCGGCCTATCGGCTGGATCTGAAGGTCGATCCCACGCAGACGCGCTTTGGCGGCCATGTCGAGATCGATGCCGCCATCAAGGCGCCCGGGCGCTTCATCTACATCCATGGCAATGGGCTGGCCGTCAGCAAGGCCGCCGTCACCATCGCGGGCAAGACCTATCTGGCCGACTGGAAGCAGGTCGATCCCACCGGCGTGGTGTTGCTCACCTTTGCGCAGGCTTTGCCGGCCGGGAAGGCCACCTTCGCCTTCGATTACGACGCGCCCTTCCATGAAGGCCCCGACGGCATGTTCCGCGTGAAGGTGGGCGACGACTGGTACAGCTGGACCCAGTTCGAATCCACCGACGCCCGCGCCGCCTATCCCGCCTTCGATCAGCCCGGCTACAAGCAGCCCTTCACCGTCACCCTGCGCACGCCCAAGGGTCTGGTGGCCGTGACCAACGCGCCCGAGACCTCGGTGACTCAGGAGGGCGGGCTCGATGTCCATCATTTCGCGGCCACCGCGCCGCTGCCCACCTATCTGCTGGCGATGATGGTCGGCCCCTTCGCGGTGGCCAAGGGCGAAATCCCCGCCACGCCCCAGCGCGCCCAGCCGCTGCCGCTGCGCATTGTTTCCACCAAGGAGAATGCCGGGAAGCTGGATTTCGCGCTGGAGAACTCCAAGCAGATCGTCGCCCATCTGGAGAACTACTTCGGCCAGAGCTTCCCCTATCCCAAGCTGGACGAGATCAGCTCCCCCATCATGGGCGGCGCGATGGAGAATGCCGGGGCCGACCTCTATCAGGACCGCCTGCTGATCGTGCAGGACAAGGACAGCACCGAGCAGAAGCGCGAATTCGGCATGGTCGTTTCGCATGAGCTGGCGCATCAGTGGTTCGGCGATCTGGTCACCCCCGCCTGGTGGGACGACATCTGGCTGAACGAAAGCTTCGCCAACTGGATGGGCTATCGTATCGGCAATGAGTGGCGGCCGGACCTCAACATCGGCGCGGGCGCGCTGGAGGAAGGCTTTGCCGCCATGGACACCGACGCGCTGCTGGCCGGTCGCCCGATCCATCAGGCCATCGAGAAAAACGCCCAGATCGATGCCGCCTTTGACAGCATCACCTATGGCAAGGGCGGCCATGTGGTGGCGATGATCGCCGCCTTCATGGGCGACACCAAATTCCGCGACGGCGTGCGCGGCTATATGGCGGCGCATCGCTATGGCAATGCCACCAGCGCGCAGTTCTTCGCCGCCATGGCGCAGGCCAGCGGCGATCCGCGCATCCTGCCCGCGCTGCAGAGCTTCACCGACCAGCAGGGCGTGCCGCTGCTGACCTTCTCCGGCGCTGACGGGCGCTACAGCGTCACCCAGAGCCGCTATGCCCAGCTGGGCACGCAGGCCCCCGCGCAAACGTGGGGTGTGCCGCTTTGCATGCGCCGGGGCGATGCGCGCGCCTGCCAGCTGCTCGATACGGTCAGCGGTACGGTGCAGGTCGGCGGAAGCGGGGTGTTCATGCCCAACGCTGGCGGCACCGGCTATTACCGCTTCGAGCTGCCCAAGGCGGATTGGGACGCGCTGATCGCCAGCTCCGCCAGCCTGACCGGCGGCGAAGGCCTTGCCCTGTCCGATTCGCTGGCCGCCAGCTTCCAGGCCGGTCGCGCCAGCGCCGGCCAGCTGGCCGAGCTGGCCCGCGTGATGTCCACCAACCCCGACAGCTTTGCCGCCGATTCCGCCATGGACGGGCTGATCACGCTGCAGACCTCGGACATGCTGGATACCAAGGCGACGGTGGCCTACCGCCGCTTTGTCGGCCACATCCTTGCGCCGCAACTGGAGCGCCTCGGCTTCAACCCCGCGCTCGATGCCTATGCGGGCGAGAATGCCGAGCGCTCTCAGGCTCGCGTGCAGCTGGTGGGCCGCCTTGTCAGCGCCGCGCAGGACCCTGCCGTGATCGCCACGCTGACCAAGGCCGCTACCGCCTGGCTGGGCGGTGACAGCAAGGCGCTCGATCCGACCTGGTATCGTCTTGCCTTCGGCCTCTGGCTGACCGAGCAGGCCAAGGGCAAGGACGGCGGTGTCAGCGCCGCGAAGAATCTGTTCGAGCGCGCGCTCTCGACTCAGGAATCGCATCTGCGCCCGGCGCTGCTCAGCGCGCTGAGCCTGCCCGGCAAGCCCGCCATCGCCAATTGGGCGCTCAACGACGCCCACGATCAGCGCCTGCGCCCCACTGAGCGTATGAGCATGGTGCTGAACATCACCAGCAACCGCACCACCCGCGATCTTGGCTATGTCTGGGTGCGCGATCATAGCGATGAACTGCTGAAAGGCTCGGCGGGGATTTTCGTGGCTTCCCGCCTGCCTCAGGTGCTGGGCAACCAGTGCTCGGTGGAGGCCGCCGACGCCATGGCGAAGGACTTCCGCCCCAAGCTGGCAGGCCTGACCGGGCAGCTGGAGCTGGAGCGCAGCATCGAGCGTGTGCGCAGCTGCGGCGTGTTGAAGAACGCCCGCGCGAAGGAGGTTTCGAAAGAGATTTCCGAGTTGAAGTGAGAAGGATGAAGCAGGGGGCGGCGCTTTTAGTGCCGATTTCTCAAGAGAAATCGGTTGGCCCCCTGCACCCCCGTTACGTCTCCCGACGCACGGGTAGCGGCACCCGATTGGTGCGTCCGGCCTCTCCACCGGCGCAAGCAAAGGCGCCGCAGGCAGGCGATTTTATGATCGATAGGTTGCGCGGGCGATGTGAAAGCCTGCGGCGCGGCAAGCTGAGCGCAAGGCCGAACCCGAAGCGCAACGTAGACAATAAAGGGAGCGCGAGGGCGATGGCCCTCGCATCTTTCTCTTACTTCCTTGACTTAAGCCCCCAAGGGCAACCGCAACTCCGCCACCAGCCCGACGATCCCCCCATCCGGCCCCAGATGATTGGCCAGAGACAGCGTCCCCCCATGCTGATCGGCAATCGCGCGGGCCAGAGTCAGCCCCAGCCCCGCCCCGCCGGTATGCGTGTTGCGCGAGGGTTCACCGCGTGTGAAGGGCTCGAACATGCGTGCGATCTGGCTTTCCGGGATGCCGGGCCCCTGGTCGGCGATGCGGATGATGGCCCAATCGTCCTCGCGCGTCAGCGAGACATGGGCCACCGCGCCATAGCGCACGGCATTGCCGATCAGATTGTGCAGCGCGCGGCGCACCCAGACGGCGCGCAGGGGCAGGACGATGCGCATGGTATCGTCCAGCTCGACGGGCTCGCCCATATCCTCGTAATCCTCGACCACGGAGGCGACGAGGGCGGAGAGTTCGTTGGTCTCCAGCGGCTCGCTGGGGCGGCCGACGCGGGCGAGGCTGAGGATATCGTCGAGCGAGCGGGTGATTTCCTCGATGGTCTGGGCCATGCGCAGGCGCTCATTGTCATCGTCCACGCATTCGATGCGGACGCGCAGCGCGGCCAGCGGCGTTTTCAGATCATGGCCGATGGCGCCCAGCATCACGTCCTTTTCATTGATGAGGGCGATGATGCGGTCTTCCATGGCATTCTGCGCGGCGATCAGACGGCGGATGTCATGGGGGCCCTGCGGCACCACCTGGCTGGAGGCGACGCGGGTCTCGGCAAATTGCTCCACCTGGGCGGTCAGCGCGGCAAGAGGCCGGATGATGCGGCGCAGGATCACCGCCATGGTGCCCACCAGCACGAGGTAGATGAACAAGGTCTGCGCGATCAGCGTGAAGGGCAGCCACGGGTCTTCCGGCGAGATCACCACGCGCGACACCAGCCAGCCACCGCCCGGGCGCGGCACGGCGGCGATCAGCAGTCGGCTGGCCTCCAGCGGCGGGGGATGGGGCAGGTTGATGTGGCGGCGCATCAGCGCGGCGCGGCGCTCGATGCGCTGGAGCATCATCGGGTCTTTGGCCAGCGGGCGTTCGCAGACGATCAGCCCGGTGGGGTTGACGTCCTGCTCGGTCAGCATGGGGGAGAGGCGGCGGGCCATCTCCGGACGCGGGTGATCGAAGGGCTGAAGCGCGAAGTGGTCGACACTTTCGGTGCGCGGCCCGCGCGAGACATCCTCGGGCGGGGGGCCGTGATGGAAGTGGCGGAAGCGGCGCTCGCCTTCCAGCAGGGGCTTGTCCGGACCGGTGGGCTGGCTGGCGTTCTTGCCGGCATCCTTGTCAGCATCTTTGCCATCTGGCGCGCGCTCTTCCGGCGGGGGAGGGGGCGGCGCGAAATCGTCGTGAGAGGCCATCACCAGCTTGATCGCCAGAGCGTGGGTGACCTGTTCCTCGCGATATTCGTGCTGCGCGCGATAGAGCAGCGCGGCGCCGATCCCCTGCGCCAGCAGCAGCGCCAGCGCCAGCGCGCCCATCACCTGAGCGCGCAGCGAATGCGGCCACAGCATGGTGAAGGTGCGGGCGATCAGGCCGGGGCGGGGAGGGGGTGTTTCACTGTCGGTCATGCGGGGGACGTCATGCCGGGCCCGAGGGCACCCGGCGCACATCGGCGGCCAGCATATAGCCGCCGCCCCAGACCGTCTGGATCACCTGCGGATTGCGGCTGTCCACCTCGATCTTGCGGCGCAGGCGGCTGACCTGATTGTCCACCGCGCGGTCGAAGAGATGCGCCTCGCGGCCCTGCACCATATCGAGCAGGCGATCGCGGTCCAGCACCTGACGCGGATGTTCGAGGAAGGCCATCAGCAAGCGGAATTCCACCGAGGAGATCGCCACGATGGCGCCCTCGGGATCGATCAGCCGGCGCTTGAGCGGATCGAGCCGCCATGCATCGAAGAGGAAATCCTCATTCTGCGTGGGGTCCACCCCGCCGCGCGCGGAGCGGCGCAACACGCTGCGGATGCGGGCAACCAGCTCACGCGGCTCGAAAGGTTTGACGACATAGTCGTCCGCGCCGATCTCCAGCCCGACGATGCGGTCGGTCGCCTCGGATTTGGCGGTGAGGAAAATGGTGGGAATGGCCCGCGATTCCGTCAGGTGACGGCACAGCGAAAGGCCGTCCTCGCCGGGCATCATGATGTCGAGCAGAACCAGATCGGGCACCGCCTCACGCATGATCGCACGGGCTTCCGCGGCGCTGGCGGCCTGGCTGACGGTGAAGCCCTGACGCTCCAGATAGGAGGCGAGCGGCTCACGCAGCCCCGGCTCATCATCGACAAGCAAGATGCGTTGGAGCGCTGAGTCCTGAGGCATGCCGGTGGTCATCGCGGTCTGGTTCACTGTTCTGTCTTCGTCAGGCATGGTCATGCACCTGTCAGGCGGGCCTCTGTCAAGGCCCGCCTGCTCGGGTTCCGTTCAGGTGAGGGGCGCGGGCGGCGGCGCGTCGCTGCCTTCAGGGCCGCGATCCGGTCCGCCATGCGGGGGCGGCGGACCATCACCGCCCGGGCCCCCATCATGTGGACCGTGGCCTTCGGGGCCGCCCCAGCGGTGGTGGAAGCGCTCGCCATGGCCGTGATGGCTGGCGCGCAGCTCTTCCTCGGTGACCTTGCCGTCGTGGTTGGTGTCGGCCTCATCGAAGCGCTTGAGTTCGGCGGCGATGAAGGCGTCCTTGGTCACCGAGCCGGTGTGGTTGGGATCGGCCTCATGCAGCAGCTGGAACACGATGGGCGACATGAAACCATGCGGGCCCATACCTTCGTGAGGACCATGATGCGGGCCTTCGCCGGGGCCGCCATGCGGACCGGGGTGGCCATCAGGACCGGGCTTGCCATCCGCGCCGGGGGGCGGCGGGGGCGGGGCGCCATCGGGGCCCTTGCCTTCAGGGCCCATTCCCTCGGGACCATGCGGCTGCTCATGCGCGGCGATGAATTCGGCCTTGGTCACCGAGCCATCGTGATCGGCGTCGAGCCGGTCGAACTCGCGGCCCAGACGGTCCTCGTAACGGGCCTTCATATCGGCCTCGTTGAAGACGCCGTCCTTGTTGAAGTCCAGATGGTCGAAGATTTCGGCGGCGTGAGCCTTGGCCTCTTCGCGGGTCAGCGCGGGAGGCTGATCGGGCGCGGTTTTCGTGGCGGCGGGCTTCGCCTTCTTCGTGGCGGCCGATGCCGGGACGGCGACCATTGCCCCCGTCAACATCGATCCCGTCAGCGCCAGCGCGATCATCCGCGAGCGCAGGGTGAATGGCTTCATCAGAGCGGTCCTTCTCAATGCCCCTATTGCGCAGGAAATCAGGTGAAAGCCGCGCGGCCCGAAGATCCCGTAAGGAGGGGGGATGGAGACCGACAGGTCCGCGTGACTTTCGAATGTTTCTCTAGGCCCTGACTGTCGCGCGTTTATGCCGGAGAACAGGGTTTTTGTCGCCAATTGTCGCTTGGGATTGGTGGTGTGAAATAAGCCGGAAAAGAAGATGCGAGGGGGTTACCCCCTCGCGCTCCCATAACGTCTTCCGACGATCGGGCAGTGGCGCCGAAATGGAGCGCCCCGCCTCTCCACCTGCGCGAGGCAGTGCGCCGCAGGCAGGTCATCCTTGAGTGATAGGCTGCGCTGGCCATGTTCAAGCCTGCGGCGCAGCGACGCTGCTCTAGGGCCGAACCCGATGCGCCACGTAGACATTAAAGGGAGCGCGAGGGCGATGGCCCTCGCATTTATCACTTTTCCCTCTTCATCCCTTGAGTCCCCATGCCCACGGTGATGAACAGCATACTTGCCTGATCCGCGATATCCGCCGTATGCCAAACCCCTGCCGGATTGATCGCCCGCTCGCCCGCAGTCAGAGTGATGCGTGTTTCCATCCCGGCTGAATCGCGCTGGATCAAGGTGGCCTCACCGGCGATGCAGATCACCACCTCGGCGCCATGGGGATGCATTTCCCAGCCGTCCCAGTCCTGTGTGAAGTGGTGCAGGCTGACCAGCCGCCCCTGTGCGCCCTCGGCGCCGTGGGCGGCTTCATAGGCCTGATACCATTGCATGTCGCCGGTCATGAGGGGCAGGTCCAGCGCCGTGCCATCCGGGCCGAGGTGGACCGGGTGGGTTTCCAGCGGAAGGGCCTGCCCCGTCATGCGCTCAACCGAAGGTGAAGGCGTTGAGCTTGTTGCCTTCGCGGTCGCGGAAATAGGCGGCGTAGAAGCCGCCCTCACCGCGCGGGCCGGGCAGGCCCTCGCAGCTTCCGCCCTGCTCCAGCGCGATGGCGTGGAGGCGGTCAACCTGAGCGCGGTCCTTGGCTTCTAGTGCCACCATCACGCCATTGCCGATGGTGGCGGGGTTGCCGTCGAAGGGCTTGGTCAGGCCGATGCCAGCGCCGCCGCCGGGCGTGCCCCAGGCGATGTAGTTTTCATCCTCCATCATCCGGCCCACGCCCAGCTCCTTGGCCAAAGCATCGTAGAACGGCGCCGATCCGTGCAGATCATTGGTGCCCACCGTAACGTAACCGATCATGATCCTCTCCTCTCCGAACGACTCGCCTTACGTCGGAACAATAAGGGAACAAGGCCTGCGTCGCAAGCCTTACAGCGGCGCGCATTGCTCCTTCAGCCAAGCGAGCGCAGCGCCCTCAAGCTGGGGCGAAAGGATCTCCCACACGCGGGCGTGATAGGCGTTCCACCATGCGGTCTCCGGCCCATCCAGCAGCGTGGGCTCGACCAGTTCGCGGCCGATGGGCACGTGAGTCAGCGTTTCGAAGCCGAAATAGTCGCCCTCGGCGCCGGGGATGTCGCGCTGTTCCACCAGCACCAGATTCTCGATGCGGATGCCATAGGCGCCGGTCTTGTAATAGCCGGGCTCGTTGGAGAGGAACATGCCGGGCAGCAGCTCCTGACCCGTGCCCGCCTGACCACCCGCCGATTTGGCGATGCGCTGCGGCCCCTCATGCACGGCGAGGAAGCTGCCGACGCCGTGGCCGGTGCCATGGGCGTAATCGACGCCCGCCTGCCACAGATGCTGGCGTGCCAGCGTGTCGAGCTGGCTGCCCGCAGTACCACGTGGGAAGATGGCGCGGGCCAGAGCGATATGGCCTTTCAGCACGCGGGTGAAGCGGTCCTTTTCCTCCGCGCCGGCCTCACCGGGCCCGATCCAGACGGTGCGGGTGATGTCGGTGGTGCCATCGGGATACTGCCCGCCCGAATCGACCAGATAGACGCTGGAGGGGGACAGGGTGCGATTGGTTTCCTCGCTCACGCGATAGTGGACGATGGCGCCGTTCGGCCCCGCGCCGCTGATCGTGTCGAAGGAGAGATCGCGGAGGTCGCCGCAATCACGGCGGAACTGGTGCAGGGCTTCCGCCGCCGAGAGTTCAGTCACTTCGCCCTTGGGCCCTTCCACGGAAAGCCAGTGCATGAAGCGGGCGACGGCGCCGCCGTCGCGGGCCTGAGCGGCGCGCTGGCCAACCTGCTCGACCGGGTTCTTGATCGCCTTGGGCAGCACGCAGGGGTCGCGGCTTTCGGTGACCAGCGCTTCGGCCTGCTTCAGCGTGGCGAATATGGCGGAGACGGCGCGTTCCGGGTCCACCGCCACCTTCTTGCCCTTCAGCGCCGTCAGCGCATCGGTAAAGCCGTCGCGCGGTTGCAGGCGCACGGCATTGCCCAGATGGGCGGCGACTTCTGGCGTGACTTTTTCGGGCGCGATAAACCAGTCGGCCGTGCCATCGGCATGGGCGATCACGAAGGACAGGGCGACGGGGGTGCGCTCCACATCGCTGCCGCGGATGTTGAGCAGCCACGCCACCGAATCGAGCGCGCTGACCACTGCCGCATCCAGACCCTGCTCGGCCAGCCATTCGGCGATTTTGGCGCGCTTGGCCTCGCTGCTTTCACCCGCCAGCTCCAGCGGCTGGACGAAGGCCGGGGCGGGCGAGGGGGCGGGCTGGTCGTTCCACACGGCGTCGAGCGGGTTGCGCTCCACCGCTACCAGCTGCGCGCCCTTGGCGGCCAGCGCCTTGCGCGTGGCGGCAACCCAGGGCTGGGTATGCAGCCAGGGATCATAGGCGATGCGCGCGCCTTCACCCACCTGCTGCGCCAGCCAAGCCGCAGGGCTGGTGGCGGGGACGTTGTGATACTCATACAGGCGGCCATCGACCTGATCGCGCACCTGCAGCGTGTAGCGGCCATCGACGAAGATCGCGGCCTTCTCGCCCAGCACCACCGCGCTGCCTGCCGAGCCGCCAAAGCCCGTCAACCATTCCAGACGCTGGGCATAGGCGCCGACATATTCGCTCATATGCTCGTCGCAGATGGGGATGACGAAGCCGTCATAGCCGTCGCGGGCGAGCTGCGCGCGCAGCGCCGAGAGGCGGGCTTCATGGGGGTGCATCAGCATGGGGGCGTCCCTCCTTGAGGACAGTCCGGCTTATTCGGGCCGGGGAATGGGTCTTATGCACGCAAGCAAGCTTGCGGCGCGTTGCCGGGCACCATAAATGCAAGTGATGAGCAATTCCAGCCAGAGCGCGACCGCGCAACTCTCCGCCCCCGTTGCCGCCAAGAAGCCGGCCAGCATCACGCATCACGGCATCACCGTTACCGACGATTACGCCTGGCTGCGCGACGCCGGTTATCCGCAGGTGACCGACAAGGAGGTGCTGGCGCATCTGGAGGCCGAAAACGCCTGGTTCGAGGCGCGCATGGCCCCGCGCAAGGCGCTGGTGGACGATCTGTTCAAGGAAATGCGCGCCCGCATCAAGGAAGCCGACCGCTCGGTGCCTCAGAAGGATGGCGATTACCTCTACTGGATCGAGTTCGAGGAAGGCGCGGAATACAAGAAATGGTGGCGCAAGCCCGTGGCGGGCGGCGAGGATGAGCTGATCCTCGATGAGGTCGCTCTGGCGGCGGGGCATGACTATTTCCGCCTTGGCGCCCTGTCGGTTTCGAACGACGGCACCATGCTGGCCTGGAGCGTGGACGACAATGGTTCGGAGCGTTTCACCGCCCGCATCAAGGTGATCGCCACCGGTGAGGAGCTGCCCGATGTGATCGAGGGCACGCTGTCCTCGCTGGTTTGGGTCGCGGGGGACAAGGGGCTGGTCTATTCGCTGGCCAATGAGAACTGGCGCACCGACAATGCCCGCCTGCACTGGCTGGGCCAGCCGCTGGAGAGCGATGTCGAGCTGTTCCATGAGGATGACGAGGGCTTCCGCGTCGGCTCCTCGCTTTCGGCCAATGAGAAATGGCTGGTGATCGGCACCAGCGATCACGAAACCAGCGAAACCTATCTGATCCCCGCGCATGATCCTTTGGCCAAGCCCATGCTGGTGAAAGCCCGTCAGGAGGGCGTGGAATACGATGCCGATGAGCGCGACGGCGTGCTCTACATCCACGCCAACGACACGCATGAGAACTTCCGTATCGCCACTGCGCCTTTGGACAACCCCGGCGAGTGGACCACGCTGCTGGAAGGCACGGATGACCTCTATGTCACCGGCTTCGAACTCTACCGCGATTTCTTCGTGGTAGAGAGCCGGGTGCGCGGCCTCGATACCATCGAGCTGCGCTATTACGACGATCCCACCCGCATCGAACCCATCACCTTCCCCGAGGCCAGCTATGACGCGGGCCTGGCCGACAACCCCGAATGGGCGGTGGAAAAACTGCGCCTGACCTATGAGAGCATGGTTAGCCCCGCCACGGTCTACGACTACCATCTGGCGGACAAGTCGCTGGAAGTGCTGAAGGTGCAGCAGATTCCCAGCGGCTACGATGCCAGCCTCTACGAGACCCAGCGTCTGGAAATCCCGGCGCGCGATGGCACGCTGGTGCCCGTCAGCATCGTCTATCGCAAGGATCGCAAGGCCAGCGATCCGCTGCATCTCTATGGCTATGGCGCCTATGGCATGGCGATGAGCCCCGGCTTCTCCACCACGCGCCTGTCGCTGGTGGATCGCGGCTTTGCCTATGCCATCGCCCATATCCGCGGCGGCGACGATCTGGGCCGCGGCTGGTACAAAGCGGGCAAGCGCGAGCAGCGCACCAACACCTTCAACGATTTCGTCGATGTGGCGCGCGGCCTGATCGAGCAGGGCTTCACCACCCCGGGCCGCATCAGCATCAGTGGCGGCTCGGCCGGCGGCGAGCTGATGGGTGCGGTGATGAACGATGCGCCCGAGCTGTGGGGCGCCGTGGTGGCCCATGTGCCCTTCGTCGATGTGCTCAACACCATGCTGGACGAAACCCTGCCCCTGACGCCCGGCGAATGGCCCGAATGGGGCAACCCGATCGAGGACAAGGACGCCTTCGAGCTGATCCACAGCTATAGCCCCTACGATCAGGTCAAGGCGCAGGCCTATCCGCCGCTGCTGGTGACCGCTGGCCTGAACGACCCGCGCGTGACCTATTGGGAGCCCGCCAAATGGGTCGCCAAGCTGCGCGAGCTGAAGACCGACAGCAACGAGCTGCTGCTGAAAACCAACATGGGCGCGGGCCACGGCGGCAAATCGGGCCGCTTCCAGAGCCTGACCGAATCAGCGGAGGAATTCGCCTTCATCCTCTGGCAGCTGGGCATGGCGGCATAAGATGCAGCAGCGCCTGATCTTCCGGGGGGCGGTTGTGGTCAATTTGCTGGCGCTGGCCCTGTGGCTGGCCTGCTGGCTGGGCCACGCCAATCCCTTCCTGAAGGTGCTGATCGTCAGCTGGCCGCTGGTTCTGGCCTCGGTCGTGGCCTGTATCCTGACGGCCCGCACCCGCCGCAGCTGGTGGCCCCTGCTGGCGGTGGTCCCCGCGATCTGGGCTTACACCCCGTTGCTGGGGCTGGCACTGGCCATCGCGACCTCTGGAGGAGGCAAGGCTTGAGCAACCATTTCACCCAGACCTTCACCGCAGGGCCCGAGCATATCGATATCCTCGGCCATGTGAACAATGCGGTCTGGGTGCAATGGATGGAAGCCATCGCGGTGGCGCATTGGGAAAGCGACGCGCGGCCCGAGGATGTGGCCACCTATATCTGGGTCGTGACCCGCCACGAGATCGACTATCGCGGCAACATCCGCGAGGGCGAGAGCGTGGTGGCGCGGACCTTTATTCCTGATCCTCCGAAGGCGGCGCGGTTTGATCGTCGGGTGGATTTCTGCCGTTTGGGGGAGCACAAGCCCATCGTGTCTGCCCGCACGACATGGGCGATGATTGATCTCGCCAGCGGCAGGTTGTGCCGGATTCCGCCTGAGGTGGCTGAGCCTTTCAAGGGGTGGAAAGAGGATTAAGATGCGAGGGGGTTACCCCCTCGCGCTCCCATAACGTCTTCCGACGAGAGAGCAGGGGCGCCGCATCGGTGCGTCTAACCTCTCCACCTGCGCAAGCTATGGCGCCGCAGGCAGCTAAATTCATGATCGATAGGCCGTGCTGGCAATCTGAAAGCCTGCGGCGCTGCAAACTATGCGCAAGGCTGAACCCGAAGCGCCAAGGCAGACAGTAAAGGGAGCGCGAGGGCGATGGCCCTCGCATTTTCCCCTTCAAACCTTCCTGCCCCTTACAAAGGCTGCCCATCCTTATCGCGGTAAATCTCGCGACGCCCAACATGGTTCGCTGGGCCAACGAAGCCATCATTCTCCATCCGCTCGATCCACTTGGCGGCGGTGTTGTAGCCCACGCCCATCTGGCGCTGCAGCCAGCTGGTCGAGGCCTTCTGGCTCTCGAACACGATCTGGCAGGCCTGACGGTATTTGCGCTCTTCGGGATTGTCGCTGGCGGTGGCGTCGAGGTCGTCGAAGCCGAAGGAGCCTTCTTCGGGCTCTTCCGTCACCGAATCCACATACTCGGGTGCGCCTTGCAGACGCCAGTGATCGGCGACCTTCTCCACCTCATCGTCGGCCACGAAGGGACCGTGGACGCGCAGCATAGGCCCGGATGACGGCTTGAACAGCATATCGCCCTTGCCCAGCAATTGCTCGGCGCCCTGCTCGCCAAGGATGGTACGGGAATCGATGCGACTGGTCACGGCGAAGGAGATACGCGTGGGCAGGTTGGCCTTGATCACGCCGGTGATGACGTCGACCGAGGGGCGCTGCGTGGCCATGATCAGGTGGATACCGGCGGCGCGCGATTTCTGCGCCAGACGCTGGATCAGCACCTCGATCTCCTTGCCGACGGTGACCATCAAATCGGCCAGCTCGTCGACGATCACCACGATCAGCGGCAGCACCTGATAATCGAGCTGCTTGTCCTCGAACAATTCCTCGCCGGTTTCCGGATCGAAGCCGATCGAGATGCGGCGGCCCAAAGGCTTGCCCTTGGCGGCGGCGCTTTTCACCTTCTCGTTGAAGTTGACGATGTTGCGCACGTTGATTTCGCTCATCTGGCGATAGCGGCGCTCCATCTCCTCCACGGCCCATTTCAGGGCGCGCACGGCCTTGGACGGGTCCGTCACCACCGGGCTGAGCAGGTGGGGGATGGCATCGTAGCTCTTGAGTTCCAGCACCTTGGGATCGACAAGGATCAGGCGGCACTGGGCAGGCGTCAGGCGGTAAAGCAGCGAGAGCAGAATGCAGTTCAGCCCCACCGACTTACCCGAACCGGTGGTGCCCGCCACCAGCAGGTGAGGCATGGTGGCCAGATCGGCCACGATGGGCTCACCGGCAATGTCCTTGCCGAGGATGATCGGCAGCTGGCCCTTGTTGCCCACGAAGGTCTCGCTGGCGATCATCTCCTTGAAGCTGACCATTTGGCGCACCGCATTGGGCAGCTCAATGGCCATCACGGTGCGGCCCGGAATCGGCGAGACGCGGGCGGAAATGGCGCTCATGTTGCGGGCGACGTCATCGGCCAGACCGATCACGCGGCTGGCCTTGATGCCGGGCGCGGGCTCCAGTTCATAGCTGGTGACGACCGGGCCGGTGCGCACGCCGGTGATCTCACCCTTGACGTTGAAATCGTCCAGCACGGTTTCGAGCAGGCGGGCATTGCGCTCCAGCGCCAGCTTGTCGATGGGCTGGGCGGCATCGGCGGGCGGATCGGCCAGCAGTTCGAGGCCGGGCAGCGTTACCGAATCGAATAGATCGGTCTGGCGCGACAGGCTGGAGAACTCCGCCTGCTTCACTGCACGGGCCGGATCGCTGATTTCCGGCGCACGACGCTGGGCGATGACAGGCGCAGGGCCATCGGGCGTGAAGGGCAGATCGGGCAAAGGCGCCGCCTTGGCCGGGCTGCTGGCGACAGTGGCGGGCTTGGCCTTGCGCGCGGCAGGCTCGTCCTCGTCGTCGAAGCCGTCTTCCTCAAGCCCGGCACGCGCGGCGGCGCGGCGGCGCAGCGGAATGGAGATCAGGTCAATCCAGTCGATGGCAAAAACCTGCGTGGCCAGAGCGGCCCCCGCCAGCAGCGCCACAGCGCCGCAGATAAAGGTGAACACGCCGCGCCCGGCGGCCGGGATCAGATCTGCCACCCCATGCACCACCGCTGCGCCAAGCAGACCGGCCACGCCGCCCGGCGAGGCAGGCAGGCTGGTCGCGCTGTCGGCAAAGGCCAGCGACAGGGCCGAGCAGATCAGCCCTGTGGCCACCACCAGCACGGCAATCGGGCGCACCCAGTGATGGGCGGGCACGGCATCCTCATCCTCGACATCGGCGGCATCGGCCTCGGCAATGCGCCAGAGCTGGCGGGCAAAGACCAGCAGCAGCGGCAGCAGCAGAATGCAGGCCGGGCCGAAGAGGAACAGCGCGCGCTCCGCCACCCATGCTCCGGGCCGCCCCATCCAGTTCAGCACCGGGCCAGCCGCCGCCGTGGAGGCCGAAGGGTCCGTCTGGTGATAGGACAGCAGCGAGAGCACCGTGAAGACCATCACCGCCACCAGCAGCCCCGCGCCCAGCAATTCGGCGCTGCGCTTCACGCTGCGGCGCAGGATCATGCGCCAGTTGGGGCCGCCGCGAGAACCGCCGCTGGAGGAATAGGGCCTGGTTGCCATGGCCGGATGCTTGCCCTGTCTTAAAGTGGTTTTATGCTGCGGGTCCGGAAGCAGGCGCGTAACGCGTCGCTGTTCCCCCTTTGCTCTCTTATGCGCCGCTCGGGGAGTCCTCGTCAAGGATGGTGGCCTCCGGGATGGAGGCGTTGGCCGCAAACGCCGCTTGCCCCCAAGGCCCGCGAGCGTTACGATTGTGACAATCTCACCGCATGGAATGCGGCCCACAGTTTTTCGAGTTTAAAGATCATGGCGGACCAACATCCGCCGGCAAAACGCAACAAGGTTCGCAAGCACGGGGGTAAACGCAAGCGGCACGCGCGCAAGACCAGCGGCGCATCCACCCCTTCCGGCGCGAACCGGGCCATTGCCGGTGGCCGTCCGGACGGCGTGGCCGCGCCTCAAGCGCCCCGCTCCGCCCCCGGCCCGGCCGATAACAGAGCGCCTTCGGGCGCGACACAACCCGATCCTGGCAATGCGCCGGGCAGGGAACGCAGACGTGCGGACAGCAACCGTGAAGGTGTGGGGCGCGATGGAGGAAGGCCTGCGCCTGCCCGCCAGACCCCGCCGCGCGTGGCTTCGGCCCGGCCCGGGGCGCCGCGCCAATCCTATGCCGCGATCGATCTGGGCACCAACAACTGCCGCCTGCTGATCGCGCGCCCGGCGGGCGACAGCTTTGTGGTGGTCGATGCCTTCAGCCGCGTGGTGCGGTTGGGCGAGGGGCTGGCCCAGACCGGGCGGCTCTCCGATCAGGCGATGGATCGGGCGCTCAATGCGCTGCGCGTCTGCGCCGAAAAGCTGAAGCGCCGCAACGTCCATCTGGCCCGCTCGGTTGCGACCGAAGCCTGCCGCCGCGCCAGCAACGGCCCCGCCTTTATCGAGCGCGTGCGCGCCGAAACCGGTATCCGGCTGGACATCATCTCGGCCCGCGAAGAGGCGCGCCTCGCCGTGCTGGGCTGCCATATATTGCTGGAACCCGGCCCCGGCCCGGCGCTGGTCTTCGACATTGGCGGCGGCTCGACCGAGCTGGTGCTGGTGGAAACCATCCCCGGCAGCGATGCTCCGCCGATCATTCGCGACTGGGTGAGCGTGCCCTGGGGCGTGGTCTCGCTGACGGAAACCTGCGTGGGCGAAGGACAGGACGAACAGGCCCGCATCGACCGCTACGCCGAAATGCGCGGCCGCGTGGACGACAGCTTCGCCGATTTCGCCCGCCGCATCGACCCGTTCCGCGAGGCCGCGACCGAAGGCGGCCCCGGCGGCCCGCTGCGCCTGCTGGGCACCAGCGGCACGGTCACCACGCTGGCCAGCGTCCATCTCGACTTGCCACAATATGACCGCAGCGCCGTGGATGGCGTGATCGTGCCCGCCAAAAGCATGCATGGCATCACCACGCGCCTCTCCACCATGGCCCTCGCGCGCCGCCGCGAGCTGCCCTGCATCGGGCGTGAGCGCGCCGATCTGGTGGTGGCGGGCTGCGCGATCCTTGAATCGATCCTCGAACTGTGGCCCGCTCACCGCCTCGGCGTGGCCGACCGCGGCATCCGCGAGGGCATCCTGCGCAGCCTGATCGGCACCGACGACACAACACCCGCTCCCGCAGCGGGCCCCATGGAGAAACGCCGATGAGCCGTTCAGGCCGCGACCCCAATGAGCGCCTGCGCACCGCCAAGAAGCGCACCGCCTCCTCCGCCCGCTGGCTGACCCGCCAGCTCAACGATCCCTATGTGAAAAAGGCCAAGGCCGACGGCTATCGCAGCCGCGCCGCCTACAAGCTGATGGAGCTGGATGACAAGTTCGGCCTCGTGAAGGGCTCGCGCCGGGTGGTGGACCTTGGCGTGGCGCCCGGCGGCTGGACTCAGGTGGTGCGCCAGCGCTCGCCTCAGGCAGGCGTGGTCGGCATCGATCTGCTGCCCACCGATCCCATCGAGGGCGCCGTGCTGTTCGAGATGGACTTTATGGCCGACGAGGCCCCCGGCGCGCTGATGGAGGCGCTGGGCGGGGCTCCGGATCTGGTGATCTCCGATATGGCCGCCAACACGGTGGGCCATAAGCAGACGGACCATCTGCGCACGATGGGTCTGGTGGAAACCGCTGCCGATTTTGCGATCCAGCAATTGTCGAAGGGCGGGGCCTTTGTGGCCAAGGTTCTGGCCGGCGGCACCGATCCTACGCTGCTGGCGCTGCTGAAGAAGCATTTCACCACGGTGAAGCACGCCAAGCCGCCTGCGAGCCGCAAGGATTCCTCCGAGTGGTATGTGATCGCTCAGGGGTTCAAGGGGCGGGCTGAAGAGGAAGAAGTCGGGGAAGAGTGAAAGCAGGGGGCGTTACGCCCCCTGCACCCCCGTTACGTCTTCCGACGATAGGGCAGGGGCGCCGAATTGGAGCGCCCGGCCTCTCCACCTGCGCATGGCGCCGCAGGCTTTCAACTCCCGATCAAAACACAGGCTGCGCAGGACACCCTGCCTGCGGCGCGGCAAACTATGCGCAAGGGCGAACCCGAAGCGCCGAGGCAGACATGAATGGGAGCGCGAGGGGGTAACCCCCTCGCATCTTTCCCTTCAAACCCCCTTCAAAACCCAAAAGAAAACCCCGCCAGAACCGAAGCTCTGACGGGGCTCTCTCAACCCTTGAGGGGATAAGGCTTATTCGGCCTCATCGCCCTTGATCAGGTAATCACCGGCATCGGCGTCGGTGCCGTGGGTGGTGCCTTCGACGGCGCCCAGCGGATCGACGATGCCAGCGGCCTCAGGCCCCTGCGCCAGTTCGGCGGCATGCTCTTCCGCGGCGGTTGCCGGGGCGATCAGGTGCCCCTGCAGCTTGCGGTAGGAGGCACGCAGCGCGGCATCGCGCGAGGAGGCGGTGACGCGCATGCGGTTCATGCCCGCGCCGGTACCAGCGGGGATGAGACGGCCCACGATCACGTTTTCCTTCAGACCGATCAGGCTGTCGCGCTTGCCTTCCACGGCGGCCTGCGTGAGCACGCGGGTCGTTTCCTGGAACGAAGCGGCCGAGATGAACGAACGCGTCTGCAGCGAGGCCTTGGTGATGCCCAGCAGCACCGGCTTGCCCTCGGCCGGGATCTGGCCTTCGGTCAGCTTGGCGTTGGTTTCGAGCATCTCTTCCAGATCGACCTGTTCGCCCGGCAGCAGGGTGGTGTCGCCACCGGCGGTGATCTCAACCTTCTGCAGCATCTGGCGAACGATCACCTCGATGTGCTTGTCGTTGATCTTCACGCCCTGCAAGCGATAGACTTCCTGGATTTCCGAGCAGAGGTACTCAGCCAGAGCCTCCACGCCGAGAACTTCCAGAATGTCATGCGGGTTGGGCGAACCGCTGATGAGGTTGTCGCCCTTCTTGACCCAGTCGCCTTCCTGAACGTCGATCACCTTGCTCTTGGGGATCAGGTACTCGACGGTCTCGCCTTCCTCGGGGACGATCGCGATCTTGCGCTTGGCCTTGTAGTCGCGAACGAATTCGATGCGGCCCGAGATCTTTGCGATGATCGCATTGTCCTTCGGGATGCGCGCTTCGAACAGCTCGGCCACGCGGGGCAGACCGCCGGTGATGTCGCGGGTCTTGGCGGCTTCGCGGCTGGCACGGGCCACCACGTCACCGGCCTCAACCGACTGGCCATCCTCGACCGACAGGGTGGTGCCGGGCGCCAGCATGTAGCGCGCGGCTTCACCGCTGGCGTCATCCAGCAGCGTCAGACGAGGACGCAGGTCCTCCTTCTTGCTGCGGCTGGTGGCGCGGTTCTCGGTCACCACGCGGCTGCTCATGCCGGTGGCTTCGTCGGTCTGCTCGGTCATGGTGCGACCGTCGATCAGGTCCTGATACTTCACGACGCCCGACTTTTCAGTGATCATCGGGGTGGTGAAGGGATCCCACTCGGCCAGACGGTCGCCCTGCTTGATCTCCGCACCATTCTCGAAGATCAGATGGGTGCCGTAGGGCACGCGGTGCAGCGCGCGCTCGCGGCCATCGGTGTCGATCACCACGACCTCGCCGTTACGGGCGAGCGACAGGCGGCGGTTGCGCTTGTCGGTGATGGTCGGGATGTCGCGATAGACCACGGTGCCGTCGCACAGCGCTTCGAGGTTCGACTGCTCGTTGACCTGCGCGGCGCCACCGATGTGGAACGTACGCATGGTCAGCTGCGTGCCGGGCTCACCGATCGACTGGGCGGCGATCACGCCGACAGCTTCACCGATGTTCACCGGCGTACCGCGAGCAAGGTCACGACCGTAGCAGGTGCCGCAGACGCCCTGCTGGGCTTCGCAGACCAGCGGCGAGCGGATGCGGGCCGACTGCGTGCCAGCCGCCTCGATACGGGCCACGGCGGGCTCGTCGAGCAGCGTGCCCTTGGCGACGATGACGCTGCCGTCCTTGGCGAGGATGTCCTCGGCCAGGGTACGGCCCAGGATACGCTCGGCCAGCGAGGCGATGGTCGAACCGCCCTGCACGATCGCGCGCATTTCCAGCGCCCGCTCGGTGCCGCAATCGTTCACGATCACCACGCAGTCCTGCGACACGTCGACCAGACGACGCGTGAGGTAACCCGAGTTCGCCGTCTTCAACGCGGTGTCCGCCAGGCCCTTACGAGCGCCGTGGGTCGAGTTGAAGTATTCAAGAACGGTCAGACCTTCCTTGAAGTTCGAGATGATCGGCGTCTCGATGATCTCGCCCGAAGGCTTGGCCATCAGGCCGCGCATACCGGCGAGCTGCTTCATCTGGGTTGGCGAACCACGCGCGCCCGAGTGGCTCATCATGTAGATCGAGTTGATCGGCTTCTGACGGCCGTCATCATCCAGCGGGGTGGCCTTAATTTCGTCCATCATGGCCGCGGCCACCTGGTCGCCGCAACGGCTCCAGGCGTCGATGACCTTGTTGTACTTTTCCTGCTGGGTGATCAGACCGTCCTGATACTGCTGCTCATAGTCAGCCACCAGCGCCTTGGTCTGGTCGACGAATTCATCCTTGGTGTCAGGGATGATCATGTCGTCCTTGCCGAAGGAGATGCCGGCACGGAAAGCGTGACGGAAGCCCAGCGACATGATGGCGTCGGCGAAGAGCACCGTGTCCTTCTGGCCGGTGTGACGATACACCTCGTCGATCACGTCGCCCACGTCCTTCTTGGTGAGGAGGCGGTTGACGACGTCGAAGGGCACCTTGTGGCTCTTGGGCAGGCATTCGCCGATGAGCATACGGCCCGGAGTCGTCTCGAAACGCTTCAGGTAGGTCTTGCCGTTCTCGTCGGTCTGCGGAACGCGCGCGATCACCTTGGAGTGCAGGGTGACAACGCCCGAATCCAGCGCCTGATGCACCTCGGCCATGTCGGCCAGCAGCTGGCCCTCGCCGGGCTCGCCGATGCGGTCCATCGAGAGGTAATAGATGCCCAGCACCATGTCCTGCGAGGGCACGATGATCGGCTTGCCGTTGGCGGGCGAGAGGATGTTGTTGGTCGACATCATCAGCACGCGCGCTTCAAGCTGGGCTTCCAGTGAGAGCGGGACGTGGACGGCCATCTGGTCACCGTCGAAGTCGGCGTTGAAGGCCGAGCAGACCAACGGGTGCAGCTGGATCGCCTTGCCCTCGATCAGCACGGGCTCGAAAGCCTGAATGCCCAGACGGTGCAGCGTGGGCGCACGGTTGAGCATGACGGGGTGCTCGCGGATCACCTCATCCAGGATGTCCCAGACTTCCTTGCGCTCCTTCTCGACCCACTTCTTGGCCTGCTTCAGGGTCATGGAGAGACCCTTGGCGTCCAGACGGGCGTAGATGAAGGGCTTGAACAGCTCGAGAGCCATCTTCTTGGGCAGGCCGCACTGATGCAGCTTGAGTTCCGGGCCGGTAACGATGACCGAACGGCCCGAATAGTCGACGCGCTTGCCGAGCAGGTTCTGACGGAAGCGGCCCTGCTTGCCCTTGAGCATGTCGGACAGCGACTTCAGAGGACGCTTGTTGGCACCGGTGATGACGCGGCCACGGCGACCGTTGTCGAACAGGGCGTCAACGGCTTCCTGCAGCATGCGCTTTTCGTTGCGCACGATGATGTCGGGCGCGCGCAGTTCGATCAGGCGCTTCAGGCGGTTGTTACGGTTGATCACGCGGCGATACAGATCGTTGAGATCCGAGGTTGCGAAGCGGCCACCGTCCAGCGGCACCAGCGGGCGCAGATCTGGCGGAATGACCGGCACCACGTCGAGGATCATCCACTCGGGGCGGTTGCCCGAATCGATGAAGCTCTCAACCACCTTCAGGCGCTTGATGATCTTCTTGGGCTTCAGTTCGGACTTGGTGGTGGCCAGTTCCTGAAGGAGGTCTTCCTTCTCCTGCACCATGTCCAGAGCCATCAGCATGTGCTTGACCGCCTCGGCGCCGATGCCGGCGCTGAAGCTGTCCTCGCCATACTCGTCCTGATAGTCGAGCAGCTCGTCTTCGGTCAGCAGCTGGTACTTCTCAAGCGGGGTCAGGCCCGGCTCGATGACCACATAGGACTCGAAGTACAGGATGCGCTCAAGGTTCTTGAGCTGCATGTCGAGCAGCAGGCCGATGCGCGAAGGCAGCGACTTGAGGAACCAGATGTGCGCGACCGGGGCGGCCAGTTCGATGTGGCCCATGCGCTCACGGCGCACCTTGGTCACGGTGACTTCGACGCCGCACTTTTCGCAGACGACGCCCTTGTACTTCATGCGCTTGTACTTACCGCAAAGGCACTCATAGTCCTTCACGGGGCCGAAGATGCGGGCGCAGAACAGGCCGTCACGCTCGGGCTTGAACGTGCGGTAGTTGATGGTTTCCGGCTTCTTGATCTCGCCGAAGGACCAGCTGCGGATACGCTCAGGCGAAGCGAGACCGATCTGAATCTGATCGAAGGTCTCGGGCTTGGCCATCTGGTTGGTGAATTTGGTCAGGTCGTTCATAGTTTCGTTCCCTTGCCCCATCAGGGGCGCTGGACGTCAAATTGTGCGCGGAAGGGAGGAGGGGCGGCCCGCGAAAGGCCGCCCGCCCACCTTATTCCGCCGCCTGCGCGAGATCGTCGTCATCCTCATCCGTCAGCGAGGACAGTTCGACGTTCAGACCCAGCGAGCGCATTTCCTTGACGAGCACGTTGAAGCTCTCAGGGATGCCGGCCTCGAAGGTGTCGTCGCCCTTGACGATGGCTTCATAGACCTTGGTGCGGCCCACCACGTCGTCCGACTTGACGGTGAGCATTTCCTGAAGCGTGTAGGCAGCGCCGTAAGCCTGCAGTGCCCACACCTCCATCTCACCGAAGCGCTGGCCACCGAACTGCGCCTTACCACCCAGCGGCTGCTGGGTCACAAGCGAGTACGGCCCGATCGAGCGTGCGTGGATCTTGTCGTCGACAAGGTGGTGCAGCTTGAGGACATACTTCATGCCCACCGTCACCTTGCGGTCGAAAGCCTCGCCAGTGCGGCCGTCGAACAGGGTCACCTGACCCGATTCATCCAGCCCTGCCTTGCGCAGCATGGCCGAAACGTCCGCCTCGATGGCGCCGTCGAACACCGGCGAACCCATGGGAACGCCCTTGCGGATGTTCTGGGCCAGCTCGACCAGCTCCGCATCGCTGCGGTCGTCGAGCTGCTCGCCGTAATTGTCGCCGTAGATGTCCTTCATCAGCTCGCGCAGAGCTTCAGGAGGCTGGCCCACTTCGGGGTTCGGATTGGCTTCGCGCCAGGCGTCCAGAGCATCGCCGATCTTGCGGCCAAGGCCACGCGCGGCCCAGCCCAGATGGGTTTCGAAGATCTGGCCCACGTTCATGCGCGAAGGCACACCCAGCGGGTTCAGCACGAAGTCCACCGGCGTACCGTCTTCCAGGAAGGGCATGTCTTCCTGAGGCAGGATGCGGCTGATGATGCCCTTGTTGCCGTGACGGCCGGCCATCTTGTCGCCCGGCTGCAGCTTGCGCTTCACGGCCACGAAGACCTTGACCATCTTCAGCACGCCCGGAGCCAGCTCGTCGCCGCGCTCCAGCTTTTCCTTACGGTCCTCGAACTTCTCGACGATCGACTTGATGGTGAAGTCGTACTGCGCCTTGGTCGCTTCCAGCTGCTGCTGGCGCGCATCGTCGGCCACGGCGAACTTCCACCATTCGTGGCGCTCCACCTCACCGAGCAGTTCCTCGGTGATCTCCACGCCCTTCTTCAGACCCTTGGGCGTTGCGGCAGCGGTCTGGCCGAGCAGCATGTCCTTCAGGCGGTTGTAGGTGGCGCGGTTGAGGATCGCACGCTCGTCCTCACGGTCCTTGGCGAGGCGTTCGATTTCCTCGTTCTGGATCGCGCGGGTACGGTCGTCGATCTCGATGCCGTGGCGGTTGAAAACGCGCACGTCGACGATGGTGCCGGCCACGCCCGGGGGCAGACGCAGCGAGGTGTCGCGCACGTCGCTGGCCTTTTCACCGAAGATGGCGCGCAGCAGCTTCTCTTCCGGGGTCATCGGCGATTCACCCTTGGGGGTGATCTTGCCGACCAGAATGTCGCCAGGGTGCACTTCGGCGCCGATGTAGACGATGCCCGCCTCGTCCAGATTGCGCAGCGATTCCTCGCCGACATTCGGGATGTCGCGGGTGATGTCTTCTGGCCCCAGCTTGGTGTCGCGGGCCATCACCTCGAACTCCTCGATGTGGATCGAGGTGAAGACGTCTTCCTTCACGATCCGCTCGGAGATCAGGATGGAGTCTTCGTAGTTGTAGCCGTTCCAGGGCATGAAGGCGACGAGGACGTTGCGGCCCAGCGCCAGCTCACCCAGCTCGGTGGACGGACCGTCGGCAATGATATCGCCCTTTTCGACGATATCGCCCACCTTCACCAGCGGACGCTGGTTGATGCAGGTCGACTGGTTCGAACGCTCGAACTTCTGCAGCGTGTAGATGTCCACGCCCGACTTGCCCGGCTCGATGTCGCCCGAGACGCGCACCACGATACGTGCGGCATCGACCTGGTCGATCACGCCCGCGCGGGTGGCGGCGATGGCGGCACCCGAGTCACGCGCCACGGTCTCTTCCATGCCGGTGCCGATGAAAGGCGCATCGGCCTTCACCAGCGGCACAGCCTGACGCTGCATGTTCGAGCCCATGAGCGCGCGGTTGGCGTCGTCATTTTCCAGGAAGGGAATGAGCGAGGCGGCAACCGAGACCAGCTGCTTGGGCGAAACGTCCATCAGCGTGATCGTCTCACGCGGAGCCATCACGAATTCGCCGTTCTGACGGGCCGAGACCAGCTCTTCCACGAAGGAGCCGTCAGCGGTGGTTTCGGCCGAAGCCTGCGCCACCGTGTGCTTCTGCTCTTCCATGGCCGAGAGATAGACCACGTCCTTGGTGACCTTGCCGTCGATCACGCGGCGATACGGCGTCTCGATGAAGCCATACTTGTTGACGCGCGCGAAGGTGGACAGCGAGTTGATCAGACCGATGTTCGGGCCTTCCGGCGTTTCAATCGGGCAGATACGGCCATAATGGGTCGGGTGAACGTCGCGGACTTCGAAGCCGGCGCGCTCGCGGGTCAGACCGCCCGGCCCGAGGGCCGAAACGCGACGCTTGTGAGTCACTTCGGACAGCGGGTTGGTCTGGTCCATGAACTGCGAGAGCTGCGAGGAGCCGAAGAACTCACGCACGGCGGCCACGGCGGGCTTGGCGTTGATGAGGTCGTTGGGCATCACGGTCGAGACATCGACCGACGACATACGCTCCTTGACGGCGCGCTCCATGCGCAGCAGGCCGACGCGGTACTGGTTCTCCAGCAGCTCGCCCACCGAACGCACGCGACGGTTGCCGAGGTTGTCGATGTCGTCGACTTCGCCCTTGCCGTCCTTCAGGTTCACCAGCTCCTTGACGACAGCCATGATGTCGTTGGTTTCCAGCGTGGTGACCGTGTCTTCCACGTTCAGGCCCAGACGCATGTTCAGCTTCACACGACCCACGGCCGAGAGGTCGTAGCGGTCGGCATCGAAGAACAGGCCCGCGAACAGGGCTTCGGCGGTTTCGCGCGTCGGCGGTTCGCCGGGGCGCATGACGCGATAGATGTCGGCCAGGGCGTGATCGCGGTCCTCGGCCTTGTCGGCCTTGAGGGTGTTGCGGATCCAGGGACCGGTGGCGACATGGTCGATGTCGAGCAGTTCGACATAGTCGATCCCGGCAGCGTCGAGCGCGGCCAGATTCTCCGGCGAAACCTCGTCACCCGCTTCGATGTAGATGCGGCCGGTGGATTCGTCGATCACGTCATTGGCGCTGTAGCGGCCGAAGATTTCCTCGGTCGGGATCAGCAGGTCTGTCAGGCCGTCCTTCTCCGCCTTGTTGGCGGCGCGCGGGCTGATCTTGGTGCCGGCCGCGAAGATCACTTCGCCGCTCTTGGCATCGACCAGATCGAAGGTCGGCTTGGTGCCGCGCCAGGCTTCGGCGGTGTAGGGGATCTTCCAGCCGCCGCCAGCGCGGTTCCAGGTGATGCGCTGGTAGAAATAGTGCAGGATCTCTTCGTCGTTCAGACCCAGAGCATGCAGCAGCGCGGTGACCGGCAGCTTGCGCTTGCGGTCGATACGCACGTTGACGATGTCCTTGGCGTCGAACTCGAAGTCCAGCCACGAGCCGCGATACGGAATCACGCGGGCGGCGAAGAGGAACTTGCCGCTGGAATGCGTCTTGCCGCGATCGTGGTCGAACAGCACGCCGGGCGAACGGTGCATCTGGCTGACGATCACGCGCTCGGTGCCGTTGATCACGAAGGTGCCGTTGTTGGTCATGAGCGGCATGTCGCCCATGTAAACGTCCTGCTCCTTGATATCGAGCACCGACCGGGCTTCGGTCTCGGCGTCGACTTCAAAGACGATCAGGCGCAGCGTCACCTTCATGGGCGCGGCATAGGTGATCGAGCGCTGACGGCATTCGGTGATGTCGTACTTGGGCTCTTCCAGCTCATAGTGGACGAAGTCCAGCTCGCTGGTGCCGGCGAAATCGCGGATCGGGAACACGCTGCGCAGCGTCTTTTCCAGACCGGACACATAGCCGATCGAGGGATCGGAGCGCAGGAACTGTTCATAGCTCTCGCGCTGGACCTCGATCAGGTTCGGCATCTGCACCACTTCGTGGATGTCGCCGAAGATCTTGCGGATGCGCCGCTTGGAGGACGCACGCGAGGGTTGCTGGGGCTTCGTTGCCATTGCTGGTCTTGCCTCTTTCGCTCTGACGCGGGCCACGCGGGCGGCACACGTCTTTCAAAAACTGTTTGCTGCGCGGAACTTTTTCAGGGTCGCCATCACGCAAAAAAGGCCACGGGTGGCTGGATTCTTTCCCGATGGAGAGACCCGGCCCGCAGCCTGTTGCGTCAGATGGCACGACCCTTGAGCTTCCTTCCGTGACCGATCCCCGCGCTGGACCGATCTTGCTCGAAGCTGCAAGAACCGGCGGCATGTAGGATGGAGTCGCCACCCTGTCAAGGAAAAGGCGGGTTCGCACGGTGTAGCGGTCAGGTCACGCTGTGTCATGGTGCTGTGGCCTGTCTGCAGCAAAAGGCTTTACTTCCATGAACCGCTTATGAATTGGCAATTCATCGCTTTTAAAGTTCAAGTATAGATTGGCGGTGGATATGATGAATATGGTGAAATATTTGTCATCTCGTCGTTGAATCGGCGCGATTGGTCGCATGTGGGGGCCACAAAGTGCCAATCTGTCACTTTCATCAGCATGACACACGCACTTGACCGCTCGCTCAGCTCGCTCACCGCCCTTGCCGCGGCCAGCCTGCTCCTTTCCACCGCTCCGGCCATGGCTCAGGGCCAGGCCGCGCAAGCCCAGCCTCCAGACGCCACGGCTTCGGCCCCGGCTGTGACGGCCCCTGCGCCTCAGGCCGCGACCAACCCGCCCGAGGTGCCCGCGCCGCCCCCGGCCCCTGCCGCTCCGCCGGTCCCGGCTCCTCCGCCGACCACTGATACGGCTCCGGCCCCTGCCGCCGCGCCTCAGGCGCCGACCTCTCAGGCACCGACCATGACCTCGAACCCCGTGGTTCAGGCCGTGCCGGACAGCAGCACGCCTGCTCAGGCCCAGAGCGCCGCTGCCGCCGCTGATAGCGCCGCCACGCCCGCCCGGCAGGTTGCAAAGCAGCCTGCGCCGCGTGCAGCCCGTCCGGCTGAACCTGTTCAGCGCGCCCAGACCGAAACAAGCACCACGCAGAGCGTGAGCAAGGAGCCCGCCAAGCCTGCCGACGCCGGGAAGACAGATTCTGGCCTGACGCGTCGCGACCCGGCGGGGCTCTACACCGATGACAACACGGCTGCGGCTCCTGCCGCTGCCCCGGCCCCCGCAGCCAATAACCCGGATATGGAGCGCTATTGGCCGGTCGGTGTGGCGGGCGGCGTCCTGCTGATCGGTCTGGCGGGTTACGCCCTGACGCGCCGCCGCCGCGAGGATGAGGTGGAGGAGGTCCAGACCGTGGTGACCCCCAAGGGCCGCACCTATGTCGATCCCAGCTATTCCGAACCGGCTGTTGTCACGACGGTGGCCGAGCCTGCCAGGGCCGTGCCGGTGCCGGTCGATGCGGTGGCCGAGGCTGATGCCCGGGCTCTGGATGCCCAGCCTTTGGTCGTCAACGACCCCGCTGCCGAAGCCTTCGCCAAGCCGATCAGCCGCCGCAAGCGCGCTGACTCGCCTGAGGCGGTGATGCTCCGCGAGGGGCCGCTGCCCACCGGTGAGGAACGCGCCGAGCTGCTCCAGCGCATGATGGAAGCCGAGCCCGATGAGGCCAACCCCTTCCACACGCCTCGCGCCCGCATGCGCCGTGCCCGTCTGATCCTGCAGACCCGCGAGCAGGAGCTGCGCGACAAGGCCACCGAGCGCTTCGACTGGCGCACCTACAAGCCCAGCATGAAGCCCGGCCTGAGCACGGCTCAGCCTATGGCGGAAACTGCGGGTAAGGGTGGGGCCCAGAAGGCCGAACCCGTCAAGTAATCGGAAAGCTCCCCGCCGGCCCTATGTGAGTCAAGGGAGGTCACCGCGAAGCGCCGGATGGTTCAACCGTCCGGCGCTTTGTCGTGGGGTGTCAGAAGATGGTGGTCAGAAGATGCCGGGGATCAAGCGCCAGCGCACCTTCTCGCAATAGGCGCGATAGGCGTCATCCTGCGAAAGCAGTTTTTCCTCGGCCTGCAGGCGCAGGATCTGGGCGCTCCAGCCGACGGCATAGATCGCCACATTCAGCCATGAGAAGAACAGCATCAGATTGCCGATATGCACCAGCAGATAGCCCGCATACATCGGATGGCGCACCAGCGCATAAGGGCCGGACACCTTCACCCCGCGATTGGCGGGCGCAATGCCGAAGCTGCGGCGCAGGGCCAGCTTGGCAGCGGCCTGGCCGACATTGCCCAGCAGCACCAGCATCACCCCCAGGCCGACGATCTGCGGAAACAGCGTATGGCCCGGCAGCACCATCAGCGGCGCCGCTGTAGCGGTGATGGCCAGCAGCCAGTCGCCCGGCTTGCGGGTGATGGCTTCGGTCGGGCGGCGAATCAGTGCGAAGATCAGCACCGCCGTTTCCGACAGCAGCAGCAGCGGCGCGTAAGGGTTGGCCGAGCGAATCACCCGTTCCAGCAGGGCGACCCACAGCAGAAGGATCACCACCTGCTCGGCACGATCCAGCACCTTGCCCAGCCTGGGGCCTTGCAAAGGATTGATATTCTTCAATGGCGGCGGCTCCGCCCTGACATGTGCGGCCATTCCCCGGATATTCCTGTTTTTGGCGAGGCCCCCCGACCTCTGCGAACCGAGGTTGGCTATAGATATGCAACCGTTAACAAGGTGATGAGGCGCCCCCCGTGTTGCCACGCTTTGCGACGAGCCGAGTTCTGATCCCGCGCGCGCTGCAGCAGCTTGACTCAGCCCCGGGCGGCGCGTAATGGCGCCCCACGATTCCGGGGCAACCCGGTTTCATCCGTCCGAGACAGTTGGCGCAGGTTCCCTGCTTAATCGTCCAGCCTAGACGGGGAAAAGAGATTTTCAGGCCTGCCAGCAATGTTGGCATGTGCCCTGCGTGCTTCTTTTTGGAACGCGCACTCCTTCCCCATGTCGACATACGGAACAACCGCCCTTGGGCCGGTGCGCGCCTGCGTATCGCTCAAGGACAACGTAGCCGGTCGCAAGGGGCATGCCTCATGCGGCCACATGTGAAGGAGTATGGCATGGATCGTTCGCAGAAAGCCGATTCGGTTGCCGCTCTCAACGCGGTCTTCAACGAGGTCGGCGTGGTGGTTGTCACCCGCAACCTCGGCCTCACCGTGGCCCAGTCCACGGTGCTGCGCGGGAAGATGCGCGATGCGGGCGCGACCTACAAGGTTGCGAAGAACCGTCTTGCCAAGATCGCCGCTCTGGAAACGCCGTGCGCTGGCATTGGTGATTTCCTGACGGGTCCGACCGCGCTGTCGTGGTCGATTGATCCGGTCGCCGCCGCCAAGGTGGTGGTCGATTTCGCCAAGACGACCGACAAGATCGAGATCGTCGGCGGCGTGATCGGCGGCGTGGTGCTGGACGTCAACGGGGTCAAGGCGCTTGCCACGATGCCCTCGCTCGACGAACTGCGCGCCAAGCTCATCGGCCTCGTTCAGGCGCCCGCGACCAAGCTGGCTCAGCTCTCGACCGCTCCGGCGGCCAAGCTGGCCCGCGTGTTCGCCGCCTATGCGGACAAGGCTGCCTGAGTTCAGGCCGAGTAAGACGTTTCAAGCGTTTCGTGCCCCGCAGCAATTCCGCGCGGGGCGCACCCAACATTGAATGGAGTAATCATCATGGCTGATATCGCCAAGCTCGTTGAAGAACTGTCGGCTCTGACCGTCATGGAAGCCGCTGACCTCGCCAAGGCCCTCGAAGAGGCTTGGGGCGTTTCGGCTGCTGCCGCTGTTGCCGTTGCCGCTCCCGCCGCTGGTGGCGAAGCTGCTGCCGCCGCTGAAGAGAAGACCGAGTTCGACGTGATCCTCACCGGCGACGGTGGCAAGAAGATCCAGGTCATCAAGGAAGTGCGCGCCATCACCAACCTGGGTCTGACCGAAGCCAAGGCTCTGGTCGAGGGCGCCCCCAAGGCCGTCAAGGAAGGCGTGTCGAAGGCTGAAGCCGAAGACATCAAGAAGAAGATCGAGGAAGCCGGCGGCACCGTCGAGATCAAGTAAGATCTCTACAGCTGTCGGTCGGTTCGCCGATCAACGCGAGAAGGGTGGAAGCCGCAAGGCTTCCGCCCTTTTTGTTTGCGCGGGCCGGGGCAGGGCTGCTTTTAAAGCGTCACGGACAGGGCGGTGGGAAAGAGCATGGCTGGAACGGCAGAGGTGGGCGAGGTTCGGCGGTTTGCCTGCACATCCTGTGGCAAATGCTGCGACAAGGGGCCGGAGATGGAGCTGGGCGAAGCGGCGGCGCTGGCCGACAGCTTTATCCTTTCCGTGCTGTTCAAGGTCCACAGCCTGCCGATCGACGACCGGTCGGATTATGCCGCGCGCTGGTGGCAGGATCACCAAAGCCGCATCCCCCTGCGCCCGGCGCTGGAGGAGCAGAGACGCCATCTAAGCCATTTCGCCAGCCGCAAGCAGGGCGAAAGGGCGCGTGGGCGTCAGCTTTTCCTGACGATCTCCGCCATGGTGCAGGATGATGGGCAGCGGCATTGCCCGGCGCTGCAGGACGGGCTTTGCGGCATCTATGCGGCCAGACCGCTGACCTGCCGCACCGTGCCGATGCATTATTCGCGCGCGCCCTCGACCTTGCGGGCCTATCTGGACGGCTTCACCGCGACGCCGGGATATCGGTGCGACACCTCGGGGGACGCTCCGGTCGTTCTGGACGGGAATCGGATCATCGACCCGGCGGTTGGCCAGATCAGGCAAGACGCCATCGGGCGCGCCAGGGCGGATCGCGTCTGGAAGGATCACCTGCTCGCCGCGATGGATGATGAAGGGCAGGCGAGGCTGGCTGAACTGCCGACCTATGCGGCGGTTCTGGCCAACACGGATGCCGGCTATGCCACGCTTCTGCCGATGATCGTCGCATGGCGGGTGGCCGAACGCCATGGCCTGATCGCGCGCGAGGATCTGGAGACACTCTGCCGCAGCCAGATCGGGCTGATCAAAGCGGCCATCGCCAGAAATCCGGCCGCCGACAGGTTGCGGGAGCTGGTCGACCTTCTGGCCGTCTATCAGTTTGAAGTGTCGAGAGACCGCTCCGCAGGCCGCCTGTCCTCGCCACTCTAGGTTCCGGAACCGGCAGCCGGTTCCAGAACCCTGAAGCAGCAAGGTGGAAGGGCGCTTTTACCCGCCCGAAGCGGCGCCGCTGGCGGCATCGCCCGCCTTGGCCTCGCCCTTGGCGTCTCCGGCCTTGGCCTCACCAGCCTTGGCATCGCCCGCAGGGGCTGCTCCAGCCGCAGGCGCGGCGGGCAGCGGCACATTCGAGCCCTGCTTGTTCAGATAGACGATCACATTGGCGCGATCCTCAGGCGAATCGAGGCCCGCGAAGGTCATCTTCGTGCCATCGGCAAAGCCGCGCGGGTTGGTCAGCCAGGTGTCGAGGCTCTTGAAGTCCCACTTGCCGCCCTTGCCCGCCAGCGAGGAGGAGAAAGCGAAACCGCCGCGCCCCTTGGCGATCTCGTCGCCCACCACGCCGTAAAGGTTGGGGCCGACGCCATTGGGGCCGCCCTGCGTGATCGTATGGCAGGCCGCGCATTTCTGGAACACCTGCTGCCCCGCATTGGGATCGGCCTTGGCCAGCAGCGTTTCGATCGGCACGGCTGCTGCTGCCCCACCCTCGGCGGCCACGCCGGCGATGGGGTAGCCCATGGTGGCCGGTCGCTCATTCTTGTCGGCTTCGAAATGATGCCGCGACAGGCTGGTCAGCCCAAGGGCCACGATGCCCGCACCCAGAACCCAACCCGCAATGGTATTGAAACGACCGCTCATCAGATTGCCTCGCCCAAGTTCATGCAGAAATATTTTTATACTCCTTGTTACGGAGCATAAAAACCGAGCGCAAGAGCCATTGCGGGATGGCGTCACTGGCCCTAACGCGGGTTCGCTATGCACTCTTATCCCGCGCCCGCTCTGATCCAGGTCAAAACGCTGACCGAAGTTGCCGAATCCGATCCCCGCCGTGCCATGGCTTTTCAGGGCGCGCCGGGCTGCAATTCGCATCGCGCGGCGCTGGATTTTGATCCGACATGCGCGCCTCTGCCCTGTTTCAGCTTCGAGGATGCGCTCGATGCGGTGAAGGAAGGCCGTGCCGATCGCGCGATCATCCCCATCGAAAACAGCCAGCATGGCCGCGTGGCTGATATGCATTTTCTACTGCCTGAAAGCGGCCTTTCGATCGTGGGCGAGCATTTCATCGGCATCCACCCCAGCCTGATGGCGCTGCCCGGCGCGAAAGGGCCGTTCACGGCGGCCTGGTCGCATCCTCAGGCGCTGGGCCAGTCGCGCCATTATCTGCGCCAGCGCGGCATCACGCCGATGAGCTATGCCGATACGGCAGGCGCGGCGGCCTATGTGAAAGAAATGAACGATCCCGAGGCGGCGGCCATCGCGCCCCCGCTGGCGGCCGAACTCTACGGTCTCGACATCATCGAGAACAATGTCGAGGATGCGCCCGACAACACCACGCGTTTTGTGGTGCTGGCCCGCGCCCCGCTCGATCCGGCGAGTCTCAAGGGGCAGGTGGCGATGACCACCATGATCTTCGAGGTGCGCAACATCCCCGCCGCGCTCTACAAGGCGCTGGGTGGTTTCGCGACCAATGGCGTCAACATGACCAAGCTGGAAAGCTATCAGAAGGGCGCCAGCTTCTCGGCCACCATGTTCTATGCCGATATTGTCGGCGCGCCGGGCGAGACAGGTGTGGATCATGCGCTGGAAGAACTGGCCTTCCACTGCAAGGAACTGCGCATTCTGGGTACTTACGCTCAGGCCCGAGAGCGCGGCTGAACGAGGCTGGCGTAAGGCATGGTGCTTGGCCTGATCGTACAGAGACTTGATCGCGCCTGAAAAAACCGGCACATCCGGGTGCAGATGATGCCCCGGCCCCTCTGGCTGTGTGGTCGGCTTTCAGGGGACTGGGGCAGAGTTTTGGCGGGCGAGGCGGCAGTCGATCCGGCGCATGGGCAAGCCCTGCAAGCCCATCAGGCCACGCTGGAGCATTGGCAGCAGCTGCGCGCCGGGCATGATCTGCAATTCAGCCCGCCCCCGCCATGGCAGCCCGATCCGCCGCCGCCCTGGCTGGAAGAGCTTGGCAAGCAACTGGCCAGGCTGTTCACGCCGCTGGCCCGTCTGTTCGGTGGTGCCTGGCCATGGGTGGAAAAGCTGCTGATCGTGGTGGCGGTGCTGGGCGTGCTCTGGCTGCTCTGGACGATTCTTTCACCCTTGATTCGCCTGCGCCGCCGCGCCGCGAATGAGGATGATGCGCCCGGCTGGATTCCTGCCAGCGAGGAGGCCATGGCCTTGCTGCGCGACGCCGAAAGGCTGGCGGCGGCAGGCGATTTCGACGGCGCGACCCATCTGCTGCTCAGGCGCAGCGTTCAGCAACTGTCTCTGGCGCGCCCCGGCCTTGTCCATCCCGCCAGCACGGCGCGTGAGATTGCCGGGCTGCGCGCGCTGCCCGATGCGGCACGCGGGGCCTTTGGCACCATTGCCTCGCGGGTGGAGGCCAGCCGCTATGCGCTGCGCCCGCTGGTCGAGGGTGACTGGCTGGCCGCGCGTGACGCCTATGCCGCCTTCGCCCGCCTGCCCCTCACCCAATTGACTTTTGCTGAAAGCGCTCCGGCATGAACCCGCGCGCTTTCTCCCCCCGCGCCGTGGCGCTGCTGGTGCTGCTGGGCGTCGGCCTGTTTGCCGCGCTGCTGTGGCAGGTGGGTGGCGGGCTGGCCGCCTCGCGCACGGACAATGGCGGCGCGCATGCGGGCGGCACGGGGCTCAACGGCTTTGCCGGGCTCAACCGCCTGCTTCAGGGTGAGGGCTATGCCGTCACGCTGGGCCGCAGCGAGGGTGACTGGCACACGCCGGGCGTGCTGGTGCTGACCCCCGAAGCCTATGCCGATGGCGAAAAGCTGAGCAAGGCGGTGAACGAACATCGCCGCGTTGGCCCGGTGGTGGTGATCGCGCCCAAATGGCAGACCATGCCGGTGGACACGCGCCAGCCCGGCCAGCGTCAGGGCTGGGTACGGGTGAACGGCAGTGAACTGCCGCATTGGAAGGGCTTTCTCGACGATATCGCGGTGGACACGCGTGGCTTCGGCCATGGCGCGCGCCGCGTGGCGACCTCGCTGGATGTCCCCGCCCCGGTGCTGCCCGATGCGATGACCGTGGAAGTGGGCCAAGGTGAGCGGCTGATGCCCTTTGCCGATGCGCAGGGCCATGTGCTGGCCGCCCGCTATGACGAAACCCTCCCGCTCAGCAGTGATGATGAGAATGAGGGTGAGGAGAAGCAGGCCCATCCGCTGTTTCTGGTCTTCGAACCCGATCTGCTGGACAATTACGGCCTGTCACATGCCGACAATGCCATCTGGGCCGCCGATTTCTTCCGCCGCATCGGGGAGCCTCAGGGCCGCGTCACCTTCGACGTTACCTTCAACGGTCTGGGCCGTCAGGCCAATCTGCTGACTCTGGCCTTTATGCCGCCCTATCTGGCCGCCACGCTGGTGCTGGGTCTGGCGGTGGTGGCGGCGATGTGGCGCGGGCTGCTGCGCTTTGGCCCCACGCTGGATGAAGGCCGGGCCATCGCTTTGGGCAAGGCCAGCCTGCTGGGCAATGCGGCGGCGCTGATACGCCGGGCGCGGCGCTTCCATGTGCTGGGCGCGCCCTATGCCGATGCCTCGCGCGCGCGGCTGGCCCGGGCGCTCTCCCTGCCGCGTCAGATGAAGCCGGAGGCGGTGGATGCCGCCATTGACCGCGCGCTGGCCGCCCGCCGCGCCTCGGGCCTTGCTGTGCCCGACCAGACTTTCACCTCAGCCGCCGCGCAATTGGCGCGTGCGCAGGGCGAGGGCGAGATTCTCGCTCTGGCCCGCACCCTGCATGCCATCGAGAGGATTGTGATCGCATGAGCGACTTGAGCCAAGACCTTAGCTTGACCGATGTGGCCCGTCTGGCCCAGGCCATCCGCGCCGAGATCGGCAAGGCGGTGGTGGGCCAGCGCGAGGTGGTCGATCACCTGCTGGTGGCGCTGTTCTCGCGCGGCCATGTGCTGCTGGAAGGCCCGCCCGGCACGGCGAAAACCTTTCTGGCGCAGAGCTTTGCCACCGCGCTGGGGCTGCATTTCGGGCGTATCCAGTTCACGCCGGATCTGATGCCGGGCGATATTCTGGGCTCCAACCTGTTCAACTTCCAGACCAGCACCTTCACCCTCACCCGTGGGCCGATCTTCTGCGAGGTGCTGCTGGCCGACGAAATCAACCGCACCCCGCCCAAGACCCAGGCCGCCCTGCTCGAAGCCATGCAGGAGCGCCGGGTGACGCTGGACGGCGCGGTCCATCCGCTGCCCGAAAGCTTTATGGTGGTGGCCACGCAAAACCCCATCGAGCAGCAGGGCGTCTATCCGCTGCCCGAGGCGCAGCTGGACCGTTTCCTGTTCAAACTGCGCGTCGATTACCCCGGAGAGGCCGAGGAACTGGCGATCCTCACCCGCTTCGGCCAGCAGAGCGGCCCGCCCGATCCGCTGGCGCAGGGCGTGCGCCCCGTTGCCAATGCCGCGATTCTGGCCGCCGCATCGCGCGCGGTGGCGCAGGTGACTCTGGCCGAGCCTGTCGCCGCCTATATCGTGCGCCTGCTGCGTGCGACGCGCGACAGCGCCGATCTGGCCTGTGGCGCCAGCCCCCGCGCCGGTGTGCTGTTGGCCCATGCCTCGCGGGCCCGCGCCGCGCTGGAAGGCCGCGATTATGTGCTGCCCGACGATGTGAAGGCGCTGGCCCCCGCCGTGCTGCGCCATCGCCTGCTGCTCAGCCCCGCCGCCGAGATCGAGGGCAAGACCGCCGAAGCGCTGGTGGATGAACTCATCGACCGCACCGAGGCGCCGCGCTGATCCTGATGCGCTGGCTTTCCGCCCTTTTGGCCCGCCTGAAGCCGGATCAGGCCCCGGTGCCCACCGCTCGCGCGGTGCTGGCGCTGGTGGCGCTGGCCGGGCTGGGGCTGGCGATTGCGGTGATGGTGCCGGATGGCTGGATCGTCGGCCCGTCGCTGGGTGTGGTCTTGCTGGTGCTGGTGCTGGTCGATGCCGCGCTGGCGGGCCGTCTGGGCGAGATCAGCCTGAACGCCCCGCCCGAGGTGGAAGTGGGCGCCAAAGCCAATCTGACCATCCGTGCCGCGCTGTCCCCGCGCGCTAGTCAGGTGGAGGCGGCGCTCGGCCTCGATCCGCGTCTGGCGCCGGGCGGTGTGCTGGCCATGCCCTTGACGCGCGATGGCGAGACCCATGAAGGCCATGCCGCCATCGCCCCCAGCCGTCGCGGGCCGGGGCAGATCGATACGGTGTGGCTGCGCTGGCAGGGGCCGCTGGGTCTGGGCGCGCGTCAGGCGCGGCGTGCCTTCGACCGGCCTTTGCGGGTGAATCCCAATCTGGCGCTGCTGCGCTCACGCGGGGTGCAGGCCACCTTGCGCGATGCCGACATCGGCCTTGTCGCCCGCCGCATCCATGGCGATGGCACCATGTTCGAGGCCCTCTCCGACTATCATCCCGGCATGGACCGCCGCCGCATCGACTGGAAGGCCTCGGCCCGCCACGCCCATCTCTACGCCAAGGAGTATGAGGCCGAGCGCAACAACCGCATCGTCTTCGCCCTCGATTGCGGGCAGGCCATGTGCGAGCCGGTGGCCGGCCTTGCGCGGCTGGACCGGGCGATTTCCGTGGCGCTGGCGGCGGGCTGGGTGGCGCTGAAGGGTGGCGATCTGGTCTCGCTGTTCGGCTTTGCCAGCCGGGTGCTGCTCTCCACGCCCTTTGTGACCGATGCCAGCGGTTTCGGGCGGTTGCAGTCGGCCGCCGCGCTGCTCGATTACGAATCGCGGGAGCCCAATTTCACTTTGGCGCTGGCGACTCTGGCCCAGCAGTTGCAGCGCCGCTCGCTGATCGTGGTCTTTTCCGATTTCACCGATCCCACCAGCGCGCAATTGATGGTGGAGAGCATCGGGCGGCTGGTCGCGCGCCACCGCGTGATCTTCGTGACCATGCTGGATGAGGAACTCGAAGCCCTAGCCCGCGCCGAGCCCGAGGCGACACAGGATGTCGCGCTGGCCGTGGGCGCGGGGCAGTTGCTGCGCCAGCGTGCGCTGGTGACGGCGAGGTTGCGGCAACTGGGCGTCGATGTGATCGAGGCGCCGCATGACAAGCTCGGGCTCAGCCTGATCGATGCCTATCTCTCGATCCGGCAGGCGGGGGGAATCGGATGAGCGACTGGATCGATGCCGTCAAAACCCGGCTGGGCCGGGGGGCTCCGGCGGAAGAGGGCGCCATCCGCGCCGCCCTGCTGCGCTCCGACCGGTTCCGGCAGGAGCGTGAGGAGGACTGGAAGCGGCTGGACAGCATTGTCCTTCGGCTGGAGCAGGGGCGCATCCGCCGCCTTTCCGATGAGGATCTGCTGGAGCTGCCGGTGCTTTATCGCGGTCTGGTCTCCTCGCTGTCGATTGCGCGCGAAACCTCGCTGGATCAGGCCACGGTGCAATGGCTGGAGGCGCTGGCGCAGCGCGCATGGTTCCAGCTGCATGGCGCGCGGCTGGGCTTTGGCGGCTGGCTGAAGGGCTTTTTCACCGGCGGCTGGAGCCGGGCGGTGCGCGGCATGGGGCTGGATCTGTTGATCGCCTTTGCGGTGCTGGTGGTCGGCACGGTGCTGGGTTGGCTGCTGGTGGCGCATGATCCGCAATGGTATGGCGCTCTGGTGGGCGGAGCGGGCGATGTGCGCGTGCCCGGCGCCAGCCGCGAGGTGCTGCGCGGCACCTTGTTCGGCACGCAGGATCAGGACGGGCTGGGGGCCTTTGCCGCCTATCTCTTTGGCCATAATGCGCAGATTTCCATCCTGTGCTTTGCACTGGGCTTTGCCTTTGGCGTGCCCACGCTGATGCTTCTGGTGCAGAATGCCGGGATGCTCGGCGCGATGCTCTGGCTGTTCCACGGGCAGGGCTTGACCTTCGACGTGGTCGGCTGGCTGTCGATCCATGGCACCACGGAACTCTTCGCCATCACGCTGGCGGGCGCGGCGGGGCTGCATATCGGGCGGGCGGTGGCCTTTCCCGGGCGGCGCGGCGCCATGGCGGCGGCAGCGGAGGCGGGCTGTCGCGGCGCGGTGGTGATGCTGGGCGTGGTGCTGATGCTGGTGGTGGCGGGCCTGCTGGAAGGGTTCGCCCGCCAGCTGATTCAGGACACCTTGCGCCGTCTGGCGGTGGGTGGCGGCATGCTGGGCTTCTGGCTGCTCTATTTCTTCGCTTACGGGCGCCAGCGTGTGGTGAGCAAGCGCCATGGCTGATCCTCGCCGGGATGATCCCCGCCGCCGCGTGCTGGTCACACCCGAAGGGCTGACGGTGCCTTTCACTCTGGCTTCACGCGGCAGCCGGTTCGGGGCGCTGCTGATCGATCTGATCTGCATGGGGCTCTCGCTGCTGCTGTCCGCCATCGCCATCGGCTTTACGGCAGGCAGTCTGAGCGAGATGGGCCAGCATCTGCGTGGCGGCACCGCTCAGGATCATGCGATGCAGGCGCTCTTTGCGCTGTGGATCATCACTGCTTTCCTGATCCGCAATGCCTGGTTTATCGCCTTTGAACTCGGCCCGCGCGGAGCCACCCCCGGCAAGCGCCTGATGCGCATCCGCATCGCCGCGCGCGATGGCGCCCGGCTGACCCCCGAACGCGTGATCGCCCGCAATCTGCTGCGCGATATCGAGCTGTTCCTGCCGCTGATCATGCTGGGCTCCAGCATCGGTCAGGGTGACAACACCGGCTGGCTGGCGACGCTGTGGTTTCTGCTGTTCGCGCTGCTGCCGCTCTTCAACCGTGACCGGCTGCGGGCGGGCGATCTGATCGCCGGAACCTGGGTGGTGGAGCGCCCCCGCAAGCCGCTGGCCCGCGCCATGACCGAGCAGGCCGCCCATGCCCCTGCCGCCGCCTATCGCTTCCGCGACACCGATCTGGCCGCCTATGGCGAGTATGAGCTGCAGCGGCTGGAAGAGGTGCTGCGCCTACGCAAGGACGATCAGATGGCTCTGGTCGCCACCGCCATCTGCGACAAGATCGGCTGGAACACGCCCCATGGCGCCGATGTCGGGCCGTTCCTCGACGCCTATTACACCCAGCTGCGCGAAAGGCTGGAAGGCGGCATGCGCATGGGGCGGCGGAAGGCCGATAAGCACGCTTAATCGCTTATGGCCCATCCGCCACATTTGCGGCGGCGCCCCGATGCGCTATAGGGCGGGCAAACGAGGGGCACCCTCCAGCCCTCCAGCAAGGACCGTTCATGTCTTCAGTGCGTCCCTGGCGCGATATCGCGCGCCGCCAAAGCCGTCAGATCATGGTGGGCAAGCTGCCCGTGGGCGGCGACGCTCCGATCTCGGTGCAGACCATGACCAACACGCTCACCTCCGACGCCAAGGCGACGATCGACCAGATCCGCCGCTGCGAGGATGCGGGCGCCGACATCATCCGCGTCTCCTGCCCCGATGTGGAAAGCACGGCTGCCTTCAAGCAGATCGCCCGCGCTGCCCGCGTGCCGCTGGTGGCCGACATCCACTTCCACTACAAGCGCGCCCTTGAGGCCGCCGACGCTGGCGCCGCCTGCCTGCGCATCAACCCCGGCAACATCGGCGGCAGCGACCGCGTGGCCGAAGTGGTGCGCGCCGCCAAGGCCAATGGCTGCGCCATCCGCATCGGCGTGAACGCCGGTTCGCTGGAAAAGGATCTGCTGGAGAAATACGGCGAGCCTTGCCCCGAGGCGCTGGTCGAATCGGCGCTGGACCACATCAAGCTGCTGCAGGACCATGATTTCCACGAGTATAAGGTGGCCGTGAAGGCCTCCGACGTGTTCCTCGCGGTCTCGGCCTATATGGCGCTGGCCGATGCGGTGGATTGCCCGCTGCATCTGGGCATCACCGAGGCGGGCGGGCTTATTGGTGGCACCGTGAAGAGCGCCATCGGCATGGGCAACCTGCTGTGGGCCGGTATCGGTGACACGATCCGCGTCTCGCTCTCGGCCGAGCCCGAGGAAGAGGTCCGCGTCGGCTACGAGATCCTAAAGTCGCTGGGCCTGCGCACGCGTGGTGTGCGTGTGGTGTCGTGCCCGTCCTGCGCGCGTCAGGGTTTTGACGTGATCCGCACGGTTTCGGCGCTGGAGCAGCGTCTGTCGCACATCAAGACGCCGATCTCGCTTTCGGTGCTGGGCTGCGTGGTGAACGGGCCGGGCGAGGCGCGCGAGACCGACATCGGCCTGACCGGTGGCGGCAACGGCAAGCATATGGTCTATCTGTCGGGCGTGACCGACCATGTGATCAACAGCGAGGAAATGCTGGATCACATCGTCGGGCTGGTGGAAGCCAAGGCTGCCGAGATGGAAGCTGCCGAGGCGGCCAAGGAAGCAGCCGAGTAAGAAGTGAAGGGTTAAGTGCGAAGGTGTTACACCCTCGCGCTCCCTTTAATGTCTACGTTGCGTATCGGGTTCGGCCATAGAGCTAAGGTCGCTGCGTCGCAGGCTTTCAAACGAGACAAGGCGTCGGGGCATGCTGCCTGCGGCGCCTTTTCTCTGCCTTTAGAAAGTTTGCGCACCGGCAGGATGCCTCTGTCCAAGCGTCGGGAGACGTTATGGGAGCGGGAGGGGCCCGAAGTATCTCTCTTGAGAGATGCACCAACAAGGACTCCCCCTCGCATCTTCCTTCCTTCCACGATTCCCTAACTCTTTCCCCTTAAGGGAAAAGGCCATGAATCGCCTGCTCCGTTTCACTGTCTTCATCCTGATGCTGCTGTTCGGGCTGGCTCGGGCCATGACTCACCATAATACGCCTGCCGCTCAGGCTGAAACCCCGGCGGTAGCGGTGGCGGATGCCACGGCGAGCGAGCCCTACAACCCATGGGGCATCAACCACACTCCCCCGGGCGCCAGCCAGCCGGTCGAGCCCAAGGTGTTGGTGCGTGACCGCTCAGGCCAGTTTCACATCGATGTTGCGGTCAATGGGCGCAACACGCGGTTTCTGGTCGACACCGGCGCCGATATGGTGGCGCTGACGCCGGAGACGGCGCAGTCGTTGGGGTTGAACATCAGTGCCGGCGATTATCAGCCTATTTTGCGTACTGCGTCAGGCCAAGGCATGGGCGCTCCGGTGTTGCTGGACAGCGTGGAACTGATGGGGCGGCGTATGGATCACCAGCGTGCGGTGGTGGCGCAGGGGCTCACCGAGAATCTGCTGGGCCAGTCGGTGCTGCGCGAGATCGGGCGCGTGGAGCTGAAGGGCGATACGATGGTGCTGATGCCCAATTGACCGCTTGCGGGGCGGGGCACCCTTTGCCAAGGCGTCGGCATGAGCACCTCTATCCGTTCCGCCACGCCTGACGATCTGCCGCTGATCTGCGCCTTTATCCGCGAATTGGCCGAGTATGAAAAACTCTCCCATGCGGTGCGTTTCGACGAGGCCGTGCTGCATGACCATCTGTTCGGCCCGCGCCCCATGGCCGAGGTGCTGATCGGCGAAGTGGCTGGTGAGGCGCAGGGCTTTGCGCTGTTCTTCCATAATTTCTCCACCTTCGAGGGGCGGCCCGGGATCTATCTTGAGGACCTCTATGTGCGCCCTGCCGCGCGAGGCGCCGGGCTGGGCAAGGCGCTGCTGGTCAGGCTGGCGGCGCTGGCGGTGGAGCGCAATTGCGCGCGACTCGAATGGTCGGTGCTGGACTGGAATGAACCGGCGATCGGATTTTATCGCTCGCTCGGGGCGATTCCTCAGGAACAATGGACGGTGATGCGCGTTGATGCAGACGCTTTGTCTCAACTCGCCGCAGGCCAAAGCGCTTCCGCCGAATCATAATAGCCAAAATGGAGGGGCTGAAGCATGGATGACGACCATGACGGGATCGCTGAATCGTAGAAACCTGCTGGTTGGCGGGTTGTGGACTGGTGTGGCTTTGGCAACGCCCATGCGCTTGCTGGCGCATGCTCACAAGAACAGTGCTGCGCATGGCGCGGCTCAGGCCGGAGCATCGCATCTGATGCAAGCCGGGCCGGGCTTCGAAACCATGGCGCCCAGCACGGGCATGCCGGCCACGGCCAGCCCGCTGACGCCCTATGAGCGCCAGGTGGTGGGCATCGCCCAGCAGCAGATCAGCCGCCTGTCCGGCGTGATCTGGAAGCGCGATCTGGTGGCTGTGGCAGATTTCGGCCGGCCCTCCAACCTGCCGCGCCTGCATTTCGTAAATGTCGAAAATGGCACGCTGCGCTCCGAACTGGTGGCGCATGGCCGCGGTTCCGACCCGCAGCATGACGGCTGGCTCAAGCATTTCTCGAACACGGTGAACTCCGAGGCGACCTCGCGCGGGGCCTATCTCACCGCCTCGATCTATGACGGCAAGTATGGCCCCTCGATCCGCCTGCGCGGCCTCGATGCCGACAATTCCAATGCGCTGGAGCGCGCCATCGTCATGCACCCGGCCTGGTACGCCGCGCCGGATATGCTGACGAAATATGGCAAACTGGGTCGCTCGGAAGGCTGCTTCGCCATGGACCCGCAGCAGTTCAACAAGGCGCTGACCCATCTGGCGGCGGGGCGTCTGCTCTATGCTGACCGGATTTCCGACGCCTGATTTGGTGAATCAGCAGGATTAAGAGAAGTTAGGTGCGAGGGTGTTACACCCTCGCGCTCCCATGAGTGTCTACGTTGCGCTACGGGTTCGGCATCGCGCCCAGATTGCCGCGCCGCAGGCCTTAAAACGAGAAAAGGCGCCGGGGCTTCCTGCCTGCGGCGCCTTTTCCGTGCCCGTGGAAAGGTTGCGCACCGCCAGGATGCCACAAACCTTTGTGTCGGAAGACGTCATGGGAGCGCGAGGGGGTAACCCCCTCGCACCTTCTCTTCCTTCAACCGACTTCAAACCCCCTTACAAAGGATCATCCGCCACGATCACTTCCTGCGTGCTGGTACGCTGCGTGGTGTGCAGCGCGCGAGGGCCGCGGAAGCTGGCCAGCACGGGGGCGTCGCGGTCATAGATGTCCTTGAAGGTGGACATCTGGCCTTCCACGTTCAGGCCCATGGTGGTGTAGGTCAGATACACGGGTGTGGCCTGCTTCATCACCACGCGCTTGTACTTCAGCGAGTGATAGAGCTCCGAGGCCTCATCCTGAGTCATGTCGCCGCGCACCATGGCGATGGTCATGCCCAGCTTCAGCGCGTCCTGCGTGCGGATGCAGCCGTGCGAATAGGCGCGCACCGGCGTTTCGAACAGCGCCTTGGCGGGGGTGTCATGCAGATAGATGGCATGCGGGTTGGGCATGTCGATCTTCATGCGGCCCAGCGAGTTCTTGTCGCCCGGCTGCTGCACCACGGTGATCATGCCGCTCTCGGACTTGGTCACCTTGTAACCCTGACGCGCGGCGGAGGCGGGGTTGGCCAGCAGCTTGGCGCCCAGATTTTCGCCCTTCACGATGGACTGCGGCACGGTCCAGGTGGGGTTGAAGACCACGGCCTGCACCTTTTCGGCCAGCTGAGGCGTGGCGGTGCGCCCCGGCTTGCCGACGACGGTGCGGTAGGTCTTGATGATCTTGCCGCCCACGTTGAAGCGCAGCTGGAATTCCGGGATGTTGGTCAGCAGATAGACCTGACCCAGCTCGCGCGGCAGCCAGCGCCAGCGGTCCATGTTGATGCGGATCATGTCGCGGCGGGCCTTGTCGGCGCGGGGCGTGGCGGCCAGCGCGTCCTTCAGCGCGGCATAATCGGCATAGGTCGGGTCGAGCCCGGCCAGCACGCCTGCCACATCATGAGTGGCCAGCGCGCGTTCGAGAATCTCATGCGTGGGATGGGCATCGACATCGGTATCGACGGCGAACCACTGGATGCGGCTGTCCATGGGGGTGCGGCCATCGCGCAGGTCTTCGGCCAGCCAGTCGAAGCTGCGGCTGGCGGCTTCATCCAGCGCGGGGCCGGCGCCTGCCGTGATGGCGGCGGCCAGCACCTCGGGCTTGTAGTCGCCGGGGAACAGGCCCTCGGTGTCGATGGTCTTGATGACCGCCAGCAGGGACTGCGCATCGGCCAGAGTCCAGGTCCGCACGGGCTGTTCAGCGGGGACGATGGTGGTGACGGTGCGCGTGTTGGGCGCGCCGGGGGTCAGGACCGGCGGCGGGGCCACCGGCGCGGTGGTGGGCTGGGCATCGATATAGGGCGCGGGCTGTGCGGCGGGCTTCTGCAGCGTGGCGGTGGGGCGCGGCGTGGCAGGCTGCATCGAGGCCGGCAGGATCGAGGTCGGCGGCGGGGTCTTGGGCTTGGGCTTCGGGGTCGGCGTGGCCGTGGGGGTCGGCGTGGGCGAGGCCTGCAGTCCGCTGTAGCCGCCCGGCGGAATGGCCAGTGCGGCGCCCGGCATCATCAGCGCGGCGCTGCCCAGCCACAGGGCCAGCCGCTTGCGCTTGCCGGGGGCAGCGGCAGCGCTGATCGAGCCCGGCGTCAGGCGGTCGTGCGGTTGATTGGCCATGTCCGTATCGTATCCCTGTCTTCAATCTCATCCGGCGTGGCAATAGTTGCCCGGATGCGCGAAAGCTGCGCCGGATGCTTTGCCCTTTTCAACGCTGCGCATCAAGCATTGTGCCTTGCAACTTGCTGAATTGCCCGCTCGGGCCCTGTTCATCTTGGCGCTCATCTTGGCGTTCATCTTTGCGGAGATGACGCGTGGTTTTTCAGCGGCTAAGGGCCGGATATGACGCGCACGCATCATCTGGGCCCCGTGCTGGCCGCCGCCGCCGGGATCGCCACCTTCGCCGTGATGGACGCGCTGATGAAGGGGGCCTCCATGGTGCTGGGGGTGTTCACGGCGCTGATGTGGCGCAATCTGCTGGGATCGGTGCTGACTCTGGCGGCATGGTGGGCGGCGGAGCGCATCAAGGGGCAGCGGATCGTCTGGCCCGCGCGGGCCATGCTGCTGGTGCATGCCCTGCGTGCCGGGCTGGTCTGCGCCATGGCCAGCCTGTTCTTCTGGGGGCTGGTGCGCACGCCGATGGCGGTGGGCATGGCGCTGTCGTTCATTGCGCCGCTGATCGCGCTTTATCTTTCCGCGCTGTTTCTGGGCGAGCCGATCACGCGGCGCGCGCTCTGGGCCTCGCTGATCGCCCTGCTGGGTGTGGGCGTGGTGGCGGCGGGACGGCTGAGCGACGGCGTGGCCGATTCGCTGGACTCGCGGCTGGGGCTAGGGGCGATCCTAACCTCGGCGGTGCTCTATGCGGGCAATCTGGTGCTGCAGCGCCATCAGGCCCAGCGTGCCGCTCCCTTGGAGATCGCCTTTTTTCAAGGGCTGTTCATCGCTTTGATCATGCTGCCCTTGTCGCCCTGGCTGGCGGTGCTGCCGGGGCAGGGCGCCTTTGGCTGGAGCGCGGGCGCGCTGGTGGCCGGAGCGGGCGTGCTGGCCTCCGTCTCGCTGGCGCTGCTGGGCTGGGGCTGGGCCCGGGCCGAGGCGCATCGGCTGTTACCCGTTGAATACAGTGCATTTATCTGGTCCGCGCTGATGGGCTATCTGTGGTTTCACGAGGCGCTCAGCCTGTGGACTCTGGGCGGCGTTGCGCTCATCGTGGCGGGCGTATGGGTGGGCACCGCGCAGCGCGGGCAGGTGACCGAGCAGGACGGTCTGCCGGGCGAATTGACCAGCTGAGCCACCAATTCAGGACTTGAATTGCTGTTGAAAGTCAGTATCAAAAACGCAGGGGTTCTATCGGTAAATTTTACCGACCACCCTACCTTCGGCATACTTGACGAGTTCGCTGCAAGCGCGCAGGGGCTTCCCAACATCAATGCACCTTTTCCGCAAAGCAGCATGGCGCGGACGGGATTGATCCCCGAAGCGCGGCGGCCTTTTGCGGTCTGGTGACAGCCGAGGGAAACACGCCGCATGACTCAGGTCGGACAGGACGCTCTGAAAACCCGCAGCACTCTGAATGTTGCCGGTCGCGAGGTGGCATATTATTCGCTGAAGAAGGCCGCCAGCCACATTGGCGACATCAGCCGCCTGCCCTTCAGCATGAAGGTGCTGCTGGAAAATCTCCTCCGCTTCGAGGACGGCGGTTTCACCGTCTCCACCGCCGACATTCAGGCGGTTGCCGATTGGCAGAAGAACCCCACCGAATCGCAGAACGAGATCCAGTACCGCCCGGCGCGCGTGCTGCTTCAGGACTTCACCGGCGTGCCTTGCGTGGTCGATCTGGCCGCCATGCGCGATGCCATCGCCAAGCTGGGCGGTGACACCAGCAAGATCAACCCGCTGGTTCCCGTGAACCTGGTGATCGATCACTCGGTGATGGTCGACGAGTTCGGCACGCCCAAGGCCTTCGAGCAGAACGTCGAGATCGAGTATCAGCGCAATTTCGAGCGTTATGACTTCCTCAAGTGGGGCTCCAAGTCGCTCAACAACTTCTACGCCGTGCCCCCCGGCACCGGCATCTGCCACCAGGTGAACCTTGAGAACATCGCTCAGGCGGTGTGGACCAGCAAGGATCAGGACGGCACGCTGGTCGCCTATCCCGACACCTGCGTCGGCACCGACAGCCACACCACCATGGTCAATGGCCTTGGCGTGCTGGGCTGGGGCGTCGGCGGCATCGAGGCCGAGGCCGCGATGCTGGGCCAGCCCGTCTCGATGCTGATCCCCGAGGTCGTCGGCTTCAAGTTCACCGGCGAGCTGAAGGAAGGCGTCACCGCCACCGATCTCGTGCTGACCGCCACCAACATGCTGCGCAAGCATGGCGTGGTGGGCCGCTTCGTCGAGTATTACGGCCCGGGCCTCGCCGGCCTGACGCTGGCCGACCGCGCCACGCTGGCCAATATGGCTCCGGAATATGGCGCCACCTGCGGCTTCTTCGGCATCGACGAGAAGACGCTGGACTACATGCGCCTGACCGGCCGTGAGGAAGACCAGATCGCTCTGGTCGAAGCCTATGCCAAGGAGCAGGGCTTCTGGATCGACCCCGCTGTCGAGCCGATCTTCTCCTCCACGCTGGAGCTGGATCTGGGCACTGTGGTGCCCTCGCTCGCCGGTCCCAAGCGCCCGCAGGACCGCGTGTCGCTGCCCGACGTGGACGATGTGTTCAACGCCGACATGGCGAACGTCTACAAGAAGGCCCAGACCCGCGTTCCGGTCGAAGGCAAGGACTTCGACATCGGCGACGGCGACGTGACCATTGCCGCCATCACCAGCTGCACCAACACCAGCAACCCCTCGGTTCTGGTCGCCGCCGGTCTGGTCGCCAAGAAGGCCGATGAGCTGGGCCTGAAGCCCAAGCCCTGGGTCAAGACCTCGCTGGCTCCCGGCTCGCAGGTCGTCACCGACTATCTGGAGCGTGCCGGCCTTCAGTCGCACCTCGACAACATAGGCTTCAACCTCGTCGGTTACGGCTGCACCACCTGCATCGGCAACTCCGGCCCGCTGGCCGAGCCGATCAGCAAGGCGATCAACGAGAACGGTCTGGTTGCCGCCGCCGTCATCTCGGGCAACCGCAACTTCGAGGGCCGCGTCTCGCCCGACGTGCGCGCCAACTTCCTGGCCTCGCCGCCGCTGGTCGTCGCCTATGCCCTGAAGGGCACGGTGATCGAGGACTTCACCACCACCCCGATCGGCACGTCGACCGAGGGCAAGGACGTGTTCCTCAAGGACATCTGGCCCACCAATGACGAGGTCTACACGACCATGTCGGGCTGCATGGACCGCGCCATGTTCCAGGCCCGCTATGCCGACGTCTACAAGGGCGACAAGCACTGGCAGGCGATCAACGTCACGGGTTCGGAAACCTACGGCTGGCGCGCCGGTTCGACCTATGTTGCCAACCCGCCCTACTTCGAGGGCATGACGATGACCCCGGCCCCCGTGACCGACATCATCGAGGCCAAGCCGCTGCTGATCCTGGGCGATTCGATCACCACCGATCACATCAGCCCTGCTGGCAACATCAAGGCCGACAGCCCTGCCGGTGAATGGCTGCAGGCCCATCAGGTCGCCAAGGCCGACTTCAACAGCTACGGCGCGCGCCGTGGCCACCATGAAGTGATGATGCGCGGCACCTTCGCCAACATCCGCATCAAGAACGAGATGGTCCCCGGCATCGAGGGCGGCTTCTCGCGCTATGGCACGGAAACTGGCGCCGTTTACGACGTGGCCCAGAAGCACAAGGCTGACGGTACGCCGCTGGTCGTGATCGCGGGCAAGGAATATGGCACCGGTTCGAGCCGTGACTGGGCCGCCAAGGGCACCAACCTGCTGGGCGTGCGCGTGGTGATCGTGGAAAGCTTCGAGCGTATCCACCGTTCGAACCTGGTCGGCATGGGCGTGCTGCCGCTGCAGTTCAAGGATGGCGACACCCGCCAGAGCCTGGGCCTGACCGGCGACGACAGCTTTACCATCGAAGGCCTGGCCACCATCAAGCCCCGTCAGGACGTGGTGGTGACCGTGAAGCGCCCCGATGGCACCAGCTTCACCTTCACGGCGCTGTGCCGCATCGATACCGCCAATGAGGTCGAGTACTTCAACAACGGCGGCATCCTGCAGTACGTGCTGCGCAAGCTGGCCGGCTGATCCTTTCGATCAGCGTTGCAAATCAGGAGGGCGTCCCCGCAAGGGGGCGCCCTTTTGTTATGGGGCTTATTCGGCGTGGTCCGGATCGTTGCCGTAAGCCTTCGTCAGGCTGCGCAGATAGAAGAACCAGATGATCGCGGCGGCGGGCAGATAGGTGATCAGCGCGTGTGGGTCATAGCGATGGCCCCAGTCGCGCCATGGGCCGGTGGTGGCAGCAGAGATCAGCCATGCCAGCGTGACGGTGATCGTGGCGCGCAGGGCAGGGCGCAGGCGGCGGAAGGCCACCATCTCGATCAGCCATGTCAGGATCATCACCGTCAGCAGGGTGCGGATGGCAAGGCCGATCAAGGCATAGAGCTGCGCGTCGGTCATGGAGCGTCCTGAAAGAGGGAGAGGCATGCTGAGCATGGGCGAAGGGTTGGGGGCCCGCAAGTTGCAAGCGTTTGGCCCGCCGGATCGGCGCGGTGGATTGCGCCGGGGGTGCGCCGAACATGCGCTTTTGCGCCTGTCCTGACTGACTCTTAGCCGTGCGAGACCTGCATCGGCGGCTCGGGGCGCGTCTTTGCAGTAGACCAGCGCCAGCGGGTGGTGCCATCCGCCTCTTCGCCCAGTCTTTCGAAGCCCAGCCTGGCGTAATGGTCGCGCACCATCATGTTGCGGTCGGTGGGGCGATAGGTGCCTTCCAGCCAGAGCACGCCCTGTTCGCGCGCGAGGCGGCTGATCTCGTTCAGCACCGCATCCTCCACGCGGCGGCCCAGCACGCGGCAGCTCATCAGCCAGAGATCGATGTGCCATGTGTCCGGCGCGGAGGGGGTGAGGACCAGCGTGCTGATCATGCCATTGTCCCCGAAGCGGTCGGCGAGGCGAACCTGCAGCGTGGTGCCTTCGCTGCGTTGCTCGATGGCGGCGATCTCCACCTCGGTGTAGCGGCGGGTGGTCAGGTTGAACTGGTTGCTCTTGTTGATGAGCTGGACGATGCGCTCGCGCCCCATCGCGTCGAAGGGAGCGAAGCGGATCTCCATCTCCAGTGAGGCGAGGTAGGAGTCCAGATCGTCGCTGGCCTCCAGCAGCTTGGCGCGGCGGGCGTTGTCCTGATAGAAGCCGGTGCGCGCGGCATCTTCCGCCGAAAAGCCGGTGGCCTCGAAATAGCCCGCCAGCGCCAGCACGCGCGTGTAGAGCGCCGGATCTTCGGGCAGTTCGGGGACGGCCACCTCGGGCAGGCGCTGGCGGATGATGGCGCGCTCCGCCGGATTGTCGTCTACGAAGACGAAGGAGGAGAGGCCCAGCGAGAGTTCCTCGGCAATGGCGCGCAGATTGGCGGCCTTATCCACCCAATTGGCCTGAAAGACGGCGATATGCTCCTCGCGCAGCACCATATCGGGGTGCTCGCGGAAGACCTGCCGGGCAGTGGCCTCCTCATTCTTCGAGCAGACCGCCAGCACGATGCCGCGCCCATGCAGCGCCAGCGCCTGCTGCTGCAGCGCCAGATGCGCCTCGCCCACCGGATCGCCCTGGCCCAGCCTGATGCCGCCCATGCCGTCGTCACCGATGATCCCGCTCCACAGCGTGTTGTCGAGATCGAGCACCAGCACGCGCCGCGCTTTGCCGCGCAGCGCGCCCAGCAGCCGCCCGACATGATCGGCGTAGAAGGGCAGGCAGGCCATGGCGACGGGCAGCTTGGCCAGATGCCACTCGCCGGGGCTGAACCAGTTGCCCGTGCCCACCGTGCCCGCCATCGACGCCACATCGAGCAGCAGATCGGGGCTGGCTGCCAGATCCTCGATCAGGGCCTGATTGAAGGCGCGGATTTTGGCGCGCAGGCTGCCCGGCCAGCGGGCGTCGAAATGGCCGAAGAGCGGTTCGGGCGGCTCGGCCAAGGTCTGCACGATGGAGAGCGCCTTACCGTTGTTGCGCAAAGCCTGACGCAGGCCGCGCAGCAGAGCGAGCGACTCCTCCACACCGCTTTCACCGGTAAGCGGCAGATCGCGATGGTCCAGTGCCAGCAGCACCGCATCGCAGCCTGCTGCATTGATGGCCGAAGACGGATCGAAGGCCTGCTGGGCGATCTGGCCGAAAGGCGCTGTCACACACTCCAGATCGACACCATGGCGCGCGGCGCTGCCCACCAGCTGCACCGCCAGCAGATCGAGCGTGCCCGTGCCCAGAACCCCCAGTTTGAACGGCGTCAGCGGCGCCAAGGAACGGCCCTGTCCGCGCAACTCGGCCATCACCTTGGCCAGCCGGTCAAGCTGGTTGGCGTTCAGCGCATAGCCGGCCAGTCGCTGCACCTCGGCACCGGGATGCTCGGCTTCCGGCAGGGCGCGCATCTGCTGGCGCAGATCCTGCGGCGCAGTGGGCAGCCAGGGCAGGCCCAGTTCGAAACTCTGTGTCACCATGGCGGGGGGCCTCAGTTAGCAAATGGCATCAGATCAACCCGAACATCTGGGTGATGGCGCTGATCGCAAAGCCCATCGCCGCGCTTTTCATCAGCTCGCGCGAGGTGACAGGCAGGTTGGCGTTGAACACCACCGTCACCAGCGAGGCGAGCCCTGCCGAACCCAGCAGCACCCACCAGCGCGGAAAGATCGCATGCTCGGCGGGGGCGGGCCACTCCAGCACCAGCGGCAGCAGCCGGTTGAGCATAAAGCCGAAGCATGACGCGATCCAATGCGCGAGGAAACGCGCCCAGTTCTCGCCCAGCTGGTTGGAGGGCAGCGGGTTCATCGCGCGCCCAGATCGGCAGGAGCTTTATCGGCCGGGGTCTCCTCGACAGGGACCTCCTGAACAGACATGCCGTTCCCGCCAAAGCGCATATCCATGATCAGCGTGTCGATCAGCCGCTCGAAATAATGGTCCTGCAGCTCGGCCTCGTCGCCGCGCAGGGCGATCTTGCGATGGGCGGCGCGGATCTGCCACTCGATCATGTCGCGCCATGAGGCCAGATCGCGCGCCGCGATCACCTGCTGCGCCCAGGCGATCAGCATCACGATCAGCCCCAACACCGCGATCAGCAGGGCCAGCGTGTAAGACCTTTCGTAATGCGAGCGGATCTCAAGGCAGTAGAGCGTGGTGCCGATCATCCCGGCCAGCCCGGTCAGCGACAGAACATCGATCAGCCGCCCATACCACCGCCAGAACAGCGACAGAGGCTGCGCTTGCGGCAGCTGAGGCGTGACAGGTTCGATGCGATCAGTCGTCATGCAGGATCTGTTCCTTCAAACCGAGATCGTGCCTTTCGGGCTGTTGATGGCGTGCGGAAGGTTAAGAAGATGTTGCGGTGCAGCACAGGCCGGACAGGCCCGGCTGCGGGCTGCGAAAAAGGGGGCGCGCCGCGATCACGCCGCACCGCGCAGGGCCCTTGCCACAATGCGCCAGAGCGGCAGCGGCTGCGCGGTTTCGACATAGTCGCGCACCCCCGCGATCAGGGCTTGCGCCTCCTGCTCGGGCGGGGGTTGGCAGGGGGCAAGCGTGTCGATCCGGTCGAGCAGCGCCAGCAGATGCTCCGGATCGCGCGCGACATGGACGCCGGGCAGATGGCTGAAACGCTGCACCGTGGCGATCTGATGGCCGTTGCGATGCTCGCCCCGCTTGTGGTCGCGGGCCAGGATGATGATCGGCTTGCCCAGCTCCATCGCATTGATGATCGAACCGATTCCGGCATGCGAGATCATCAGCGAGGCCTGTGCCTGCAGCGCGCGAAAGCGGGCGGGATCGATGAAGGTCTCGCTCTTCATCGCGGTGGGCACATAGCGCGAGGGGCCGATCTGGGCGATCACCTCCTGCTCGCGATGCTGCGCCGCCCAGCGGTCCACCGCGGTGACCAGGCGATCGAAGGGCAGCTGGGTGCCAACCGAGAGCAGGATCACAGAACGCGGCCCAGATAGCTGATCTGTTGCTGCGGGCAGGCCAGATGCTCCCATTGCGTCAGGCGCAGATCGGCAAAGCCCCGGGCGAATTTGCCGCTGAGCGAGAGTTCCTCGCTGTTGGCCACGCTGTCGGTCCAGATGGTGACGGCGCCCAGCATCTTGCCGATCAGCAGCGCCACCGCGCCCGGCGCCGCGCCGGTGGTGATCACCACATCGGGGCGAAAATCGCGCAATGTCTTCACGATACCGCCGATCGAGCGGACCAGCAGCCAGGGCGTATCGCGCGATCCATCCATGATCTGGGCCACGGGGCGGGTGCCGAAAGGCGCTGTCAGCCCATGGGTGGTGCTGATGAACAGACAGTCGAGATGCTGCACGGCGGGCGAGAGCCGTGTCAGCTCGATCCAGTGGCCGCCCGAAGAGGCGATCAGCGCCACACGCTTTCGATCAGGCGCCTGCCGGTCGGGCAGCTGCCGATCTGAAAGGGGGCGATCTGAAGGGAAATGCTGCGGGGCCGTCACCGTGTGCGTGCTCCAGTCCAGACGATCCTGTTCCCGGGTTCCATCCACCTCAACCTATTGCAAAGTCCGAGAAGATCGTCGCACATTGCTGCAGGGGTATCCGTAGAACCACCGCAGCATATGCCCCTAAGAGGTAGCCTAGTCGAAGGCGGCGGCGACTTGCAAACGGATTTGTCGCAGATGCGGCCATTTGTTTTTGCAGTGCGGCGTATCATTTTTGGGCGGTTGATCCCGCAATGCAGCACGGCCATCATGATGGCCGATTGATCAGGAAAAAATGCTCTATGATTCTGCCCCGGCGCAAATCTTCTCTCCCCTCCACCGATGCGGGCGATCGCATCTATGCGGTGGGCGATGTGCATGGGCGTTTCGATCTGATGCAGGCGCTGATGGAGAAAATCGCGCAGCATCATGCCGATCTGCCGCCCACCCAGGGCCTGCACATCATCTTTCTGGGCGATCTGATCGACCGCGGGCCGGACAGTCTGAAGGTGCTGGACTATCTGGCGCAGGCGCAGCGGCGGATGCCCGGCATGATCGTGCTGCTGGGCAATCATGAGGAAGTGCTGCTCAAGGTGCTGGAGGGTGACCAGCGCGCCCTGCGCAGCTGGCTGACCTTCGGCGGCGCGCAGACTCTGGAAAGCATGGGCGTGGCCGTGCCCGGTCCGGACGATGATCTGGACGACTGCCTCACCGCGATCCGGCGGGCCTTGCCGATGCAACTGGCCTCATGGTTGCGCCGCCTGCCGCTGACGGCGCATTCGGGCGACTATTTCTTCTGCCATGCCGGCGTGCGCCCCGGCGTACCGCTCAAGCGGCAGAAGCGTGAGGATCTGCTGTGGATTCGCGATGACTTCCTCACCGATCAGTCCGGCCATGGCGCGGTGATCGTGCATGGCCACAGCATTCATCCGCAGGTGGACATGCATGCCAACCGCATCGGCATCGATACCGGCGCCTATGCCACCGGCGTGCTGACCGCGCTCTATCTGGAAGGTGACCGGCGCGAGGTGCTGCAGGTTGGCTAGGACGCTGTCCTGTCCCTCCCGCCCCAAGCTGTCAGCCTCTGGAGAAGGGGAGGGCGAATTCTCCGATCTGGTTGCTTTTTAACAGAGCGAAATCGCGGCATGACTCTGACCATCTCGCAGGTGCGGCAATTCGTCTCTTCACGCCCGGGCTGGTGAATTGACACTACGTAAAATTATGGTGCAACTGCTAACACAGATGTCCTCTGACCATTGAGGCTTGATCGTGACACAGATTCAGGAAGCCTCGGATACGGGGGAAGGATGGAGTGGACGTGTCACAGGCAGGATGATCCTGCTGGGGGCGGTCACCGCTGTGTTGGCGGCCATGTCACTGACGGGGTGTTCCGGCTCTTTCGGCCATTCGCCGCTGGCGCAGGGGCCGGGGGCCTATAAGGTCATTCCGGCGCCCGATGACGATGGCAGCGTGCCGGAATACCGCATCGGGCCGCTCGATTCGGTCGATGTCACCGTGTTTCAGGAAGCCGATATCTCGGCCAAGGGCATTCCGGTCGATGCGGCGGGTGATATCGCCATGCCGCTGATCGGGCGGGTGCATGCCGCGGGCAAAACCTCGGTGGAGCTGGCCGATTTCGTGGCTCACCAATTGGGTGAGCGTTACTATGTCAATCCGCAGGTGACGGTCTCGGTGGCCAGTTCGGTCTCGCAGCGCGTTACGGTGGAAGGGCAGGTGACCGAGCCGGGGATCTATCCGATCCATGGCGCCACCACCCTGCTGGATGCCATCGCTCTGGCCAAGGGCGAGACGGAGAATGCCGCCTATCGTCAGGTGGCCATCATCCGCATCCAGAACGGCAAGCGCACCGGCGCGGTCTTCGACATCAGCCATATCCGCCGGGGCGAGGACAAGGACCCTCAGCTGCTGCCGCGCGACGTGATCATCGTGGGCCATTCGACCGGCAAGCAGGTCTGGCACGATCTGTTGCGGGCGGCGCCTCTTCTCAACGTCTTCGCGCAATTCTGACCCTCTTGAACGGAGCATACAGCGGATGAATGCCCAGCAGGCCGTTCACGGGGACCACCATCATCACGCCGCCGACACCCATGGGGTGAGCGCGGTCGAGCATGACAATGACCTGCTCGATTTCGAGGCCTTGCGGCTGACTTTGGTGCTCAACCGGCGCCTGATTGTGCTGATTCTGGCGCTGGGGCTGATGCTGGGCGTGGCCTCGGTAGTGTTCATGCCGCGCATCTACACCGCGCGGGGCAGCGTGCAGATCGACCAGCAGGTCCGCAAGGTGCTGGCGACCGAGGACACCGATCCGCAGACCAGCACGCAGGATGCCGACCGTTTCCTGCAGACGCAGGTGGATATTCTCAACAGCCGGGCGATGGCCAAGCGCGTCTCCGATACGCTGGGCCTGTCCGCCAGCGATGCTTTCCTCAAGCGCACCACCGGCCACGCCCCCAGCAACCTTGAGCCGGGCGAGCGCGAAGACCGCGTGATCGATACGCTGCAGCGCAATCTGATCGTGGATCTGCCGCACAACTCGCGCGTGGTAGGCGTGATGTTCAAGAGCCGCGATCCGGTGCTGGCGGCGCAGATTTCCAACACCTTCGTGGCCGAATTCATCAAGGGCAACATCCAGCGCAAATTCTCCGCCTCCAGCTATTCGCTCGATTTCCTGAGCAACCAGCTGGGCGTGGCCAAGAGCCGTCTGGAGGACTCCGAACGCACGCTGATCACCTATTCGCGCACCGCCGGGCTGATCGATGCCAGCACCGGCGCCGCCGTGCCGGTGGGCCAGCCGCAGGGCCCGCAATCGCTGGTGACGGCCAATCTCGTTGAGCTGAACCAGCGCCAGGCCACCGCCAAGGCCGATCGCCTTCAGGCCGAGGAGCGCTGGCGCCAGGCCAGCAACACCCCGCTGATGCAGCTGCCCGAGGTGCTGAGCAACAATGCTGTGCAGCAATTGCTGCAAAATCGGGCGCAACTTTCCTCAAAACTGGAAGAGTTGCGCGCGCGCCTCAAGCCCGATCACCCCACGGTGATTCAGGCCACCACCGAACTTGAAGAGCTGGACAAGGAAGCCCGCATCCTTGCGGAATCGATCCGCGGCTCGATCCAGAACCAGTATCTGGTGGCGGTGCGTCAGGATGAAGCGATCCAGTCCGCTGTGAACGGGCTGAAGAGTGCCACGCTCTCCGAACAGGATCGCAGCGTGCGCTACAACATCCTCAAGCGCGAGGTGGACACCAACCGCCAGCTCTATGACAGCCTGCTGCAGCGCTACAAGGAGGTCAGCGCGGCCTCGGGCGTGGCGGTCAACAACATCACGCAGGTCGATGTGGCCGAGCCGCCGCGCAAGCCGACCTCGCCGCGTGCCATGCTGAACATGGCGGTGGCGCTGGGCGGCGCGGTGGCGGTGGCCGCCATGGCGGTGCTGCTGCGCTCGCGCATGAGCAACACGATCACCGATCCGCGCGATGTGGAAACAAGGCTGGGCCTGCCCCTGCTGGGCGCGGTGCCGATCGACCCCACCGGCGAGCCGCTGACCACGCTGCTCAGCCCCAAATCGGACATTGCCGAGGCCTATCATGCGATCCGCACGGCCATCGAACTGTCCTCCCGCGCGGGGACGCCGGCCTCGATCCTGCTGACCAGCAACCGCCCCTCCGAAGGCAAATCGACCAGCAGCTTCGCCCTGGCGCGCGATTTCGCCCTGCTGGGCAAGCGCGTGCTGCTGATCGACGCCGACTTGCGGCGCCCGACGCTGCATCGTCTGCTGGATGTGGACAATGCCGAGGACGGTTTCTCCACGGTGCTGGCACGGCAGATGGAGATCGGTCAGGCGGTGGTGACCACGCGCATCGAAAACCTGAGCTTCCTGCCTACCGGTCCCATTCCGCCCGATCCAGCCAACCTGTTCTCCGGCCCGGTGCTGCGCGAGTTGCTGGAAGGCTTGCGGGCCAGCTACGATCTGGTGGTGATGGACTCGCCGCCCGTGCTGTCTTTGGCGGACACTTTGGAGCTGACTTCGGCGGCGCAGGCGACGATTTTCGTGCTGGAGGCAGGTTCGGCGCAGATCAAGGCGATGCGGCAGTCGTTGCAGCGCTTGCAGCGCTCGGGCGGGCATGTGCTGGGGGCGATCGTCAGCAAGTATGATGCGCGCACGGCCAGTGGGACGCACGGCTATGCTTACGGTTACAGTTACGGCGAATAAGAAGGTTTAGAAGGGAAATGCGAGGGTGTTACACCCTCGCGCTCCCGGGTTTGTCTACGTTGCGTATAGGGTTCGGTGTTGCGCCCAGATTGCCGCGCCGCAGGCTTGAAAGCCGCCAGCACAGCTCATCGTTCATACACTTGACTGCCTGCGGCGCTCTGCATCGCGCATGTGGAGAGGCTGGGCGCGGGGATCGGGTGCTGCTGCCCTTTCGTCGGAAGACGTCATGGGAGCGCGAGGGGGTAACCCCCTCGCATCTTCTCTTTTCTTCCTGCCCCTAAAAACCTTACTTCCCCTTCCCCTACCGATCCACTCGGCCTAAACGCCATCGCTTCGTGATTTTCCGGAAGCTTTCATGACGCGTACCCAATCGATTCTGCTGTCCCTTGTGCTGGGCCTTGCCGTGGGTCTGGCGATCCGCGCCTATGGCCACGAAAGCCTGCTGGCGGGGGTCAGCGCGATCCAGCCTTTGGGGCAGATGTGGGTGCGCGCCTTGCAGATGACGTTGATCCCGCTGGTCTTCGCGATGGTGGCGCATGGCGCGGCGGATGCGGTGGCGGGTGGTCGCGGCGGGCGGTTGATCGGCACGACGCTGGCGGTGTTCGTGGCGCTGCTGGGGCTGACGGCGGTGATCTGCACCATCACCACCGAGACGGTGCTGCATCTCTGGCCGGTGCCGCCGCATGCTCTGGCGGGGCTGGCGGATACGCCGGGGCAGAAGCTGCCCTCCTTTGCCGAGCAGTTGCTGGCGATCATTCCGGACAATCCGGTGGCGGCGGCGGCCAATGGGCAGATCTTTCCGCTGGTGATCTTTGCGTTGGCTTTCGGGCTGGCGATTGCGCGGCTGAAGGACGGGCAGGGGAAGGCGTCCACCTTGCCCGCCACGCTGGGTCAGGTGGCGCAGGCGATGATGGTGATCGTCGACTGGGTGCTGGTGGCCGCGCCCATCGGCATCTTCATTCTGGCGCTGGGTCTGGCGACGACCTCCGGCCTCGCGGTGGCGCGGATGCTGGCGATCTTCGTGGCGCTGTGCCTTGGTAACAGCGTGGTGATGGCGCTGGTGTGCTATCTGCTGGTGGCGGTGCTTGGTGCCGAGAGGCTGAGCCGCTTTGCCGCCGCCGTGGCCCCGGCGCAGGCGATGGCGGCGGGCACGTCGTCGTCAATGGCCTCGACGCCGGTGATGCTGGAGGTGGCGCTGGAAAAGCTGCGCCTGCCCGAGGATGTGGCGGGTCTGGTGATCCCCATGGCGGTGTCGGTGTTCCGCATGGGCACGGTGGCCAATGCCATTCCCGCCGTGCTGGTGGCGGCGCATGCGGCGGGGATCGAACCGACGCTGACGCAACTGATGCTGGCGGGCGTGGCGGTGGTGCTGGGCTCGATGACGGCGGGTGGCCTGCCGGGGGCGGCGGTGATCTATGCTTTCTATGCGCCGGGCCTGCAGGTGCTGGGCGCGCCGCTGGCAATCATGCCGCTCTATATCGCGGTGATCGCTCTGCCCGATCCGATCATCACCGCCTCCACGGTGACCGGAGACCTCACCGCTGCCACGCTGGTGGCAAGGCTGATGCGGCGAAAGGCGTAATGGTCTTGCTGCGCCAATCTGCCATATTTCGCCGCTAGGCTGCGCCGCACTTCAGGCTAAAGAGATTTCATGACCGACAAGACTCCCCCGCAGAACGACACCTCTTTCAACCCCGATCGCCGACTGGTGCTGGGCGGCATCGCCGCCGCCATCGGCGCCGCCTCGGTGGAGAGCCCGGCGCAGGCCGCCACCACGCGCCGCAAGGTGCTGACCGGCGGGGCCCTGTCGGACGGCGCGGTGGATGCCGCGCTGCGCGAGAAGATCGAGAACGTTGTGGTGATCTTCTGCGAGAACCGCAGCTTCAACAATCTCTTTGCCGATTTTCCCGGCCTTCAGGTGCCGCTCTCGGTGGTCGATCCCGAGACCTACAAGCAGCGCGACCGTGACGGCACGCCGCTCAAGACCCTGCCGCCGATCTGGAACGGCATGGTGCCCGACAAGCAGGTGGTGGAGCACAAGGAGTATCTGATCGCTCAGGGCGATATCACCGGCCTGGCCAATGCGCCTTTCGCGCTCAAGACGCCCCAGGGCGATCCGCTGCCGCATGGCGTGGTGACGCGCGATCTGGTCCATGCCTTCTACAACAACCAGCTGCAGATCAACGATGGCAAGAACGATGGCTTTGTGGCCTGGGGCGATTCCGGCGCTCTGGTGATGGGCCATTATGGCGAGGCCTCGGCCAAGCTGCGCCTGTGGACCATCGCCCGCGAATTCACCCTGTGCGACAACTTCTTCATGGGCGTGTTTGGCGGCTCCTTCGTCAACCACCAGTATCTGATCGCGGCCCGCCCACCCTTCTATCCCGAGGCGGACAAGAGCCCGGCCAAGGGCGGCATCACCAAGCTTGATCCCGGCGATCCCAAGGGCCTGCGCCCCATGCTGCGCGAAGGCTCGCCCGCCAGCGCGATGGAGGGCCCGGCCAAGTTCACCACCAATGTGCTGACGCCGGATTTCTACGCGGTCAACACCATGACCCCGCCCTATGCGCCCGCCTACAAGCTGGACCCGGCCAAGCCCGGCTATGCCGACTGGACCAGCCCCAGCACGCTGATCCCGCAGACTCACAAGACCATCGGCGATGTGCTGAGCGACAAGGGCGTGACCTGGGCCTGGTACAGCGGCGGCTGGGGCACGGCTATGGCCGGTGGCACCACGCCCGATTTCGCGGGCAAGGCCAGCTTTCAGGTCCACCACCAGCCCTTCAACTATTACAGCCGCTTTGCCCCCGGCACCGCCGACCGTGAGGAGCATCTGCGCGATGCGGGCGAGGGCGAGAGCCCGCGCACCAACAAGCTGCTGGCCGATATTGCGGCGGGCAAGCTGCCGGCGGTCACCTTCTACAAGCCGCAGGGCAACCTCAACATGCATGCCGGCTACTCCGATGTGGAGGCGGGCGATCAGCATCTGGCGGTGATGATCGACGCGCTGCGCAAGAGCCCGCAATGGGGCAAGATGCTGGTGGTGATCACCTTCGATGAAAACGGCGGCTGGTGGGATCATATCGCCCCACCAAAAGCCGACCGCTGGGGCCCGGGCACGCGCATTCCCGCCGTGATCGTCAGCCCGCATGCCAAGAAGGGCCATGTCGATCACACGGTCTATGACACGGGCTCGATCCTGCGCTTCATCACGCGCCGCTGGGGGCTGGAAATGCTGCCGGGTCTGGCTGACCGCGACATCGCCATGCAGGCTGCCGAGGGCAGCAAGCCGGGCGATCTGACCGCCGCGCTGGATCTGGCGTAAGGGATACGGGGCCGGGCGGAATAAAACTCCGCCCGGCCTTCGCTTTATGGCGTTTGGGGCCGGGGCGCGGGCAGTCTGCGCGCGCCCATGTGCATGGCCAGCGGGATCAGCGCCAGCACGATCGAGAGGAACATCTGGTCGATCAGCATGCCGCCGATCAGCTCGCTCTCGGCGAAATTGTTGCAGATGCAGAAGACGATCACCGAGAACAGCAGAGAGCGGCTCTGCGCGGGCATGCCCTCGGCCAGCATCAGGCGCTGGGCGGGGGCCAGCAGCAGCACGACCACGCCAAGGATCGCGCCCGGCAGGCCGATCGTCACCAGCAGATCGAGATAGCCATTGTGCCCGGCGGGCGCCTCCTCGGCCACCCAGCCGTTGGTCAGATGCAGGATCGGGCTGGCCGCGCCCACCTGCCAGAAGGAGGCGAAACCGGCCCCCGTCCACAGATGCTGCTTGGTGTAAAGGATCAGCGCCAGCCAGATCTGCATGCGGCCGGTAAAGGCATTGGGATCGTCCAGCTGCTCCAGCGCATCGCTGTAGAACACGCCGCCGATGGCCAGCATGAGCGCGAGTGCCAGCCCGACATAGATCAGCGTCTGCGATCCCTTGCTGATGCGCAGAAAGCGCACGCCGTAGCCGCACAGCAGGGCGATGGCGAGGCTGCTCATCGATGATTTGGACTGGGTGAACCACAGGAAGATCACCACGGCACCCAGCACCGCATTGCGCAGCATCACCGGCATGGTGCGCCGGTCGAAAGCGAAGAACATCACTGTCAGCGCGCAGGCGGGGCCGGCGATGTTCTTGTGGATCATGGCGCCGCGCCAGCTGCCCGCCTCGGTGGAGGCATCGCCGAAGACATAGCCGTGGATGCCATGCGGGCTGAACATCACCGCCAGATAATTGGCGGCCAACAACGCGATCATCACCGCGCGGATATAGAACAGGGTGCGGCCATAGCCCAGCTCGTTCACACAGCGGAACAGCAGCCACATCGACATCACCGCCAGCACCAGCCGCCGAAAGCCGATCAGCGGCACGTCGGACCAGGCCAGCGTAAAGAGGCAATAGGCGAAAAGGCCCAGCAACGGCCAGGGGATCGCAATATTGGCCTCCATCCGGCTGGGCCGCCAGCAGCACAGGGCCATCATGCCGACAACGGCGATCACGATGATCTGGTTGACGCTGCTGCCGTCGCCCGCATGCGGATCGCCGACGCCGCCCATCAACCCGTTCATGTCGATCATCTCGAAGAGCAGGAAGGCCGAGAGGCAGAAGGCCGACCAGCGCAGGCGCCACATATCCTTGACGGGCGGCGCGAAGCTGCGCGGGGTTTGTCTGCCCCTTGCGGCGGCTGTACGGCTGTCGGTGATGCTGGTCATGCCTTGGCGACCTCCCTGAAAGCCATGCCGGTCTCGGCGCCGGTTGCCGCGTGTTGCGGCGCGATGCCATGTTCGCCGAGCAGCGCCACATAGCGGTCGATCAGTGCCCGGCTGCCGCGCATCATGCCCAGCCGTGCCGAACGCTCCGCCCAGAGGCGATAGGTGGCCGGATCATCCAGCAGGCTGCCCAGCGCACGGGCAAGCGCCTGCGGATCGTCGAGCGGCACGGTGAGGCCGCAAAGCGCGCCATCCTCTCCGGTGACGCCCTCGATCTGCACCGGCACCTGCGAGACCACCAGCGGCAGGCCGAGGCGCGCGGCCTCGATCAGGGCCAGACTGTGCCCTTCAAACAGGCTGACCTGCGCGAAAACATCGGCCTGAGCGGCGCGGCGCAAGGCCTCTTCGCGCGGCATCTGGCCCAGCAGGGAAACGCGGTCTTCCAGCTTCAGTTGCGCGATCAGGGCGCGCAATTCGGCTTCGTCTTCGCCCGCGCCGATGATCTCCAGCCGGGCCTTGGGGAGCAGGGCCATGGCGCGGATCAGTTGGGGGTGGTTCTTCTGGCGGGACAGGCGCCCCACCGCCACGATCAGGCCTTGCGTGGCGCTTGTCCGCTGATGGTCTGCGGCGATGGCATCGACCATGCGTTCCACCCCCTCGGGCAGGGCATTGTGGATGGTGCGGCGCTTGGCGCGATAGCGTTTGGGCCAGCTGTCGAAGGAAATGCCCACCGCGTCCGACACGCTGACGATGGCCGCGACGCAGGGCAGGCAGCCCGTCCAGCGGTCGATCCGGTTGAGCGCGCCCTGATAGGTGAAGGCAGGCGTGTGATGCGAGAGCACCACCTTCGTCCGCACCCCGGCCAGCGTGGCGGCCAGCGGAAACAGCACATTGGCCAGCGGCATGGCGGTGATCACCACGTGAGGCCTGTGGCGACGCAGCCAGCCAATCGTGGCGGCCAGCAAGGCCAGACCAGCGGCGGCACTTCGCAGCGGGCTGGGGGCGATGAACTGCCAGCCGTCGCTTTGGGCTTCAGCGGCTTCCTCTGCGGCTTGGGGGTAGAGGCCCAGCAGGCCGGTCCGGAAACCGCGCCCGCTCAGCCCATGGGCCACATCCTGCCAGATTTCGCGCAGGCCGCCCGGCGTGGTGTGGGTGATGGCGAAGACCACCTGCGACGAAACGTTATCGGCCATGGCTTGGTCCTTGCTGCGGAGCGCGCGCCGGAGGGGGAGGGATCAACCCGGCCAGCCTGTCCGCGAGATAATGCGTGGCAAGGATGGCTCCGGCGCGGTTGAGATGGGTGTCATCCTGATAGAGCGCGGCATCATTGCGCCATGCGGTCGGCAGGAAATCGGGGCCGAAGCGGCTGAAATAACGCGGGTTGCGCGGCAGATCCGTGGGACCGAACATCGGCAGGCCGACAAAGGCCAGCGCCACATGGCGTTGCCGCGCCAGATCGGCGATCGACTGCATGTAATGATGATCGATCGCCAGCTGCATGTCCTCCGGGAGGAAGGGCAAATGCGAAATCGTGAAGCGGTTCTGTGTGGCCAGACTGGCCTGCGCTCGCGCCTGCATCTGCGCCAGCGGCATGGTGGCATTGCCGTTGCGCCAATGGCCATCGGGCAGGCGATAGCCCAAGGTGCGGTCGAGGTCGGTGCCGAGATAGGCTTCGGGCCGGAAAGCACGGTCCACGCCAAACCAGCCGGGCGCCACCTGTTCCGCCGCATTGAGCAGATTGCGATAGGGCACCGCCAGCAGGTTGGAGACATAGAACTTGTTCACCAGCAGCGGGGCCGAGGCGATCTGGCCGGGGCTGGCCATCTCCTGAAACATGGGGTGCGAATAGACCATGAAGCCATCGTCGGTCAGCACCAGCAGGCGGACCTCGGGATGGGCGTTCAGCAGATCATGCACCAGCAGATCGTGATAGTCGCGCCCGGCCTGCACCACCGAGAGATTGGCGACATGCACCGTGCGGCCCAGCTTGGCGCTCAGCAATTGCTGCAGCAGGCCGGGGCTGATCCCCGATTCCAGCCGGGATGAGCCGATGATCGCCACGTCGATGGGGGCGGGGTCGAAATGGATGCGCTCATAGACCCAGCGGGCGTGGAACATCTCGCTGCCAGCGGCGCGCTGGGCGGCGATATAGCGGTCGAAGGGCAGCGTGAGCAGCACCGCCAGCAGCACCGCAAAGCCCGCCACCATGCCCAGCAGATACAGCGCGGTGCCGGGCGGGGCTGTTTGCGGTTCGGGCTGGGTCATGCTGGCCATCCTCCCGCTCAAAAACCGAAATAGACGAAGCTGTTGCCACCCCGGCTGACGAAACCCAGCCCCAGCAGCAACATCGCCCCCATCGCCAGCCCCCAGACCAGCCCGGCCCGCCAGCGCAAGGGCAGCAGCCCCCGTGAAACCTTGGCCGCCCCGGCAAAGGGCAGCGAGGGTTCAAGCTGGTCAAGCAGCTGCGCGGTGTTGGGCAAAGTGTAGACGATCAGCATCGCCGCCACCAGTTCGCCTGCCACCACGGCGCCTCCAACGGGCGCCAGCACGGGCCATGTCAGCCAGTTTCCGGGGGCGAGGCCGCTCATCGCGCCCCACAGCAGCCAGGCGCTGGCCATATCGGGCGCACGGAAGGGCACCAGCGCGATCAGCACCGCCAGCATGGTGAGCAGATGGCCGCGCAGCAGCACCCAGCGGGACGGAGGCGGCGCGCCGCGTTTCTTCTTCTTATGGGCAAAGACCCAGGCCTCGGCCACCACCATGTAGAAGGCATGCAGCAGGCCGAAGGTGATGTAGGTCCATGCCCCCCCATGCCACGCGCCGATCACGAACATCGAGATCGCCGTGGGCAGCAGCACGCCAAAGCCCGTTACCCCCCAGCGCCCGAAGCCGCGCCCCGCCGACCAGCGTGTCAGCGGCAGCGCCAGCGACTGGAACAGGTAGTCATTGACGAAGCGCCCAAGGCTCATGTGCCAGCGCCGCCACCAGTCCATGATGCTGGTCACGCGCATCGGCGAGTAGAAGTTGAGCGGCAGTTTTACCCCCAGCAGCCGCGCGCAGCCCGCCGCCATGTCGGAATAGCCGGAGAAGTCGAAATACATCTGCAGCAGGAAGCCGATCACCATCGCCCAGGCCTGCGCCGCCACCGGGCGATGGCCCGCCGCGACATCGGTAAACATTGGGTCAACCCACAGGGCCATCGTGTCGGCCAGCACCGCCTTCTTGAACAGGCCGATGGTGAAGAGGGTGATGCCCGCCATCGCATCGCGTCCGGTTTCGCGCGGCTCGGCCTCGATCTGGGGGGCGAATTCGCGGAAATAGGTGATCGGGCCGGAGATCAGATAAGGGAAGAACAGGATTGAGGCGAGATAGGTCAGCGCTCGCACCTCGCGCACCACCCCGCGCGCCAGATCGACCAGCAGCGAAATCTGCTGGAAGGTGAAGAAGGAAATCCCCAGCGGCAGCGCCAGATCGCGCCACAGCGGCGGACGGCCCATCAGCCAGCCCAGATTGACGCCCAGAAAGCCGGTGAACTTGAACGCCAGCAGCGCCAGCACATTGGCGCTGACCCCCAGCACCAGCCAGCGGTGGCGCGTCTGGCCTTCACTGGCCGCAATCAGCCGGGCGATGGCGTAATTGCCCGCCAGAGACGCCAGCAGCACCGGCAAAGCCCAGGCGCTGGCCATGGCGTAGAAGCCAAGGCCGGCGGCCACGATCACGCTCAGCCGCCCGCGCTGCCCCGCAAAGCGCCCGGCCAGCCACCAGCCCAGCCAGACCAGCGGCAGAAAGCACAAGGCAAAGCCGTAGGAGTTGAAGGCCATTCAGCGCAGGCGGATCAGGATCAGGCCGTTAGCAGGGCGACCAGATCGCCCAGCTTTTTCAGCCCTTGCCACTCGCCGATCGACAGCTTGCGGCCAAACTCCTGCTCCACCGCCACCATCAGGCGGATGTTGCTGAGCGAGTCCCAGCCGGGCACATCGGCGGCGGTGAGGTCGTCGCTGTAGGCGATGTCATCCTCGTCGAAGGTTTCGGCAAGGACATCCATCAGGCGGTCAATGACTTCGGCGCGTTCCATCGATCTTGTCTCTTTCAGGCGTGAATTGGATCATGGGCCAGCGTATGGCCGGAGAGCCAGGCGCGGTCTTCTTCTGTGTCGCTGACCCAGCGGTCGACCATCTCGCCCCAGCGGACGGGGATCTGCATGCGCTCCCACGCCTGCGCCGATCCTTGCGAGATGCGGGCGTAAAGCGCGGGGTCGGAGAGCAGCTTTTCGATCCTGTCGGCCAAGGCGCGGGGCTGGCCCGCCGGGAACACCAGCGCGCTGTCCTCATGCACCAGATGACCGGAAAACATCGGATGGTCCGAGGCGATGACGGGCGTGCGCGAGGCCAGCGCTTCATACAGGGTCAGCGGCAGGCCCTCGGGGAAGGCATGGCGGCTGGGGACGATCACCGCCGCGCTGGCATGCATCATCTCCATGATCCTACCATTTGGGACGAGGCCGAGGAACTCCACCCGGTCGGCCACGCCCATCTTGCGGGCGCGCGCCTCGAACTGTTCGCGCTGGCCGGCGCCGGCGATCTTCAGGACGATCTCGGGGCGGTGTTTGAGCAGGGCGAGCGCATCGATCACATCGCCCACGCCTTTCTTGCGCCCGATGGAGCCGACATAGAGCAGCTCAAGCTGGCCCTCCGTGGGCGCCGCCTTCACCGGCCAGCTCTCCGGGCGACGCAGCTGCGGATAGTCCCATGGGATGACCTTTTCGGCCTCCACCCCCAGCTTCACCAGCGAGCGCGAGGAATTCACCCCGTGATTGGCCACCAGCGAGACATGCGGATCGTTCAGCAGCCCTGGCAGACGCCCGAAGCGCAGCCAGCGGTCGAGCGGATGCATGTTAAAGCTGTCGGCCAGAATGCAACCCAGCGGCAGGTTCCGTTTAAGCCCATGGCGCAGCAGAGGGTTCAAAGGCCCATGCACGATCAGATGGGTCGGGTCGTACTCTTCGATCATGCGGATCACCGGGGCCGGATCGATGTCCTTGCGGCGCCCGGCGGCGGCGCCCATCAGTGTGACGCCGCCCTCCAGTCTTTCCACGTAATGCGGCGCGAGGCAGCATAGGAAACCCGCCTCGCCATGGCGCGCGGCCAGATGGTTGAGCTGATCCAGCACATAGCTGTGGCCGTAATAGATCTCGCTGCCGTCCTGCTCGATACGCTGGCGGGCCTCGCGATAGTCTCCGGCATATTGGACGATAAGCAGGCGCGTCATGGCAAAAGCCCCCGGATCGGTGCGAAGGAGGTCCCAAGACCCATGGCGGAACGCAGGGCGCAAACCCCGCCAAGCATGATGGCCGACGAGACCAGCGCCAGCCCGTCCTGCCGCCAATAGCCCAGCCTCATCCGCAGCAGCCCTGCGGAAATATAGGCATATTGGCAGAGTTCGACGAAGGCGATGGCGATCACTGCTCCGGCAAAGCCGCCATAGTGCAGTCCCAGCGGCAGCAGCGCCGCCATGGTGACAAAGCGCGCGGCATTGGCATAGCTGCTGAGCGCGGGCCGCCCCACACCGAGCAGCAGCGCCTCATTGAGGTTGGAGAGCACTGCAAACACCCCGCCGATCAGCAGCACGCCCAGAATCCACCCTGCCGAGGCATAGCGGTGATCGTAAAGCAGGCCGATCAGCCAATCGCCAATCCCCGCCCCCACGGCCAGCGCGCAGCAGACGCCCGCCACAAAGACCAGCCGGGATCGCGCCATATGGTGTTCCACACCATCTGCCTCTCCGTTGCGGGCGGCGACGATGGCGGGGAAGATGATCTGATAGCTCAGGCGGCGGGCCAGATTGGTCGGCAGATCGGCGATGGCGCGGGCGATGCCATAGATGCCCACCAGCGCGATCGGCACCGCGCGGCCCAGATAGAGCCGGTCCAGATTGGTGGCGGCATACATCACCAGCGAGGTGACCATGATCCATTTGCCGAACTGCACGATGCGGCGGCGGATCTCGGCGTCCATCCGGAAGCTCTGCCGTGCTTCGGGCAGCAGAAAGCTGAGCGCCGGGCGGATCGCGGCGGCTGCCACCAGCGCCAGCGCCGGGGCCCAGACCGAGCGCAAACTCCAGGCCAGCGCGACCGAGACGATGAAGGCCAGCCCCTCGCTGCCCAGCTCGAACTGGTTGCGGCGGCGCACCTCCATCTGCTTGACCAGCACGAAGACGGCGGTGGAATGCAGCCCGTTGAGCAGCGGTGCGCAGGCCGCCAGCAGGAAGATCCGTACATCGATGTGATAGGCATCGGCCAGAAAGGGCGCGGCCAGAGCGAACAGCGCGCTCAGGAACACGCCGCGCAGCACCTGCATCGTCCATGCGGTGTCGCGGAAGGCTTTGGTCAGCCCGTCGGGGTGGTGGATGATGTTCTGCTCGATGCCGACATCGGTCAGCAGATCGATCCCCAGCCGCACCGCATTGACGACGACCATCACCCCCATGATCTCGGGCGCCAGCAGATGGGCGAGGATGATGTTGAGGATAAAACGCAGGCCCGATGAGGCGAAGAAACCGCCCACCGTCCACGCCATTTTGCCGGTGAAACCCTTCACAGGATAACGACTTTCATGGCGCGCCGTCCTGAAGCACCACCATATCGAGCGGCTGGCGGGGCGGCACACGCTTGCGCCCCAGCCCTTGCAGCAGGCCGATGGCATGCATGTTCCATGTCGTGACCGAATAGAGGCCATGGCGCAGGCTGCGCCGCCGCGCGCCCAGAAATGCCACCGGCAGCACCAGCGCCGCCAGCAGCAGCCACCACCAGCCCGCCAGCAGGCTGATCAGCAGGAAAGTCCACCAGCCCACCACCATCACCGCATGGCGCAGATGGGAGAAGCCGCGCAGCATCTCGGGCAGGCGGCCTTGCTCGATGGCGGCGCGCACCACCTCGCCGGTGCCCCCGGCATAGCCGCTGGTGATGCGCTTCCACACCAGCGGCAAGCCGCCCATCGCATGGCCGTGATGGCGCACGCCGGGCACATCGATGCGCGCCAGCTTCCAGCCTTTGGCCGTCAGGCGGGCGCCCAGATCGAACTCCTCGAAGGCGTGCAAATTGCGGTCGGCGAAATAGCCCAGATCGCGCAGGGCATTGAGGCGATAGAGCCCGCCGCAATCGAGCCGGTCCACCTCCTCGACCAGCGCGCGGCGCTTGGCCTTGTCATTGCGGGCGCGGGCCTCGAACTCGATGCTCTGCGTGTTGGCCTCGATCACCTGCCCCGCCACGGCGGCATGCTGCGGATGATCCTGCAGAAAGGCGATGCCCGCCGCCAGCATACCGGGCTGCAGCACCATATCGCCATCGAGCAGATAGATGTAATCGTCGGTGCTGGTGGCCGCCAGCGCGCCCTGAAAGGCCAGTTGCGCCCCTGCGCCGCAGCAGCGCTGCGATGGATCGGCCAGTTGCACGATGGTGACGCGCGGATAAGCCTTGGCGGTAGGGATCGTGCGATCGCGCGATCCGCTGTCACCCAGCACGACATGGCCGCCCAGCGGGGCCACTTCGGCCAGCGCGCTTTCGAGGGCGGCGGCGATATGGGCTTCCTCGTTCAGGGCCTTGATCGCGACGGTGACGGTCATGCACAAGCTCCTGCCAGCTGGCGATAGCGCTGGAGATAGGCCGCCAGCATGCGTTGCGGCGCAAAGCGCTCGACCAGCGCGGGGCGATAGACGGCGATGGTCTGGCGCTGGGCCGGCAGGTTATCGACCAGTGCGGCCAAAGCCTGCGCCAGAGCCTGCGTGTCGCCCGGCGCGGTGGCCAGCGGATAGGTTTCGGGCAGCACCTCGGCCAGACCCGGCGCGCGGCAGGTGAGCAGCGGCAGCCCGGCCATCAGCACCTCCAGATGGAGCAGCCCGAAGCCCTCGAAGCGGGAGGGCAGCAGCACCGCGTCATAATCCCCCAGATGCTGCGCAAGCTGGGCGATGGGCGGCACCATCGAAACCCGCCAAGGGCTGTCGAAAGCCTTGAAGGATTGGGCAAGATCGGCGTGAAGCGTGCCTTCGCCCGCCACGATCACCTCGACATCGCGGCGGCTGGCCAGAGCGCTGGCCTGCTTCAGGATCGCGGGCAGCAGATCGGCGCCCTTCTGCTCGACCAGCCGTCCGGCAAAGAGCAGCCTTACCGGCGAAGGAGCTTCGCGCTGCGCCGCGATGGGCGGGGGCAGCACGGCGTTGTAGATCACTTCGGCCAGCGGGCGCTTCACGCCCGCCTCAATCGCGGCATCGGCCTGCGCGGCGGCCTGAGACACTGCCACAGCCCTGCCGTGCGCCAGCCGCCGCGTCACCCATTGCCCGATCCGGCTCCAGGCGATCCACAACACGCTGTTATGCACCGTGCGCAGCAAAGCCGTGCGGGCCACGCGCGGCGACAACACACAGGCCACCGCCAGAGTCAGCTCCGGGATCTCGGTATGGACATGCAGCATATCCGGTCGAGCCCGCCGCACAGCCCGTGCCAGCGCCAGAGCCGCCAGAATCACGCCGCCCGATTTGAAACCGCGCCCTGTGCCGAACACCACCGGCACGCCCAGCCTTTTCGCCCGCGCCGCCATATCGGCGCCGATGGGGGAGAGGGTCTTGTCCCGCAGCACCGCGAAGAGGATCGCATCGACCTCCCCGGCCAGCCCCTCGATCAGCTGCATCGCCACGCCTTCCGCGCCGCCCAGATCGAGATGCGTGATGATATGCATCACCCTGATCCTGTCCGGTCGCGGCAAGCTGCTCACCTGGTCCCCCGAAAAACAGCCTGCATTTGCAAAGGCGGATCGAGATATATCGGCGGATTTACATAGATGGCAATCGCTCATTGTTGCGATGCGGCATAGAGTGCTGCGCCAGCGACATATGCGTTTGGGCTTTCCTACTTCCACGCCACTCCCATAGTGAACAAAGCGCAAACATGGAGGTGTCTATGTCCGAAGGAATGTCGATTGCCCAACCCGCCGGCTATGTACCGGTGCATGCCTCAGCCTTTGCCGATGGCGCGGCCAAAGCGGTGACCGTCAGCCAGACCTCGCCCCTGCCGGTGGCGGCGGCGCAGGCCTATGCCGCCACATCGGTGCCACTGGCGGGCACGGTGAGCGACAGTGCGGCGCATGTCTTCGGCCCCTTCACGCCGCAACTGGCGCGCGAGATCTGGGCAACTCTGGTGGGGCAGGGGGCCAGTGGCTCGGCGCAATTGCTGCGCTCCACCGATGGTGGCGCGACGATGGCCGGGCTGACGGCGGGCGGTCTGGCCTGGGCGGGCTGGTCGTTTGGCTCCGTGACGGGCAGCATCGTCAACGAGCAGGTCGCAACCGAAAGCGATGCCGCCGCGACCTATTATCTGGCCGTGACGCTGAGCGCGGGATCGCTGACCTATCGTATTGCGCAGTAATGAAAAAGGGCGCCGGGGGCAGCATCCCCGGCGCCTATCAATTTATCCCACCACCTGCAGCTTGACCGAACCGGCCTGAGAATCGTGCTTGGGCTGATCGGGCCAGATGCCGCGCGTGTCATAGACGATCTTGCCTGCGCGCTCCGCCAGCGGCACATGGCGGAAGATGTCGTGATCCACCAGCACCAGCAGGATGTCGCAATCCTCCAGCGCGGTGTCGAGGTCGATCTGCGTGGCGCCGGTGCCGTCGAACTCGCGGGGCAGCTGCGTGGCGTAGGGCTCCACGATCTGGATGCGCTCGCCATAGGTGCGGGCCAGGGTGGCGGCGACCAGACGGGCGGGGCTTTCACGGAAATCGTCGATGTTGGCCTTGAAGGCCAGACCCAGCGCGGCGATCTTCGCGCCCGGATGGGCGGCGATCAGGGCATCGGCCTTGGCGATCACATGGCGGATCTTGCCATCGTTCACGCCGCGCGCGGTGCGGATCAGCGGGGTTTCCTCCGGCGCGCTGGCCACGATAAACCACGGATCGACCGCGATGCAGTGCCCGCCCACGCCGGGGCCGGGCTGAAGGATGTTGACGCGCGGGTGGCGGTTGGCGAGGCGGATCACCTCCCACACATCCAGCCCCATGCGGTCCGCCACGATGGACAGCTCGTTGGCGAAAGCGATGTTGACGTCGCGATAGGCGTTCTCGACCAGCTTGGTCATTTCGGCGCTGCGGGCGTCCGTCGGGATGCACTGGCCGCGCACGAAGAGCTTGTAGAAGGCGATGGCCTTGCGCGCGCAACGCGGTGTGATGCCGCCGATCGAGCGGTCGTTGTTGGTCAGCTCTTCCAGAATGCGACCCGGAAGCACGCGCTCAGGGCAATAGGCGATCGACAAGTCCGGCGTCTGCGTGGTGAGGCCCGGCACCTTCAGATCGGGGCGCAATTCGGCGATCAGGTCGCGGATTGCTTCCGTGGTGCCGACGGGGCTGGTCGATTCCAGAATCACGCAATCGCCGGTCTTCAGCACCGGGGCGATGGAGCGCGCGGCGGCCAGCACATAGGAGATATCGGGCTGATGGTCCTTGTCGAAGGGCGTCGGCACGGCGATCACGAAAACGTCCGCCGCCTCAACCGTCAGGCTGGCCGAAAGCAGCCCGCGTGAGACAACGCCCTGCACCAGACCGTCGAGATCGACCTCCTCGATATGGATTTCGCCGCGGTTGATGGTGTCCACCACCGATTGCGTCACGTCCACGCCCTGCACGCGGCTGCCGCTGCGCGCGATGATCGCGGCGGTGGGCAGGCCGATATAGCCCAGCCCGACCACGCAGACCTGCGGCTTGTTCTCCGACTTCATGACTGGGCCAACTCCTGAGCCAAGATGTTCACGATGCGGGCGCAGGCTTGCCCGTCCCCGAAGGGATTATGGGCGCGCGCCATGGCGTCATAGTCCGTTTTATTGTCGAGAAGGTTGAAGATTTCGGAAACGATGGTGTCCACGTCCGTGCCCACCAGCCGCGCCGTGCCTGCCGTGACGCCCTCGGGCCGCTCGGTGGTTTCGCGCATCACCAGCACCGGCTTGCCCAGCGCGGGGGCCTCTTCCTGCACGCCGCCCGAATCGGTGAGCATGATATGGGCAAGGCCGAGCAGACGGGCGAAATGGGGATAATCCAGCGGCTCGATCAGCGCGACATTGTTGAGGTTCGCCAGCGCCGTATCCATCACCGCGCGGACATTGGGGTTGGGGTGGACCGGGAAGATGATCGCCACATCCGGGCGCTGGGCGATCTGGCGGATGGCCTCGGCGATGTTCTCCAGCCCGCCGCCGAAGTTTTCGCGGCGGTGGCTGGTGACGCCGATGATGGTCTTGCCCTTGAAGCGCTCTTCCAGATTGGCGAGATCAGCGGCGAGGTTCGGTTCGGCCTCGATGCGGGCGGTCACCCAGTGCAGCGCATCGATCACCGTGTTGCCGGTGACATGGATGCGGCTGGGATCGACATTCTCGCGCTTGAGCGCATCGGCGCTGGTTTCCGTGGGGGCGAAATGCAGGCTGGCGATGGCGCCGATCACCTTGCGGTTCACCTCCTCGGGCCAGGGGTGGTAGATGTTGCCGCTGCGCAGGCCCGCTTCCACATGGTCCACTGGAATCTTGCGGTAATAGGCGGCCAGAGCGCCCGCCATGGCCGTCGCCGTATCGCCCTGCACGATGACGCGCGCGGGTTGTTCGGCATCCATCACCTTGCCCAGTTCCACGATCAGCGCGGCGGTGAGCGAATCGAGCGTCTGGTTCGGGCGCATCAGATCGAGATCGTGATCGGGGGTGATCCCGGCAATCGCCAGCACCTGATCGAGCATGCCGCGATGCTGCGCCGACACGCAGACCTTCACATCGAAACGCGGATCGGCCTTCAGGGCGGCCACCACCGGAAACAGCTTGATCGCCTCGGGCCGCGTGCCGAAGATCAGGAGGATTTTGGCCGGATCGGTCTGGGTCATGAAATAAGTCCACTGGCGGTCTGATTGCACGATCTATCTAGAATCGCAGGTGTTAACCACGGCATAAGAGCTTTAGCTCTAAACAGCACGCCGATTCCATGGGAGCCCTGCGCGGCGCCCATCCGCCACCAGAGGGGGCCAGCCTTGACGTCGATGTATCCCGATCTTGCCCAGAGCAGCGCCGTCCCTGTTGGCCAAGGCGCGGCCTTGCCCCAAGGCGGTGGCTTTGCTCTGGCGCAGCGCGTGGTGGTGGTGGGGCTGGGCTATGTCGGCCTGCCGCTGGCCGTGGCGCTGGCCGGGCGCTTCGAGACCGTGGGCCTCGACATCGACGCCCGCCGCATCGCCGAACTCAACACCGGCCACGACCGCACCGGCGAAATCGACCGTGACCGTCTGGAAGCCAGCACGCTGGCGCTGACCGCCGACCCGCAGGTCTGCCCGCCCGCCGATTTCTACATCGTGACCGTGCCCACCCCCATCGACGGCGCCAACCGCCCCGATCTGCGCATCGTGGAAGCCGCCAGCCGCACCATCGGCGCCATGCTGGGCGCCGCCGTGGCCGAGGGCCGCGTGCCCGTGGTGGTCTATGAAAGCACCGTCTACCCCGGCGTGACCGAGGACATCTGCGCCCCCATTCTGGAGCAGGTTTCCGGGCTGGTGTGCGGCCGCGACTTCTTCCTCGGCTACAGCCCCGAGCGCATCAACCCCGGCGACCGCGAACACACGATCGACAAGATCACCAAGGTCGTCTCCGGCCAGACGCCCGAGGTGCTGGAGCGCGTGGCGCACTTGTATGGTGCCATCACCAGCGGCGGCGTGTTCCGCGCGGCCTCGATCAAGGCCGCCGAGGCCGCCAAGGTAATCGAAAACGCCCAGCGCGACATCAACATCGCCTTTATGAACGAGATCTCGCAGATCTTCTCGAAGATGGACCTCTCCATCTGGGACGTGCTGGCCGCCGCCCGCACCAAGTGGAACTTCCTGCCCTTCGCCCCCGGCCTTGTCGGCGGGCACTGCATCGGCGTCGACCCCTATTATCTCTCGCACCGCGCCGAGCAGCTGGGGCTGGACCCGCGCGTGATCCTCTCAGGGCGCGGGATCAATGACAGCATGGCTGGCTGGGTGGCCAAAGAGCTGCACACCGCGCGCAAGAGCAAGCCCGGCAACGTGTTGATGCTGGGGCTGACCTTCAAGGAAAACATCCCCGATCTGCGCAACTCCAAGGTGGCCGATCTGGTCTCCGCGCTGGGGCGGCTCGGCCATGGCGTGACGGTGCATGACGCCCATGCCGATGCTCACGAGGCTGTCGAGGAGTATGGCATCCCGCTGGTGGAAGACGCCTTCAAGCGGAAATACGATATGGTGGTGCTGGCCGTGCCGCACCGCGAATATCTGGCGCTGGGGCCGGGGCATTTCCGCTCGCTGTTGAAGAAGGGCGGGACTCTGGCGGATCTGAAGGGCGTGTTCGGGCAGGCTGCGGATTGGAGTCTGTAAGGAGTTTCAAGGAAGTAAGATGCGAGGGGGTTACCCCCTCGCGCTCCCATGACATCTTCCGGCTCATGGGCAGTGGCGCCCGATTGTAGCGCTTCAACTCTCCGCCAGCGCGACCTAAGGCGCCGCAGGCTCTTAATCTGTTAGCGTGGTACTATCGTTCCTGCCTGCGGCGCTGCGACGTTGCTCTGTGGCCGAACCCGAAGCGCAACGTAGACATTAAAGGGAGCGCGAGGGCGATGGCCCTCGCATTATCCTTCTTCAAACCCCTTCAATGACACCAATCCCGTCGATGCCCTGTCCATGTCTCGGCCAGCCCTTCGCTGACCAGCACGGCCCCCAAAGATTGCCCGCCGCGTGAAATCACCCGCAGCTTGCGGCCATAAACATCGGTATCCCGGTCCGCAGGCGGCGTCAGGGAAAAGGGCCCGGCGTTCAGCAGCAGCACCAGCCGGTCGGTGGCTTTTTCGCCCAGCTCCTGCTCATAATCGCATTGGGGCTCGGAGACTTCGGGTGCGTTGATGTCGGCGACGCGGATTTTCTCGCCCTGAAACCAGATGGTGTCGCCATCCACCACGCAATTGAAGCGCTTATGGCGGCAGAGGGCGAACCGCGCGCGCAGCGTATCATGCGGAGCGGCTTTGGCGGGGGAGAGCGCTTGCGGCGTGTGGTCCGCGCGCCATTGGCGCCAGTTGATGGCCGCCAGCATGGCCAGCATCAGCGCCAGCACGGCGGCGAAGATCAGCGCGATATGGCCGGTGCGGCTCTCGCGAAAATTCTTGCGGGGGACGAGGGCTTCCCAATCCTCGTCCCAGTCGCGCATCGGCTTAGAGCGAGAGGAACAGGCCCGCCAGCGCGGCGCTCATCAGGTTGGAGAGGCTGCCCGCCAGCAGGGCCTTCAGGCCGAATTTGGCAATCAGCGCGCGCTGGTTGGGGGCCAGGCTGCCCGTCACCGCCATCTGGATGGCGATGGAGGAGAAGTTGGCAAAGCCGCACAGCGCAAAGGTCACCAGCGCAACGGTCTGCTTGGAGAGGTCCGTGGCGTGGCCCAGATCGATGAAGGCGACGAATTCGTTGAGTACGATCTTGGTGCCGAACATGCCGCCCGCGCGCATGGCCTCGGTCCAGTCGGGGGCGCCCAGCAGGTAGAAAATCCCTGCGAAAACATAGCCCAGCAGCTTCTGGAACGAGAGATCAGGATAGCCGAAGAAGTGACCAAACCAGCCCATGATGCCATTGGCCAGCGCCACCAGCGCCACGAAGGCCAGCACCATGGCGCCCACGGCGACGGCAAGGCGCACGCCGGTCTGGGCGCCCTCGCTGGCGGCCATGATGATGTTGGCGGGCTTTTCGTCATGGCCCTCACCGGGCAGCGGGGTGACGGTTTCGTCGGTGTCGAGGGGCTGGTTTTTCGGATCGGGCATCAGCAGCTTGGCCATGCAGATGCCGCCCGGGGCCGACATGAAGCTGGCCGCCACCAGATAGTCGATGCGGATGCCGAGCCCGGCATAGGCGGCCAGAATGGTGCCCGCCACGCCGGCCATGCCGACGGTCATCACGCAGAAGAGCTGGCTGGGCTTCAGCCCCGCCAGATAGGGCTTGATGACCAGCGGCGCTTCGGACTGGCCCAGAAAGATGTTGGAGGCCGCGCAGAGCGATTCCAGCCTGGAAATGCCCGTGATCTTCTCAAGCCCGCCGCCGATCCAGCGGATCACCAGCGGCATCACGCCGATGTAATACAGCACCGAAATCAGCGCCGCGAAGAAGATGATCACCGGCAGGCTGGAGATGGCGAAGCTCTTGCCGCCAACGTCCGGCGCGGCCAGCGGGCCGAAAAGCAGCTCGATCCCGGCATGGGCATAACCCAGCAGGTTGGAGACGCCGCCCGCGACCATCTGCAGGGCATAATTGCCTTCAGGGAAGTACAGCACCAGCGCGGCCACGCCAGCCTGAAGCCCGAAAGCCGCACCCACAACACGGGGGCGGATGGCGCGCCGGTCGCTCGACAGGGCAAAGGCAACGCCCAGAATCAACGCGATTCCGGCCAGGCTCAAAACAATATGCATCAGTTCCCCTTCGGCGCGATCGGCCTAGCTTGCGCGGCAAGCACAAGTTTGCCTCCGTAAAGATATCTTGTTGGCGGGGGAAGGGGCGTTTTGCTGAGTGTGTCGGGATTTGGGACAGGGAAGGGTTGGGAAGAAAAGAGAAGATGCGAGGGGATTATCCCCTCGCGCTCCCGGAACGTCTCCCCGCGAGACGGCAGGGAAGCCGCAATGATGCGCCTTACCTCTCCACCTGCGCCACCCAAGGCGCCGCAGGCAGCCAAATTCATGATCGATGGGCTATGCGTGCGATTTTCAAGCCTGCGGCACAGCAAACCGGGCGTAACGCCGAACCCGATGCGCAACGTAGACAAACCCGGGAGCGCGAGGGTGTAACACCCTCGCATCTCTCCTTTAATCGTCCTTGTTCCTCATCCAGTCCGCCAGCTTTTCCATGTTTCCATAAACCTGCATCCGCGCCGTGCGATCAACCACCACGGCATCCAGAGCCTCCTTCATGCAGGCCAGCCACGCATCCCGCTCGGCCGAAGCGATGGGCGCCTGCATATGGCGCATGCGCAGCCGGGGGTGGCCCTTCACCGGCGAGTACAGCGCCGGTCCGCCCAGCCATTCCGAGAGGTAATCCTTGAACACCTGCGCCGTGTGCGAGAGGTCCGCTGGATGCATCACGCGGATCGCCTGAGCCTCGGGCCACAGATCCATATTGGCGTAAAAGCGGTCGACCAGCGCGGAAATGGCGGGCGCGCCGCCGACGGCATCATACAGTGTGGCTTCGGAACTCATGCAAGCGGGCTTTCGGAGAGAACGGGGGCGGAGAGCAGCGGCGCGGTGGCGCGCAGGCTCCACAGCAGGGTCTGACGGGCGTGAGCGACGCGCGGGTGACGCAGCGCGGTAGGCGCCCAGATCAGGTGGTAGGTGTAATGCACGGGGCCCACGGGGGCCTTGATCTCCGCCAGTTCGCCGCGGGCGATGCGGGGCTGGCAGAGGTAGTTGGGCAGGATCGCCCAGCCGAAACCCTCGGTGAGCAGGCGGCGCAGGGCGCGCATGTCCTGCCCGGAGAGCGCCGGGCTGACCGGGCCGGTGGAGAGGTTGTTGTGCCTCAGCCAGGCGTCCACCAGCGGCTGTTCCAGGTTGTAGGCCAGCACCGGTTCCTCGGCCAGCGCGGCGGAAAGGTCGGGCGCGGCGTTGAGGCGTGCGGCGACTTCGGGGGAGGCCACCGCCATGACCGGTTCGTCGCGGAAGGCGTCGGTGCGCAGGCGGCGGTCGTTGACGGGGAAGGCGGAGATGCCGAGGTCGGCATGGCCCTCGACAAGGTTGTGGATCACTAGATCCAGCGCGCCGGTCTGCAGGCGCACGCGGATGCCGGAGCGCAGCAGGGGGATCAGCTGGGGCGTGACCACCTCGGCCATGAAATCGGCATTGCCCACGATCTGGATCGCCCCGACCATATCGTTGGAGCGGGCGCGCGCGGCGGACAGCGCGGCTTCGGCCACATCGAGCCGGTCACCGATGTCGGCGGCGAGTTCATCGGCGGCGGCGGTGGGCGTGACGCCTTTCACCTGCCGCTCGAACAGCTGGCGCCCGATGGAGGATTCCAGCCCGGCGATATGCTGGGAGACCGCCGGCTGGGTCAGATCAAGGCTGCGCGCGGCGGCGCTGATCGACCTTTGGCGATAGACCTCGATAAAGGTGCGCAGGCGCTGGAGAGACATAGGGCGTCTCATAAATTATTTTATGGATCACCGCCAGCCTGCTTGTGGGCCAGACTCGGCTCGGGGCGCTATAGACGGTGCCAGACGAAATATTCCCCTGTCGGACTGCCGGATCATCCCCCCCCCCCCACGATCCGCAGTCTGCATGGCGGCGAGGCATCGCATTTCCCCCCCACCCCCGAAGCGATGCCTCGCCGCTCTTCCCTTTCAGTCATGATCCAACCATGAGCGACAGATGACCCCTTTCGACGCCACGGTCGAAATGACCGCGATCGTCCGTTCGATGCAACGCGCCCAGCTCGCCTCCGGCCCCGCCGATGCGGGCCTGCGGCGCGATCGGCTGGGCCGGGCGATGGCCCTGCTGCTGGACAATGGGGAGGCGCTGGCCGGCGCCATCAACGCCGATTTCGGCACGCGCAGCCGCTTCCAGTCGCTGGCCGCCGATGTGGGCAGCAGCGTGCGCTCGCTCTCCTATGCCGCCGAGCATGTCGCCGCATGGATGCAGAGCGAGTCGGTGGAAACCCCCGATGGCGCGATCAGCGCAAGGATCGACTATCAGCCGCTGGGCGTGGTGGGGATCATCAGCCCCTGGAATTTCCCGGTGAATCTGGCGTTTTCGCCGCTGGCCGGGGTCTTTGCCGCGGGCAACACCGCGCTGATCAAGCCTTCCGAACTGACCCCGCGCACCAGCGAGCTGCTGGCCGAGCTGGCGGGCCGCTATTTCGCCCCGCATGAGCTGGGCGTGATTCTGGGCGATGCCACGGTGGGCGAGGCCTTTTCGCGCCTGCCGCTCGATCATCTGATTTTCACCGGCAGCACCACGGTCGGCAAGCAGGTGATGCGTGCGGCTGCGGAGAATCTGGTACCCGTCACGCTGGAGCTGGGCGGCAAGAGCCCGGTCGTGATCGCTCCGGACGCCGATGCCGGGCGCGCGGCTCAGCGCGTGATGGCGGTGAAGACCTTCAACGCCGGGCAGATCTGCCTCGCCCCCGATTACGTGCTGGCGACGCGCGGTCAGGAAGCCGCCTTTGTGGATGGCGCGCGCGATGCCGTGGCCGCCAGCTGGCCCGCCATTCAGGGCAACCCCGATTACACCGCGATCATCAGCCAGCGTCATTACGATCGCCTGCTGGAGCTGATCGCCGACGCCCTGGCCAAGGGCGCGACGCCGATCCCGCTCACGCCCCTGGGCGAGCCGCCGCACGATCCCGCCACCCGCAAGATCGCGCCTGTCATCCTCACCGATGTCACCCCCGCCATGCAGGTGATGCGCGAGGAAATCTTCGGACCCATCCTGCCCCTGATGGGCGTGGATGACGTGGATGCCGCCGTGGCCCATATCAACGCGGGCCCGCGCCCGCTGGCGGCCTATTACTTCGGTGCGGACGAAGCGGCGCGCCAGTCCTTCGCCGCGCGTACCACCAGCGGGGCGCTGGTGTTCGAGGATGTGATGACTCACGTCGGGATCGAGGGGCTGCCCTTTGGTGGCGTGGGTGCCTCGGGCATGGGGGCCTATCATGGCATCCATGGGTTCCGCCGCTTCAGCCACGCGCGCGCGGTGGCGGTGCAGGGCGGGGACGGGCTGGGCAAGCTTCGCGCGCCTTATACGGAGAAGCTGGCTCAGCTGGAGGCCATGCTGGTTCGGTAATTTAAGAGGTTGAAGAAGGGTAATGCGAGGGGGTTACCCCCTCGCGCTCCCAGAACGTCTTCCGACGCCAGGGTAGTGGCTCCGAAACGGCGTGCTCCGGCTCTCCACCTGTGCAGGGCAAAGCGCCGCAGGCAGGTTATCCTCTGAATGACAGGCTGCGCTGGCGATCCTAAAGCCTGCGGCGCGGCAATCTGGGCGCAAGGCCGAACCGGATGCGCGACGTAGACATTAAAGGGAGCGCGAGGGTTATGACCCTCGCATTCTCTCTTTTATGCTTCCACCTGAACGTGCTGCCTGCTCTTCATCAAAGGCTGGATGCGCGTTCCGAAGGCCTCCACACCTTCCACGAAATCATCGAAGGTCAGCAGAACTCCGCCGGTGTTGGGCACCTGCGCCATTTCGTCCAGCATCCGCGCCACGGATTCATAGGACCCCACCAGTGTGCCCATATTGATGTTCACCGCCCCCTCGGGCGCGGCGAGCTGGCGGACATTGGTGTCCTTGTTCACCGTATCCTTGGCGCCCTGCTCGGCCAGCCAGCCGATCGCATCCACATCGACACCGGCGTTATAGCTCTGCCATTTGGCGTGGGCTTCCTCGTCGGTTTCGGCGGCGATCACCATCATCAGCACGAAGATCTGCACATCGCGCCCGGTTTTCTCCAGCGCCTTCGCGAGGCGTTCATTGTTGAAGGCGAAGGCGGTGGGCGTGTTGACGCCCTTGCCGAGGCAGAAGGCGTAATCCGCCCATTGCGCGGAAAAGGCGAGGCCTTCGTCTGACGATCCCGCGCAGATGATCTTCATCTCGGCCTGCGGCTGGGGAAGCACGCGGCAGTCGTCCATCTGGTAATACTGGCCCTTGAAATCGCTGACGCCGGTTTCCCAGAGTTCGCGCAGGATGCGGGCATATTCATCCAGCACCTTGTAGCGGCTGCGGAAGTGCTCCTCGCCCGGCCACAGGCCCATTTGCGTGTATTCGGGGGGCTGCCAGCCGGTGATCAGGTTCAGCCCGAAGCGGCCATGGCTGATCGAATCCACCGTATTGCACATGCGCGCGGCAAAGGCGGGCGGGATGATGAGGGTGGGGCAGGTGGCGAAAATCTTGATCCGCTCGGTCACGGCGGCCAGGCCCGCCATCAGGGTGAAGCTCTCCAGCCCATACTCCCAGAACCGCGTTTTCCCGCCAAAGCCGCGCAGCTTGATCATCGAGAGCAGGAAATCCAGCCCGTGCTTTTCGGCACCCTGCGCGATCCGCTTGTTGAGGTCGAAGGAGGGCAGGTACTGGGGCGCGTTCTCGCTGATCAGCCAGCCATTGTTGTTGATGGGCACGAACACGCCGACCTGCATGGGCTTGGCCTCCTACAATTTGTGACGGGACAGGAAATCGCGCACCGCGCCGGTGAAGCGCAGCGGATCGGTGAGGTTGCAGGCGTGGCCGCCCCATGGCGCCAGCTCCACCTCGCAATTGGGGGCCTGTTTCAGCCCCTCGGTGGTGCAGGTGAAGGGCACCAGCATGTCGTCGCGCGCGGCATAGGCCAGAATGGGATGGGTGATCTGGCCGATCCTGTCGGCGATGTCGAAAGAGGCCAGAGCGGCGATGCGCTTCTCCATGGTTTCGCGCCCGGGGAAGGCGGCCATCTGGTGGTCCAGCTCATGGTCCAGCTCGCCGTGATGCTGGGAGATCCATGGCGCGGGGAAGAGGAAGATCGGCTGGGCGCGCAGGAAAGCCTCCGGCCCGGCGTGGCGCAGCAGGTTGAGCCGCGCCTCGAAACAGCGCAGGAAATGCGGATCGGGCGTGATCCAGCCATTGGCGATGACGATGCCGCCGACGCGCTCCGGCGCCTTCAGCGCCAGCGCCAGCGCCGCCATGCCGCCTGCCGCATGGCCGATGATATGGGCGCGCTCAAGGTGCAGCTCATCCATCAGCATCAGGATGTCGTCGGCCATATCCTCGACGCTGACCGTCTCGGGCAGGCAGCGCGAGGAGCGGCCCGTGCCGCGATGGTCATACAGCACCAGACGGTGCGACTGCGCCAGCGCCGAAAGATTGGGCGCCCAATAGGCCCCCGATCCGCCCAGCCCGGCGGACAGGATCACCGGTTCGCCCGTGGGTGGCCCATGTTCCTCGTGATAGAGGCCGCAAAGCGTGGTGAGGGTCACAGGACGACAGCCCCCCCGCGATGCGCCACGGAGGCGATTTCGACGAGGCAGTCCGGCAGCACCAGATCGGCGCGGATGCAATAGCGGGCGGGTTTGGCGCCGGGAAAATGCTCGGCATAGACGGCGTTGAAGGCGGCGTAATCGGCCATATTCTTCAGGAAGATATGGTTCATCACCACATCGGCCAGCGTGGCCCCCGCCGCCTGAAGCGTGATGGCGATCATCGCCAGAATATGGCGCGTCTGCGCCGCCGCATCGCCGGGATAGAGCACCACGCCGCCTTCCCCCAGCGCCAGCATGCCCGAGACGTAGATGGTATCTCCCGCGCGCGCCGCCGCCGAATAGGGGGCGATGGGGGCGGGGAATTGCGGCGGGTTGATCGGCTCGAACGGCATGGGCCTCTCCGTTTATGGTGTGGAGGTTTAAGGAGCGATCTGGCTGACAGCGCCGCAGAACTCGGTGGAGGTGGAGACCCAGCCGAAGAACTTCTCGACGTTGTAGATGGTGGCCTGATGGATGAAATCCGGGCCCAGATGATGGGTGGCATCCTCCAGCATCAGGCAGAAATATTCGAGGTGGAAGCCGTCGCGCAGTGTCGATTCCACGCAGACATTGCTGGCGATGCCGACAAAGACGATGGTGGTGATTCCCCGCGCGCGCAGAATGGAATCGAGCTGGGAGTTGAAGAAGGCCGAATAGCGCGTCTTGTGAACACGAATGTCGCCCGGCTGGGGCTTGAGCGCATCGACCAGTTCGTAATCCCAGCCCCCGCGCGCCAGCAGCTGGCCGGACAGTTCCGGCCGGGCGCGCATGGTCTTCAAGGCATTGGATTTATGGTAATTGGGCGAGGAAGGCGTGCCCGCCTCGATATAATCGGCATCCCAGCCGTTCTGCAGAAACACCACCGGCATGCCGGCGCCGCGCGCGGTTTCCAGCACCTTGCCGATGCGCCCGATCACACCCTGAGCGCCGCTGATGTCGAAGCCCGCCAGATCAACATAGCCGCCCTCGCTGGCATAGGCGTTCTGCATGTCGATCACCACCACCGCCGTCTGCGCGGGATTGACCGTCAAACCCTCGGGCCGGGCGGGGAGCGTGACGCTGCCCGGCAGAGCAGGGCGCGGTGACACGGGTGTGGAGTCGCTCATTGCCACGCAGGATTTAACACCGGGGGCACGGCGGCAACGGGGCAAACGCCTTATGGGCGGTTCGAGGGTTTTCAGAAGGAATTAAGAAGAAAATGCGAGGGTGTTACACCCTCGCGCTCCCATGACGTCTTCCGACGAAAGGGTTGTGTTGCCCGATTGTTGCGGGTGACCTCTAGTTTAGCGCTAAGATACTGCGCCGCAGGCGGGTTTCTTTATAGAAATACAATGTTTAAAGCCTGCGGCGCGGCGGCGTTGCTCTATGGCTGAACCCTGCGCGCAACGAAGACACTCAAGGGAGCGCGAGGGCAATGGCCCTCGCATATCCCCTTAATTCCCTGCTGCCACCACCTGCATCACTCTATCCATCACCGGCAACACGGATGGAGCATCCCCGGGCCGATCGTTGGCGTAGAAGGCAAACACCAACTCCTTCCCGCTGGCCGCCGTGACGTAACCGGCCAGAGCATTTGCCGCCAGCAACGTCCCCGTCTTGGCGCGCAGATTGCCGGCCAGAGGCGTGTTCTTCATCCGCCCGGCCAGCGTGCCGTCCACACCTGCGATGGGCAGCGTGGCGCGCCATTGCGGGGCCCAGTTTTGCCCATCGATCCAGTGCAGATAGGCGACCATGGCGCGCGGGGTGATGCGGTTGTCGGGCGAGAGGCCGGAGCCATCGTAGAAATCATGGCTCCAGCGCGGCAGGCCGGCACGGTCCAGCGTGGCATTGAGCACGGTAAGCCCGGCGGGCGTGGAAGGCGCCAGCCCCTGCGACAGCGCCAGCTTCTTCAGCCACAGATGCGCATGCAGATTCTGGCTGAGTTTGGCGGTGAGGGTCAGATCCTCGATCGGATCGGGCGGCGTCAGGCTGGCCAGAGCGGGCACATCCGGCGCGGCGGGGGCGGTGGCCAGAATACCCTCGGCGGTGAGGGGGGCGTGGCGGGGCTTCACACTGCCGCTCACGGTGATGCCACGGGCGCGCAGCAGGCGGGCGAAGCGGATAGCGGCGAAATCGGCGGGGTCATCCACGTCGAAATGCAGAGTTTGCGGCTTGCCACCCACCGGCAGCGAGCCGAACAGGCGGATGGCGCGCTGGCCGGGAGCGATCTCGGCATGCACTTCGGCGGCTGTGCCGGGCGCGGCGGTGGTCACCTCGTCGATCAGCGCCACTTCAGGCGCTAGATCGGGCATGGCCGCGCTGGCCGCAGAGCCCTGCGCCGCACCGGGCGAGACGGTGATGCTGATCGTATTATCGTTCAGCGTCAGCGCCGACATGATGGTGTGGCTGCCCGGCCGGATGCGGCCTGAGCGGACCCAGCGCTCATCGGGCATGAAGCTGTCGTCGCCGATCACATCGCCCACGCGCTTGACCCCGCTGGCGGCCACGGCATCGGCCAGTTGGCTGAGGCAATCGCGCGTGCAGTCGGCGCGGTCGGAAAGGGAGGCGTCGCCCTTGCCCACCAGCACCACGTTCTGCAGGCCCTTTGCGCCGGGCTCCAGCCGCACCTGAGTCCCCGGATTGGCGAGTTTGCCCTGCGCCAGAACGTCAAACGCAGCGCTGGTCACGAAGACCTTGGTGTTGGAGGCAGGCTGAAACCTGTCATCCGGCGCGATGGAGACGATCACATGGCCCGTCTTGTCCTCCACCCGCAGCCCCCAGCGCGTGCCGGCCAGATCGGGTTTTGCAAGCAAAGCGCGGATTTGGCTTTCCAGATCGGCGGGAGTCGCGGCGGCGAGCGGCATGGGGAGGGCCAGCGTTAGCCATAGGGCGGCGGTTTTTAGGATGGGCATGGTGTATGCCTAAGGCAGGGAAGGTTGAGGCAGCAAGAGGGAAGAAGGAAAGATGCGAGGGGGTTACCCCCTCGCGCTCCCGGAACGTCTTCCGACGATGGGGCGGTGGCACCCGATTGTTGCGCCTCGGCTCTCCACCTGCGCAAGGCGGAGCGCCGCAGGCAGTCAGATTATGAAGGTCAAGGCTGTGCGGGGATTTTTAGAGCCTGCGGCGCAGCGTGCCTCGCCCTTTGGCCGAACCCGAAGCGCAACGAAGACATTAAAGGGAGCGCGAGGGCGATGGCCCTCGCATTGTCTCTCTTCAATCCCTTAATGAAAATCCCGAGAAGGCGGCAGCAACCGCGCATCCCTCGGATGATGCCCCAGACGCGGCGGCGTGGCGGCCAGACTCTGCGCCATGCCCTCGCCTTCCTCCAGACGTGCCAACAAGGCACTGGCGTCCACCACGCGGTCGATCATCAGATGGACCACGCCTTCCTTGCTGTGCTGTACCTTGCCGTGGAGCACCATCAGCCTTGCGGCCATCACGGCGTTGCGCTGCTTCTCGAACTCGCGGGCCCAGAGCAGCCCGTTGACGATGCCGGTTTCGTCCTCGATGGTGATGAAGATGGCGTTGCCCTTGCCGGGGCGCTGGCGCACCAGCACGGCCCCGGCGCAGGAAACGGGCGCGCCATCCTTGGCGGCATTGACCTGAGCGGCGGTCAGGATGCCCTTCTCCTCCAGCCGAGCGCGCAAAAACTGCAACGGATGGCCGCGCAGGGAGAGGCGCTGGGTCTGGTAATCCTCCACCACCTGTTGGGAGAGGGGCATGGGCGGCAGGGCGGGATCGGGCTCGGCGCCGAGTTCGGGGGCATCCATCGCGGCGAAGAGGGAAAGCTGGCGCGGGGGCAGGCGGCGGACCTCCCACCCGGCCTCTCGGCGAGCAGCGCCAAGGGCGATCAACGCATCGGCATCGGCCAGCAGGGCCATGGCGCGGGTGGGCAGGGTGGCGCGATGGGCCAGATCCTCAAGGCTGGCGAAGGGGCGTTTCTCGCGGGCGATCACCATGGCTGTGGCCCATTCCTCGCGGAAGCCATCGATCTGGCGCAGGCCCAAGCGCAGGATGCGCGGGCCTTCCAGCGTGTTGTCCCAAGGGCTGATGGTGGCGTCTGTGGGGCGCACCTCCACGCCATGGGCGCGGGCGTCGGCGACGAGTTGCGCGGGGGCGTAGAAGCCCATCGGCTGGCTGTTGAGCAGGGCGCAGGTGAAGGCGGCGGGGTGGTGGCACTTCATCCAGCTCGACACATAGGCCAGCCAGCCGAAGGCCTGTGCGTGGCTTTCGGGGAAGCCGTATTCGCCAAAACCCTCGATCTGGGCGAAGCAGCTTTCGGCAAAATCCAGCGTGTAACCGTGCCTGACCATGCCATCGATAAACTGGGTTTTGTGAGTCTCGATCTTGCCGTCCTGACGGAAGCTGGCCATGTCGCGCCTCAGCCGATCGGCCTGGGCGGGGCTGTAGCCCGCGCCGATGATGGCGATGCTCATCGCCTGTTCCTGAAACAGCGGCACGCCCAATGTGCGTTCGAGCAGATTTTTCAGCGCCTCGCTGGGATAGGTGACCGTCTCCTCCTTGGTGCGACGGCGCAGATAGGGATGGACCATGCCGCCCTGAATCGGCCCCGGCCGCACGATGGCCACCTGAATCACCAGATCGTAGAATTCCTTGGGTCTCATGCGGGGAAGCATGGCGATCTGGGCGCGGCTCTCGACCTGAAACGTACCGATACTGTCGGCGCGGGTCAGCATCTCGAAGGTGGCGACCTCCTGATCCGGCGGCGTCACCGTGGCCAGCGTGTAATCCCCGCAGCCCACGCCGCGGATCAGATCGAAGCCCTTGCGCAGCGCGGTCAGCATGCCCAGCGCCAGCACATCCACCTTCATCAGCTTCAGCTCATCGATATCGTCCTTGTCCCATTCGATGAAAAAGCGATCCTTCATCGCCGCCTTGCATATCGGCACGATCTCATCGAGCGGCTCCTGAGACAGCACAAAGCCCCCCACATGCTGCGAGAGATGGCGCGGCAGGCCCAGCACCTGCTCGATCAGATCGCGCAGCCGGGCGATGGCCGGGTTGCCGGCATCGAACCCCGCCTGCGTCAGCCTTTCCTCGGGCACCGGCCCGCCCCGGCTGCCCCAGATCAGCCCGGAGAGCCGCGCCGTGACATCCTCGGTAAAACCCAGCGCGCGGCCCACCTCGCGGATGGTGCTGCGCTGGCGGTAATGGATCACCGTGGCGACGATGGCGGCGCGGCGGGGCCCATAGCGCTTGTAGATGTACTGGATCACCTCCTCGCGCCGTTCGTGTTCGAAATCGACGTCGATATCGGGGGGCTCGTCGCGCTCTTCGGAGAGAAAGCGCGAGAAGAGCAGCTTTTCGCGCACCGGATCGATCGGCGTCACGCCCAGAAAATAGCAGACCAGCGAGTTGGCCGCGCTGCCCCGCCCCTGACACAGGATCGGCGGCGAAAGGCTGCGCGCATAATGCACCACATCGTGGACGGTGAGGAAGTAATGGGCGTATTTTTTCTTGCGGATCAGCCGGAATTCTTCCTTCAGCACCTTCTCATAGCGCGGGTCCAGACCATCGGGGAAACGCTCCTTCGCGCCTTCCCGCACGCGATGTTCCAGCCATTTTTGCGCCTCCCAACCCTCGGGCACGGGCTCATGGGGATATTCGTAGACCAGATCATCCAGCACAAAACTGATGCGTGAGAACAGATCGCCCGTCGCCTCCAGCGCCTGAGGGCAAGCGGCAAACAGCCGCGCCATTTCCGTGGGCGCTTTGAGATGCCGCTCGGCATGCGGCGCCAGCAGACGCCCGGCGGCTGACAGCGTCACCCCCTCACGAATGCAGGTCAGCACATCATGCAGAGGCCGCGCGGCAGGTGTGGCATAGAGCGGATCATTGGTGGCGATCAGGGGCACGCCGCATTCCGCGCTTAGCGCCATGCGTTCAGACAGATCGCGCGCATCGCTGCCCCCGCGCGGCATGGCGGCGCTCAGCCAGAGATGCTGCGTGGCGGCCTGCAGCGTTTCCAGCAGAGCGGCATCGCCCTCCATCGCGATCAGCGCCCATCCTTCCTGACCCTCTTCCCCGACATGCGCCAGCAACTCGCCCAATGTCAGATGGCAATCGCCCTTTTCCACCTCATCCTTCTGATTGCCGAGGCTGAGCAAGCGCGTCAGCCGCCCCCAGCCCTTGCGGTCCAGCGGATAGGCGACGATGTCCGGCGTGCCATCGATAAAACTCAGCCGCGCGCCCACGATCAGGCGAAAGGTGCTACCCGGCCCACCCAGCTCCTTCCACGCCTTATGCGCGCGCACCACGCCCGCCACCGTGTTGCGGTCAGCGATGCCGATGCCGCCCATGCCCAGCGCATGGGCACGCGCTACCATCTCGCCGGGCTGGGAGGCGCCGCGCAGAAAGCTGAAGGCGCTGGCGGCGACAGGCTCGAAAAAGTTCATGAAAACAACCCATGGAGATACCAGCGCGGATGCGTCTGCTCCTCGAACAGGCCATGGCGGAACAGCCAGAAGCGGTATCCGGCGCTGTCCTCCACCCGGTAATAGTCGCGGGTGAGCAGCGGCGTTTCGGGCAGATGGCCTTGGGCATGGCGCCACCATTCGGGCGCGATCCGCTCGGGGCCCTCGGCTAGGCGCACCTCATGCGCCCGCCCGCGCCAGGTGAAGCGCAAAGGTGGCCCATCGGGCACACCCGCGATGGCGCTCACTTCTTGAGGCGGATCGAAGAGAAACAGCGGGCGGGGCAGGGCAGGTGCTTGCGTCGCGCCGGGCAGACCGCGCGCCGCAGCCACCAGGGCTTGCGCTTTTTCCGGACTGTGCCGATCACGCGGATGCAGGCGCAGGATCGCGCCTTCCCCCAGCCGCGTCGCCAGCCGGTCAAGCAGGGCGGCGATGGTCTCCTCTTCCCGATCTTCCGCTTCGCTTGAGGTTTGCCGCGCGGCCAGCGGTTCATGGCGCGGCACGGCCAGCGCCATGGCATCGAAGCCGAAACCGGGGTCGAGCGGATCGGCCAGATTCTCCAGCCTTTCGCGCAGCAGCCGCACCACCGGCGCCGCATCGCGCGTGGGCAGGGCGGTCTCCACCGCCAGATGGCGCAGCGCCCCATCGGCGCGTTCCAGCCGCAGCACAAAGCGGCGGCCACCCAGACGCCGCGCTTCCATCTGCCGCGCAGTGTCTTCCAGCAAGGCCTCGGCGACCTCCAGCACATCCTGCGTGCGGCCGATGGGCTCGGCAAAGCGGATGTCGGCGCGGATCGGCACCGGGCGTGCGCGCGCCACAATAGGACTGCCTGCCTCGCCCAGAATGGCGCGCAGCTTCGCCACGGCCTCCTCGCCGAAACGCGCGGCGAGCGAGCCCATCGGGCGGCTGGCCAGATCGCCCAGATGCTTGAGCCCGGCGCGGCGCAGCCCGGACAGTGACGCCTCTGGCAATTCCAGCGCGGTGATGGGCAGGGCGCGGATGCGCAATGCTTCCTCACCGCCCGCCTGCCCGCGTTCAAAGCGGGCCAAGGCGCGGGCCGCAGCGGCATGGCTGGCCAACGCCGGGCGCGTGGTAAGCCCCGCCTCGGATATCGCCAGCCGGGCCAGCGCGGCCTCGCCACCGAAAAGATGCGCGCAGCCGGTGATGTCCAGCACCAGCCCATCGGGCGGATCGAGCGCCACCATCGGGGTGAAGCGCGCCATGCGCCCGGCCAGAACCGCCAACAGCCTGGCATCCTCGGGCGGGTCATGCGGGGCGGTCACCAGATCGGGGCAGCGCGCCCGCGCATCGGCCAGAGTCATCCCCACGGCCAGGCCATGACTCGCGCCATCCCTCTCCAGCGCGGCGAGGCGCAGCGCCTGACCCACGCGGGCCACCAGAGCAAAGGGCAGATCTGCGTCAGGCGGCGCGGTGCGTTTCACCCGCTCGCAGGGCAGGAAAGGGAACCACAGCGCCAGACAGCGGCGCGGGCTTGATCTCTGTTGAGCTTGCGGGGTCATGGAAACCTCCCTGCCAGCCGTCGCGATGCAGCAGCCAGCTCAGTCCCGAGGCGCCGCCGCGCTGGCGCTGCAGCGTGGCCGTCAGCGCGGCATGGCCCGGCGCTTGTCCTGCCAGAGCGATGGAGGGCGCCGGGGCGATGTGCCAGCGGGTCTGCGCGGCGCTGGCGCGGGGTGGGGCATCGCCGCGCAGCATGATCACCAGCGCGCCGGAACGCTCCGCCGCCAGCACCAGACGGCGGCTGGCGGTCAGATCGTAGTCGGGCAGCGGGCCCCATGTTTCCAGCACCACGGCGGCCAGACCCGGGCAGCGCGCGGCATCCAGCCCGGCGCGCAGCAGGGCAAGGCTGTCGGGCGCTTCCACCACCACCAGCCGCCGGGAATCGAACCCCAGCTGCGCCCAGCCCGCGCCGCAGGGCTGCAGGCCCTGTCGTGTCTTGGTGGTGCGCACCAGCACGATGGGCGGCGCTTTGGGGCTTTGCGTGCCGGTCACCGCCGCCAGCACAAAGCCCAAGGCCGCTGCCCAGCCATCGGCATCGGCGTGAATCTCGTGCAGATGGCCGGCGGCCAGTGGCGGCGGCAGAGGCGACCGGAGCGGAGAGGGTTGTGGAATCATGGCGAACATCCTGCGAATCGCACTTCATGTTCACTTTATGTTCTTATTGAGGCGCAATGTCCATCAGCAGCTGATGCGCTCTCCACAGGGTGGGCCCTGCAGATGGTTCAAAGATGCCAAGGATAGGAAAACCGGGCCCTGCCCCCGAGTGACCCCGCGAGGGGGTGTTTTATGTTCCTGGTGCGGTCGAGAAGACTCGAACTTCCACGGGCTTTCGCCCACAACGACCTCAACGTTGCGCGTCTACCAATTCCGCCACGACCGCATCAAGACAGCGATGAGCCGAGGCCCCTTCGCTTGGTAGGAGCGGGCCACTAGCAGAGGGCGTCACACCCTGCAAGCGCTGTTTGGCAAATTTCTTACAAGCCCCGAAGCGCAGGCTTTTATTCGGCTTTCCAGCCGATATCCGCCCCATGGGCCGAGCGGGGAATATCCGTCATCGCCTCGCTGACGGCCAGGGATTCGCCCGGAGCCAGCACGCGCTTGGCCGGGGTGATCTCCCAGCTGTAGACTTTCCGCCCGCCCGCATCGCGCAGCACCACGATCAGCTGGGGCACATTGCGCCGCTGCTTGCCGACATTGGTGATCGTGCCGCTGATGCCGAAATATTCCCCGCCATTGGCCAGCGAACGGCGATCCTGCCGGTTGGAGGGGAAGGTCAGCACCAGATCGGGCTGGCCCGCCGCAAAGGGCGAATGGCCGAAGGGCAGCCAGCCGGGCAGGCCGAAGCGCCACACCGCGCCCGCTGCCACCAGCGCCAGCAGGCCGAAGGTGATCGCCAGCATCGTCCACATCCGCGCCGGATTGCGGCGGGGGCGGAAGGGCGGCTCATGCGCGAAGCTGGAAGGTGTGTCGTCGAAATCGTCGGCGACGGTGGTGGTCGCGGCGGGTTGCGCTTCGGGCTTGTCGCGCTCGTAAGCCGGGACAGGGGCGGCAAAAGCGGTCGGCGTTGCGACAGCAATGTCGCCCGCCGGGGCCGGAACGGGGTAGGATGAGGGCCAATCCTCCTGCACTGTCGGGGCAGGAGGGGGTGGAGCAACGGGCTCCGGCGCGGCAACCATCGCCTCGGCCATGGCAGGCGCGGGGGTCGGCTGGGCGACAGGAACCGCCGCAACAGGCGCTTCTGCCTCTATCCCATGGCCATCCTGAAACCAGCTGTGGCGGCACTTGGCGCAGCGCACTGTGCGACCCTTCGCTCCGATGGCATTATCCGGAACGGCATAGCGTGTCGCACAGGCTGGACAGGCGATAATCATCGTTGCCTGTCATGCATGGCTGTGGCCAGCGCTGCAAGATAGGGTATTTGCGAAAGAGCGACCTGCAGGCTTTTTTCCACCGCCCTTTTTTCTAAGGCGCGGGGCGGTTATAGCATGAGGGTGATGATATGCCCCTCCGCTGAACCGAGCGCCTTTTTTGCGTCTGCCCGGAACGCCTCCCCCCGGCCTGCTTTCGCTGCGTCAGGCCTTTGCGCATGACCCGGATGGATGGCGAGATCGCCCGCTTCGACAATGTGGGCCTGCGCTATGGCAATGAGCGCGAGGTGCTGTCCGATGTAGGCTTCACCCTCTTCGCGGGCCGCTTCTATTTCCTCACCGGGGCGAGCGGCGCGGGCAAAAGCTCGCTGCTGCGCATGCTCTATCTGGCGCAGCGGCCCAGCCGGGGGATGATCAGCCTGTTCGGCACCGATGCCATCACCCTGCCGCGTGAACGCCTGCCCGGCTTCCGCCGCCGCATCGGCGTGGTGTTTCAGGATGTGCGGCTGGTGCCTCACCTTTCGGCCTATGACAATGTGGCGCTGCCGCTGCGCATCGCGGGCCTGCCGGAAAAGGAGATCACCGCTTCGGTGAACGACATGCTCGAATGGGTGGGGCTGGAGGGGCGGATGCATGCGCGCCCGGCCTCGCTTTCGGGCGGTGAGCAGCAGCGTGTCGGCATTGCCCGCGCGGTGATTGGGCGCCCCGAACTGCTGGTGGCGGACGAACCGACCGGCAACGTCGACCCCGATATGGCGGTCAAGCTGCTGCGCCTGTTCGAGGCGCTCAACCGGCTGGGGACCACCGTGGTGGTGGCCACCCACGATATGCATCTGCTTCAGAAAGTGCCGGATTCACTGATCATGCGGCTGGATCGCGGCAAGATGAGCGACCCCACCGGCGCGCTGCGCTATCCCCCGCGCAAGGCCGGCGGCCAGACGGCGGCCCGTTTCCCGGATCTGCGCGATGGCTGAGGATCTGAACATCAACGAAGACCCCGCAGAGGCCGCAGCCGCCGAAAAGCGCCTGCTGCGCCTGCCCGGCTTCGGCAACATTCGCGGGCGCGGAGCGGACAGCGAGCTGGTGCCTCAGGCGCGGCTCTCCGGGCCGATGCCATGGGTGATCGCCATCATGGTGGCGCTGACGGTGATCGCGGCGGCCACCGGCCTTGCCTTGCGCAACATCGCTCTGGCGGCGGCGGCGGACCTTTCGGGCGGCGTCAGCGTGCAGGTGCTGGATGCCGGCGAAGGGCGTGACCGGCAGATCAGCGCTACGCTGAAAGCCTTGCAGGACGCGCCCGGTGTCGCCTCGGTGCAGTTGGTCTCCGCGCAGGAGGTGAACAATCTGCTCGCCCCATGGCTGGGCGGGGCGCAGGAACAGGGTGTCAGCGCCGCCGATGTGGTGCCCGTGCCCGCGCTGATCGATGTGAAGACCAATGGCCCCGCCGATGAGGCCCAGCTGGAAAAGCTGCGCAAGCTGCTGGGCAAGGTGGCGCCTGCCGCGCGGGTGGATGCACAGTCGCATTGGCTTTCGCCCGTGTTCGGGGCGATCGATTCCCTGCAATGGCTGGCCGCCGCCATGGTCGGCCTGCTGGGCGTGGCGATGACCGCTGCCGTGCTGCTCGCCACGCGCTCGGCGCTGGGCCAGCACCGCGAGACCATTGCCATTGTCCATATGATGGGCGGCACCGATAGCCAGATCGCCCGCATTTTTCAGCGCGCCATCGGCCTTGATGCCTTCGCGGGTGCGGCTTTGGGGCTGGCGGTCGCGGTGGCGGCGGTGCTGGTGCTGGGTCGGCGCTTTGCCGGGCTTGGCGCCGGGCTGATCGCGGGCGGCGCGCTGGGCTGGCTCGACTGGGCGCTGATGGTGCTGATCCCGCTGGCCGCCGTGGTGCTGGCCGTGGTGACGGCGCGCGTGACCGTGCTCTCGGCCCTGAGACGGATGCTGTGAGATGCTGAGGCGCCTGCTCTCTCTGGTGCTGATGGTCTGGGCGCTGGGCTTCATCGCCTTCGCCGCCTTTCTGCCGCGCCCGGCGGGCGAGGTGCATGCCGATGGCGTGATTGTGCTGACCGGCGGCGACGGACGCATCCAGCGCGGTCTGGAAACGCTGCGCAAAGGCTGGGCGCGCCAGATGCTGGTCTCCGGCGTCGATCAGGAGGTGACTCAGCCCGAGTTCGCCACGCTCTACAAGATCGAGCCAGCGCTGATGCGCTGCTGCATCACGCTGGGTTACGACAGTGTCGATACCCGCAGCAATGCCTCTGAATCCACGCAATGGATCGCCAGCCACCACCTCTCCAGCGTGCGGCTGGTGACGTCGGACTGGCATATGCGCCGCGCCGCTTTTGAACTCACCCATCCTGTGCCAAAGGGCGTGACCATCATCGAGGATGCCGTGCCCACGCGGCCCAGCCTGCGCATCCTCTTCACCGAATATTGCAAATGGCTGGCGCGCCAGGCCTGGTACTTCTGGAAAAAGACATGACTCCCGACAGGGGCTACACCTTTGAAGAGAGGCTGCGCAGCATCCTCTTTGCGATCTTCTTCTTCGGCGGCTCGGTGCTGCTGGGCCTGCTGACCCCCATCACCCGCCACTGCGGCGAGGCCATCAACCGCTGGATGTGCGAGCATTGGTCCAACTGGCAGCGCTGGTGCACGCGCCACGTTCTGGGCATCCGCGTGGTGATCGAGGGGCAGATCCCCACCGGCGCCGTGCTGATCGCCGTGAAGCACGAGGCCATGTTCGAGGCCGTCGACCTGCCCACGCTGATCGATCACCCCGCCATCTTCGCCAAGGTGGAGCTGATGAAGGTGCCCGGCTGGGGCAAATCCGGCGAGGTTTACGGCCTGGTCCCCGTCGAACGCGATCAGGGCGCCAAGGCCCTGCGCGCAATGATCGCGGCGGCGCGCAAGTTTTCGGTCATTCCCCGCCCTCTGGTGATCTTCCCCGAGGGCACCCGCGTCCACCATGGCAAGAAGCCCGAGCTGCAATCGGGTTTCGCCGGAATCTACAAGCTGATCGGCCTGCCCGTGGTGCCCATCGCGGTGAACAGCGGGCCGCTGTTCCGGGGCTTCTGGAAGCGCAAGGGCACGATCACCTATCGCGTGGGCGAGACCATCCCCGCAGGCCTGCCGCGTGACGAGATCGAGGCACGGGTGCATGGGGCGATTAATGCTTTGAATGATTGAGGTTTAGAGAGGTTAGATGCGAGGGGATTATCCCCTCGCGCTCCCATTATTGTCTGCGTTGCGCATCGGGTTCGGCCTTGCGCCCAAATTGCTGCGTCGCAGGCTTCCCTATTGCCAGCGCAGCCCATCCGTCACAGATTCACGGCCTGCGGCGCATCAGTGCGGGGCAGACAGCTTCATCAGCACGAGGCCGCTCACGATCAGCAGGGCGGCAGCGGCGCGCATCATCGTCAAGGCTTCGCCCAGCACCACGACGCCCGTCAGAAAAGCGCCAACAGCTCCGATGCCTGTCCAGACGGTGTAGGCCGTGCCAAGCGGCAAGGACCGCATGGACCATGACAGCAACCCGAAGCTGCCGATCACGCCGACGATGGTGATCACACTCGGCCAGAAACGTGAAAAGCCCTGCGACTGCTTCATGGCAGTCGCCCAGATAACTTCAAGCAATCCGGCGATTATCAGAGAAAACCAGGCCACGGCAACATCCTTCGAAAACCGCCGGGCCGTCCCGGTCTTGAGTCCCGAAGGGGAGCGGGAACGTGGTCGCCGCAGGGATCAGATATGATCGATGGCCAATGAGGTCAACAGAGAGACAGGGCACAACGACCGGGAACCACTGCCCTTGCGTCGGGAGACGTCATGGGAGCGCGAGGGGATAATCCCCTCGCACTTATCCTTCTTCTTAAACCTCTTACTGCCGCCCGAAATTCGGCCGCGCATCATCCTGCCCCTGCTCGATGATCGAGCGGCGGATGGCGCGGGTGCGGGTGAAATGGTCGAACAGCTTGTCGCCATCGCCGAGGCGGATGGCCTTTTGCAGCTCCGTCAAATCCTCGGTGAAGACCTGCAGCATGGCCAGCACCGCGTCGCGGTTGGAGAGGAACACGTCGCGCCACATGGTAGGGTCTGACGCCGCGATGCGGGTGAAATCTCGGAAGCCGCCTGCGGAGTATTTGATGACTTCGCTCTGGGTCACTTCCTGCAGGTCGTCCGCGGTGCCGACGATGGTGTAGGCGATCAGATGCGGCAGGTGGCTGGTGATGGCGAGGACCAGATCATGGTGCGCGGCATCCATGATCTCGACCCTGGCGCCGATGGCCTGCCACAGGGCGGAGAGGCCTTGGACCTTGGCGGCGTCCGCGCCTTCGGGCGGGGTGATGATGCACCAGCGGCCATGAAACAGGCTGGCAAAGCCTGCGTCCGGTCCGGAGTTCTCGGTGCCTGCCACGGGGTGGGCGGGGATCACCAGATGCTCGGGCAGGGCCTCGCCCAGAGCGCGCGCCACGGTGACCTTGCTGGAGCCGACATCGGAGATCAGCGCATCGGGCGAGAGCGCCGGGGCGCATTCGCGTGCGGCATCGCCCATGGCCAGAGGCGGCACGCAGAAGATCACCAGATCGGCACCGGTGACGGCTTCGGTCGCGGACTCCGCTACGGTGCCGACCAGCCCGCGCTCGGCGGCGCGGGCGCGGGTTTCGGGGTTGCGGTCATAGCCGGTGGTGGCAATGGCCGGGGCATGCTCACGCAGGGCAAGGCCGATCGACCCGCCTTGCAGACCCAGACCGATGATCGCGACCTTGGTAAAGGGCACGTCGCTCATGCGCCGGATTCACCCGGAACCATGGACCGGATGGCTGCGGCGATCTCATCCATTTGCTGCGCCGTGCCGATGGTGATGCGCAGCGCATCGGGCAGGCCTTGCCCCGGCAGCCAGCGGGTGATGTAGCCGTGCTCCATCAGCCCGTTGTAGACCGTTTCGGCACTCAGCTTGCCGTTGAACAGGATCAGCACGAAGTTCGCCTGAGACGGCAGCGGGCGCACGCCATGGTTCGACAGGGCGTTCAATTGCTCAACAAACCGCGTGCGCTCGGCCAGATTGTGGAGGCGCGAGCTTTCCACAAAGTCCTGATCCGCCACCGCCGCCAGCCCCATGGCCTGCGCGCTGTTCGACAGGTTGAAGGGCCCGCGAATGCGGTTGAGCGCATCGACCAGCGGCGCGGCGCCGGTGGCCCAGCCAAGGCGTTCGCCCGCAAGGCCGTAGATCTTGGAGAAGGTGCGCGTCACCAGCACGTTGTCGTGGGCTTCGGCCAGCGCCAGAGCGCCATCCTCGTCCTCGGGCGCGACATATTCGGCATAGGCCTGATCGATCACCAGCAGCACATCGCCGGGCAGGCCGGCGTGCAGGCGGGCGATCTCGCCCTTGGGCAAATAGCTGCCGGTGGGGTTGTTGGGGTTGGCCACGAAGACCACGCGGGTCTTTTCGCTCACCAGCGCCAGCAGCGCATCGACATCGGTGCCGTAATCCAGATCGGGCGCCACCACCGGCACTGCCCCGCAGCGGCGCGCGGCAATATCATAGACCGAGAAGCCGTAGCGGACATAGATGATCTCATCGCCCGGCCCGGCATAGGCTTGGGCGGCGATATGCAGCAATTCGTCCGAACCGGTGCCCATCACGATGCGCGACGGATCGATGCCGTTCAGCTTGCCCAAAGCCTCGCGCAGATCCTTGCTGTCGGGATCGGGATAGAGCGAAGGGGCGGCGGCATGGGCGCGTGCCTCCAAGGCCGCATGGCTGGTGCCCAGCGGGTTCTCATTGGCCGACAGCTTGATCAGCGGCTTGCCGTCAGTGCCCTTGCTCTTGCCGGGGACATAGGCGTGGATCGCGCTGATCCATGATTTGGGTTCGGGACGCTTGCTCATGATGCGGGGGGCTCTAGATCATTTTCACATGCGGTGAAAATGATCTGTTTTTGATGGTCGCATTTTCCGAGCCGTTGCCCGTTGCCGGGCAACTCGAAAATGCTTCGGCGCAGGATCGACGCACTCGCAATTGACAGGGCGGGGGCAAAGTCCCAAGTCGTGCGCCATCATGTCGGACACCAGCGCGATCCTGCCCATCGAGAACCCGCTTAACGCAGTCGGCGCCACATATGACCTCGAACAGCCCTTGGAGCTGGACGGCGGGCAGGTGCTGCATGGCGTGCGCATCGCCTATGAAACCTATGGCACGCTGAATGAAGCGCGCGACAACGCCATATTGATCTGCCACGCCACCACCGGCGATCAACATGTGGCGACGCCGCATCCCATCACCGGCAAGCCCGGCTGGTGGAGCCGCATGGTCGGCCCCGGCCTGCCGATCGACACCGACCGTTTCTATGTGATCTGCCCCAATGTGCTGGGCAGCTGCATGGGCACCACGGGGCCGAGCAGCCTCGCGCCCGATGGTCAGCCCTATGGCCCGCGTTTCCCGGTGATCACCATCCGCGATATGGTGCGGGCGCATGTTCTGCTGCTGAAGGCTCTGGGGGTGGAGAACCTCTATGCGGTGATCGGCGGCAGCATGGGCGGGATGCAGGCGCTCTCGCTCTCGGTGAATTGGCCCGATATGGCGAAACGCGTGCTGGTGCTGGCCAGCACGGCGGCGATGCCGGTGCAGAACATCGCCTTTCAGGAGCTGGGCCGTCAGGCGATCATGGCCGATCCCCACTGGCAGGGCGGCGCTTACCACGGCACCGGCAACAGCCCCGATGCGGGCCTCGCCGTGGCGCGCATGGCGGCGCATATCACCTATCTCTCCGAGGCAAGCCTCTCGGAGAAATTCGGGCGGCGGTTGCAGAACCGCGAGGCGAAAAGCTTCGGTTTCGGCGCGGATTTTCAGGTGGAAAGCTATCTGCGCTATCAGGGCGAGAGCTTCACCGGGCGCTTCGATGCCAATTCCTACCTCTATATCACCAAGGCGATGAGCTATTTCGACCTCGCCGAGGGCCATGGCGAGGACGATCTGCCGGGCCGTCTGGCCGAGGCCTTCAAGGGCGTAAATTCGCGCTTCTGCCTTGTGTCGTTCGACACCGACTGGCTCTATCCCACCAGCGAATCGCGCTCCATCGCTCATGCGCTGAATGCGGCGGGGGCCCCGGTGTCCTTTATGGAGCTGTCCGCGCCCTTCGGTCATGACAGCTTCCTGCTCGACGTGCCCGCGCTCGACCGGGTGATCGAAGGATTTCTGCTGCGATGACGAGTTCCCAGGTTCTGCGCCCCGATCTGGCGGTGATCGCCCAGAATGTCGCGCCCGGCGCCCGTGTGCTGGATGTCGGCTGCGGCGACGGCACGCTGATGGCGGCTTTGCGCGATGGTCGCGATTGCGACGCGCGCGGTCTGGAGCTGGAACCGGCCAATGTCGCCGCCTGCGTGGCGCGCGGCCTTTCGGCGATTCAGGGCGATGCCGACACCGACCTGTCCTTCTATCCGGACGACAGTTTCGATTATGCCATCCTCTCGCAGACCCTGCAGACCACCAAGCGCCCCGATCTGGTGATGGAGCAATTGCTGCGCATCGGGCGGCGGGCATTCGTCAGCTTCCCCAATTTCGCGCATTGGCGGGTGCGGCTCTCGCTGCTGTGGGGCGGGCGGATGCCGGTGACGCGGCTGCTGCCCGTCGCCTGGTATGAAACCCCTAATATTCACCATCTTACCGTCGCCGACTTCCGTGATTTTGTTGCCCAGCGCGGCATCGCGGTGGAAGGCGCATGGTTTCTGGAAGGCGATGCTTTAACCGGGGCCGCCGCCGCCAACTGGCGCGCCGAACATGCCGTGTTCCTGCTCAAGCGTCACGGTGATTGACCCTTGTTGTTTAGCAAATTGCGCAAGATGATTACGAATGGGACCTTCAACTCTGCGGTAAAGCGCAGGCTCTCTATGTAATTTTTATTGATTCTTAGCATCGGCTTCTGGCATCAGCGCTCCCCAGAGTATGAAGGCCGGTCTCCCCCGGGGCCGGCGACCAACGGGGGTTCCATGCACAAGATCCTGAACGCCGTGACGGCCTTTTCGGCCGCTGTTTCCACGCTCGCCCTGATGGCGCCCGATATCGCGCTGGCGCAGGCCGCCCCCTCCAAGGCGGAAAAGAACCAGCGCCAGGCGCTTGATGACGTGCCGCATTGCGTGCGCAAGCTGGGCACCATCTCGATCGTCGATGGTGATGATGCGCGCGGCTGGACCCAGTACAATCTGGCCCCGCCGCAGAAGCTGCTCAAGGTGATCGTGCAGCGTTCGGGCTGCTTCAACATCGTCGATCGCGGCTCTGGCCTGCAGGCCGCCCAGCGTGAGCGCGATATTGCCGGCGATCTGGGCCATCAGCGTGGTTCCAACGTCGGTCAGGGCCAGATCAAGGCTGCCGATTACGTGCTTCAGGCCGAGGTGCAGGGCGCCAATGCCAATGCCTCGGGCTCGCGCGTGGGCGCTGGCCTTGGCGGTCTGGTCGGCGGCGGCTTCGGCGCGGTGCTGGGCGGCATCCACAGCCGCAAGATGGAGGCCAACACCGTTCTCTCGGTCACCAATGTGCGGACCACCGAAACCATCGCCACCACCGAGGGTTACGCTGCCAAGAACAGCATCAGCTTCGGCGGCGGTGGCGGCGGCTTCTTCGGCAGCGGCGCGGTGGGTCTGGTCGGCGGCGGCTATGACAACACCGACATCGGTCGCATCGTGACCATGTCCTTCCTCGATGCCTATGCCAAGCTGGTGAACCAGCTTGGCGGGCTGCAGCCGGGCTCGACGGGCACGGCGGAAGCCACCCCCGCCAAGACCTTCCAGGCGATTGCCCCGGTGGTGATGCGCAAGACCCCTGCCGCCACCGGCGCCACCGTGCGCAGCCTGGCGCCCGGTGCGATCCTCTATCCCACCGGCAACAAGCAGGGCCTGTGGTGGGAAGTGGCCGACGAGAACGACAATGTCGGCTGGGTGCTGAACACCAAGCTGGGGCCGACGCCTTCGGGGCAGTAATCTGCGGCGGCATCGGGCCGCTCCCCCGGCCCGGCTACCCATCGTGGTATGCTGTGGGTGGCCGGGCCGGGGGAGTGGGCCGGTGCCGCACTGCCAATCTGCGCAGCAGATTGGCCAAAAAAGACGCGGGCGGGGTGCGTTAAGCATGCCCGCCCGCAGATCTTCTGCAATCCTGTGCGAATCCGCTGTGCGTGTTAGCTTGTCATTCAGCGCCGGGCTCCTACATTGATCCTCTGGAAAGGACCGCGCGATGAATGAAGAGCAGCCGAATGGTAACCCCTGGATGAAGAACCTGTTGGTCTGGGGAGGTATTTTCCTGGCGCTGGTCTTCGCCGTCTCCCTTTTCGGATCGCGCGGCGACGTTGGGGCGACTCAGCTCCAGTATTCCGAATTCCGCGCCAAGGTGGCCGACGACCTCGTCGCCGACGCCGCCGTGGGCGAGCAGCGGATTTCCGGCCATTTCAAGAATGGCGACAGCTTCACCACCGTTCCGGTGCCCAACGATGTGTCGCTGCAGCCCCTGCTTCAGCAGCACAATGTGAAGTACGCGGGCAAGGCGCCGGATGATGAGCACAATCTGCTGCTCTACATCATGGCGCAGGCTCTGCCCTTCCTGTTGATCCTGGGCGTGGCCTTCTTCGCGCTGCGTCAGGTGCAGAAGGGCGGCGGCGGCGGCGCCATGGGCTTCGGCAAGAGCAAGGCCAAGCTGCTGACCGAAAAGCAGGGCCGCGTCACCTTCGACGACGTCGCCGGCATCGATGAAGCCCGCGAGGAGCTGGAAGAGATCGTGGAATTCCTGCGCGATCCGGGCCGTTTCTCCAAGCTGGGCGGCCAGATCCCCAAGGGCGCGCTGCTGGTCGGCTCGCCCGGTACGGGTAAGACGCTGCTCGCCCGCGCCATCGCGGGTGAGGCGGGCGTGCCCTTCTTCACCATCTCGGGTTCGGACTTTGTGGAAATGTTCGTCGGCGTGGGCGCCAGCCGCGTGCGCGACATGTTCGAGCAGGCCAAGAAGAACGCCCCCTGCATCGTCTTCATCGACGAAATCGACGCCGTGGGCCGCCATCGTGGCCATGGTCTGGGCAACAGCAACGATGAGCGCGAGCAGACGCTGAACCAGCTGCTGGTCGAGATGGATGGTTTCGAGGCCAATGAAGGCATCATCATCATCGCCGCCACCAACCGCCCCGACGTGCTTGACCCCGCTCTGCTGCGTCCGGGCCGTTTCGACCGTCAGGTCGTGGTGCCGGTGCCCGATATCGAGGGCCGCGAGAAGATTCTTGCCGTGCACATGAAGAAGGTGCCGCTGGCCCCCAACGTCGAGCCGCGCGTGATCGCGCGTGGCACGCCGGGCTTCTCGGGCGCCGATCTGGCCAATCTGGTCAATGAGGCCGCTCTGCTCGCCGCCCGCCGCAACAAGCGTCTGGTCGCCATGCAGGAGTTCGAGGACGCCAAGGACAAGGTCATGATGGGCGCCGAGCGCCGCTCCATGGTCATGACCGAGGACGAGAAGAAGATGACCGCCTATCATGAGGCCGGCCACGCGCTGGTGTCGCTGAACGAGCCGGCGTCGGACCCGATCCACAAGGCGACGATCATCCCGCGCGGCCGTGCGCTGGGCATGGTGATGCGTCTGCCCGAGCGGGACAGCTATTCCTATCACCGCGACAAGATGCACGCCAACCTGTCGGTCTCGATGGGCGGGCGCGTCGCCGAGGAGATCATCTTCGGTTACGACAAGGTGTCGAGCGGTGCTTCGGGCGATATCCAGTATGCCACCGGTCTGGCTCGCAACATGGTCACCAAGTGGGGCATGAGCGACAAGCTGGGGCCGCTGCAGTATGAGGACCAGCAGGAAGGCTATCTCGGCATGGGCGGCTCGCAGCGCCTGCTGATGTCGGATGAGACCAGCAAGCTGATCGACAGCGAAGTGCGCGCTCTGGTCGACAATGGCTATGCCCGCGCCATGGATATCCTCAAGTCGCAGGAGGACAAGCTCCACCTGATGGCGCAGGCCCTGCTGGAGTACGAAACGCTGACCGGCGACGAGCTGAAGGAGCTGATCGAGACCGGCAAGCTGGACCGCCCCGAAACGCCCAGCGGCCCGGCCAAGCCAATCCCCGTGCGCGGCGTGAGCGTGCCCAAGGCGGGCAAGCGCTTCGGCATCGGCGGGCTGACTCCGGCTCCGGCGATTTCGGCCAGCTGATTTTTGACAAGACAGCGAGGGAAGGCGCTCCGGGAGGATTCTCGGGGCGTTTTCTTTTGTCTGTTTCCAGTGGGTTTTGAAGAAGGATGGATGCGAGGGGGTTACCCCCTCGCGCTCCCATGACGTCTTCCGGCTATAGGGTGGTGGCGCCCGATCCTTGCTTCTTGCCTCTTTGTCGTGCTGGAGGGGTTTATGCCCGTCGAGCTTGTCCTGCAGGCGGTGATTGCCGCAGATCCTGCCCGCAACTGGCTTGCGGCCGAACATTACAACATCGTGGCTGATGATGTGGCCGTCGGCACGATGCGCTTGCGGATCGGCGATGCGGAGGCTGTGCACTATATTGGCCATGTCGGATATGCGGTGGAGGCCGAGCATCGCGGGCATGGTTATGCGGCGATGGCGCTCAGGCAGATCGTGATGCTGGCTGAGCGGCATGATCTGCGCGAACTCTGGATCATGATCCGGCCTGACAATCTCGCCTCGCAAAGGGCTGCGTCCAAGGCGGGCGCAGTCTATATCGAGACGATCCCGGTGCCGCCGGGTACCGATCTTTATGCACGCGGCGATCTTGAGATGCAGCGCTATCGCCTGACGGGCCGCGCAGGCAAATCCAAAGCCTGCGGCCCGGCAATCCGGGCACAAGGCTGAACCCGCTGCGCAAGGCAGACATTAACGGGAGCGCGAGGGTGTAACACCCTCGCATTGCCTCCTTTCTTCAAAGCCCTTTCGCACTTGCAACAAGCCTGCAACCCGATAAGCCTGCCCACCATGACCCAGGCCCGCATCACCAACCAGACCCTGATCTATGACGGCTGGTATCGCTTTTCCCGCCTTGAGGTGGAGATGCCCGATGGCGTGCGCGTGGAGCGTCACCTGATCGACAATGGCTCGGCGGCGGCAGTCTTGCCCTATGATCCGGTCCGCCGCGTCTGCATGCTGATCGAGCAGCCGCGTGCGGGCGTTCTGGCTGCGGGCGAAGCGCCTCTGCTGGAGGCGATTGCGGGCAATCTGGGGGGCATGGCGCCAGACAAGCGCATCATCGAGGAGGCTCTTGAGGAAGGCGGTCTGCGCATTTCCGAACTGGAGCCGGTGACCAATATGTGGAGCCTGTGCCCGGTCTCCACCGAGCGGATTCAGCTCTATCTCACGCCCTATTCAAGCGAGGATCGCATCGGTGAGGGCGGTGGCGCCCTGCATGAGGATGAAAACATCACCGTGCATGAGATCACGCTGGATCACCTGCGCGATCTGGTGCTGGCTGGCGAATTAACCGATGCCAAGACACTGATTCTGGCACAGGCTCTGCTGCTGCGCAGACCGGAACTGTGGGCCGCGTCACAAGATTGACGGCCAAAACAAAACCCCGCCAGGGCCCAAGCCCGGCGGGGTTCCGTTAAACCACGATCAGCCGAACATCAGCCGTCGTAATCGCCACCCAGCGAGGTGTTGCGCACCGGCGCGGCGGCGGTGATTCGCAGAGCCTCGGCCTGCTGCGACAGCGAGCCGATGTCATCAACCTCATCGTCATCATCGGGCAGCACGCGCTGCAGCGAGGTGACGAGGGCTTCCTTGAGCACCTTGGGGGTGACGTTCTCTTCGGCGATTTCGCGCAGGGCGACGACCGGGTTCTTGTCGCGGTCGCGCTCAAGGGTCAGCTCGGCGCCGCCCGAGATTTCGCGGGCGCGCTGGGCGGCCAGCAGCACGAGATCGAAACGGTTGGGAATCTTGTCGACGCAATCTTCGACGGTGACGCGTGCCATGGAGCACTCCGTAAAAAGGGCTGCGAGAATCTCTCGGGAATAGGGCAGCTAGGCAGCGAAGCCCCAAAAGTCAAGGATTCGTCTCGTCACTCGTCGTCATCCTGACTGTAACCGGCCATATCCTCGGGCGCCAGATCGCTGAACTTGGTGATCCGCGCCTCGAAGCGCAGGCGCACCTTGCCGGTCGAACCGTGGCGCTGCTTGGCCACGATCAGCTCGGCCAGACCGTTCAGGCGCTCCATTTCCTGCGCCCATTGCATGTGCTGTTCGTGCACGGCGGGCGGATCGGTGGGGGTGGGCTCCTTGGGCTCGCGGGCCTTGTGGTAGTAATCCTCGCGGAAGACGAACCACACCATATCGGCGTCCTGCTCGATCGAGCCCGATTCACGAAGGTCGGAAAGCAGGGGACGCTTGTCCTCACGCTGCTCCACCGCACGGCTGAGCTGCGAGAGCGCGATCACGGGAACATGCAGCTCCTTGGCCAGCTGCTTCAGACCACGGCTGATCTCGGAAATTTCGTTCACGCGGTTGTCACCCGCCTTGCCGGTGCCGGACAGCAGCTGAAGGTAGTCGACGATCACCAGCCCGATATCATGGCGGCGCTTCAAACGGCGGGCACGCGCGCGCAGAGCGGCGATGGTCAGGCCCGGCGTATCGTCGATAAACAGCGGCAATTGCGCCAGACGCTGGCTGGCGAAGGAGAGCTGCTGGAAATCCTCGCGGCTGATCTTGCCAGTACGCAGGCTTTCGGAAGAAATGCCCGACTGCTCGGCCAGCACACGGGTGGCCAGCTGGTCGGCGCTCATTTCGAGGCTGAAGAAGGCCACCGGTGCGCCGACAGACTTCTCCGGCGCAATGCCGATGGCCATATCGTTCTGATAGCGATCCGCCGTGTTGAAGGCGATGTTGGTCACCAGCGAGGTCTTGCCCATACCCGGGCGACCCGCGAGAATGATAAGGTCGGAATCGTGCAGACCGCCGATCTTGGCGTTCACGCTGCTCATGCCCGTGGTCTTGCCCGAGACATGGCCGCCCGAATTGAACGCCTTTTCAATGCTGAAGATCGCGGTACGCGTCGCCTGCGAAAAGCTCTGCGCCTCGCTCTGCCCGCCAGCACCCTCGGCCACCTGATAGAGCGCGGCCTCGGCGCGTTCGATCTGCGCCAGCGGCTCGATCTCCTGCGAGGTGTCGATGGCATTGTCGACCAGCTCGCGGCCCACGCGCACCAGTTCGCGCAGCATGGCCAGCTCGTAAATCTGCTCGGCCAGCACGCGGGGCGCAACAAGGCCCTGCCCGTCTGAGGTCAGGCGGGCCAGATAGGCGGTGCCGCCCAGCGCCTTCAACGCCTCATCGCTCTCGAAATAGGGGCGCAGGGTCACGGGGGTGACCACCGCCTTGCGGTCCAGCAGCTGCAGGATGCGCTCATAGAGGCGGCCATGCACCGGCTCGAAGAAATGGGTGGGGGCCAGCGGGGTGTTGAGTTCCTCCACCACGCGGTTGTCGATCAGCACGGCGCCAAGGAAGGCGGCCTCGGCCTCAAGGTTGGCGGGCATGGCGCGGCTGGCAGGCGAATCGGGCCCCGACTCGGTGGTGGCGGGGAAGGGGAACAGGGGTTCTGGGCTGGGCATTCGGATGCTCATGCGCGCCAGAGCCGGTGCTGTCCATAAGGGCGTAAGACCCTGACCCTGTGGATATCGGGGATGCAATGGGGCCCAAGGGCCGGATCGCTCCGATTGCGCGATGTTTGCCCCTTGCGGCCCTTCCGCGCATTTGCGACAGGCTGACTCTATGGACCAGCCAACCGGCCAGCCGCGCATCAGCCATATCGAGCTTGATGAGGCCAGCATCCTCAAGCGCAACGCCGATATCGAGCAGGAACGGCGCGTGGCCATCTTCGATCTGATCGAGGAGAACAGCTTCAAGCCCCTGCGTGCGTGGGAGGCCGGTCATCAAGGCCCCTACCGTCTGCGCATGGCCGTGGAGGATGGTCGGCTTTCAATGGAGCTGTCGGACGAGGGCGGGCAGCAGCTGGAAACCTTCATCCTCGCCCTGGGCCGCCTGCGCCGCCCGATCCGCGACTATTTCGCCATTTGCGAAAGCTATTATCAGGCCGTGCGCCGCGTCTCCGCCGAAGAGATCGAGACGATCGACATGGCCCGCCGCGCCACCCACAATGAAGCCGCCGGCCTGCTGATCGAGCGGCTGGAGGGCAAGGTGGAGACCGATTTCGCCACTGCCCGTCGCCTGTTCACGCTGGTCTGCGTGTTGCATCTGCGGGCGTAAGCGGCATGGCAAAGAGCATCAGCAGAACTCGCCAGCGCAAGGCGGGTCGTAAAGCGTCGACAGGCTGGTTCACCCGCCGCATGCTGTGGCGCTGGCTGGGCGCTCTGGTGCTGCTGGCGATGATCGGCGGCGCATGGAGCTGGTGGTCGATGCGTCACTGGATGCCGCCGCGCTCCACCTATGGCGTGCAGGGCGTGGAGATCGGGCAGGAAGATGGCGACATCGACTGGACGGCGGTGAAAGCCATCGGCGCCGATTTCGCCTATATCGATGCCTCGGCCAGCGCCTTTGCCCGCGATCCCAATGTGGTGCACAATCTGGATGGCGCGCGCGCTGCCGGGCTGCAGGTGGGCGCGGTGCATCGCTATGACCCCTGCCAGCCCGCCGACAAGCAGGCCGCCAATTTCGTCACGGTGGTGCCGCGTGATGCCAAGATGCTGCCGCCCGCCGTCTCGCTTGACGATGTGGCGGATCACTGCCCGGTGAAGGTTTCCGACGCCGCCGTGGTCAGCGAATTGATGACCTTTATCAACCAGATCGAGACTCACACCGGCAAGCCCGCAATCCTGAAGGTCAGCGCGGCCTTCGATGCGCGCTATCATGTCGCGCGCGGGCTGGACCGCAATCTCTGGGTCGAGGGTGATCGCTTCGCCCCCGATGTCGGCCGCCCCTGGGCGATGTGGACGGCCAATCACGCACTGGCCAACAATGCCGGCGAAACGCCGCTGCGCTGGGTCGTGGTGCAACAATAGGAATGACGATGAAGAAGCATCCCACCCTCACTGTCGATCAGGCCACGCTGATTGCCGCCGCGCGTGATGCCTCGGCGCGGGCCTATGCGCCCTATTCGAAGTTCCATGTCGGCGCGGCGCTGGCCTTTGCCGATGGCAGCGTGGTGACCGGTGCCAATGTCGAGAACGCCTCCTATGGCCTCGCCCTCTGCGCCGAGACGGTGGCCGTGTCCAAGGCCATGGCCGATGGCGTGCGCGGCGGTCTGATGGCGGTGGCCGTGATCGGCGGCACCCCCGGCGAGGATGGCGCGGCCAGCCCCGGCGCGGCCCCGGTTACGCCCTGCGGTCGCTGCCGTCAGGTGCTTAACGAGATCGCGCAGCTGGGCGGCACCGATCCCGTGGTGTGGAGCCTTGGCGCTGACAGCGTGGTGGAAATGCGCCTGTCAGCCCTGCTGCCTCACGCCTTCGGGCCGACCCATCTGGGTTAGCCCGCACACTCGATCGGGTCGCGGCTCGCCCGTTGCTTGACCATGCCGCGATTCACGCGCAATTCCGTGGCAGGCAAGCTGATGGGGTGGCGCAAATGGGGCGTTTTCTTGCGGGCATGGTCGGGCGATCGGCGTATCGGGTGATGGGCGCGGCATGGCTGCTGGCCGGGACTGTCGCGAGTGCCCAAGCCGCCGCCGATGTTCAGGCTGCCGCTGCTTCGGCGCCTGATGCTCAGGCCCCTGATGTTCACGCCACCACCAAGCCCAAGTCCGGGCTGGACCCCACAAGCATCGTCGTCACCGGCAATCCTGAGCGCAAGGCCGTCATCAAGCGGATGACCACCGCCCTCTCCCGCCAGCATGACCGCCAGCTGGCCCGTTTCGACGGCGAGGTCTGTTTTCAGGTCGGCGGGCTAAACGCGCCCTATGACCGGATCATGGCCGAGCGCATGGAGCAGGATGCCCGGGACGCCGGGGTAGCAGTCGGCAAGCCGGGGTGCCGCCCCAACATCGTGGTGGTGCTGGCCGATCATGTGCAGGGCGAACTCGAAAGGCTGGCCAGGGAAGGCCATACGGCGATCAGTCTCGGCCTTGAGGACAAGGATCTGAAGCAATCGGCGCAAGGTCCCGGCCCCGCCTATGTGGTCACCGTCACCGAACAGCGCAGCCGCGACGGCAACCGCCTGTGGGCGGGCAAGATGGGCGATCTGGGTGACCGGCCCATGATGATCGTCCATGATGCCTCGATCATCAATCCGCCCACGCGGCAGGATATTGTTACCGTGCTGGTAGGGATAGAAACTGCGGCCACCATGGGCAAGACTCTGGCTCAGCTGGCCGATTATGCCGCGCTGCGCTCGCTGGCCGATATCAAGGGCGCGGCAGCCGTGGCAGGGGCAGAGCCAACTATTCTGGGCCTTTTCAATGGATCGCCCGGGATCATGGAGCTGACCTCCTATGACCGCGCCTATCTCAAGGGGCTCTATCACGGCCCGGCGGCGGTGACGGCGACAACCCGCATGCATGAAATTGTGACAGCGGCCACGCACAAACCTGCTCAGTAAAGCTACCTGACCCCACGATCCGGGCTTGGTTACGGATCACCGGCTAGGTCTGAAACCGCTTAATTCTGCCGTTTTTGCGCCGTTCTGGCCTCCTGCGAAAGGAGTCTTGCATGAGCTACGCCGTCAATGCCGTCACAAGCGACGGACCGGTTAATTATCAATCCTCCTCGGTCGCCGCGGTGCGGGTTGATATTGTGGCGGTGCGCCAAGAGGGTGCCACCACCGTCAACCTGTCGCATGATGGTAAGCCCATCGCCGAAGCCCAGCTTGCCGATCTGGCCAGCAGCGCTGCCACCACCACAACGGTGGCCAGCGCTGTTGCCGCCAGCCCGGCAGCCGCTGCCCTCGGCAGCACCGTGACAACCTATGCCTGAGGGGTTCAGGCGGCGTTTACGCGCCGTCTGAACCTTTTTGGGGTTTTCGCATCAAGGTCTGGAATGAAGGGATAAAGTGCGAGGGGGTTACCCCCTCGCGCTCCCATTCCGTCTCCCGACGAAGCGGCGGTGATGCCGAATCCTTTCGCACCAGCTCTCCACCTGCGCAAGGCAAGGCGCCGCAGGCAGGTTGTCCTTTAAAGCCTGCGGCGCGGCCAGCTGAGCGCAAGGCCGAACCCGTGGCGCAACGTAGACAAACCCGGGAGCGCAAGGGTGTAACACCCTCGCATCACACCTGTCTTCCTGCCTGAACCTCAGGCCGAAGCCGGAACGTCATGCACCCATTCGGCCAAAGCCGCGATGCAATCCTCGCCCAGCCGCATCGAGCGCTCCGCGCTCCAGCCTTGCAGCGTATCGGGCAGGGGGTCATGCTCCTTGAAGGGCATTTCCAGCGTCATGGCCACCGCGCCGAAACGCTCGGCCAGCTGGTTGGTGGACATGGTGAGGTTGGCCTTGCCCGCGGGCGCCTTGGGATAGCCCAGACGCGTCTGGAAATCGGGCGTGCGGCGGTCGAGCAGCTCGATATAGCGGTCATAGCCTGCCTGCTGGCCGGGGCGCAGCGAGGGGATGCCGTCGAAACCGGCCATGAAGACGGCGGCAATGGCCTCGTCGCCATGGACATCCATCGCGAAATCCACGCCGGTGTCGTCCATGGCGTTGCGGATGGCCAGCACCTCGGGGCTGCGCTCGGGCGAGGGCTCGTGCCATTCGCGGTTGAGGTTCACACCCACCGCATTGGTGCGCAGATGGCCGCGCACCGAGCCATCGGGGTTGGCGTTGGGCACGATGTGGAAGCGGCAACGCTGGCGCAGCAGGCGGGCGTGAGGGTTGGCGGGGTCGGCCAGCGCTTCAAGGGCGCCTTCCATCCACCATTCGGCCATGCTCTCGCCGGGGTGCTGGCGGGCATAGAGCCACACTTCCAGCGGGCCCTCGCCCACTTCGAGGCAGTCGATCGACTGGCCATCGAGGCTGTGGCCCAGGCAGCGATAGGCAAAGCCGGGCTGGGCGGCCATTTCGCCGATCAGATCGTGGTGCCGTTCCATCGAATAGGGCGTGAAATAGGCGAACCAGGCAATGTTGCTCTCGGCCTTATAGGTGATGGTCAGCGTGCCACCGTCTTCGGCGGCGCTGTAGGTGGTGTCGGCGCGGGTCCAGAGGCGGCGGTCGGTCGAGACGCAGGCGCGGTAATGCGGCCAGCCGCCGGGATAGGCGCTCGCTTCCAGATTGGTGATGCGCAGCGTGATGGTGCGCCCCGCGATGCCGGTGGCGCGGAAATGGAACCACTGGAAGAAATCGCTGTCCTGATCCTGATGGATGGCCAGGGTCAGCGTGTCACCGCTCTGCCGAAGCAGCTCGATGTTGCCGGAGTCGAAATGGGCGTCGATCGCGATGGGCTGGGTCATGTTGCTCTCGATAGAGCGCGGCCCGTCCGCTGTGAAGGGGTTCATCCGGCTGAAGGGGCAGGTGGTGCCGCAGGGGCGGGGACAGGTACGGGCGCGGCAGGATGCGGATTCTGCGGGAATTTGGCGAAGATCGCGGCGGCCAGGCGGTTGGCGATCTTTTCATCGGTCCAGTGCGAATCGCCCTCACGGGTGGCGATGCGGGCGCGGCCCTCGAACAGGGGCTTGCCGGTGGCGCGGTCGCGGATGCGCAGGTCCAGCCGCGTTTCGATCAGCGCCCCGCGCGGCTTGCTGGCATCGTAATTGAGCGCCACGCCGAAGCCTGAGCCATAGTTGGAGACGCCTGCCTCCATCTCGCCCGAGATCGGGCTGTGCTTCTGCTCGGCGGGGACCAGTTCGTCATGGATGATGCCGATTTCGGTGATCTGGCCGCCATTGGGATCGCGCGTGACCGTATCATAGCCCGATTTGGCGAGCTGATCGATGACGGCGGCCTCGAAAGTGGCTTCCTCCCGCCCTTCGCCCATCGAGCCGGACATGGCGGTGATCGTCACATGGCCGCTGCCCAGCAGGTTTCCTGCGTCGGGGGAGGGGAAGCCCTCGGCGTCCAGCTTGCCCTCGCGATCGTCGCGGGTGGAGGCGGCGGCATAGCCGCGCCCGCCGAAACCGCTGCCAAAGCCGCCGTAACCGCCGCCATATCCACCCCAGCCACCCCAGCCTGGCTGGGCACTGGCCGTGCCGACGATCGACAGGGCCAGCATGGCGGCGCTCAGCGACAGGCGGAATGAGGGATGGGCGGAAAAGGTCATGAGAAACTCCGTGAGCGCCAGTCTGCGGTGGCGCAACCGCTGCGTCGCGCTTTCAGCGCTAGGCCCTTAGGGCTTTCTGAAGGATGAACCTGCCAAATGCATTCAGGGTGGATCAGCATGATACCGCAATGCGGCATAAGGGCTGGACCGTGGGTTTGGGCAGGGTATGAACAGACATCGGCTGCAAGTCCGCGCTATAAAGGGATGGATATGAGCAAGAAGGTTCCGGTGCTGGTCACAGGTGGCGCGGGCTATATCGGCAGCCATGCCGTGCTGGCCCTGAAAGACGCCGGCTGGGATGTGGCGGTGATCGACAATCTGACCACCGGCTTCACCTTTGCCGTGCCCGAGGGCGTGCCGCTCTATCAGGGCGATATCGAGGATGGCGCCCTGCTGGCCCGCATCTTTGCCGAGCGCGGCATTCAGGCGATCATGCATTTCGCCGGATCGATCATCGTGCCCGAATCGGTCGAGGACCCGCTGAAGTATTATCACAACAACACTGCCAAGAGCCGCGCCCTGATCGATGCGGCGGTGAAGGGCGGGGTGAAGCACTTCATCTTCAGCTCCACGGCGGCCACCTACGGCATCCCCGAGGTCTCGCCCGTGACCGAGGACAGCCCCAAGCAGCCGATCAACCCCTATGGCATGTCCAAGCTGATGACCGAGATCATGTTGAAGGACGTGGCGGCGGCCCATCCGCTCAACTTCTGCGCGCTGCGCTATTTCAACGTGGCGGGCGCCGATCCTCAGGCGCGCACCGGGCAGAGCACGGCAGGCGCCACGCATCTGATCAAGGTGGCGGTGGAAGCCGCGCTGGGCAAGCGTGAGAGCGTGGGCGTCTTCGGCACCGATTTCGACACGCCTGACGGCACCGGCGTGCGTGACTATATCCATGTCAGCGATCTGGCCGCCGCCCATGTGCTGGCGCTGGAAGGGCTGATCGACCAGCCCGAGCGTTCGCTCACGATGAACTGCGGCTATGGCACGGGCTTCTCTGTGCTCGATGTGCTGGATGCGGTGGACCGCGTGACGAACCGCAAGATCGAGCGTGTGCTGCAGGGCCGCCGCGCGGGTGACCCCGATTCGCTGATCTCGGACAACAGCCGCATCAAGGCGACCGTTCCCTGGGTGCCGCAATACGCCGATCTGGATGTGATTGTGCAGCACGCCCTCGCCTGGGAGCGCCGTTTGACCGAGATTCGCGAGGGTTGATGCTTTGACGGGCCGGGGAATTGCCTTCCCGGCCTTGACTTCCACCGCTGCGCCCCTTATCGGCCCGGCTTCAATTTCCGGCGGACAGAATCAGTAAGACTGGTCGCCCCACGACAAAGAGACGACCCATGAAGATTCGCAACAGCCTGAAGTCGTTGAAGGACCGTCATCGCGATAACCGCGTGATCCGTCGTCGCGGCCGTACCTATGTCATCAACAAGACGCAGCGTCGCTTCAAGGCCCGCCAGGGCTGAACGCGACAGGCGGGTGATCTGCCCGCCTTTGCCGTCTGATGCGCTTGCCAGCCCGCTGTTGCCCCGATCCGGGTGACAGCGGGCTGGCGGCGTTTGGGCGGTCCTCTCTTTCGCTTCCGTAAAACAGGATGCTTTCATGACCTCGCAGACTTCCACCACCCAGCCCCATGTGGTGGTGTTCGACATCGGCCATGTGCTGACCGACTGGGATCTGCGCCGGCTCTATGAAAAGCTGATCGACGATCCCGAAAAGCTCGACTGGTTCCTGAGCCATGTGGTTACGGTCGCCTGGCACTTCGAGCATGATGCCGGCAAGCCCTTCGCCCAGATGGTGGCCGAACGCAGCGCGCTCTATCCCGATCAGGCCGAGCTGATCGAGGCCTATGCCGACCGCTGGATCGAAAGCATCCCCGGCCCGATCCCCGGCACTCCCGCGCTGGTCGACCGGCTGGCGGCACGCGGTGTGCCGCTCTATGCCATCACCAATTTCGGCGTGGAAGCCTTCGACCTCTTCCGCCCGACCATGCCGCAGCTTGAGCATATGCGCGATATCGTCGTCTCCGGGGAGGAGAAGATGGTGAAGCCGAATGACGACATCTTCCATCACGCGGCAGAGCGTTTCGGCCACGCGCCAGCAGAGATGCTCTTTGTGGACGATAACGCCGCCAACATCGCCACGGCGCAGCGGCTGGGGTGGCATACGCATCATTTTGTCGGCGGGGCGCAGGCTCTGGAGGCGGATCTGGTGGCAAGAGGGTTATTGGAAGGGTGAAAGGGAAGGTGCGAGGGGGTTACCCCCTCGCGCTCCCATGACGTCTTCCGACGAAGCGGCAGTGGCTCCGCATCGTAGTGCCTAACCTCTCCACCTGCGCAGCCTAAGGCGCCGCAGGCAACTGATCATATCGACGCGAGGTTGAGTCGGCGGTTTCAAAGCCTGCGGCGCGGCGACGTTGCTCCAAGGCTGAACCCGAAGCGCAACGTAGACATTAAAGGGAGCGCGAGGGCGATGGCCCTCGCATCTTTCTCTTATTATTCTTCAGCCATGCTGAAACGAATCGCCCTTCTCGCGCTGATCCTCGCCACCCCGCTGACGGCTGCCCCCGTCCGGCATGCCCCTGCACAGGCGGCCCAGCCCAAATACGCTCCGCCCCCTGCGATCCAGCTTCAGGATGTGGAGCATGTGGTCATCACCACCGATCAGGGCGAGATCGTGCTGGAGCTGGACGGCAAGCACGCGCCGATCACCACGCTCAACTTCCTGCGCTATGCCCAGAGCAAGCGTTTTGACGGCATTCTGTTCTACCGCGCGATGCATCTGCCCTGGGGCACGCCACCCAGCGGGCTCATTCAGGCGGGCACGCAGGGTGATCCGCGCCGCCTGCTGCCGCCCATCGCGCATGAGCCGACCACGGTGACGGGCGTGCATCACAAGGCCGGGGCGATCAGCATGGCGCGCTATGCGCCGGGCACGGCGACGGGGGACTTCTCGATCCTGCTTTCGGACATTGACGGGCTGGATGCCAATCCGAAGGCTGACAGCGAGGATGACCGGCAGGGCTATGCCGCTTTTGGCCATGTGGTGAAGGGCATGGATGTGGCGCGCCGCATCTTCGACGCGCCGCTCGATCCGGAGAAGGGCGAGGGTGTGATGAAGGGGCAGATGCTTGCCCAACCGGTGAAAGTCATCACCGTGCGGCGTTGGGAAGGCGCGTGGCCGGATCAGGCGCCGGCTGCGGGTGCCGCGCCCTCGGCGCCCTAAGCTTTTGATGAAATGGCCGTTTGGCGTGCCCCTGCTGCGGCGGGGCGCTGCCGCTTGGCTTGGCAAGGGCTGCGGATCGCAGTATCATTTTACATCAGCGTCCTGATCGTGAGTGGCAGGGAGAAGCGGTTCGTGTCTGGTGAAATGAGATGACCGCGCCCACGCAGACCATTGGTGGCCTGCCCGTCACCAAGGCCAATTGCGAGCAGCTTTGCTCCATCATGCTGGATGATGTGCGCGCGGCGCGCGGGGGGCAACTGGCGCTGCCGCGCTTCGTCACCTCGGCCAATGGCAGCGTGGTGGCCAGCTATCATGCCGATCCGGCGCTCAAGGGCGCGATCGACCGGGCGGACATCGTCGATGCCGATGGCATGCCGCTGGTCTTTGCCAGCCGCCTCTTCTGCCGCGATCCGCTGACCGAGCGCACCGCGACCACCGATTTCCTGCTCGATGCCGCCTCCATGGCCGCGCGTGAGGGCATTCGCTTCTATTTTCTGGGCGCGCGGCAGGGGGTGGCGGCGCGGGCCGCCGACTATCTGCGCAGTCGCTATCCCGATTTGCAGATCGTGGGCGTGCGGCATGGCTATGTCTCCGACGGCGATATTCCGGCGATCTGCGCGGCGGTGCGCCGCTCGGGCGCGGATGTGCTGTGGGTGGGCATGGGCACGCCGCGTCAGGAGCAGTTCGCTGTGAAGGCGCGGGAGCATCTGGCGGGCCTGGCCTGGATACGCACCTGCGGCGGGCTGTTCGATCATTATGGCGGCGGCGTTTCGCGCGCCCCGCAATGGATGCAGGCGACGGGGCTGGAATGGCTCTATCGCGCCGCGCGTGAGCCTTTGCGGCTTGGCGTGCGCTATCTCGTGACCAATCCGCGCGCGGTTTATCACCTCGCCACCAAGACGCATGACTGACCGGATACTGCCGGTCTTTCACGCAGCTTCCTTCCACAGACAGACTGTCAGGGGTCCGATGACGACGACACGCAGCCGCCGCAACATCAGCTATGATCAGTTCACCAAGCCGCGCCGCAAGCGCAAACGCTGGCCATGGCTGGTGCTGGGTTTTGTCATCCTTGGTGGCGCGGGGGCTGTGGGGGCGTTTTTCTATTCCTCTCAGGCGCAGGCGGCCCATCATGCGCCGCCGCCCGCTTTGTCCACTGCGGGAGGACCCGTGGCGGATGAAACCTATCAATGGAGCCATGTTGCCATCGGCGGCGGCGGCTTTATCACCGGCCTGGCTTTCGATGCGGGCGGCAACACGATGGTGGCGCGCACCGACGTCTATGGTGCCTATATCTGGTCGCCTCAGGCCGACCGCTGGGTGCAGTTGATGACGGCTTCGGCCATGCCTGCCGCAGACCGGGTGCAGGGCACACAGGCCTCGGGCGTTTATGAGATTGCGGTGGCGCCCTCGCGGCCCGATCGCATCTTTATGGCGGCCAAGGGCCATGTCTATCGCACGGACGATCGCGGCGCGCATTGGGTGGGCAGCAGCACCATCTTCCCCGAAGTGTGGGACGCCAACAGCGCCTTCCGCACCAATGGGCCTTTCCTGACGGTGTCGCCGACCAATGCCGATCTGGTGTTTCTGGGCACATCGAGCGGGTTGTGGCGCTCGACCAATGGCGGGGAAAGCTGGCAGCGCGTCAGCTCCGTGCCGGCCAGCGAGGATCGCGACAAGGCCACGCCCGGCCTTCAGGCCCCCGGCACGCAGATCTGGTTCGAGCGGGGCGAGGGCGGCAAGCCCAGCGGGCGGATTTTCGCGCTGGCCTCGGGCCATGGCATGTATGTCTCGCAGGATGGCGGGGCCAGTTTCAACACGCTGCCCTCGGTCGGCGCGCAGCCGATGACGTTGCGGCGCGGCACCTTCGACCGTCATGGTGCCTTCCTTGGCGTGGATGATGTGGGCAAGGGCGTCTGGCTCTATCGCGACGGGCGCTGGCACGATCTGACGCATGAGGCGGGCCTGCCGATGCTGCCCTGGACGGCGGCGGCCTCCAACCCGCAGGCCGATCAGCTGGTGATCTTCGATCAGAGCGGCGATGGCTATCAATCCACCGATGGCGGCAAGAGCTGGAACCATGTCTCGCATTCCGCCAAGGTGGGGGCGGGCGATCCGCCATGGCTGAAAGTGTCGGACGCGTCCTATTTCTCCACCGGCGATGTGCAGTTCGATCCCAAGGTGGCCAACCGCCTGTGGGTCGGCGGCGGCACCGGGCCCTTCTATGCCGATTTCCCGCCGGGGACGTCTGCGGTCGAGTGGGTCAGCCAGGCACGCGGCATCGAGGAGCTGGTGACCAATGATGCGATCCAGGCGCCCGGCCAGTCGCCGATCTTCGCGGGGTGGGACTTTGGCCTGCATGTGAAGGATGATCTCAACGCCTTCTCCACCACCTTTGGTCCCAATGAGCGCGGGCTGATGTCGGTGCAGCAGATGGACTGGTCGCCTGCCGATCCGAAATTCGTGGTCAGCAATGCCTCGGACGCGCGCCATTGCTGTTCGGAGGATGGCAATGCGGTGATGGCCGGCACCAGCACCGATGGCGGGCGGACATGGACGAAATTCGCCAGCCTGCCCACGCCGCCGGGCGAGAAGGATGATGATCCCTGGCGCATGTCTTACGGGGCCATCGCGGTGTCCTCGGGCAACATCGACAACATCGTCTGGGAGCCTTCGGACAACCGCACGCCCTTCTACACGATGGATCGCGGCAGGACCTGGAGCCCGGTGCGTCTGCCCGGCGAGGTGGGCCCGAAGACCGGCTCCTTCCCGCATATGTGGCAGCAGCGCAAGACGTTGACCGCCGACAAGACCGAAGGCGGGGTCTTCTACCTCTATCACAGCGGCGAGGCGCCCAACATCGGCCTGCAGGGCCTGTGGCGCAGCCGCGACGGCGGCGCCAGCTGGAGCCGCGTCTTTGCCGGAGAGATCGCCCCCTCCAGCGGCGAGACGGCCAAGCTGCGTTCGGTGCCGGGCCATGCCGGGCATCTCTTTTTCACCTCCGCCGTGGCGGGGGGCGCTGACACCGGATTGCGCCGCAGCAGCGATGGCGGGGCGAGCTGGCAGGTGGTGGCGCATGTCGATCACGTCGATGACGTGGCCTTCGGCAAGGCCGCCAAGGGCAAGAGCTACCCCACCATCTTCATCTCGGGCCGGGTCGATGGGCGCTATGGCCTCTGGCGCTCGGTGGACAATGCGGGGAGCTGGCAGCAGGTCGCGGACTTCCCGGCAGGCAATCTCGATCAGGTGACGGCGATCGCGGCGGACCCCGATGTCTTCGGGCGGGTCTATATCGGCTATGTCGGATCGAGCTGGGTCTGGGGTGAGCCCGCCCCCTGCAAGACGGCAAAACTGCCCGCTGGCAAGAGCTGCTTCAAGGTCAACTAGAGCATCGCGCGAAAAAGCGGGAACCGGTTTTTCGCGCAAACGATGCGACCATAAAAATCTGGAACCCATGCGTGATTCACGGATCATGCCTTGGTTTTAGAACCGGTTTGGAACATGCGCGTAAGCGTATCATTCAGCCCCGGCGGTGCCCTGAAAGAGGGCATCGCCGGGCGGGCGGCTGCCTTCCGAGCGGCGCGCACCCTTGACCTTGGTGCGAACACCTAAATTTTAATTCATGTTGCAATTGCGAAGGCGGTTGGCCTTTGGGCGCCATCTGTCGTAAAAATGGCTTTCGCAAATAGGTGTTTTGCCGAAGCACAGGGTCAATAAGGTGTGGTTTTTTTATTTGCGCCAAGAATGTGTCTTGGCAAAATTGATTGTTCATGTGCTGACAGAGTTGTAAAAAATAATTTACATTAAATGGATCGGTACTAAATCGACAGAATGGTTGTTTGATTTTTGCGACGAGTTGAGTTCGTCGCAGAATTTGTTTTGTGCCTTGAAGACAGTGATTTGCCTTGATATGCCTATGATCGTTCCGTTTGATTGAAAGGCGTTTTCCGGTGAGGAAAAAGGGTCTGCTGATCTTCTGCTCGTTCGCGCTTTTCGCACTGCAAGGTGAGGCGCAGGCCGGGACCAAAATTCCCACGGTCAACACTGGTGCCCGCTATGAGGGTGGCCAGTCTCTTGCCGAAAGCTATCGGCTGGGCGCTGGTGACAAGCTGAAGGTCAATGTCTTCAACGAACCACAACTGTCGGGTGAGTATCAGATCGGCGCCGATGGCAACATCGCCCTGCCGCTAACCGGCGCGATGGCCGTGCTGGGGGAAGCACCCACCAAAGTGGCGAGCGATTATGAGGGCCTGCTGGGACAGGACTATCTGCGTAACCCCAAGGTGACCGCCGAGGTGACCGCCTATCGCCCCTTCTTCATCGCGGGGCAGGTGCATATGCCGGGGCAATATCCATTCGTGCCGGGCCTGACCGTCTGGAGCGCCATCGCCACCGCGCAGGGGCTGACCCCGCGCGGCCGCGAATCCTATGTCTACATTCGCACCTATGGTGAGGCGGACGAGAAGCGTTACCTGCTGACCCCCGACCTGCGCGTATGGCCTGGCGATACGATTCGGGTCGCTGAGCGCTTCTTCTGATCGGGCTGATTCTTGAGCGGGGAGGGTTCCTGATGATGCGGGGGGTGCCTTGCAAACTCCGCATGCCGCAGCGCAAGGGCCTGCCCGGTTCCGGGCTTCGTCTCAAGCGTCGGGCCGCCGCGTGGAATGGCCTGCTGCTCTCCCCTTCGGTGGGTGTGGCTGCCTGTGTGGCCTCCTGCCTGGGGCATGGCGGCGTGGCGCGCGCGCAAAGCGTGCTGACCCCCTTCGTGGCCTCTCCCACCAGCTTCAACACGCTGATCGTGCCGACGATGGCCCCCGATTTCGCGCGTGACCACAATGTCAGCGTGCTGGAAGAGGCCCATCCCGATTTCGATGCGCCGGGCGCGGCGATCGGCTCTTTCATGCTGCATCCGCAGGCGACGCTGGGCGTGGTGGCGGACAACAATGTCTATGCCTCAGACACCAACAAGCAGAGCGACGTCAGCGGTGTGTTCAAGCCCAGCGCGACGCTGGTTTCGGACTGGTCGCGCCATATGCTGGAGCTGATCGGCAGCGCCGACATCCGCCGCTATGCCACCCAGACCCGTCGCAATCAGGTCAATTGGGATCTCTATCCCATCGGCGAGATGGAGCTGGGCCGCCACCTCGTGCTGCATGCAGAGGGGCGGGTGGGGCGCTATTACGAAAGCCCCTACACCAACGATCTGAGCCCTGACGCTCAGGTTCTTTCCAGTTTCCAGCGCCAGCAGGCGTTGCTGCGGGCCACCTACACCGGTGAGCGTCTCCGGCTGGTCGGCAGCTATGAGCATTCTCATTACAGCTTCGCCAGGCTGGATTTCAACAATGGCGATGTGACCGATCAGTCCTATCGCAACCGCACGATCGACCGCTACACCGGGCAGGCGGAATATGCGCTGTCGCCCAGCTTTGCGGTCTACAGCGCGGTTTCGGCGGACCATACCTATTATCCGGTGGCGCAAAGCGCCTCCAATCCGCCGCAGACCTCCAACGGGCAGACGGCGATGGGCGGGGTCAGCTTCGATCTGGCCGGGGTGATGCGCGGCCAGGTGGGGCTGGGCTATACGCATCGCGGCTATCTCGACACCGCCTATCGCAATGTCAGTGCGCTTTCGGCGCAGGCGAAGGTGGATTTCTTCCCCTTCCAGATGACGACGGTGTCCCTTTCGACCCAGCGGCTGATCCAGGATTCAAGCCTGAGTTCCACGCCCTATATCGACACGCGCGTCATGGCCGAGGTCGATCAGTCGCTGCGGGAAAATCTGACGCTGATCTTCAACGCGGCCCTCGCCGATCAGAGCTACTTCAGCCAGAGCGGCAAGCGCATCGCGCATCTGTTCCAGGGCGCGGTGCGCTATCAGGCCTCGCGCTGGCTCGGCTTCCAGGCCGAGGTCAATTACCGGTCTTCGCGGCCCACGCAGGCGTCGCTGGGGACCTCTTCCGATGGGGTGCTTTTCGGGCTGTCGATGACGGTGAGGCGATGAAACGCGGCTAAGGGATAGTCTTATGGGTGTGCAGATCATTCCTCTGGGCAAGGGTTGGAATTCATGAAAGTCTCCACAGCTTCCTATGAAGCCCGTCTTGCGGATGTCATGGCCAAGACAAGGGATGTGCTGTACCGGCGCTACAAGACGCTGCTGGCCATCACCTTGCTGATCACGCTGGCCGGTGTGGCGATCACCTTTCTGATCAAGCCCTCCTATCAAGGCGTCACGCGCATCCAGATCGACCCCAAGCAGAACCCGCTGGCCCATAACAACCCCGGCGACGCCCAGGCCGATCTGGCCACCGAGGCCATCGAGACCGAAGTGTCGGTGATCAACTCGCTGGATACGGCGCGTGAGGTGGTGCGCCGCCTCAAGCTGGTCAATGATGACGAATACAACACCGATGCCACCAGCAAGCCCGGCCTGACCGAAGAGCAGAAGCTGGATGCCACGGCCACCACGCTGGGCAACAAGCTGGATGTCGCGCGTGAGAAGCTGACCTACATCATCTCGATCAAGGTGGCCTCGCGCGATCCGGAAAAGGCCGCGCGCATCGCCAATGCCTTCTCCTCGGTCTATATGGACACGAAGGTGGGCACCAACATCGGCACGGCCTCCAAGCAGGCCGGTTTCTTCGAGCAGCAGCTCGACCAGATGGGCAATGATGTGCGCGCCGCCGATGAAAAGGTCGCCCAGTTCGGCGCCAAGGCCGGCATCGTGCGCACCAATGACCATACTGAGGAAACCATCACCGATCAGCAGGTCAGCCCGCTCTCGCTGCAGCTGGCCAGCGCGGAATCGGTGGCGGCAGAGGCGCGTTCGAAGCAGATTTCAGCGCAGCAGCAGATCGCTTCGGGCCATCTCGATTCGATCAGCGACGTGCGCAATTCGGTCACGATCCAGGATCTGCGCCGCCAGCGCGCCACGCTGATCCAGACTCTGGGCGAGATGGCCACGCGCTATGGCCCGCGCTATCCCGACTATATCAAGACGAACAAGCAGCTGGCCGATGTCGATGCGCAGCTGGCTGCCGAGCAGGAGCGCGTGGTGCGCTCGCTCAAGTCCGATGCCGATGCGGCGGAGGCCCATGCCGGCAGCCTGCAGGCCAGCATGCAGAAGCTGGTCGACAAGCAGGCGCAGGAAGCGCGCGATTCCGTGACTCTGGCCAGCCTGCAGCGCGATGCGGACAGCAAGCATGCCGCCTATGACCGCATGGCGCAGACCACCATGGATGCGCGCCAGGCGGCACAGAACTCCATCGCTCAGGCACGCGTGATCGATGCCGCCAAGACCCCGATCGACCCCTACTGGCCGAAGAAGGGCTTGCTGATCGCGCTCTCCGTGCTGCTGGGTGCGGGGCTGGGCGTGGTGGTGATCACCGTGCAGGAGCTGATGGTGACCGGCATGATGACGGCGGCTCAGGTCGAGGACGAACTCGGCCTGCCGCTCATCGCCGCGATCCCGCTGCTGCGCGGCACCGACATGCCGGCGGACATGCTGGTCGAAAAGCCGACCTCGCAATTCGCCGAGGCCTTCCGCAACGCCAGAGCCAGTCTCATGGGCGTGAAGGGAGAGCTGGCGCCCAAGGTCATCGCGGTGACCTCGTCCCTGCCCAGCGAGGGCAAGACGACCACCGCCCTGGCTCTGGCGCGCACCATGGCGCTCAACGGCCAGCGCACGGTGATCTTCGATGTCGACGTGCGCCGCGCCCAGCTGCGCAACATCATCGACAGCGACACCACCGGTCCCGGCACGGTGGAGCTGCTGAGCGGCGAGGCCACGCTGGATCAGGCCATTCAGCCCACCCGTCTGGAGGCGCTCAACAGCATTTCGGTGCAGAAGCCCTATTTCACCTCGGACAATCTGTTCGGCACGCAGGCAATCCATGATCTGATCGAGGGGCTGACCGGCCGCTACGATGTGATCATCCTCGATCTGCCGCCGCTGGTGGGTCTGGCCGATGGCCGCTTCCTGGCGGCGCTGGCCGATGCGGTGGTGCTGGCGATCAAGTGGAACGCCACCCCGTCTCAGGCTGTCAGCTCGGCGGTGGGCTGGCTGCGGGCGGATGGCGCCAATCTGGTGGGCGCCATGTACACAATGGTCGATGCCAAGTCGCAGACCTATGGTTCCTATTATTACCATTCGAGCAAATATAACGAATATTACAACGAGAAGCCCTGAGGCGATAAGCTCCGGGCTTGCCGTTGGCGTTGCCGTGCGGAGGCGGCGCTGATGGACGATGGTGGCGGTGCTGGTCCGGGATGTGGTCCCACAGCCAGCACCGTTCGCCGTTCAACTCTTGCCCGGGGGCTGCGGACGGGCGGATGGTTCAGCGAAGCTTTCTGCTGCCTGCTCTCTCGGGCGGCGGGGGCCGATGAAAGGCGCGCGATGACTCAGGTGGTGACGCATCATGGCTGAGGCCGGCACGGCGCAGGATCTGTTCGACCAGCTCGGTTTGAACGAGACGCGCAGGATTCGCACCCCCATCGGCTGGCTGGTCGAAAACCCGGCATGGCGGGTGGTGACGGTGCTGTTTTCCGTGCTGGTGGTGCTGGGCCCCATCATCGCGCTGGAAACCTCTGAAGGCGCCAATGAGGGCAGCCTTCTGCGCCAGCTGGGCTACATCGTCATGCTGATCGCCGCGATTGCGGTGGCAGGCCCCTGGCACAAGGGGTGGCGGGCGCTGGCCGTGCCATGGCCGCTGCTGCTGGTCTTTGCGTGGTTCGCCATCAGCATGCTGTGGTCGATCGCGCCGGGGATCGGCATCCGCCGTCTGCTGCTGACGGCGACGGTGTCCTGGACCTGCATCATCATCGGGCGCGGCGCGGGCTATCAGCAGACCATCGACAATCTGCGTCTGGGCATGGCATTTGCCATGCTGCTCAATTACGGCGCGGTGGTGCTCTTTCCCGAGACGGGTCTGCAGCCGCACAGTGAGAACTGGTCGGGCGCGACGGTGTTCGGCAGCTGGCGCGGGGTGATGACCGACAAGAATCTGGCCGGGGCTCAGGCCGCGATCTGCTTCCTGCTCTTCGTCTTCGACACCAAGCATATGCCCAAAGTGCTGCGCTTTGGCATGCTGCTGATCTCGGGCATCTTCCTCTACAAGACCAATTCCAAGACGTCGGTGGGTCTGGCGGGGATTGCCGCGGTGTTGGGGCTGGTCTATGAGCGGGTGAACTATCGCCTGCGCATCTATCTCATTCCGCTCGGCATTCTCACGGGTGTTGCGGTGTGGATGGGCTTGATGGCCTTCCGCTTCCGCCTGCTGGAGGGCGGCCTCTCACCCCATGCTTTCACTGGTCGCGGCCAGATCTGGGCCGTGCTGATCTATTATGCGCGCGACCATCTCTGGACGGGCACCGGCTTCGGGTCGTTCTGGAACGTGGGCGGGGTCAGCCCGGTGTTCGAATATGGCCATGGTTTTGCCACCACCGTGTCGGTGGGGCATGATGGCTATCTCGATCTACTGGCGGCCACCGGCCTGCCGGGGCTGGTGCTGGGCGTGTTCGCGGTGATGGTCTGGCCGATGGCGCGCATTCTGGGCAGCGAGAAGATCAGCCTGAGCAAGGGCGGCATGCTGTGCGGCATGCTGATGTTCTGTATCGGCCATAATTTCACCGAGAGCAGCCTGCTCGATCGCGATGCGCTGACCGGCGTGATGGCGATGTTCCTGGCCTGCTTTTCCGCCTATTCGCTGCCGACAAAACGCTCAAGCCGCAGTTCTGGCCGCAGTTCTGGCCGCAGCTCTGGCCGGAGTTCTGGTGAAAGCTCCGGCAAATCCCGCCGCAAAGGCAGCGATGGCGGCAGCGCGAAACGGCGTGAGGCCGGGCAGCAACTGTTTGACGAGATCAAGGCGCGCAAAGGCAGATAGTCTGCCCCATGCCATGGTTAACGGATGATGGCTGTGCGCAACTTCGGCTCTTCATGAGCCATTCAGGTTAATTTACGCAAGTTTACGGTGTCTGTTGACAAGGTCCGCCCGACAGGTCAGACCTTGATTGCTGCGGCGCAGCAGATCGCGGTTATCCGGTATTTGCGCCAAAACAGCATAAATAATCGAGTGTAATTGTGTCATTCTGGCGAAATCTGCGCGTCCCGCAGAGACTAGGCTTTGGAGCTTTTGCATGAAGATCGCGATGGTGGGTTCTGGCTATGTCGGTCTGGTGTCCGGGGCCTGTTTCGCGGATTTCGGCCATGATGTCGTTTGCATCGACAAGGACCCGGCCAAGATCGATCATTTGAACCGTGGCATCATGCCGATCTATGAGCCCGGTCTTGCCGAACTGGTCTCCGGCAATGTGCGTGCGGGCCGCCTCTCTTTCACCACCGATCTGCCCAGCGGGATCGAGGATGCGCAGGCGATTTTCATCGCCGTGGGCACCCCCAGCCGGCGCGGTGATGGCCATGCGGACCTCTCCTATGTCCATGCCGTGGCGCGTGAAGTGGGGCAGAATCTCAAGACGCCTGCGGTGATCGTCACCAAGTCCACTGTGCCTGTCGGCACCGGTGATGAGGTGGAGCGGATCATCGCTGACACCGGCACGCAGGTGCGCTTCACCGTGGCCTCAAACCCCGAATTTCTGCGGGAAGGCGCCGCCATCGGCGACTTCAAACGGCCCGACCGCATCGTCGTCGGCGCCGAGGATGACTGGACGCAATCGGTGATGCGCGAGGTGTACCGCCCGCTCTTCCTCAACCAGTCGCCGATCCTCTTCACCAGCCGTCGTTCGTCCGAGATGATCAAGTATGCGGCCAACGCTTTTCTGGCCGTGAAGATCACCTTCATCAACGAAATCGCCGACCTGTGCGAGAAGGTCGGCGGAAATGTTCAGGACGTTGCCCGCGGCATCGGAATGGATAACCGTATCGGTTCAAAATTCCTGCATGCCGGCCCCGGTTACGGCGGCAGCTGCTTCCCCAAGGACACGCTGGCCCTGCTCAAGACCGCCGAGGACTATGACAGCCCGACGCGCATCGTCGAGGCGGTGGTCAAGGTGAATGAAAGCCGCAAGCGCGCCATGGGCCGCAAGGTGATCGAGGCGCTGGGCGGCGGGGCCCAGGCGCGCGGCAAGCATGTCGCCCTGCTGGGCCTGACCTTCAAGCCCAACACCGACGATATGCGCGATGCCCCCGCCATCGCCATCGCCCAGACGCTGACCGACGCCGGTGTCACGGTGGCCGCCTATGATCCCGAGGGCATGGAGGCCGCCGCGCCGTTGATGCCGGGCGTCGCCATGAAGGTGGGCGTCTATGAGGCGATCGAGGGCGCTGATGCCGTGGTGATCGTCACCGAATGGGATGCGTTCCGCGCGCTCGATCTCGACCGGCTCAAGGCTCTGGCCCGCTCGCCGGTGCTGATCGATCTGCGCAACATCTACCCGCCCGAGGACGTGCGCGCTCAGGGCATTGATTACAGCAGCATCGGCCGCCCCTGACCGGGCGGGCGCTTGCGCAAAACCGTTGCAATGGAGGTCGGCGCCCCGCGCCGGCTTCACGGACAAATGGAGTGGCATGTGGCCGAACGCAAAAAGGCGCTGATTACCGGCATCACGGGTCAGGACGGGTCCTATCTGGCGGAATTTCTGCTGGCCAAGGGCTATGAGGTGCATGGCATCAAGCGCCGCGCCTCGCTGTTCAACACGCAGCGCATCGACCACATCTATCAGGACCCGCATGACAATCAGCCCAATCTGAAGCTGCATTACGGCGACCTGTCGGACACCTCGAACCTGACGCGCATCATGCGCGAGATCGAGCCGGATGAGGTCTACAACCTCGGCGCGCAGAGCCATGTGGCCGTCAGCTTCGAGGCGCCCGAATACACCGCCGATGTCGATGGCATCGGCACGCTGCGCCTGCTCGAATCCATCCGCTTTCTGGGGCTGGAGCAGAAGACCCGCTTCTATCAGGCCTCCACCTCGGAACTCTATGGTCTGGTGCAGGAAATTCCGCAGCGTGAGACCACGCCGTTCTATCCGCGCTCGCCCTATGCGGTGGCCAAGCTCTATGGCTACTGGATCACGGTGAATTACCGCGAGTCCTATGGCATCTATGCCTGCAACGGCGTGCTGTTCAACCATGAGAGTCCGCGCCGTGGCGAGACCTTCGTGACGCGCAAGATCACGCGCGGTCTGGCCAACATCGCTCAGGGGCTGGAGCCCTGCCTGTTCATGGGCAACATCGATTCCCTGCGCGATTGGGGCCATGCCAAGGACTATGTCCGCATGCAGTGGATGATGCTGCAGCAGGACCATGCCGAGGATTTCGTGATCGCCACCGGCGTTCAGTATTCGGTGCGGGAGTTCATCACCTGGTCGGCGGCGCATCTGGGCATCACCCTGCGCTTCCAGGGCACGGGCGTGGATGAGGTCGGCATTGTCGATGCGGTCGTGGGTGACGATGCTCCGGCGGTGAAGGCGGGCGATGTGATCGTGCGGATCGATCCGCGCTATTTCCGCCCCGCCGAGGTCGACACGCTGCTGGGCGACCCCACCCGCGCCAAGGAGCGTCTGGGCTGGGTGCCGGAAATCACCGTTCAGGAAATGTGCGAGGAAATGGTGGCGTCGGACCTCAAGGATGCCAAGCGCCACGCGCTGCTCAAGGCGCATGGGCTCGAAATCCCGGTTTCGGTCGAAGGCTGAGGCGATGCGGATCTATGTGGCAGGTCATCGCGGCATGGTGGGCGGGGCGATCACCCGCAAGCTGGTCGCGCGCGGGGTGGAGGTTCTCACCCGCACCCATGCCGAGCTGGACCTGACCGACCAGACCGCCGTGCGCGCCTTCTTCCAGAGCGAGAAGCCCGATGCGGTGGTGCTGGCGGCGGCCAAGGTGGGGGGCATTCACGCCAACAACACCTATCCGGCGCAGTTCATCTATGAAAATCTGATGATGGAATGCAATGTCATCCATCAGGCCTATGCCGCCGGTGTGGGCAAGCTGCTGCAGCTTGGCTCTTCCTGTATCTATCCGCGTGAGGTGCCTCAGCCCATGCGCGAGGATGCGCTGCTGACCGGCATTCTGGAGCCCACCAACGAGCCTTATGCCGTGGCCAAGATCGCGGGCATCAAGCTGTGCGAGAGCTACAACCGGCAGTATGGCGTCGATTACCGCAGTGTGATGCCCACCAACCTCTATGGCCCGGGCGACAATTTCCATCCGGAAAACAGCCATGTGCTGCCCGCCCTGATCCGCCGCTTTCATGAGGCGGTGCGCGATGGGCTGGATGAGGTGGTGATCTGGGGCAGCGGCAAGCCACGTCGCGAATTCCTGCATGTCGACGATATGGCCGAGGCTTCGCTGTTTGTACTCGATCTGCCGCTGGCCGACTATCAGGCCAACACGCAGCCGATGCTCAGCCATATCAATGTCGGTACAGGCAGCGATGTCTCGATCGCCGAACTGGCACAGATGGTGGCGGATGTGACGGGCTATCAGGGCCGCATCACGCAGGATGCCTCCAAGCCGGACGGCACGATGCGCAAGCTGATGGATGTTTCGCGGCTGGGCGATATGGGCTGGCGCGCCAGCATCGACCTGCCGACCGGTCTGGCCGAGACCTACCGGTGGTTCCTCGAAAATTATGCGGATTTACGTCATTGATGGCCGGGTTCTGCGCATCGGAAAGCAAGCATATATGCGTTGCAAAAGACCGGCCGCGGCAAGGGTGGTTTAAGCCATGAAGATTCTGATCCTTGGCCTGAACTATGCTCCCGAACCGGTGGGGATCGGGCCCTATACCACTGGCATGGCGGAATTTCTGGCGCAGGCGGGGCATCAGGTCTCGGTGGTCTGCGGCAAGGCCTATTATCCGCATTGGCGCCTGCATGAGGACCATCGCGCGCGCGGCGTGCTGACCTCGGCGGAAAACGGCGTGCGGGTCAACCGCGTGCCGATCTATGTGCCGGAAAAGCCCAATGGTCTGCGCCGCCTGCTGCATCATATCTCCTTTGCCGCCAGCGCGGGCCCGGTGATGGCTCGTGAGGCCTGGCGGGCCAGGCCCGATATGGTGATCTGCATCGCCCCCTCGCTGATTTCGACGGTGGTGGCGCGGGCGGCCTCTTTCCTGACGCGCGCCAAATTGTGGCTGCATATTCAGGATTTCGAGGTGGAGGCCGCCTTTGCCACCGGCCTGCTCAAGGATGGCGGCCTGCTGGCCAGCGCCGCCCGCGCGTTCGAGCGCTGGAGCCTGAAGGCCACGCGCATCAGCACCATCTCGCCCCAGATGTGCGCCAAACTGCGCCGCGCCAATGTGCCTTCGGCCCGCGTGGTGGAGTTTCGCAACTGGGCCAACATCGATCATGTCCGCCCGCTCGACACCCCCTCCTCCTATCGCGAGATCTGGGACATCAAGACGCCCTATGTGGCGCTCTATTCGGGCAACATCGGCAACAAGCAGGGCATCGAGATCATTGTCGAGGTGGCGCGGCTGCTGCGTCACCGCGATGACATCACCTTCATCATCTGCGGCAATGGCGCGATGCGCGAGACACTGGTGGAGGCCGCGCGCGATCTGACCAATGTGCGCTTCCCCGATCTGCAGCCGATGGAGATGATGTCGCAGATGCTGGGGCTGGCCACGGTGCATCTACTGCCGCAGATCGGCGGCGCGGCGGATCTGGTGCTGCCCTCCAAGCTGACCAACATGCTGGCCTCCGGGCGCCCGGTGGTGGCAACCGCAGAGGCGCATACGGGGCTGGCCAAAGAGGTGCAGGGCTGTGGCCTGGTGGTCCCGCCCGAAAACGCGCCCGCCTTTGCCGCCGCGGTGGAAACGCTGCTGGGTGATGAGGCGCTGCGCCGCGAGTATGGTCAGGCCGCCCGCGCCCGCGCCGAGGAGCGCTGGAGCAAGCCGCGCATCCTGCATGATTTCGAACTGGCGCTGCGTGACAGCGTGATCGAGGGCGTGGCCAAGCCTGCCGGGCAACCCATTCTGGAGAAATCGTGATGTCTGATCTGGGTCCCATTCTCGTGACCGGCGCCGCCGGTTTTATCGGCCATGCCACTTGCCACCGCCTGCTGGAGCGCGGCGAGGTGGTGATCGGTATCGACAACATCAATGATTATTACGATCCGGCGCTCAAGCATGCCCGGCTCAAGACCTTCGAAGGCAAGAACCACTTCGAGTTCCACCGCATGGATGTTTCCGATGCCGAGGCGGTCGGCGCGCTGGTGCGCGAACGCGGCGTGCGGCGCATCATCCATCTCGCGGCGCAGGCGGGCGTGCGTTACAGCATCGCCAACCCCTTCGCTTATGAGAAGAGCAATCTGGCGGGCCATCTGGCGCTGCTGGAAGCCAGCCGCCATGCGCCGGATTTCCTCCATCTGGTCTATGCTTCGTCCAGCTCGGTCTATGGCGACCGGCCGATGGGCGGTGTGGGTTTTTCCGAGGATGAGCCGGTCAACAAGCCGGTCTCGCTCTATGCCGCCACCAAGGCCGCCTGCGAGCTGATGAGCGAAAGCTACGCCAAGCTCTATGGCTTCCCGCAGACGGGGCTGCGCTTCTTCACCGTCTATGGCCCCTGGGGCCGGCCCGACATGGCCTATTTCAGCTTCACCCAGAAGATCCTGAGCGGCCAGCCGATCGAGGTCTATGGCGAGGGCAAGATGGCCCGCGACTTCACCTACATCGACGATATCGTCGATGGCATTCTGGGCGCGCTGGATCATCCGCCCGAGGACGGCAGCCATCGCGTGCTCAACATCGGTGACAGCCGCCCGGTTGGCCTGATGGCGATGATCGAGGCGCTGGAACAGGCGCTGGGGCATGAGGCGCAGAAGATCATGCGCCCGATGCAGCCCGGCGATGTCACCACCACCTATGCCGATATCTCCAAGCTGCAGGCGCTGACCGGCTATCACCCGCAGGTGATGCTGGAGGATGGGCTGCAGCGCTTCGCCACATGGTATCTCGCCTATCATTGCGTCCCGGCCTGACGGCCCCGCGCGGGGAAGACCCATGCAGCCGATCTATCAGGATCTCTCGCGCTTTCGCGTGCAGGATGGCTTTCGTGAGCGCTCCGGGCTGGTGGTGCTGGCGTGGCAGATCGTGCAGGCCACGCTGTTCCGCCTCTCGCCCCAGCCGCTGTATGGCTGGCGGCGCTTCCTGCTCTCGGCCTTCGGGGCGAAGGTGGGGCAGGGGGTGATCATCCGCCCCAGCGCGCGGGTGACCTATCCTTGGAAGGTGACTCTGGGCGACCACTGCTGGATCGGCGACGATGCCGAACTCTACAGCCTCGGGCCGATCACGGTGGGGGCGCATGCCGTGGTGTCCCAGCGCAGCTACATCTGCGCGGGCACGCATGATTACGAGGACATCACCTTCCCGCTGGTCGCCCGCCCCGTGGTGATCGAGGCGGAGGCGTGGGTGGCGACCGGCTGCTTTGTGGCGCCCGGCGTCACCGTGGGGCGCGGCGCGATCGTGGCGGCCACCAGCACCGTCACCCGCGATGTGCCGCCCGGGATGATCGTGGCGGGCGCCCCGGCGCAGGTGCTGCGCGAAAGGCCCGTTCCATGAGCCAGACGCCCATCATCGCCATCGGCCAGTTTCCGCCGCCTTTCAGCGGTTTCTCGCATATCACCCATTGCGTCACCGAGGCGATGGGCGAGCTGGGCCCGGTTCAGACCATCGATATCGCCGCCCCGCGCGGCAGCGGCGGCGTGGCCAAGCATCTCGGGCGGCTGAAGGCGACATGGGCCGCTTGCGGCAAGCTGCTGCGCGCCCGTACCGCCGAACCGCGCCCGCTGTGCTACATCGCCTGTGAGGGCGGGCTGGGGCTGGTCTACACGCTGCAACTGGTGATCTGCGCGCGGCTGGCGGGGCTGACCACGCTGCTTCACCACCACAGCTTTGCCTATATCGATCAGGCCAAGGGGCTGATGAAGCGGGTCGTGGGCGCGCAGCCGCGCCTGCATCACGTCTTCCTCTGCCGCCTGATGCAACAGCGCTTCGAGCAGGTCTATGGCCCCAGCCATGCCGCCACCGTGCTGAGCAATGCCGCTTTCGTGCCCCCCATGGCCAAGGCCGAAGCCGAGCGCGAGCAGCCCGTGCTGGGCCATCTCAGCAATCTGACGCGGGAGAAGGGGCTCTATCTTTTCCTCGATCTGCTTCGGGCCACCCCTGATCTGCGCGGTGTGCTGGCCGGGCCGATCGCTCTGGCCGAGGACAAGGCGGCGGTGGAGCAGGCTGTAGCCGATCTGCAAGGCAGGCTGGACTATCGCGGCGCGCTCTATGGCGCGGAGAAAGACCGTTTCTACCGCGACATCGACATCTTCATCTTCCCCACCCGCTATGTGAACGAAGCCCAGCCCACCGTGCTGTTCGAGGCGCAGGCCGCCGGATGCCGCTTTGCCAGCTATGACCGCGGCTGCATCGCCAATCAGCGCCTGAGTGACGATCTGATCGTGCCTCAGGATCAGGATTTCGTGGCCGCCGTCACCGTCTGGATCAACACCCTGCCGGAAGGCGACACACGCGCCGCCCGGCTGGCCCGCTATGGCGTGCGGCATGAGGCGGCCCGTGCCGTGATCCCCTCGCTGCTCACCGCCCCCCCTCTCGCGCAGAGTGCCCCATGCCCCGCCTGAGCAACACCAAACTCAACGCCATCACGCTTTATGCCAATTTCATCGTGCTGGCGCTGGTGGGGCTGGTCGCCAACCCGCTGCTGGTGCGCTTTATCGGCTCGCAGCAATTCGGCATCTGGCGCTCCTGCCTGCGCATTCTCGATCTGACCTCGGTGGCCGATGGCCGCGCGACACAGGCACTGAAATGGATTCTGGCCCATCGCGCGCTTCAGGACGATACCGAGGCGAAGCAGCGCGAGGTGGGCGCGGCCATCGCCATCTGGATGATCTGGCTGCCCTTCCTGCTGACGGGCGTGGCCATTGCCATCTTTGCCCTGCCGCATCTGATCAAGGATGTGCCGCCGCAGCTTTATGGCACGGCGCGGATGGCAGCGGGGCTGCTGGCGATGAATGTGGTGCTGACCGCGCTGTTGGGCATTCCCGATTCCGTGCTGGCGGGCACCAATCAGGGCTTCCGCTCCTATGTCGTGACCACCACCTTCCTCGTGCTGAGCAATGCCGCCATGGTGCTGGCGGGCGCGGCGGGCATGGGCATCGTCGGGCTGGGCGCGGCGACGCTGGGCGGCTCGCTGCTGACCGGCATCGTCGCTCTGGCGGTGGCGCGGCGCTATGTCTCGTGGTGGGGCGTGCGGCGGCCTTCCAGGGCGGATGTGAAGCGCGTCTTCGGTTTCAGCAACTGGACCATGGTGTGGTCGCTGGTGCAGATGTTCATGCTGTCGAGCGAGGTGCTGCTGATCGGCTATCTGGTCGGGCCCGATGCGGTGACGCGCTACACCTTCACCAGCTATGTCACGCAATTCGCCATCTCGATCTGCCTGATGACCGGCAGCGCCGTCACCCCGCGTCTGGGCGCCATGGTGGGGGCTGGGCAGCAGGCCGAGGCGGCGCAACTCTATGCCGCCACGCGGCAGGCGCTGCTGGCCATCGCCTCGGTGGCGGCAGCCGGGCTGATCCTGTGCAATGCCGCTTTTGTCTCGGTCTGGGCGGGCAGCCGCTTTTTCCTGGGGCCGGAAACCAACATCGCCATGGTGCTGGTGATGGTGCAGCTGGCGCTGGTGCGCTTCGATGCGCAGATCCAGGATGTGGGGCTCAAGATCGCGGGCAAGGTGATCACGGGCAGCGTGGCGGCGGCGCTCTCGGTCGGGCTGGCGGCGCTGTTCTATTTGCTGACGCATGCGATCGCCGCGATCTTCATCGGGCTGGTGGTGGGCCGTTTGCCGCTGAACGTGCTGTTTCCGCGACAGGTGCGCCAGCTGATCCCCGAGGCACGGGTTGACCTGCGCGGCATGGCGGGCATGCTGGCCATCGTGGCGGCGAGCTATGCACTGTCGCGCTGGTGGCAACCGGCGGGTTGGGGCGGGCTGCTGCTCTCCGCCGTGGCGGCACTGGCGCTGAGCGTCACGGTGTCGCTGCTGGTCATCCTTTCCCCTCAGACCAGAGCGCAGGTGCTGGCAATGGCACGCCGCCGGATCTGACACAGACAGGGATCGCAATCATGGCAGACGGCAATCCGACAATGGGCAGCGAAGCAGGCACCCATGCCCTGAGGCGGGCCGCCGCTGTCGCGCAAGCCGCCGAGGCGCGCGCCGCCCAAGCCGAGCTGACAGCCGACGGGCGCCCCGTGGTGGCGCGTCCGGTCGGGCGGGGCAACATCATCGGCTTCATCGTGCTGATGGCCAATTTCTGCGCGCTTTACGGTGCGCTTGGCGTTCTGGGGCATGCGCCCAGCCTGATGGTCGTCTCGGCGGCCTTTGGCCTGCTCTCGATCCTTTATGTGGCGCTCAATCCGCGGATCGCGGTGACGGTGCTGGGCGATTTTTCGGCCTGGGGCACGCTGCTGGTCGGCTATATCGCGCCGCTGCTCTATCTGGCCATCCTGCTGGCCGCGCGGCAGATCAAGATGCCACAGCTGGGCTATTGGATCGCCTTCAACCTCTCCTTCTCGGCGATTTTCCTGAATGCGGTGATTTTCGGCTATGTGCTGGACAGCCGAAGGATCACTTGGTTCTACTATCTGGCCGCGCTGGTGATCGCGGGCGAATTCGTCAGCAATGCCACCAACTACCAGTTCACCATGCTTGTGCTGGATTTCTCCGCCAGCGTCATCAGCAAGTCGCTGACGCTCGACCGCTTTATGGGCTTTTTCGGCATCTTCAACACGGCGGCCTATGCGGTGTTTCTGGCGGTCTTCGTGGTGGCGGTGCAGGCGCGCAGGGTGACGCTGCCCTTCCTGATCTTCAACCTCATCGCGGCTTATCTGATCTTCCTCACCCAGTCGCGCACCTCGCTGATCATGATGGCGCTGGTGCTGGGCTGGGTGGCGCTGAGGGCGCTGGCCAACCGCCCGGCCTATATCCGCATCGCCATGGTGCTGCTGCCGCTGTTGCTGGCGGCGGGGGCGGCGGCGCTGGTGGTCAAATCCCATTCGCTCAGCAGCGGCTCCAATGCGATGATGGACCGCTTCACCGGCCTGCTGGCGGCGGTCTTCGCCGATGGCAGCCATGCCGATGAGAGCAGCCAGCTGCGCGTGCGGGCCATTTCGCAATTCATGACCCTGATCTCGGAGCGGCCCTTCACCGGCTATGGCCTCGATGTGATCGGCGAGCTGGTGAGCCGGGGCGATCTGGTCGCGGTCAGCCAGAACAGCTGGATCGAATGGGGCACCGAATTCGGCGTGACCTATCCGGTGCTGGTGGCGATCAGCCTGCTGGTGATCTACATCCGGGAGAGCCGGGCCAGCGTGCTGATCCGCCTGCAGGGGCTGCAGGGCGACAATCTGCGCTTCTTCATCGTGACGATGGTGATCTCATCGCTCTCGATCATGGATTTCTACCAGATCCGGCCCTTCACCGTGGCCTTCGGCATGCTGATCGGCCAGTTTATCCGCAACCGCAAGCTGTCGCAGATGGAGGCGGAGGTCGATCGCATGACCCCGATGCCGATGGCCGCGCCGCTGCCGGTCCCGCCGCGCATACCGCGCCGCCCGCTGCCGGCCACCCCCATTCCCCGCGCCACCCCGCAAGGACCCGCGTCATGAGCCTTTTCAGCCAGATTCAGGCCGCCATCCAGAAACGTCTCGCGCCGGAAGCCTATGCCCGCAAGCTGGGCGTGCGCATGGGGCAGGGGTGCCGGCTGATCAATGTCGATTTCTCGACCGAGCCCTATCTCATCACCATGGGTGACCGGGTCAGCGCCACCAAGGTGCGCTTCGAAACGCATGACGGCGGGGTCTGGGTGCTGCGCCCCGGCTATCCGCAGGTCGATATCATCAAGCCGATCACCATCGGCAGCAATGTCTTCATCGGCTATGGCGCGATCATCCTGCCGGGGGTGACCATCGGCGACAATGTGGTGATCGGCGCGGGCTCGATCGTGTCGCGCGATATTCCTTCCAACAGCGTGGCGGTGGGCATTCCCGCGCGGGTGATCAAATCGCTCGACGCCTATCGCGAGGGGGCGCTGCAAAGCGCCGAGGACACCAAATCGCTCGATGAGGCCGCCAAGCGCGACTATTATCTGCGCAAATACGGGCATCCGGCATGAGCCGTCCCTCCTCCGCAGCCGGGCCCCTGCGGCTGTGCTTCGTCATCCCCGCCTTCAGCGACGGGGGCGCGCAGAAGCAGTGCATCTTCCTGCTCAACCAGCTGCGCCACGATGTGGGGCTGGACATCACACTGGTCCATTTCCATGGCGGCGTGCATGAGGATCTGCTGCAGCGCGACGGCTTGCGGGTGATCCATATGCCGGTGCGCTCCAACTATGATCCGCGCAACATTCTGGCGCTGCGCCGCATCGTGAAGCAGATCGACGCGCAGATCATGATGACCTGGCTGCATGGCGCCGATGTCATCGGCTTTTTCACCCGCCGCCTGAGCCCGCGCCTGCGCTGGATCATGGCCGAGCGCGATTCCTCCTACCCCGCCGATCCGCGCTACATCCTGCGCCGCATGCTGGGCCGCCATGCCGAGGATGTGATCGCCAACTCGGCCAAGGGCGCCGATTACTGGCGGCAGGCCGGGGCGGGCGGGGCGCTGCATGTCGTCTCCAACATCGTTGACGCGCGGATCGGCGCGGTGGCGCCCGGGCGCCCCCGGCGCATCGTCACCATCGGCCGGCTGGAGCCGCAGAAGAACGCCCGCACCGTGGTGGAGGCCTTCATCCTGCTGGCCGGGCGCCACCCGGACCTGGAGTTCGCGGTGATCGGCGGCGGCAGCGAGGCCGAAAGCCTGCAGGCGCTGGTGCGCGAGAAGGGCCTTCAGGATCGCATCGCCTTCCTCGGTTTCCGCAAGGATGTGATCGACCAGATCCATGCCTCGGGCCTGGTGGTCAGCATGAGCCATCATGAAGGCCTGCCCAATGTGATGCTGGAAAGCGTGGGCGCACACCGGCTGGTGGTCGCCTCTGACATTCCCGAGCATCGCGAGCTGCTGGGCGGCGATTATCCCTATCTGGTGGCCGACCGGGACAATCCGCAGGCCGTGGCCGAGGGAATCGAGGCCGCCATGGCGCAGATGGAAGACACCGCCCCGCTGGCCCATGCCCATGAACGGCTGCGGGCCATGACGCCCGAGGCGGTGGCGGAGGCCTATCGCCGCATCTTCACCTCAGGAAAGGCCTGATATGCGCCTGCTGCGTCGCGGCTTCTCCCGCCTGCTGCTTTACGGCTTCAAGGCGCTGTGCATTCCGCTCGAAACCGTGTCGCCGCGCCGCTACATGCAGGTCTACACGCGGCTGCTGACCCATTTCGGCATGACGCTGAAAGGCCAGCCGCGCTACATCGCCAGCAAGAGCTGGTTCGACGATTACGGGCTGATCACGCTGGGCGACCGGGTGGTGGTCTCCAAAAATGTCACCTTCCTGACGCATGACTATGTCGTCACCACGGCGCTGCGCGCCAATGGCATGGCCCCGCCCACCGACATTGCGATCCGCAGGCCGATCAGCGTGGGCAACAATGTCTTCATCGGCCTCAACAGCGTGATCCTGCCGGGCTGCGTGATCGAGGACAATGTGGTGATCGGTGCCGGGGCGGTGGTGCGCGGGCATGTGCCCGAAGGTTCGATCGTGATCGGCAATCCCGGCACGGTGATCGGCAGCCTTATGGATTCACCTGATAAATGGGTGGCCCTGTCGCAAGGCCCCCTTGCCTCGCGGGATAAATCCTGATGATCTCCCCCCCGACCTGATCGCTTGCATCCCCGTTCCGGCGCCCAGCTCCCCGCGCCGGGGGATAGGATAGCCGGGGATACGACCAAGCCTTCATCGGCGCCCTTTGCGGTGCCCAGCAGAGAGTGTCCATGTATGCTCGCTTCGATCCCTGCCTCGCGCAAAAGCCGCCTGTCTGTCGCATTGCTGGCGCTGTGTGCCTGCACGCCGGTGACGCTCAGCGCCTCGACCCGGCTCGATCCGGTGCATATCGTGCTGACCGGCGATTCCACCACCGCGCTGCACACCGGCTGGGGCGGTGCCTTTTGCACGGGCCATGTGCAGCCCGCCGCCACCTGCATCGATCTGGGGCAGGGCGGACGCAGCACCAAGACCTATCGGGAGGACGGCAGCTGGGCCAAGGCCATGGCCGCGCTGGCCCAGCCGGGCTTTGCCCGCACCTATGTCTTCATCGATTTCGGCCATAATGACAAGAATTCCAATCCCGCCATCGGCACCACTCTGGCCACGGAATTCCCCGCCAACCTCTCGCGCATGATCGCCGAGGTGCGGGCCAAGGGCGGGATTCCCGTGCTGGTGACGCCGATGGCCGCGCGCCATTTCCAGCAGGGCAAGCTGGATGACACGCTGATCCCCTGGGCCGATCAGGTGCGCGCGGTGGCGCAGCGCGAGCAGGTCCCCGTGGTCGACCTCAACGCCGAGAGCGGCAAGCTTTTCCAGAGCATGGGCGCCACCGGCGCGATGGGCTTCGAGCAGATGCAGCCCACCCCCGCCGAAATGCAGGCGGCGGCCAGCGGCACCACGCTGGCCATCCGCGTGCCCGCCAGCACGCCGGTGTCGGCGGCGGTGCCGGCGAATGATCCGCGCCGCGGCTATCATGCCGATTACACCCATCTCAATGACAAGGGCGCTCAGGCGATTTCGGCCATCGTCGCCCGGCTGATGGGCAAGGCTGTGCCCGATCTGCAACCCTATCTGCTGCCCTGAAACCATCCTGCCTGAAACCATCATGCGAGGTGACGGTCATGCGCCTTTCCAAAACCAGTCTGCTGCTCTCCGGCCTTCTTGCGGGCGGCACCGCCTTGCTGGCGGCCGGCAGCCCCGCGCTATCCCAAGGCAATGCGCCGGTGGTCCATGTCGCGCCTCAGGGCAATGACTCGGGCGACGGCAGCGCCGCCGCGCCTTTGCGCAGCATCGAACATGCGCGCGATGTCGCCCGCGGCCTGCGGGGGCGCGGCGCGGGCGGCGTGACCATCGCGCTGGCAGGGGGGAATTACATCCTGCCGCGCCCGGTGGTCTTCGATCAGAACGATTCCGGCACGCTGATCCGCCCGGAGCCGGGCGCCAGCGTGCGCATTCTGGGCGGCGATGTGCTGGGCCCCTGGCAGGCCGGGCCGGATGGCACGCTCAGCGTCAGCAATGTGAACAGCTGCCCCAGCCAGCTTTTCGTCAACGGCCAGCGTCGCGAAAGGCCGCGCCTGCCGCAGACCGGTTTCTATTCCATCGGTTCGGTCGATGCGCGCAGCCCCGGCGGGCCGCCGGTCAATGACCATTTCACCGCGCGGTCGGGCGATCTGCCCGATGGTTTCGCGCCCTCGGCCCAGACCGAGATCGTGGTGCTCGATGCCTGGACGGCGTCGCGCATGTGGGTCACGGGCTATGATCCCTCCTCCCGCGTGATGTGGATGCATGGCACCTTCGCGGGCCATGCGGGGCAGGCGAATTTCACGCCGGGCCTAGCCTATTATCTGGAGAATGTGCCGCGTGCCACGCTCAGCCCGGGCACATGGCAATGCGATCCGGCCCGCCACACCCTGCGCTACCGCCCGATGACGGGGGAGAATGCGCAATCGCTCTTCGCCGTCGCGCCAAGGCTGGGGCAGTGGTTCGTGCTGCGCGGTGCCGATGGCCAGCCGCTGCATGATTTCGCGATCCGCGATCTGGCGCTGCTCTATGCCGCCTGGGCGACACCGGCCAATGGCTGGGGCGCTATGCAGGGCGAGGTGCCCGTCACCGCCGCCCTGACCATGGAGCATTGCCGCAACATCACGCTGGAGAATGTGACGGTGGCGCATACCGGCGCCGGGGGGATCCGCATCGGGCGCGATTGCGCCAATGTGACGGTGCATGCCAGCCATCTGGTCGATCTGGGCGGCGGCGGCATCGCCATCGGCTCGGACCAGCGCAAGCCGCAAGCCGGATCGGACTGGCCCGGCGGCACCACCGGCCCCGCCGAAACCCATCACATCACCATCGCGGGCAATGACATCCGCATGCTGGGCCGGGTGCAGCGCGCCGCGATCGGCATCTGGACCGGCCAGGCCCATCACGTCACCATCACCGGCAACCATATCGCCGATCTCTACTACACCGGCATCTCGCTGGGCTGGGTGTGGAGCGACGCGCCCACGCTGAGCCATGACAACACCGTCACCGGCAACACCATCGACAATTTCGGGCAGGGTGTGCTTTCCGATTTCGGGGGCATCTACACGCTGGGCAGCATGCCGAACACGGTGGTGGACGGCAACCGCATCTCGCATGGTTACGCCCGGGTCTATGGCGGCCATGGCCTCTATGCCGATGAGGGCAGCAGCGGCATCCGCTTCACCCATAATGTGGTGAGCGACCTGTCCCACGCGCCGATCCAGGTGACCGACGGGCATGATCTGCTCTTCGCCGACAATCAGTTCAGCAATTTCGGCGAGGGGGTGATCTTCTGCTATCAGCCCGCCCATGCCGCTTCGGTGCGCTTCATCAACAACAGCGCCCAGGCCAACGGGGTGCCGGTGACGCGCGGCGTCTGCGGCGATAAATCCTATGATATCGAGAATTTGCAGCTGATCCAGAATGGCGCCACCCGCCGCCTCGACAAGCCTTTCGGGCGCAGCGACAGCGGCGGCGATTATGTGGCGGGCAAGCTGGTGCTGACGCCGCAGCGCTAGAGCATCTTCAAGCTGGGCGGGATCGCCCGGCGCCGGGCGAAAAGGCGCTGTCCTACAGCGCAGCGCTTGCGATAGACATCGAGCCATGGAGTCCCGCGCGATTCCATGGCTCGATTGCTGATTCCGTCCCTTCCTGACCGGGCCCTTGGCCCATCCCCTTTCGCCTGAGGCGCTCCTTCGGGCGCGCCTTGCCATGCGCCCCTGCACAGCCGCTGCCGCCATGACGGACGCGCCGGAGACGGCCTGCGCCCGGTGCGGGGCCGCGCTTGCGCGAAGGGCGTTCCTTCCTGCCCGGAGAAAGCCCCATGTCCACCGATATCACTGCCCGCGGTCTGGCGCTGGGCGCGAAACAGGCGCTGGCCAAGCTGCAACGCCAGATCGTGGGCTGCACGCGCGCCAATTTCGCCACCTATGGCAGCGCGGGCTCCGCCGCCATGGCCCGCATGATGTTCTATTGCCCGCAGGGTGCCACGGAAATCCAGCTGATGTTCGCCGGTTTCTACGCGGGCGCGGCGGAGGTCGATTTCACCGCGCCCATTCCCTTCACCGCCTCGGTCTCCGCCGATGAGCCCGCGCCCTGGGACGCCACACGCACCTACGCCGTGGGTGACAAGGTGAGCTTTTACGCCACCACCGGCGGCGGCGGGAGCTACGCCAACAACCCGCTCTTCACCTGCGCTGCACCCAACACCAATTCACCACCCAAGCCGGGCAATGCCAACTGGACCGCAGGCAGCCGCCCCATCGCCGTGCCCGTTACCTTCAACGGCACGCGTGACGGCACCATCCCGATGCTCACCTTGCCGAGCGGCGCCTCGGCGATCCAGACCTATCGCCTTTCCGACACGATCCCGGTGCGGGTGCCGGTTGGCGGTTTCCTGACGGTCTACACCTGGGTCAACAACAGCAACGGTCTTTATCCTGCCGGGCTGACGATGCAGGGCATGGCGCTGGGCGGCCTGCAGACACGCGGCGCCGCGCAGGCCGATTACACCATGACCCAGAACCTGTTCGGCGCGAACTCTTCGGTTGCGCTGCCCTTTCAGCCCATCGCGATCCTCGGCAAGCCGCTGGTGCCGGTGCCCGGCGTGGCCGTCTTTGCCGACAGCGTGGGATCGGGCACCAGCGGCTCGGCGGGGATCGGCGGCTATGCGATCGCCAATGGCGGCAGCGGCTGGGCGGTCGGCGATCTCTTCACGCTCGACACATCGGCACTGACGGCGGGGGCGATGGCCTCCGGATCGGGCTTTGTGGGCCTTGTCGAGGCGGTGAGCGGCGGGGCCATCACGGCGGTCAATCCGGTCTATCTGGGCGGCTTTTCGGGCACCGCCAGCCAGACCGGGCAGACCCAGCCGAGCGGGGCCACCAGCCTTGTCGCGCTGAGCGGCAGCGGCACGGGGGCCAGCCTGACCATCACCTCCATGGGCAGCGGCAGTCTGGACGAAGGCGATATGCGCGGCTGTTGCGGGCCTTTTGCGCGCGGGCTGGGGGCAGCGGGCCTGCCGCATGTGATCTTCGGCTCGCCGGGGGACCGGGCCAATCTCTATATGGCGGCGGGCGGGGCGCAGCGGCGCTTTGCCGTGGCGGGGCAGTTGGGCGCCAGGAACGCCATCATCGAACTGGGCAACAATGATTATGTGTCCGGCGACAGCGCCGCGACGATCATCGCCAATCTGACCGGCATGGCCAGCCGCCTGCGCGGGCTGGGCTTCGAGAAGGTGTTCCTTTGCACCATCACGCCGGGCAGCACCTCCACCAGCGCGGCGGGGGCCTCGACCACGGTCAGCCAGTCGGCGGGTGGTTTCGATGCGGTGCGTCAGGCGGTGAACCTCTGGGTGAGGGGCGGGGCGATCAGCGCCGGGGTCAGCGATGGCTGCATCGATATCGCCGCGCCGATCGAGGAGGGCGGAGCCACCGCGCCCACGGGCAAATGGCTGCCCATCAACGGCAAGTCTGCCGCCGCCGATGGCAAGCATCCCGGCAAGGATGCCATGGCGATCATGGCCCGGGCAGTGGCCGTCATGGCGGGGCAGATGGTGGTGTGAAAACACGGCTGGAGCGGTCAGACCGAGCGGCCGTTCCAGCCCGTTTCTTCCGTGATGTCATGGTTTTCAAGGAAAACGGCACCATCATTCGGGTCGATCAACTGCCCGGCATTGCCCGCGCCTTGAGCCTTCTGCATCGGGACTTGAGCCAAGGGCGTTTCATCTTGCCGGTCCTTGCGGGCATATAAAAAATCCGTATCAACTTCAGGTGGTTTTACCGAACAGGCCGCCGTTCAGGTGGCTCTCCAGCAGAGGAGTGATGGGCCATTCAACCGAGCAACCCTCGCCGGCGCCGGGCGCTGGCCATGCTGTTCACGCCATGGCTTCCCCTGCTGATCGCGGGCTGCGGTTCGGACAAGGCGCCCTCATCGCCCGATTCCTCGATGGTGACCGAGGACAAGACCACCGGCCATTTCAGCTGCAACCCGCATGCGCCCGAACGGCTGCTGTTCTTCTCCTCCTCGGCGGATGTGGCGCCCGGGCATAGTGCGACCATCACGGTTCAGGCGCCTCCCGGGGCCAAGATCAATCCCGAGCTGGTGGATGTGCATTGTCAGGTCGATCAGAAATGGTGCTCGGGCAGCACCTGCGGCGGCGATCCGCCGGTGGAGTTCATCACCCCGCAAGGCGATGGCCAGACCTGGGAGAATGTGCGCTCCAGCAATGGTGACAGCAAGATGAGCTTCACCGCCATCGCCCATAATCTGGGCAAGCTGGATTCGCATCATGTGACGCTGACGATCGGCATTCCCAAGGCCGCAGTGCAGTTCGGCGGCGCGCAGTAAGTTCTTTCACCGGCGCATAAAAAAGGGGCCGACGGGCGTTTCCGCCCATCGGCCCCTTTCTATGGCTTATGCCTGATCAGCGCGGCAGTTCGGTCACGCCCATCAGCGCCTCATCCACCGCGCGGGCGGCCTGACGGCCCTCACGGATGGCCCAGACCACCAGCGACTGGCCACGACGCATATCGCCGCAAGCGAAGATCTTCTCGTCGCTGGTGCGATAGTCGAAGGTGTTGGCTGCGACATTGCCGCGCCCATCCAGCTTCACACCCGCCTGATCGAGCAGACCGGCCTTGCGCGGACCGACAAAGCCCATGGCGAGGAAGATCAGATCGGCCTTCAGCGTGAACTCGCTGCCCGCGATCTCCTGCATCTGGCCGTTGACCCACTCGACGCGGACGCATTCCAGACCGGTCAGCTTGCCGTTCTCGCCCACGCAGCGCTTGGTCAGCACGGCGAAGTCACGCTCCACGCCTTCCTCATGGCTGGAGGAGGTGCGCAGCTTCAGCGGCCAGTTCGGCCAGCTGAGCGCCTTGTCTTCCTTCTCGGGCGGCTTGGGCATGATTTCCAGCTGGGTGACCGAAAGCGCACCCTGACGGTTCGAGGTGCCCACGCAGTCGCTGCCGGTGTCACCGCCGCCGATTACCACCACATGCTTGCCGGTGGCCACCAGCGAGCCGCGCGGCGCGGCGCGGATTTCATCGTCACCCGCGTTGCGCTTGTTCTGCTGGGTCAGGAACTCCATGGCGAAACGCACGCCCTGCAGCTCGAAACCGGGGATGGTGAGGGGACGCGGATCTTCCGCACCGCCCGCCAGCACGATGGCGTCGAAGTTTTCCTTCAGCGAAGCCACCGAGATGGTCACGCCCACTTCCACGCTGGTGCGGAAGGAGATGCCTTCGGCCTCCATCTGCACCATGCGGCGGTTGATGAGGTGCTTTTCCATCTTGAAGTCAGGAATGCCGTAACGCAGCAGCCCGCCGACGCGATCGTTCTTCTCGAACACCGTCACCGAGTGACCTGCACGCGCCAGCTGCTGAGCCGCAGCCAGACCCGCCGGGCCGCTGCCGACCACCGCGACCGACTTGCCGGTCTTCTTGGCGGGCACCTGCGGCGTGATCCAGCCCTCATCCCAGCCCTTGTCGACGATCGCGCATTCGATCGACTTGATGGTCACGGGCTGGTCCACGATGTTCAGCGTGCAAGCAGCTTCACACGGGGCGGGACAGATGCGGCCGGTGAACTCGGGGAAGTTGTTGGTCGAGTGCAGCGTTTCGAGAGCACCCTGCCAGTTGCCCTCATAGGTCAGGTGGTTCCAGTCCGGGATGATGTTGTTCACCGGACAGCCGTTGTGGCAGTAAGGAATGCCGCAGTTCATGCAGCGCGAGGCCTGCGCCTTCAGCGCGCCCTCTGCGTGCGGAACGACGAATTCCTTATAGTGGCTGATACGCTCCTTCGGGTCCGCATAGGTGCGATCCTGACGGTCAAGCTCGAGAAAGCCGGTTTCCTTGCCCATTGTATTCTAACCCTTATTCGGCAGCGACGGAGGCGGCGGCGAGGCGCTCGGCTTCCATCTGCTTCAATGCACCGGCGTAATCGCGCGGCATGACCTTGACGAACTTGCTGACAGCATTGTCGAAGTCGTCGAGCAGGTCGCGGGCGCGCTGGCTGCCCGTGTGCAGGTGATGACGTTCCAGCAGGATGCGCAGGCGATCCGCGTCGTGATAGAGCATGTCGCCCATACCCAGATCGTTGACGCTGACGGTGCGCTGGCCGGGGCGACCCGCGCCCTCATCTTCGTCGCGACCCAGCTTGACCGGGAGCAGATCGACCTGTGCCTTGTTGGCGAGATCGGCGAAATTGCCTTCCTCGTCATAGACATAGGCGATGCCGCCCGACATGCCCGCCGCGAAGTTGCGCCCAGTCTTGCCCAGCACCACAACCACACCGCCGGTCATGTACTCGCAGCCATGGTCACCCGTACCCTCGACCACCGCGATAGCGCCCGAGTTGCGCACGGCAAAGCGTTCGCCCGCCACGCCGTTGAAGAAGGCCTCGCCGCTGATCGCGCCATACATCACCGTGTTGCCCACGATGATGTTCTGGGTGGGATCGCGCTTCACATGCGCCGGCTGGCGCACGATCACGCGGCCACCCGAAAGGCCCTTGCCGACATAGTCATTGGCATCGCCCACCAGATCGAGCGTGATGCCATGCGCCAGGAAGGCGGCAAAGCTCTGCCCGGCCACGCCGTTCAGGCTGACGTGGATGGTGTTGTCGGGCAGGCCGGCATGGCCGTAACGCTTGGCCACCTCGCCCGAGAGCATCGCGCCGACCGTGCGGTTGACGTTGATGACATTGCGCTCCAGCCGCACCGGCTTGCCCTCGATCAGCGCATCGGCGCTGGCCGAGATCAGCTCATTGTCCAGAGCAGCCTCAAGACCGTGGTCCTGCGTGCCGGTCCAGCCCAGCGAGGGGCTGTCACCCAGCGGCACCTGATGGAGCAGCTTGCCCAGATCGATGCCCTGCGCCTTCCAGTGGTTGATCGCCTTCTTCATGTCGAGGCGGTCAACGCGGCCCACCATCTCGGCGACGGTGCGGAAGCCCATCTCGGCCATGATCGCGCGCAGCTCTTCGGCGACGAAGAAGAAGTAGTTGATCACATGCTCGGGCTGGCCGGTGAAGCGGGCGCGCAGCACAGGGTCCTGCGTCGCGACGCCCACCGGGCAGGTGTTGAGGTGGCACTTGCGCATCATGATGCAGCCAGCGGCGATCAGCGGCGCGGTCGCGAAGCCGAACTCGTCGGCACCCAGCAGCGCGCCAACGGCCACGTCGCGACCGGTGCGCAGGCCGCCATCGACCTGCACGCAGATGCGCGAACGCAGATTGTTGAGCAGCAGCGTCTGCTGGGTTTCAGCGAGACCGATCTCCCACGGGCTGCCCGCATGCGTCAGCGAGGTGAGCGGCGAGGCACCCGTGCCGCCCTCGTAGCCCGAGATCGTCACATGGTCGGCGCGCGCCTTGGAAACGCCTGCGGCCACCGTGCCCACACCCACTTCCGACACCAGCTTGACCGAAACACGGGCGCGCTGGTTGACGTTCTTGAGATCGTGGATCAGCTGAGCGATGTCCTCGATCGAATAGATGTCGTGGTGCGGCGGGGGCGAGATCAGCGTCACGCCCGGCGTCGAGTGGCGGGTCTTGCCGATGGTCTTGTCGATCTTCTGGCCGGGCAGCTGGCCGCCCTCACCGGGCTTGGCGCCCTGAGCCATCTTGATCTGGATGTCATCGGCATTGACCAGATAGTCGGTCGTCACACCAAAGCGGCCGCTGGCCACCTGCTTGATCGCCGAACGCATCGTGTCGCCATTGGGCAGCGGCTTGAAGCGCGCGGGGTCCTCGCCGCCTTCGCCGGTGTTCGACTTGGCACCGATACGGTTCATGGCGATGGCCAGCGTGGTGTGCGATTCCCAGCTGATCGAGCCATAGCTCATCGCACCGGTGGCGAAGCGCTTCACGATCTCGCTGGCGGGCTCGACCTCATCGAGAGGGATCGCCTTGTCGCCGGGCTTCAGATCGATCAGCCCACGGATGGTGAGGTTGCGCTGTGCCTGATCGTTGATCGAATCCGCAAATTCGCGATACTTTTCAGGCGTGTTGCCGCGCACCGCATGCTGCAGGCTGGCGACATTTTCCGGCGTCCAGGCATGATCCTCGCCGCGCAGGCGATACTGATACATGCCGCCCACATCGAGCATATGCTTGTAGATGGGGTTGTCGCCATAGGCCACGGCGTGGCGACGCACGGTTTCCTCGGCCACTTCGAGCAGGCCCACACCCTCGATGGTGGTGGCGGTGCCGGTGAAGTACTTGGCGATGAAAGCCGACGACAGGCCGATGGCGTCGAAGATCTGCGCGCCGCAATAGGACTGATAGGTGCTGATGCCCATCTTGGACATCACCTTCAGGATGCCCTTGCCGATCGCCTTGATGAAGTTCTTCTGAACCTCATAGGTGGTCAGCGGCAGCTCCTTGCGGATGCGGATGTCTTCGAGGGTTTCGAAGGCCACATAGGGGTTGATCGCCTCGGCGCCGAAACCGGCCAGCGCGCAGAAGTGATGCACTTCGCGGGCCTCACCCGTCTCGACCACCAGACCGACCTGCATGCGCAGGCCCTGACGGACGAGGTGGTGATGGATCGCCGCCGTCGCCAGCAGCGAGGGCATGGCGATACGGTCGGTGTTCTGGGCGCGGTCAGACAGGATCAGGATGTTCTTGTCGGCCAGCACCGCCTCGGTGGCGGCCCAGCACATTTCCTTGATCGCCTGTTCCAGACCGGCAGCACCGGCCTTGGCGTCCCAGGTGGTGTCGATGGTGGCGGTGCGGAAGGCGCCATCGAGGGCTGCTTCCACGCTGCGGATCTTGGCCACATCGTCATTGGTCAGGATCGGCTGATCGATTTCCAGACGCTTGTGCGTGCCCGCCTCGCGGCCCAGCAGATTGGGGCGCGGGCCGATCATCGAGACAAGGCTCATCACCAGCTCCTCGCGGATCGGATCGATCGGCGGGTTGGTGACCTGAGCGAAGTTCTGCTTGAAATAATCGAACAGCAGGCGCGACTTGCGCGACAGCACCGCAATCGGCGTGTCGGTGCCCATCGAGCCGATGGGGTCGTCACCCAGCACAGCCATCGGCTCAAGGAAGCGCGAAACGTCTTCCTGCGTGTAGCCGAAGGCCTGCTGGCGGTCGAGCAGGCTGGTGCTTTCGGTGGGAAGCGCGGCCAGCTCGGGCTCGACGACTTCCAGATCCTTCAGCTTGTACTGCGCCTGATCGAGCCACTCCTGATAGGGCTCCTCGCTGGTGAGGCGGGCCTTGATCTCCTCATCCTCGATGATGCGGCCTTCCTCGAAGTCGATCAGCAGCATGCGGCCGGGCTGGAGGCGCCACTTGCGCAGGATGCTCTCTTCGGGGATCGGCAGCACGCCGCTTTCCGAGGCCATCACCACCACATCGTCCTTGGTGACGATGAAGCGGGCAGGGCGCAGACCGTTGCGGTCCAGCGTGGCGCCGATCTGGCGGCCATCGGTGAAGGCGACGGCAGCGGGGCCGTCCCACGGCTCCATCAGCGCGGCGTGATATTCGTAGAAGGCGCGGCGCTGCGCATCCATCAGCGGATTGCCGGCCCAGGCTTCCGGGATCAGCATCATCATGGCGTGCACAAGGCTGTAGCCACCGGCCAGCAGCAGTTCGAGCGCATTGTCGAGGCAAGCCGTGTCCGACTGGTTGTGCGGGATGATCGGCCACATCTTGTCGAGATCCGGGCCCAGCAGCTCGGATTCCATGATGCGGCGGCGGGCGTTCATCCAGTTCACATTGCCGCGCACGGTGTTGATTTCACCATTATGCGCGATGAAGCGGAAGGGATGCGCCAGCTTCCAGCTGGGGAAGGTGTTGGTGCTGAAACGCTGGTGAACCAGACCCAGCGCCGAAACGCAGAGCGGGTTGACCAGATCGTTGTAGAACGACCCGACCTGCGTCGCCAGCAGCAGACCCTTGTACACGATGGTGCGGGTCGAGAAGCTGGGCATGTACAGCTCGGTCAGGCCGGGCAGCCCGTGCTTTTCGGCCAGCGCCGCCAGCGGGTTCTGGGTCTGCTTGCGGATCGCCAGGATCTTGCGCTCGAAAGCGTCCTGATCGGCGCAGTTCTCACCGCGGCCCACGATGCACTGGCGGATCACCGGCATGGAATCGAGCACGGCCTTGCCCAGACCGTCCATCGTGACGGGCACATCGCGCCAGCCGATCAGATGCTGACCTTCCTTGGCGATGAACTTCTCGAAAGTTTCAACGATGAACTTCTGGCTCGCCTCATCCTGAGGCAGGAAGCACATGGCCACGGCATAGTCGCCGGGCTGGGGCAGGGTGAGGCCCGCGCCATTGGCCCAGTCGCGCAGCAGCGCGTCGGGCAGCTGGATCAGGATGCCCGCGCCGTCACCCAGCAACGGGTCGGCGCCCACCGCGCCGCGATGGTCAATATTTTTCAGAATCTCCAGGGCCTGGGTAATGATCTCGTGGCTTTTGGCGCCTTTGATATGCGCAACAAAACCAACACCGCACGCGTCGTGCTCGTTCTTCGGATCGTAGAGGCCCTGGGGCTCTGGAAAACCCATCGATTATCTTTCCTGCAACGAGGGACACCGCCGATTCCCACGGCGATATCCTAGCCTAACTCTGTTTGGAGCGCGAATCGCGGCCGCCCTTTACGGCCCGAAATGCGCAATTTGCCCCATGCCGATTGCAGGGGCATTTGGCAACCGGGAAAGGCCCCGTCCGGGGCACATTTCCGGCCAGAGTTGTAAGGAATAGCAATTCGGGCCTGTAAGGCTTGTGCAGAAAATGCCGGAATCGACGTCCGGCGCGTAATTATTTAACTTCGCGCAGCGCGGCCAGCGCCGAGCGCAGGCTGGCCTGAGTGCCCGCCAGTTCATCGACCTGAGCCGCCAGCGCGCGACCCTGAGGGGTGGCGCGCAGCGGCAGGGGGATCGGGGCGTCGTCATGCTCCGCCGCCTGATCGTCACGCTTCTTCATTGCGAGGGCGAGACGCTCGATCAGTTCGACATGGCTCAGATCGTCAAGCGCGGCTTGCCCGATGCGTTCCTCGGTGTGGCTGCGCGGCTGCACCGGGGTGGCGCCGATCATGGCCTCATGGTGAGCCTCCTTGGCGGCGGCTTCGGGCGCGTCTTCCTCGGCGTCGGGCGTGATCGGATCGATGACGATGGGCAGATCATGCAGCGTGGCCAGATGCACGCGCGGACGGATCGGCGTGACCGAGGCCGAGGGCGGCGCCGCCACGGGTGCGCGCAGATGGGCCTGCTGCTCCAGATCGCTGTCGCTCACCAGCGGCGGCAGGCTGTGCCAGGGTTCCTGCACGTCCGGCGCCTCGGCTTCCGCCTGCGGCTGCGGCGGGGTGAGCAGCGGGAAGGGGGTGATGACCGGGATGGCGGTCTCTTCGCTGGCCTGTTCCGCGGGGTGCTGTTCCTGCTCCCGGGCCGGAGCCGGATAGGGCACGGAAGGCGTATCGCTGACCGGCGCGGCGGGCGGCGGCGGGGGATAGGCAATCGGCGCGATGCTCTCGACCTGAAGCAGCGGCGGCACGAACTCGCCCTGTGCCAGCGGCGGCAGGATCTCGGGGATCGCGGCTGTATGGCCGGTCGCCATGGCCGGAGCGTTGAAGGCGGGCTGGGTCGCAAAGACCGGCAGCGCGGCCACCGATGCGCCGATGGGCAGCGCTTCGAGCGGCTGATCCTCAAGGAAGGGATCTTCGGTGAAGGGGGCGACAGGCGGCAGCTCCACCGCGAAAGGCAGCGGCTGCACAGCCTCGACCACCGCAGTTTCGACCAGCGGTGTTTCGCTGAGCGGGGCGGGCTCGGCAAAGCTCGAACGGAAGGTTTCCACCGGATAGGGTTCGGCGGGGGTCTCGTCATAGGCGCGGGGCGCGTCGGCACGGCCCAGGCCCTCATCGCCCAATTCGGCATGAGCGCTGATCGGGCGGCGGGCCGGATGGTCAGGATGGCGATCGCGCGAACGCAGCTGGAAGCCGCCATCGCTGTGCTGCCCCCTGTTGCGCAGCAGACGCGCGGCCAGCCAGCCGATGCCGCCGCCGACAGCGGCAAAGGGCAGGGCGATCAGCAGGCGTGACAGCATGCCGAGCGGCGGAGCGGCGGCGGGCACGATCAGATCGAGCTGCGCCCCCATCATCCAGCTTTCCAGCAGCGAGCCGCGAATCGCCACGACAGACAGGCCGAAGAGCGCCGCGAACCAGATCACCAGTGCCGGGGTAAAACCCGGGTAACCCGCCAAAGGCCGGGGTTTTCTGCCGCCGAGAGATGCCTGATCTGCCAAAGCCTGTGTCCCGCTCTCTAATCCGTTCAGCCCTGAGGGCCGCTTGCATGGGCCCCATTGTTGCCCGGATCTCTCAAGTTTTGGTAAACATCGAGATAACGAGAAACATTGTGATGCCAATCATGCGCCTGCGCAACATGGTTGCGCCCGGCTTCACGTCTTTCTTCCCAATGCGAGCGGTCCGACAGCAGCGCGGCCAGCGCCTCGCCGCAGGCCTTGGGATCGTCGGGCGGGAAGAGCGTGCCGGTCACCCCATCCTCGATCAGCTCGCGGTGGCCGCCCACATCGCTGGCCGCCACCAGCTTGCCCTGAGCCATGGCTTCCAGCGGTTTGAGCGGCGTGACCAGATCGGTCAGGCGGCTCTTCTTGCGCGGATAGGCCATGATGTCGCAGAGGGCGTAATAGTTCTCGACCTCGCCATGCGGCACGCGGCCCACGAAGCGGATCATCGATGCCACCGGGCTGGCTGCGGCCTGAGCGCGCAGGGCCTCCGCGCGGGGCCCGCCGCCGACCATCAGCAGGCGGGCATCGGGATGCGTTTCGGAGAGGAAGCGCATCGCCTCGATCAGATCGTCCAGGCCCTCGTAATCATAGAAGCTGCCGATAAAGCCGATCACCGGCCCGCTGCCCAAAGTGAGATCGCGCGCGAGATTTTCATCGCGGCTCGGCGGCGTGCCGAACAGGGTCAGGTCCACGCCATTGGGCATGATGGTGATGCGTTCGGGATCATTGCCGCGCGCGACCAGATCCTGCTTCAGCCCGTCGCAGATCGTCACCACCGCATCGGCGCGGGCGACGATATAATCCTCCAGCCGGCGGATCAGATTGTAGCGCAGATCGCCTTCCCTGCCGGTGCCATTGCCCACGGCGGCATCTTCCCAGAAGGCGCGAATCTCATAGACCAGCGGAATCCCCAGCCGCCGCGCGGCACGCAGCCCCGCCAGCCCGCATAGCGCCGGAGAATGGGCATGCAGCACATCGGGCCGCCATTCCTGCGCCAGTGCCACGATGGCATCGGCCAGCAGGCTGGTCTCGCGCCATTCGCGCAGGCCGGGCGGGCCCTTGGCCTCGCCCCGCGTGCGGTGGAAGGTCAGCCTCTCGGCCTCTTCGGTGTCGGGGCCATCCATGGTATGGCGCAGGCCGGTGATGCCGCGCACCTCCAGCCCCAGCGCGGTCTGGGCGGTCATGATCGCGCGGGTGCGGAAGGTGTAGCCGCTGTGCATCGGCAGCGAATGATCGAGGATGTGGAGCACGCGCGTCATGGTTCGGTTTCTCTAGAGCATTTTCGAGTTGGCCGTATACGGTCAAAGGCTCGGAACATGAGGCATCAAATGACGAGAGCGGTGTCGCTCGAAGCGCAAATGCTCTAATGGAAAAAGGCTTAACGCTCCGTCAACCGCTGGTCTGCTAGGGGCGGGGGGTAAAGTGGCGCCAGGGCGCTCGGGATTTTGCCGTTTGGCACGGGTTGTTGCGCAGCAGGGGCACTGGGTTTGATCGACAATCTGGCCATCGGCATAACCCATCTGCTGCTGGTGATCGCCATCATCCGCCTGCTGGCCCGCAATGATCTGGACAAGGAACCGGTGAAGGCGCCAGAGGCTTCCTCCACACCGGATCAACCCATGAGCCCGGCGCCGGGTCAGAATGGCGCTTCGGGCAGCCGCGTGGGCATTGCCCGCCTGCCGGGGCTGGGTGGGAGCAAAGCTGGCGGGGGCAGCCCTCGTGTTTAACCTGCTGCTGGCGATCTTTGCGCTCTATCTGATGGCGATGGGGCTGCGGCGGCCCTTTATCTGGGTGCTGCTCTATCTGTGGGTCGATATTCTCGCGCCGCAGAAGATGCCGGGCGCGCAGCTGGCCAGCATTCCCATCTCGCTGGTGGCCTTCGTGCTGGCCGTGGTGGGCTGGGCCGTGTTCGACGACAAGCAGAACATGCGCTTTTCCTTCCGTCAGTTCCTGATGCTGATCCTGCTGGTCTATTGCGGCATCTCCACCCAGACCGCCGATTTCGCCGAGGCGGCAGCGGGCAAGTGGGACTGGGTGTGGAAGGCGCTGGTCTTCGCCATCTTCCTGCCCTTCACCCTGCGCACCCGCCTGAGGCTGGAGGCCGCCGCGCTGGTGATGGTGCTGGCCGCCGGATCGATCATCATCGATGGCGGGCTCAAGACACTGGGCGGCGGCGGCGGTTATGGCGCGCTCAAGCTGTTCATCAATGACAACACCGGGCTTTACGAGGGCTCGATCCTGTCCTGCGTGTCGGTCTCGCTGGTGCCGCTGGCGCTGTGGCTGGCGAAAGAGGGCACGATCTTCCCGCCCGACCGGCGCACCCAGCTTTTCGCTCTGGGCATCGCCTTTTCCGCCCTGCTGATCCCCGTGGGCACCGAGGCGCGCACCGGGTTGATGTGCGCGGGTCTGCTGGCGCTGCTGATGCTGCGCTCGGCCAAGAACCGCATGCTCTATATCGGGCTGATGGCGGTGGCGGCGCTGGTGGCGGTGCCCTTCCTGCCCAAAAGCTTCACCGCGCGCATGAACACCATCGAGAACAACAAGTCCGACGAATCGGCCTCCACCCGCATCGCCGTGTGGAAATGGACCATCGGTTACGCCGCCGACCATCCCTTCGGCGGCGGTTTCGAGGCCTATCGCAGCAACAAGCTGGTGATCAACACGCAGGCCGCCGAATCCGGAGGCGGCGGCGTGACCACGCTGGAATCGACCCAGACCCGCGATCAGGCCCGCGCCTTCCACTCCTCCTATTTCGAAATGCTGGGCGAACAGGGCTGGCCCGGGCTGATCCTGTGGCTGACTTTGCAGATCAGCGGCATCATCCAGCTTGAAGGCGTGCAGCGGCGGCTGCGCAAATCCACCGATCCGGGGGACCGCAAGGATTACGGCATGGCCGTGGCGCTGCAGCAGGGGCATATCGTCTATCTAATGGGCGCGGCCTTTGTGGGCATCGCCTTCCAGCCCTTCATCTATATGCTGATCGGCCTGCAGATCGCCCTGGTGAGGCAGGTCAATGAGCGCCGCCATCCCGCCATGCCGGGCGCCTCTGCCATGCGGATGCAGGCCGCCTCGTTGCACGCGGGGTAGACACGGCCCCCTGCCGACACCCTCTTGCCAAGCGGCCCATGCGGGGCCAGAGCGGCGCCGTCATGCCTTCTCTCCAGCCTGATGACGCGGTGATCGTCTCCGCCGCGCGCACCCCCATCGGTCGTGCCTTTCGCGGTGGACTGGCCTCGGTCCATCCTGTGTCGCTCGGCGCTCATGCCATCGCCGCCGCCCTTTCCCGCGCCGGGATCGACGGCGCGCAGGTGGAGGATGTGATCTGGGGCGGCGCGATGCTTCAGGGTGGGCAATGTCCCAATCTGGGACGCCTTGCCGCCCTGCGCGCGGGCCTGCCGGACACCGTGCCGGGCATGAGCGTGGACCGCCAATGCGCCTCGGGCCTTGCCGCCATCGCTCTGGCCGCCCGCACCATCCGCGCGGGTGAGGCCGACTTGCTGATCGCCGGCGGGCAGGAATCGATCAGCCAGATCCAGACCGACGCCTTCCGCTACGATCCCGACCCCGCTCTGGTGGCGACGCATCCCGGCGCCGACATGATGATGATCGACACCGCCCAGACCGTCGCCGCCCGCCACGCGATAAGCCGCGAGGCGATGGATGCCTATGCGCTGGCCTCCCACCGCAAGGCCGCAGCGGCGCAGCAGGCCGGAGCCTTCGACGCCGAGATCGCCCCCTTCACCCTGCCCGATGGCCGCGTGTTGGCCAGCGACGAAGGCGTGCGCCCCAACGCTTCGGCCCGGGCGCTGGCCCGCCTGACCCCCGCGCCCGGCACCGATGCGCTGACGGCGGGCAATGCCAGCCCGCTCTCCGATGGCGCTGCCGCCGTGGTGATGATGAGCGCCCGCGCCGCCGCTGCGAAGGGGCTGGAGCCGATGGGGCGTTTTGTCGGCATGGTTGCGGTGGGCACCGCGCCCGAGGCCATGGTGCTGGGCCCGATTGCCGCCGTGCCCCGCCTGCTCGCCCGCCATGGGTTGGGGGTGGAGGATATCGGTCTGTGGGAGCTGAACGAGGCCTTCGCCGTGCAGGCCATCCTGTGCCGCGATGCGCTGGGCCTGCCCGAGGAGCGCCTCAATGTGAATGGCGGCGCGCTGGCGCTGGGCCATCCCTATGGCATGACCGGGGCGCGGCTGGTGATGCATGCGCTGATCGAGGGGCGCCGCCGGGGTGTGCGCTATGCGGTGGTGACGATGTGTGTCGGGGGTGGGCAGGGGGTGGCTGCCTTGCTGGAGGTTTTTTGAAGGAAAAAGGAAGATGCGAGGGGATTATCCCCTCGCGCTCCCGGGACGTCTTCCGGCGAAGCCTCAGTGGCACCGAAGCCATGCGCTTGGGCTCTCCACCTGCATTGCATAAGGCGCCGCAGGCAGGCCTTTGATGAACGATAGGCTGCACTCACCATTTAAAGCCTGCGGCGCTCGGAATGCGTGGCTGACGCAAAGGTGGGGCGCAACGTAGGCATTAAAGGGAGCGCGAGGGTGTAACACCCTCGCATTTTCCTTTTCCTGCCTAAAGCCTTTCACCTCCCGTACATGTTCCGCTTTGCAGGGAAAGATGCAGGCTCTATGCCCCATGCGCCTCCGATTCCCGCGCTGCCTTTGCTCCACCAGGCGGCCATGAAAGGTTCGACCGATTAGCCTGCCCGTCTCTTTTGCCGGACAACGTCGCCTGCGTGATCGCACGGTGTCGGCGCTGCTTTCGCTGGCGATTCTGCTGCTGTTTGCGCTGATTCTGCTGGAATTGGGCGTGGTGGGGCCGGGATCTGGCCCGGGGCAGGGGCATCTTGTCTCGCTCAGCCTGTCTCAGGAGAAGAATGAGCAGAAGAAGACGCCCGAGCAGAAGCAGAAGACCGAGGTCACCCATGCGGTGACCGCTGCCGTGCGCCCGCCCGCGCCCTTGCAGAAGCCGGAGGAGGCGCCGCCGCCCCCGCCTGCGCCTGTCACGCCGGGCTTTATCCATATGAGCCATGACGAGATGGCCTCGTCAGACATCAGCAAGATGCCCAAGTCGGCCGGTGGCGGCGGGGGCGGCGGCGGTGGTGGTGGCTCGGGCGGTGGCGAGGGTGCGGGCACCGGACCGGGCGGACAGATTCTGTACAATGCCCGCTGGTATCGCGAGCCGACCGAGGCCGAGACGCGGCCTTACATCAAGCCCTCGGTGCCGCCGGGTGCCTGGGCGACGATCGCCTGCCGCACGGTCGAGCATTTCCATGTCGAGGATTGCGAGATTCTCGATGAAAATCCGCATGGTACGGGGTTGGGCCATCAGCTGCAGCAGGCGGCGTGGCAGTTCCTGGTCTGGCCGCCGCGCATCAATGGCAAGCCGCAGGTCGGGGAGTGGGTGCGTATCCGCTTCGACATCACCCGGCGCAGCGGCGGCGATTCCGACGGCCGATAAGATTTGGGCGAAGGAGGGATAGCCCGCCTTCGCCCTGATAGCTTGCTTGTCTGAGGCCTTACTTGACGGCCTTGATCCGGCTGGGGGCAGGGGCCTTGGCACCCTCGCCGCCATGCTGGGTCATCCAGCTTTCCACCACCGGGGCGATGATGGTGCGCCATTTCGAGCCGTTGAAGATGCCGTAATGGCCCACCTTCTCCACCAGCAGATAGCGCTTCTGATCCTCGGCCAGGCGCGGGGCCAGCTTCAGCGCGGCGCGGGTCTGGCCGATGCCGGAGATGTCGTCACGCTCGCCTTCCACGGCCAGCAGGGCGGTGTCGGTGATGGCCGAAAGATCGATCGGCTCGCCGCGATGGACGAACTCGCCCTTGGGCAGCGAGTGCTTCTGGAACACATGCTCGATGGTCTGGAGGTAGAATTCCGCGGTCATGTCGCAGACGCTGCGGTATTCCTCATAGAAGGCCTTGGAGCTGTTGGCATGTTCGCCATCGCCGTCGACGAGGTGGCGGAACATCTGCCAGTGGCTCATCAGATGGGTCTGCAGGTTCATCGAGATGAAGCCCGCCAGCTGCAGGAAGCCGGGGTAAACCTTGCGGCCTGCGCCGGGGTAATGCAGCGGCACGGTGGCGATCACACTGTGCTGGAACCAGGCGAGGGGGCGATCCGTGGCCACGTCATTGACGCTGGTGGGCGCCTCACGCGTGTCGATCGGTCCGCCCATCAGGGTGAGGGTGCGGGGGCGGGCGGGGTGCTTCGCCTTGCCCATCACCGCCGTGGCGGCCAGCGCGGGCACGCTGGGCTGGCAGACGGCCAGCATATGCGTGCCGGGGCCGATATGCTCCAGATAGCCGATCAGATAGTCGATGTAATCGTCGAGGTCGAAATTGCCCGCCTCGGCCGGCACCATCTTCGCATCGGCCCAGTCGGTGATATAGACCACCGAGCGTTCCAGCATGCGCGCCACCGTGCCGCGCAGCAGCGTGGCATAGTGGCCGCTCATCGGGGCGACGATCAGCAGGCGCGGGGCGTCTTCGGGCAGGCCGTCATGGGTGAAGCGCAGCAGATTGCCGAAGGGGCGGTGCTGCACGATGGCTTCCGTGACCGGATGGCTCTGGCCATCGACGGTGACGGTCTCGATATCGAAGGTGGGCTTGCCGCGCGGCATGGCGGCATGGGCGAAGACATCCAGTGCGCTGGCGATCACCGGCCCCATGCCCAGCAGCGACGGGCCGATGGAGGGATTCGTGACAGTTTCAGCCATCACCGATGCCCAGGCACTGGCGCCCGACAGCAAGCTGCGCTGCATTTCATAAAGATTATAAAGCATTGGCACTTTCCTGCATGCCGGTCCGGGCGATCCGGCGGGCGGTCTTGCTGCCGCTTGACCCCAAATGTGGGGGCGATTGCGCCATGTTGCAATGCACAATCGCCTTGGCCCGGATGAATTTACCCGATGACATGTAAAAATTGCGGCGCATTCACCATCAGGGTTTGATCGCGCACCATTTCATCGCCCCATTCCATCGCCCGCAGAAATGTTTTAGGGGCTCGGGCCATGACCATCGACGCGTCCGCTCCAGCCGCCGATCCCGCGCTCAGCGCAACGGATGCCGTTTCCCTGGAGGCGCCGGAAAACGCGGCGTCTCAGAGCGCGCCGGCCACGGCGAAAGAGGCCCGCAAGCTGGGCGCGCTGCGCATGATCTGGCAGGCGGCGGTGGCCTATCCCGGGCGGGTGACCATGGCGCTGATGGCGCTGGTCACCTCTTCGGCCGCAACGCTTGGCGTGCCGATGATGTTCCGCCTGATCATCGACCATGCCTTCGCCCCCGGCAGCAAGCCGGAGGATGTCTCGATCTGGTTCGAGGGCCTGCTGGCGGTGGTGGCGGTGCTGGCGCTGGCCACCGCGCTGCGTTTCTACAATGTCAGCTGGCTGGGCGAGCGGGTGGTGGCCGATATCCGCATCGCCGTGCAGCGCAATCTGCTGCGCCTGCCTCCCAGCTTCTTCGAGGAAAACTCCCCGCGTGAGATTTCCAGCCGCCTGACCTCCGACACCACGCTGATCGAGCAGGCGGTGGGGACCACGGCCTCGATCGCGCTGCGCAACATCATCACCGGCACGGGCGGCATCGTCTTCCTGTTCCTGCTGGCGCCCCGGCTGACGCTGTGGCTGCTGCTGGGCATCGTCTGCGTGGTGGCGCCGATCACCATCTTCGGGCGGCGGCTGAAGGGCGCGGCACGCAACAGTCAGGACCGGGTGGCCGAAATCGGCGGGCTGGTCTCCGAAGTGCTGGGGGCCACGCGCATCGTGCAGGCCTTCAACCAGGAAGGCCTTGAGGCCGAGCGCTTCTCGACCACGGTGGAGCGCACCTTCGAGACCGCCAAGCGCCGCATCGTGATCCGCGCCTGCATGACGGGCGTGGCGATGTTTCTGGTGTTCGGGGCGCTGAACCTGCTGATGTGGCGCGGCGCCGTGGGCGTGGCCCGGCATGAGATCACCGGCGGCACCATCGCCGCTTTCGTGCTGACCGGCGGCGTGGTGGCGGGGGCCTTTGGCGCTTTGTCAGAAGTCTATGGCGATCTGGTGCGCGCGGCAGGCGCCGCCAGCCGCCTGTCCGAACTGTTGCAGGAAAAGCCCGCGATTGCGGCGCCTGCCCGGCCCATCATCCTGCCCGAGCCCGCACGCGGCGCGATCAGCTTCGAAGGCGTGACCTTCCGCTATCCCACGCGGCCCGAATATATGGCGCTCAGCGATTTCACCCTGAAGGTGGAGCCGGGCGAGACAGTGGCCATCGTCGGCCCCTCGGGCGCGGGCAAGTCCACCATCTTCCAGCTGGCCGAGCGGTTTTATGACCCGGCCACCGGCTCGATCAAGCTGGATGGCGTGCCGCTGACCGGCGCCGATCCTGCCGATATTCGCCGCCGCATCGCTCTGGTGCCTCAGGAGGGTGTGCTCTTCGCCGCCAGCGCGCGGGACAATCTGCGCTATGGCAACTGGCACGCCAGCGACGCCCAGATCTGGGAAGCCGCCAGCGCCGCCAATGCGGAAACCTTCCTGCGCGATCTGCCCGAGGGGCTCGACACCTTCCTGGGTGAGGGTGGGGCACGCCTGTCGGGCGGCCAGCGCCAGCGCATCGCCATTGCGCGCGCCCTGCTGCGCGAGGCGCCGATCCTGCTGCTCGACGAGGCCACCAGCGCGCTCGATGCCGAGAGCGAAAGGCTGGTGCAGGATGCGCTCGACCGGCTGATGGCCAGCCGCACCACTTTGGTGATCGCGCATCGCCTCTCCACCGTGCGCGCGGCGGATCGCATCGTGGTGATGGAGAACGGGCGCATCGTGGAAGTGGGCCGTCACGACGAGCTGGCGCGGGCGGGCGGACTCTACGCTCGCCTTGCAGCTTTGCAATTTGACGAGAACGCGCTTTCCGTTGAACTGTAACGGTGATTCGGGGGCGCTCCACCCCTTCCTCTCCCCCCTCCCGGGGGCATTCCGGTTCTGATTGAACCGAAACGACCCCGGGTTTGTCGTTTGCCGTGATTTCCGAGTCGCCAGATGTGCCATCTGGCTCGAAATCCCTCAAGGAAAGCTCTCTCATGTCGCTGACGACCACCGCCATCCTGCTCGGCATTGTCGAGGGATTGACCGAATTCCTGCCGGTCTCCTCGACCGGGCATCTGGTGCTGGCCACCAAATTCTTCGGCTATGACGAACGCCCGTGGGAGGTGTTCAACATCGTCATCCAGCTGCCGGCGATTCTGGCGGTTGTGGTGGTCTATTGGCGCACGATCTGGGCGGTGATTCAGGGCCTGCTGCGCGGCGAGGCGGGGGCGATCCGCTTTGTTCGCAACATTCTGGTGGCCTTTATCCCCTCGGCGATTCTGGGCGTGCTGCTCAAGAAGAAGATCGACATGCTGCTGGAGACGCCCATCGTCATTGCCTGGGCGCTGCTGATCGGCGGTCTGGCGATCATTGCCATCGAGAAGCTGGTGAAACAGGGCCGCCCGATGGGGCTGGCCGATCTGCCTGTCGGCAAGTCGCTGGCGGTGGGCTTCATGCAGTGCCTCGCCATGGTGCCGGGCGTCAGCCGCTCGGGCGCGACGATCATGGGCGCGCTCTCCATGGGGGTCGAGCGCCGCACGGCAGCCGAGTTCAGCTTCTTTCTGGCGATCCCCACCATGTTCGGGGCCACCGCCAAGCAGCTCTTCGACCATCGCCATGAGCTTTCGAGCGGCGTGGCCGAGGTGGGCTTCACCCAGCTGGCCATCGGTTCGGTGGTGTCTTTCGTGGTGGCGCTGGCGGTGCTGAAGCCCTTTGTGGGCTATGTCAGCCGCTCGGGCTTCATGCCTTTCGCGATCTACCGAATCATTCTGGGCGCGGCGGCCATCGTCTGGCTGAGCCACAGCTGATCAGCGGACTGATTCGCACGAAAGTCTCCGATTCGCGCCGGGCTGCGATTCCGGCGCGATAAGTTCTGTTGGCGCGGAACTCTGATCGGCGTATCCTGTTGCATGACAGGGGGCTGTTAGAGGTGCTGCGATGACCCTTCTTGTCATGCTGCTGGCAGGCGCCGTGCTGGGCGCTCTTGCTGGTCTCGTCTTCCGTACTGGTGGTATGCTGCTTCACGCTGCGCTGGGCGCTTTTGGCGCCGTTCTGGCGGGCGCGCTGGACAGCGAGGGCCTGCTGACCGGCCTGAGCCCCGTTTCCCTTGGCGCCGCGGCGCTGGGCGCTCTGGCGCTGGTGATCGGGGCCCATGTGGTGGGCCGGATCGGCGACGGGCCCGTGCGCGGCTGGGGCCGTTCGCGCGGCCTGCCGGATTGAAGGGCCGATTGCAGCGCTTTGGCTCTTCGCGCTTGACTCTGTCACGCGGCTAAGCCAAGGGGCACAACCTTGAAGGGCGGCGGGCCTGTGCCTGCCGCTTTTGCTGATTTTTACAGACTGTACATTGGCATGGCGGCAAGGCCGTGGCGGTGGGGCAGTCAGGCAGGGAATTTAGGAAAGCGCCATGGCAAAGCCCGCAACCGTCAAGATCCGTCTGGTCTCGACCGCCGACACCGGCTTCTTCTATGTGACCAAGAAGAACCCTCGGAACACCACCGAGAAGTTCGTGTTCAAGAAGTATGACCCCGTCGTGCGCAAGCATGTCGAGTTCAAGGAAGCCAAGATCAAGTAATTCAGCGCGGGTTCAAGCCTGCGCTGACACAGCGCAGGACATGACCCGGATGAATGAAAGACAGGTTTCGAACCTGAGCGCCCCTGCCAAGCACCTTGGGGGGGCATTCGCGAAGAGGCTGCTGCCCATGGGGTTGGCGGCCTTTTTGCGTGGCATGGCTCCCGTAGCGCTGGTCGCTGCGCTGCCTGTTCCCGCCATGGCGCAGGACGGCAATGCGCAGGTGGCCGAGGCGGTGGCGGCGCTGCGCGCGATCACCGCGCTCAAGGCAGACTTCGTGCAGAGCGATTCGAACGGCGGCAGCGTGCGCGGCACGCTGTACCTCAAGCGCCCCGGCAAGATCCGCTTCCAGTACCAGCCCGGCTATCCGATGACGATCCTCTCGGACGGGCACGCCCTGTTCATGATCGACAAGGAGGTCAACCAGACCCAGCGCTGGCCGATCAACAACAGCCCGCTGGGCGCGCTGCTCGATCCCAACAAGGATGCCGCGCGATTCGGTCGGCTGGTGCCGGTGAACGATCCCGGCGCCGTCGCCATCGAGGTGAAGGACAAGACTCACCCCGAATATGGCACGATGACGCTGGTCTTCCGCCGCAAGGGCGGCGCGCCGGGCGGCATGGAGCTGGAATCCTGGATCACGCGCGATGCGCAGAATCGCCAGACGCGAATCGCGCTTTCGGGCCAGCAATATAATGTGAACCCCTCGGAAGACCTGTTCCGCTTCACCGATACGAGGGCACGTCCGCACAAGTAGGATATAATATTGAATTTTTATACGAAACCCGGCGCCGGAGCCTGTCCGGCGCGGGGTTCTTTCTGTCCAAAACGTCGCGCTCTGCCGCAAACTTATGACAATCTGCGACAATCCTGCCAGCTTCGTTCACTTAACAGACAGGCAGACCCGGCTAGAACAACTCTTGTCAGGACGGGATGACAAAGCGGGTTTCCCCCCTGTTGCCCGCTGCCCCAAGACAGACCGCCTGATATGCGTGACGAACGCAGACACGAACCCTCGTCCCCATGCCCCCGGGACGAGGGTTTTTTCTTGCCCTTCGCAGCCTCGTTCTGATTGCCGCGTTTTCCGGGCCGCCAACTGTGCCAACGGCTTGAAAAGGCCGCGGGGTATTTTCTTCCCTGATAAGCGCCTGACGGACTGGTCAGGCGGCGCGCGGCGCCCTAAATGGCGCGCATGATCACCGTTGCCACCTGGAACATCAATTCGGTGCGGCTCCGCATGCCGCTGGTCGAACGCTTTCTGAAGGATGAGGCACCCGATGTGCTGTGCCTTCAGGAGATCAAGACCATTGCCGATCTCTTCCCCTATGAAGCCTTCAGCGCGCTGGGCTACACGCATCACGCGGTGCATGGGCAGAAGGGCTATCACGGCGTCGCCACCGTCAGCCGCATTCCCTTCGAGGAGGTGGACCGCCACGACTGGCAGGCCAATGGCGAGGCGCGTCACGTCGGCGTGCGCCTGAAAGACTCCGGTCTGGTGATCGAGAACGTCTATATCCCGGCCGGCGGCGATGAGCCCGACCGCACCATCAACCCCAAATTCGGCCAGAAGCTGGACTTCCTCGAACGCATGATCGGCTGGGCAGGCGCCGTGGCCGAGCCCACGCTGATCGTCGGCGATTTCAACATTGCCCCGCTCGAATCGGATGTGTGGAGCCACAAGGCGCTGCTGAAAGTCGTCAGCCACACGCCCATCGAGGTGGAAACGCTGGAGCGCTTCCGCGTGGCGCATGACTGGGTCGATCTGGGCCGCCAGCTGGTGCCCGCCCCGGCGCGCTATTACTCCTGGTGGTCCTACCGCGCCAAGGACTGGCGCGCCAATGACCGTGGCCGCCGCCTCGACCATATGTGGGCTTCCCCCTCGGTGGCGGCGAAAGCCGTGAGCCACCGCATTGTCGAGGACGCGCGCGACTGGGAGAAATGCTCAGACCACGTGCCGCTGATCACCGGGTTCGATCTGTGAGCAGTCCGGCGCGGCGCGTGGCGCTGGCCGTCGATGCGCTGCGCCATGGCTGGGCGATCCGGATCGGCAGCTGGACGCTGATCCCTGCCGAAACCGGCTTCGGCCCCGATCTGCACGCCGAGCGCATGCTGATCAGCGCCGCCCGCGCGGTCTCGCTGCGCCTTGCCAACCAGCGCGATGCCGCCGAGCCGGAGGCCCCCGTGGTGATCCGCGCCGCCGAGCCCTTCGATCTGACCACGGCCCGCGCCATTGCGGACCCGTCGCTGGATCTGGACTACCCCCTCAAGGGGCCCTTCCGCGCCGAGCCGATCCCCGACATCGACACCGCCCGCGCCGCCAATGAACTGGCCCGCATCGCCGGTATCCTCCCGGCCTTCCTGATCGATCCCACAGGTGCGGGCGAGGCCCAGCTGGTGGAGGCCGAGGATCTGGCCGACTGGAAGAACACCGCCCATCTCGCCATCGCCAGCCGCGCACGCCTGCCCGTTTCGGCCAGCGATCATGCCGAGATCGTCGCCTTCCGCAGCGTGAACGATCTGCGCGAGCATGTCGCCCTCGTGATCGGCAAGCAGAGCGGGGACCGCGCGCCGCTGGTCCGCCTCCACTCCGAATGCCTCACGGGCGATGTCCTCGGCAGCCTGAAATGCGATTGCGGGCCTCAGCTGGACGCAGCCCTTGCCGCCATGGCCGAGGAAGCCGGCAAGGGCGGATGGGGCGTGCTGCTCTATATGCGTCAGGAAGGGCGCGGGATCGGCCTGATCAACAAGCTGCGGGCCTATCGTCTGCAGGATCAGGGTTTCGATACGGTGGACGCCAACAACCGTCTCGGCCTGCCCAATGAAGCGCGCGATTTCCCCGTCGCGGCGCGCATGCTGGCGCTGCTGGGCGTGAAAGGCATCCGCCTGATGACGAACAATCCGGCCAAGGTGGAAGCGCTGGTCGGCGTGGGTGTGCCGGTGATCGAGCGTGTGCCGCATGAGTTGCCCGCGAACCCGCATAATGAGCGCTATCTGGCGACCAAGCGGGATCGGTCGGGGCATTTGTTGAAGTAAGAAGGTTTGAAGGGAAGATGCGAGGGGGTTACCCCCTCGCGCTCCCATAACGTCTTCCGACGATACGGCAGTGGCGCCGAAATCATGCGCCCAACCTCCCCGCCAGCGCAAACGAAAGGCGCCGCAGGCAGTAAGCCTGAGCGCCTTTCCTATCATGTTCATGCCTGCGGCGCGGCAATCCGGGCGCAAGGCTGAACCCGAAGCGCAACGTAGACATTAAAGGGAGCGCGAGGGTGTAACACCCTCGCACTGATCCTTCCTGAAAACCTTAGCTGAGCGTTTCAGCCAGGAACCAATGACGCTGCTGCGCCTGATCGGTCCAGTCATCGGCGGCACCTTCGGTGGCGTTGTCGCCCGCGGCGGTGGCGGCGGCCTTCACGGCGCGGATCACCTCGACCAGCTTGGCGTTATCGTCGCGCAGCTGGGCGACCATTTCTTCGGGCTTCAGATCGGCGCGGGGCTCGTCCTTCAGGCTGGCCTTGGCGGCGATGGCGCCGATGCCGGTCAGGGTGGTGGCGCCGTTCTTGCGGACGCGCTCGCCGATGATGTCGGTCAGGGCGAAGATTTCGGTGGCCTGATCGTCGAAGAGCAGGTGCAGGTCGCGGAAGTTGGGGCCGCGGACGTGCCAGTGGAAGTTCTTGGTCTTCACATAGAGCGTGAAGAGATCGGCCAGCAGGCCGTTCAGGCTGTCGACCAGGGCGGCGGTGGCATTGTTGGTCATGGAACGCTCCTTTGGGTCATCGGCATGATCTTGAAGGGTTTGTAGTTCATTGCGCGGGCAAGGTTAAGGTTGCAAGCGCGGCGAGACTGATCGGAATTTCCGATTACAGCGCGCCTAAGGTGGTCCAGGCCAGCGTGATGCCGGACAGCAGCAGAATCGCTCCGGCAATGCGACGGGCGAGGCGCAGATGCTTTTCCGCAGCCAGCAGCGGCCCGGCGCCGAACCAGCCGATGGCGATGGCCGCGCCGCCGCCCAGCGTGCCGCCCAGCGCGGCGGGCAAAGGCGCGTGAAGCAGGGCGATGGCCAGCACGATAAAGCGCGCGGCATCGACGATCTGGCTGATCGCCAGCACCAGCAGCGCGGCGAAGAGCGAGCGCGTGGGCTCCTTGGCGCGGCGCCCGGGGGAGACCAGCAGCGATTCCACGCCGGCCGCCGCCAGCGCGAAGCTGGCCAGCAGCAGGCGGGCGCGGTGGTTCATCACGCCGCCCAGATCCTGCGCGAAATAGGCGGCCAGCGCGCAGGTCAGGCCGCCGGTGATGCAGGCGATGGCCAGCAGGCTGAAGCGCGGGCCGAGGCGGTCGGTCAGCGCCGCGACCAGCACCTGATCGCGCGCGCCGCAACCGGCAAGGAAGCAGGCGACAAAGGCGTAGAGGAGCCCGTTCATGGCCGGGTTTCGCCCTCTGCGCGCTTGTCGGTCACGGCCTGTTGCAACACTTGCGCGATGCGCTGGGCCTTTTCGGTCAGCAGGGTGGCGTCTTCCGGGCTCATCACCTCGGCGGCGGCGGTGCGCCACAGGGTGAGCCAGCGCGCGAACATGTCGGGCGTGATGCGGCTGGCCAGAGCGATATGCGCGGCGACGGGCTGGCCACGATAGCTGCCCCGCCCGCGCAATTGTGCCGCCCAGAAGGCGGTGAGCGCGCGAAAATGGCTCTCCCAGTCATGGATGATCACCTCAAAGACCGGGCCGATCAGCGCATCCTGCCGGGCACGTTCATAGAACAGGCGCACCAGCCGGGCGATGTCAGGGTGGCGCTCCATCACAGGGCTGGGGCCGGGTTGAGGCAGGGCGGTCCGGGTCATTGGCGGAGACCCTAGCGCGTTGTCTGCGGGGCCAAAAGGGCATGTGTCAAATTGGGCTTCAGGCGCAGATTTCTGCGGCTTTAAGCGGCCTAACTCCATCCGTCGAAAAGGGCGGGCCATTGGTCGCGGGGTGATTGTCTACTGCCGAAATTGAGTTATTACCCAGCATGGCTCGGCCGATGCAGGCGGCAGGGCGAATCGGCAAAGGGCGGGACTTCGTGGCTGGCGCATGGACGCGGAGCCCCGCCTGGGCCCGATCACCAATACAGGCTGATGGCATTCAAGAAGATGACAGCCAAGAGGATGACAGGGCCTGAACGCCGCTTTATGCCGGGCCTTATGCATCAGCCTTCCGTTCTCTTTGTTTGCCTTGGCAACATCTGCCGCTCTCCGCTGGCCGAGGCCGCGTTTCGGCAGGAGGCGCAGCGCGCGGGCCTTGCTGTCACGGTGGATTCAGCGGGCACCGGCAATTGGCATGTGGGGTCAGCACCCGATCCGCGTGCCATCGCCCAGGCATCAGGCAGCGGCGTGGATATTTCAGCCTATCGCGCGCGTCAGGTGAACCGCGCGGATTTCACCCGTTTCACGCATATCTATGCGCTCGATGCCAACAATCTGTCCGATCTGCGCAAGCTGCGCCCCTCCGATGCCACCGCGCATCTGGGCCTGCTGCTCGATGAGGTGCCGGGGCTGCAAGGGCAGTCCGTCGCCGATCCCTATTACGGCGGCCCGGAGGATTTTGCGCAGACCTGGGGTGAGGTCACCCAGGCCGCCAGGGCGCTGGTGGCGCGCTTGCAGGCCGAGGGCTGAGGGGAGGCTTCAAAGGGCCGCTATCGGTGCCCGAAAATCACGGATCTGCTTTTGGGCATGGCCCATGCCGGGGCGGCATCGGCGGTGGCATGTCTGTAGGGAGACCATGCATAAGCGGTCCACACCAGAGCGATGAACAAAAGAAATAGGATGCGGCTCGCTGTCATCGCTGTGAAATCGCCCTTTGTCTCCAGAGCGACTTACGGATTGGATGGATTGACAGCAACGCTACAGATGTAGGGCCAGATCCATACGTCGAGAACTGATGCATCGACCATCAGGCTACACGTTTCTGGTCATGTCTCCAGATCACAGTGCTGCCATCGCCTGATGCGCCAGCCGCGCCAACTGCCCGGTGGCCATGTCCAGTCGGGGCGCTGTCTGCAAGATGCAGGACAGGCGCGGCAGACCGGGCAACCGGCGCGAGGACAGCGGCGGCTCGGTCAGGAACAGTTGCGTGCGGCAGGTGATGCCCAATCCGGCCTCCACCGCCGTGCGCAGGGCGGTGAGATGCGGCGTCTCCACCGCGATGCGATAGGGGATGCCCGCCTTGTCCAGCGCGCGCAGCGCGGCATCGCGGAAGCGGCAGGGCGCCTCAAGCACGGCCAGCGGCAGCACGGCCTGCTCCAGCAAGTCCTGCCTGCCGTACCAGCTCATGGCGGTGTGAGCGATGGCCCGTTCGTCAGCCGCCTGAGCAAAGCCCAGCACGATATCCAGCTGCCCCCGATCCAGCAGCGTGAGCAGATCCTGCGTATCGGCCACCCGCGAGTAAATCTGAGTCCCGGGATGGTGATCGGCAAATTGCGACAGCAGCCCGGCCAGCAAACTCTCGGCGAAATCCTGCGCCACGCCGATGCGCGTCGGGCTGGCGAAATGGCCTGCGCTGATCGTGGCCACCGCCTCATCATGCAGCACCAGCACCTTGCGCGCGTAATCCAGCATCAACTCGCCCGCCGGGGTCAGCGTCAGGCGGCGGCCCTCTCGGTGGAACAGGTTCTGGCGCAGCAGTTCCTCCAGCCGCTTGATCTGCAGGCTGAGCGCGGATTGCGTGACGAAGACCTTATGCGATGCACTCAGCATCGAACCGGCATCGACGATGGCGACGAAACTGCGGAGCAGATTGGTGGGCAGATTGACAGGCATCGTTTTTCCGGGACTTTCTGGTGAGGCAGGCGATGTATGATAAGTCCATATACTCCATCAAATCACTAGAGATTAAAGGGCTAAAAGCAATTCTTTTTTGGAAGCCTGCTCGCGCCGGGTCACACAATGGGCTAGCCTGCGGTCAAGGATGTTTCCCAAGCTATTGAAGAAAGGCATTTTCATGAGCGCCCCTCGCATTGCCGACCATCCCATCGATGAATATTTCCTCGCCCGCTGGTCCCCCCGTGCCTTCGACGGATCGACGCTGAGCGAGGCCGATCTCAAGCCGCTGTTCGAGGCGGCGCGCTGGGCGCCCTCGGCCTACAACTACCAGCCCTGGCGCTTTGCATGGGCGGTAAAGGGCGATGCGCATTGGGACGATTACGTTTCGGCGCTGCTGCCCTTCAACGCCACATGGGCCTCGAATGCCGCTGCGCTGGTGTTCATCCTCTCCGACCGGCAGATCACCGCGCCCGGCTCGACCGAGGCCAAGCCCGCGACCACGAACAGCTTCGATGCCGGCGCGGCATGGGGCTATCTGGCTTTGCAGGCCACGCGCCTCGGCCTCGCCACGCATGCCATGGCCGGTTTCGATGCCGCGCGCGCTGCCGAGATCACCGGGGCAGAGGAGACGTATAAGGTGGAAGTCGCCGTGGCGATCGGTCGCCGTGGGGACGCATCGACCTTGCCGGAAGCTCTGGCCGCGCGTGAGGCGCCCAGCCCGCGTCTGCCGGTGGCGGAGATCGCCTTTAACGGGGCGATCAAGTAAGGGAGAAAGAGAAGTGCGAGGGGATTATCCCCTCGCGCTCCCGAAACGTCTTCCGACGATGGGGCGGTGGTGCCGAAATGAGGCGCCCAGCCTCTCCACCTGCGTAACCCAAGGCGCCGCAGGCTGAAGATAGGCCGCGCCGGGCCTTGATGCCTGCGGCGCGGCAATCCGGGCGCAAGGCTGAACCCGAAGCGCCCACGCAGACAGTAATGGGAGCGCGAGGGTGTAACACCCTCGCACTTTCCCTTCTCACTGTCTTACGCAGCCACAGCCTTGCCCGGCCCCTTATAACGCGCCAGCCAATGGGCATAAGGCGCGGGCAGCACGTCATCAGGCTGCTCCAAACCCAGCTCCAGCGCCAGCCGATGCGGATAATGCGGATTGGCGAGCATGGCGCGCCCGATGCCGACGAGGTCCATCGCCCCTTCAGCCACCACCCGTTCGGCGTCCTTTGCCGCATCGAAGCCCCATGCCGAGGACACGGGCAGCCCGGCCTCGCGTCGCACGCGGGCCACCACGGGCTCCAGAAACGCCGGGCCCCATGGGATCTGGGCGTCGGGGGTGGAGAAGCCCATGCTGACGCTCAGCAGATCCAGCCCGCCGTCCTTCATCTTGCGGGTGAGGTCGATGGCTTCGGAGAGGGTTTCCTCGTCGCGGCCATCGTACTCGATCACGCCGAAGCGGGCGGTCAGCGGCAGGCGCTCGGGCCACACGGCGCGGACGGCGCCCAGCGTTTCGAGGATGAAGCGGCCCCGGTTCGTGGCGTCGCCGCCATAGGAATCCGTGCGGTGGTTGGCGTGGACCGAGAAGAAGCTCTGCGCCAGATAGCCATGGGCGAAATGCAGTTCCAGCCACTCGAAACCGGCGGCCAGAGCGCGCCTGGCGGCGGCGGCGAAGGCCTCGCGGACCTCTGCGATATCCTCCAGCGTCATCGCGCGGGGCACTTTGCCCAGACCGCCACCGAAAGCGATGGCCGAGGGGGAGATCGTCTCCCAGCCGCGCGGATCGCCTTCGGGGATATGGTCGTCGCCTTCCCATGGGCGGTTGGCGCTTGCCTTGCGGCCGGCATGGGCGATCTGGATGCCGGGCACGGCGCCTGCGGCCTTGATGGCGGCGGCGATCTGCGCGAGGCCCTCGATATGGCTGTCATCCCAGATGCCGGTGCAGCCGGGGGTGATGCGGCCTTCGGGCAGCACGCCGGTGGCCTCGACGATCACCAGACCCGAGCCGCCGCGCGCCAGAGCGGTGTAATGCGCCAGATGCCAGTCGGTGACGGCGCCGTCGATGGCGCTGTACTGGCACATGGGGGGCACGGTGATGCGGTTGCGAAGGGTGACATCCTTCAGGGTGAAGGGGGTAAACAGGGCTGTCATGAATAAACTCCGGGGGGAGGAAGGGTGTGTGGCCAAGATAGGTGCCTTGTCCTATTAGATAACCCCATGGCATCTTATGGATTCGATAAATCATGCTAATGTTGAACCCGATCTGGCTGCGCAGCTTTATCGCTCTGGCGGATCTGGGCAGCTTCACCCGCGCGGCAGAGCGGCTGGGGGTGACTCAGGCGGCGATCAGCCAGCATATGCGCGCGCTGGAGGACAAGCTGGGCCCGCTGCTGGTGAGGCGCGGGCGGCAGGTGGAGATGACCCCGGCCGGCAAGCTGCTGCTCGATCATGCGCAGGCGCGTGAGCAGGCCGAAAGGCTGCTCTATCAGCGGATCGAGGGCGATTGCGATTGCGAGGGGGCGGTCTCGCTGATCACGCCGGGCAGCGTGGGGCTGAAGATCTATCCGCTGCTGCTCGATCTTCAGGCGCTGCATCCCCTGCTGGCGATCCATCACCGTTTTGCCCCCGATGCCGAGGTGCTGGAGGCGGTGCTGGCGGGCCGCTTCGAGCTGGGGCTGGCCACCATGCTGCCCGATGATCCGCGCCTGATCGCCCGCCCCTTCGGCAGCGAGGCGCTGGAACTGATCGTTCCTGCCGATGCCCAGGTGCGGTGTTGGGACGATCTGGCCCGGCTGGGCTTCATCGACCACCCGGAGGGCAAGGCCATGGCCACACGGCTGCTCGGGCTGGCCTTTCCGCGCCATCCGGGGGTGGCCAGCCTGCCGGTGAAGGGCTTTTCCAATCAGGTGGGGTTGATGCTGGAACCGGTGGCGCGGGGTATGGGTTTCACCGTGTTGCACCGGCATGCGCGGCAGGCCTTCCGCGATCAGGCTGCGATCCGCGTGGTGGAGCATGGCCCGCCGGTGATCGACCGGCTGTGGCTGCTGCATCGCGCCGAATGGCCGCTCTCGCAGCGGGCGGAGCGGGCGGTGGCGTGGTTGCAAGAGCGGCTGGGGTGATTTAACAAAACTGCTACAAGATATATCTTGATTTTGGATCGCAGGAAGCGCATTGGCGGGGCACCCACTGAGAATCATCCCTTTGCGCAGGGGTCTGTCCCTGCCGCCCAGCCATTGGAGTTTGTTCCCGATGTCGACCCAGACCCAACCCCGTCACCACATCGAGCGCGTCCGCCACGAGGTGCGCCGCCGCACCATCACCGTGACCAGCGTGACCGATCTGTCGCCCAAGATGCGCCGCTTCGTCTTCACCGCCCCCGACCTCTCCGATTTCAACAGCGCAGGTGTGGACGACCACATCAAGCTGTTCTTCGGCGAGGAGAATGGCGAGCGCCTGATGCGCGATTTCACCCCCCGCGCCTTCGACAATGCCACCCAGAGCCTGACCATCGACTTTGCCCTGCATGACCATGGCCCGGCCGCCACCTGGGCGCAGACCGCGCAGGTCGGCACCACGCTCGACATCGGCGGCCCGCGCGGTTCGATGATCGTGCCCGATGATTTCGACTGGTATCTGCTGATCGCCGATGAAACCGGCCTGCCCTCGATCGGGCGCCGTCTGGAAACTCTGCGCGCGGGCGTGCCGGTCACCACCATCGTGCTGGTCGACAGCCAGGCCGAGGCGCAGCAGATCGAAACCCAAACCGCATGGACCGCCCAATGGCTGGCCCGCAACGAAGGGGAGGGCGATGATGAAGCCCGGCTGCTCGCCGCTCTCAGCGCGCTCGAATGGCCTGAAGGCGAGGGTTATGTGTGGATCGCCGCCGAGGCGGGCGTGGCCAAGGCCCTGCGCACCCATGTGCTGGAAGAGCGCGGCCACCCCGCCGCATGGATGCGCGCCGCCGGTTACTGGCTGAAGGGCGAACCGGGCGCGCATGAAAACCTCTGATATGGCTGTCGATGTTGCCCTCAGGCCGATGCCTGCCACGGCATCGGCCATGACGCCCGCGCGGCTGCGCTGGGTGATGCTGCTGGTCACCGGCGCGATGTTCATGGAGATCCTCGACGGATCGATCATCGTCACCGCGCTGCCCTCCATCGCCCGCAGCTTCGGTGAGGCGCCCATGGCGCTGGAGCTGGCGGTCAGCGCCTATATGCTGGCCGTCGGCGTGTTCATCCCGGCCAGCGGCTGGGTGGCCGACCGTTTCGGCGCGCGCAGCGTGCTGGGGGCGGCCATCGTGCTGTTCACCGTGTCCTCGCTGCTGTGCGGCAGTGCGGGCGACATGCACAGCTTTGTCGCCTTGCGCATTCTGCAGGGTGTGGCCGGCGCCATGATGGTGCCCGTCGGGCGGCTGGTGATCATGCATCACACGCCGCGCGAAAAGCTGATGGACGCCATGGCCTCGCTGATCTGGCCCGCGCTGATCGCGCCGGTGCTGGGGCCGCCTTTGGGAGGCCTGATCACCACCCATCTGGGCTGGCGCTGGATCTTTTACCTCAACCTGCCGCTGGGGCTGCTGGCGCTAGTCGCCTGCCTGTGGATGGTGCCATCCGACAAGGGCGAGCGCCGCCCCTTCGACTGGCCCGGCTTCGTGCTGTGCGGCGCTTCCACCTTCGCCCTGCTGCTGGGTTTCGACCGGATCACCGCTCAGCCCGATATGCTGGGCGCCGGGCTGATCGCGCTGGGGCTGGCCTTGGGCGTGGCCACGCTGAACCATTTCCGCCGCGCCGCATCCCCCATGCTGGGGCTGGAGCCATGGTCGATCCAGACCTTCCGTGCCGCGCAGCGGGGCGGGGCGCTGATGCGCATGTCGATCGGCGCGGTGCCCTTTCTGCTGCCGCTGATGTTCCAGATCGGCTTTGGCTACAACGCCTTCCACTCGGGCTTGCTGGTGCTGGCGGTCTTTGCCGGCAATCTGGGGATCAAGACGATCACCACCCCGATCCTGCGCCGCTTCGGCATGCGCAATGTGCTGGTGGTCAATGGCGTGATCAGTGCCATTCTGGTGGCTGCCTGCGCCCTGCTTCAGCCCGATACGGCGGTGCCTGTGGCCGTGGCGCTGCTGGCGGCGGGGGGCTGCGCGCGCTCGATGCAGTTCACCTCGATCAGCAGCATGACCTTTGCCGATGTGCCCAGGCCGCAGATGACTCACGCCAATGGCCTGTCCAACACGCTGATGCAGCTGACCATGGCTGCGGGCATCACGCTGGGCGCGCTGGGTGTGCGGATCGGCCATGCGCTGGCGCCGCATCTGGGCTGGAGCGCGCCGGGTGCCGACTATCGCTTCGCTTTCCTGCTGGTGGCGGCGGTCTCGCTGATGGGCGTGCTGGATATGGTCCGCCTGCCGCGCAATGTGGCGGAGGATTTCGTCAAAGGCAGCTAGAAAGCACCAGCTTTCCAGCATGATAGCAAGCCGCCTCCGGAGCCTGCTCCGGGGGCGGTGTTGCATCCGGGCAACGCGTCCAACAATCCGCAACACCGCCGATTGACCTTTTGCAACTCAGTTGCAATAGCCCGCGCCAACTATTGCGTATTAATTGCATAAAAGGATCGCCATGCCGACCACCACTTCACGCAGCATCGCCCAGGGCGCCAGCACGCTGGCGATTGGCTGCATCGGCCTGTTCTCCGCTTTCCCCGCCATGGCACAGGATCAGCAGGGCCAGCAGCAGGGCCAGCAGCAGGGTCGGGGTGGCGAAGGCCAGAACCTCGGCGGCGTGACCGTGACCGACACGGCGGTGGATGAAGGCACCTACAAGGTCGAGCGCCTCTCCAGCCCCAAGGCGACCGCGCCGCTGGTCGACACCCCCAAGTCGATCACCGTGATCTCGCGTCAGGTGCTGGACGACACCAACGCCACCTCGCTCTCCGAAGCGCTGCGCACCATCCCCGGCATCACCATGGGCGCGGGCGAGGGCGGCAACCCGCTGGGCGATCGCCCCTTCATCCGCGGCACCGACAGCTCGAACTCGATCTATCTCGATGGCGTGCGCGATCTGGCCGCCACCGCGCGCGAAACCTTCGACATCGACTCCATCGAGGTCACCAAGGGTTCGGACAGCGTCACCAATGGTTCGGGCAATGGCGGCGGCTCGATCAACATGGTCTCCAAGACCCCGCAGACCAAGCGCTTCGCCAATGTCGATGGCAGCCTTGGCAATGCCGATTACAAGCGCGTCACGGTGGACATCAACCAGCCGATCAACGACTTCGTGGGCGTGCGCATCGCGGGCATGTATCACGATCAGGGCTATGCCGGTCGCGATGCGGCATGGGTCAAGCGCTGGGGCATCGCGCCCTCGATCAAGTTCGGCCTGAACGGCCCGACCAGCCTCGAACTCGACTGGTATCACCTGCATTCGACCGAGCTGCCCGATCAGGGCATCCCCTATCTCTACACCATCGCCAACCAGCCCAGCGCCAATTACCAGACCGCGCCCGCCGGCACCAATCTGCGCCCGCGCAACGCCTTCTATGGCCTGGTCGACCGCGATTTCCGCACCATCAACACCGATGCGCTCACCGCCCGCTTCGAGCATAATTTCGAAAGCGGCCTGAAGCTGCGCAACACCGCGCGTTACAACAACACGACGCAGGAATATCTCTGGACCCAGCCCGACGATTCCAAGGGCAATGTCGGCACCTATGGCACTGTCGGGCGCCGCGCTTTGTCGCGCTATGCCTATCAGACCGGCTATGTCGATCAGCTCGACCTTTCGGGCCAGTTCAACACCGGTGCGCTGCGCCACAGCTTTGCCGCAGCGGCGGAATACAGCTGGCAGAAGTCCGGCTTCGGCAGTTTCTATGCTGACGCCAACGGCACGTCGCTGCCACTGTCGATCAGCTGCCCCACGCCGACCTCGGGCACCAATTACAACTGCACCAGCCTGGCCAGCCCCAATTACAACGATCCCTATGTGGGCTCGATTGTGCGCGGCGCGCCCAATTCGATGACGCTGGCCGACAGCTCGACCGCATCGGCCAGCCTGTTCGACACGATCAGCATCGGCGAAAAGTGGAAGCTCAATCTGGGCGGGCGCTATGACCACTATGTCACCAACGCCAGCGCGGGCATCACCACGGCGGCCACCGGCCTGAGCCTGGCCCAGACCTGGGCCACCACCAACCGCACATGGGTGAGCCGCACCGACGACATCTTCACCTATCAGGCGGGCCTGATGTACAAGCCCGTGCAGAACGGCACCTTCTACATCTCGACCGGCAGCGCGGCGGTGCCCCCGGGCTCCTTCCTGGCGCAGGGCAGCGAGGACAACAGCCTGACCGGCACCAATTCGGTCAATGGCGGCGCGATCAGCGCCAATGACCTCAAGGTGCAGAAGACCACCTCTTACGAAGTGGGCACCAAGTGGGAGCTGTTCGACGGCAATCTGCTGCTGACGCTCGACGGTTTCCAGACCCGCACCACCAATGCCCGCACCACCGATCCCACCACGGGCGGCGTGCTGTTCGTGGGCACCAAGCGTATTCGCGGTGTGGAGCTGGGCTTCAACGGCAACATCACGCCCAAGTGGAACATCTTCGGCGGCTATGTCTACCAGCCCTCCAGGGTCACCGATGCCGGCCTGACCAAGACCGTCACGGGTGCCAACACCGCCTATGCGGTGGCCGCCGCGCAGGGCAAGCCCTTCCCCAACACGCCGCAGAGCAGCGCGACGCTCTTCACCAACTATAAGGTGACCAGCAAGTTCACGCTGGGCGGCGGCGCGATCTATATGGGCAAGGTCTATGGCGGTTTCTCCGACACGCGTCAGGCCAATGCCAATGGCACCGTCACCATTCTGACCAGCCGTGCGACCTATGTGCCGGACTACTGGCGCTTTGATGCCAATGCCTCCTACAAGGTCAACGAGCATCTGAGCCTGCGGGTGAATGCGCTGAACATCACCAACAAGCTGTATTACGATCAGGCCTATACCACCCATTACGCTCATCAGGCGGCGGGCCGCACGGTGATCGGCACGCTCAGCCTGAAGTACTGAGCGGCGTGACGTCCGCGCCTGCCGAGAGTTCGCCGGAAGCCGAGGCGCTCCCTGTGTGGAGCGCCGAGGAATGGCGCGCGCTGCTCACCGGCCCGCCTGAGGGCGCCGCTCAGGCGCTGGAGCAGGCGGCGCGCGGCGGCATGGCGCTGGCGCAGCTTTACTACGGGCAGTTTCTGCTCGACGGGCGCGGGGTGTCGGCAGACCCCCGCGCCGCGCTGCACTGGTTCCACAAGGCGGCGCAGGCCGGGCTGCCCATGGCGATGAACATGGTGGGCCGCTGCTTCGATCAGGGCTTTGGTGTGGCCGAAGACCCGGCGCAGGCCGTGCCATGGTTCCGCGCGGCGGCGGATCAGGGGCTGGACTGGGGGCTCTACAATCTGGCCACCATGCTGACGCTGGGGCGCGGCGTGGCGGAGGACAAGGCGGAGGCTCTGGAGCTGTTCCGTCAGGCCTCGGCGCAGAGCCACGCCAAATCGACCAATATGGTCGGCATCTTTCACGAGGATGGCTGGGTGGTGCCGCAGAATATGCGGCTGGCCGCCTATTACTTCGCCCGCGCGGCGGAGGGCGGCGATTTTCGCGGTGCTTTCAATCACGCTCGCATGCTGATCGATGCTGGGCAGATGGCCGAAGCGCTGCCATGGCTGGAAAGCGCGCGCGCCGGGGGGCATGCGCGTTTTGGGGATCAGATGGCGGCATGGCTGGCCGCGCGCGAGGAAGAGCCTCTGCGCGCACTGGCGCTGCAATGGGGTGAACAGGGTCGGGCATGAGTACGGTTGTGAAGCAGAAGCCGGTGCTGACGCCTGCCGAAAAGGACAGGCTGGCGAAACGCAAGAAGGCCAAGCAGTTCTGGCTGAAGCAGCTGCACAGCTGGCACTGGATCAGCGCGGCGCTCTCGATGGTCGGCATGCTGGCTTTCGCGATCACCGGCATCACGCTCAACCATGCCGAGGCGATCCATACCGAACCCAAGGTGGTCTCGCGCAGCGGTCAGCTGCCTGCCGCCATGGTGAAGGAGCTGGCCGCGCCCGCCAAGCCGAATGCGCCGCTGCCTGCCGATGTTGCCGCGCAGGTGAAGGCGCAGGTGGGGATCGATGTGGCAGGTCGCCCGGCGGAATGGGCCAGCGATATCGTCACCGTCAACATGCCGCGCCCGGGTGGCGATGGCTGGGTGACGGTCGATCCGGCGAGCGGCGCCATCGCTTCGGAAGTGACGGATCGCGGCTGGCTCTCGCTGGTCAATGATCTGCACAAGGGTCGCAATTCCGGCGGCGCATGGAGCTGGTTTATCGATCTTTTCGCCGGGGCCTGCGTGATCTTCACGCTGACCGGTCTGTTGCTTTTGCAGCTTCACAGCAAGCACCGGCCCAGCACCTGGCCGATCGTCGGGTTGGGGCTGCTGATCCCGATCCTGCTGATCCATTTTCTGGTGCCGTGATGGAGGACGAACTGCGCATCGCTCTGCCGGATCAGGTCGATCCGTTGGCCCTGCGCAGCATGGATGCCGACCTTCCCGTCACCACCCTGTCCGGCCCGACGATGGGCACGACATGGCGCCTGCATGCCGTTCTGCCGCGAGGTTTGGGTGCCGCACGCGTCACTGAGGTGATCGAGGCGCGGCTGGAGGCACTGGTGGCGCAGATGAGCCATTGGGAGCCGCAAAGCGCCCTGTGCCGCTTCAATGCCGCGCCCGCCGGGCATTGGCAGATCTTGCCGCCCGCTTTCGCCCATGTGATGCAGGAAGCCCTGACCATCGCCGAGGCCAGCGAGGGCGCCTTCAGCCCCGCTATCGGACGTCTGGTCGACCTTTGGGGCTTTGGACCGCCCGGCCCGGTGGCGCAGGCCCCTGCGCCGACCGCTGTTGCCGAGGCGCTGCCGCCCTCCGACTGGCGCCTGCTGAAGCTGGAAGAGGGGCGCCTTTATCAGCCGGGCGGTCTGTCGCTTGATCTGTCGGGGATCGCCAAGGGCTATGCGGCGGATGCGCTGGCGGGCGATCTGGCGAAGCTGGGCGTGATCCACCAGCTGGTCGAGGTCGGCGGCGAGCTGGTCGGGAAAGGGCTGCGCCCTGACGGTCAGCCATGGTGGGTCGATCTGGAAACGCCGGAGCAGACCGGCTTGCCGGATCTGCGCGTGGGGCTGCATGGTTTGGCGGTGGCCACCTCGGGCAGCTATGTGCGGGGGCTGCATAATCTCGATCCGCGCACTGGCGCTCCGGCCACCTCGGGCGTGGTGGCCTGCAGCGTGATTCATGCCAGCGCCATGAGCGCCGATGGCTGGGCCAGCGCCTTCAGCGTGCTTGATCCTCACAGCGGCATGGCGCTGGCGACTCGGCTCGGTCTGGCGGTGCGCTGGGTGATCCGCATGGCTGATGAGCGCTTTTCCGAAGAGATCAGCCCTGCTTTGGCCCATATGCTGGCGCAATAGCGCGGTTTTGGCCTTTACGGCGGCTCCTGTGATTGATACTGACTCTCAATAACCCGGGTCGCCGATCCGGGCTTCCTTGCGTCGTCACCACGTCGTCATCACGTCAGGGGCAGTCATGTTGGCAGACAATTCCGCACTCGCGCGCTTCGCGCCGGAGGATTTCGCACTTCCCCAGCGGGGCGCGGCCTTGGCAGGCCCGCGTCTGGTCCCGGCGAGCGCGGCTGAGCCGATCTATTCCTATGCCTCCACCTATGGGCAGGGCAGCGCGAAGCGTCAGGCCCCCGCCGCCGTGGTGGCCTTTGCGGCGGTCAGCCTGCTGTTCTCGACGCTGGTGTGGATGAATGTGCATGAGCATCACCACCGCCATCACCGCGTTATGGCGCTGGATCTGAAGCTTGATCCGCCCGCCGCGCCCAAGCAGCAGCCCAAGCCCGAGGTCGAGAAGGTGGAACTGCCCACCACGCCGACCCCCGTGCAGCAACCGGTGGTGACCCAGCAGCCGGCACCCACGCCCGTGGCCCTGTCTCCCGCACCGGCCCCCGCGCCCGTGGTGCAAGCGCCGCCCGCGCCCCCGGCTCCGCCCGCCGCGCCGCCGCCGCCCAAGGCGGTTGGCCCGGCCGAGGGTGGCGATTTGTCCGCCAAGATGCTGTCCTTCACGGCGCCCGCCTATCCGCTCGAATCGCGGCGCAACAAGGAAGAGGGCACGGTGGCGCTCACCCTCCTGCTGGGCACCGATGGCCGAGTCGCAGAGATTTCCGTCTCCAGCAGCAGCGGTTTCGCCCGGCTGGACAAGGCCGCGCTGGAGGCTGTGCGCAAATGGCGCTGGTCCCCCGTGATGCGCAATGGTGAGGCCGTGCAGGTGCGCGGCACGGTAAAAATTCCCTTTATCATCAAGCACTGAGGCACGTTCAGGTACGGCCTGCCGCCGCATGGGCTTCCATGCGGCAGGCCGCCTTGCGTCTGAACGCTAGGACCAAAGTGAAATTCTATTCACTTGAGCCTTGGCGCGCGATGCGCAAAAGCGGCAGGCGGAGAGGAAGCCCGAACGGCCGTTCCGCCCACGCATTCACCCCCCCGATGCGTCTGGCGGAACGGCCAACCTGGGTAAGGGGCCCCGAGCACCTGCATTGAGGAGAGCGGCATGGCCCGCATCTTGGTCGTCGAGGACGATTCAGAAACCGCCGAGATTATCGCCTCTGCCCTGACGGGTCAGGGGCATGATGTTGTCTGGGTCGATGATGGCCGCGTGGCGCTGACCCGGCTGGAGACCGAACGCTTCGATGCCATCACTTTGGATCGCATGCTGCCCGGCCTCGACGGTCTGGGGCTGGTCGCAAGGCTGCGCGCGCGCCGTTTGCAGACGCCGGTGCTGATGCTCTCCGCTCTGGGCGATGTCGATGAGCGTGTGGCGGGCCTGCGCGCGGGCGGCGACGATTATCTGGCCAAACCCTTTGCTGTCAGCGAATTGTCCATGCGCGTGGAGGTGCTGCTGCGCCGCAACCGCGAATATCCCGAGGATGGCTTTCTGCGCGCCGGGCAGGTCGAGATCGATCTGGTCAAGCGGCAGGTCTGGGTCGGCGGCGAGCCGGTCTCGCTGCTGCAGACCGAGTTCCGCCTGCTTGAGTTTCTCGCCCGCCATGCCGGTCGCCCGGTTGCGCGTCAGGTGATTTTCGAGCAGGTTTGGGGCCGGTTCTTCGAGGCGAGCGACAATCTGATCAATGTGCATATCGCCAAATTGCGCAAGAAGCTGGAGCGGCCCGGCCATCCCTCGCCGATCCAGACCATCAAGGGCGAGGGTTATCGCCTTGAGGTCGAGTAAACCTTTCTGGCCAACCGCATGCCTCCCCTGACCGAAACCCTGCTTGGCCTGCGTCTGGCCGATCTGCGCCACACCACGGCCTTCCGCCTGACGGCGGGGCTTTGCGCGGTCTTCGTCGTCGCGGTGATCGGCCTGCTGGGCCTGACCTATGTGCTGACCGCCCAGCAATTGTTCTGGCGCACCGACCAGTTTCTCACCACCCGTATGGACGGCATCCTGCACACGCCGCGCGGGCGTGAGGCGGTGATGACCCGCCATGCCATCGATGCCTGGGCCAGCGGTCTGGAGTTCATCGCGCTTTACGATGCCCACGGCCGGCGGGTGGTGGGCAATGTGCGGGTGGCCGAGCCTTTCCCGCTCAACAAGCCGTTCGAGCGCAGCGATGGCGGCCCGCGCGGTCTGCCGCTGCGCCTGCTGGCCGCGCGCCTGTCCTCGGGCGATGTGGTGGTGGTGGCGCGCGACATCTCGCCTTTGCGCGATCTGCATGAGCGTGTGCTGATCATCATGGCCTTCTCGGGTCTGGCCACGATTCTGATCGCGCTGGTGGTGGGGGTCTCGCTCAGCATCGGCCCGATGCGGCGCGTGCGCGACATGCAGGTGATGGCCACCGCCATCGCGCGCGGCGATCTGCGCCACCGCCTGCCGGAAACCCCGCGACGCGACGAAATCGATGTGATCGGCACCATCATCAATGGTATGGTCGAGGAAATCGAGCGCCTGATGGGGCAGGTGAAGGGCGCCACCGATGCTATCGCCCATGATATGCGCACGCCTTTGACTCACCTGCGCGCCCGCCTTGACCGCATCGCCCAGCATGCCACCATCGCCGGTGACACCGAGCTGCGCGGCTCGATCTACGGCGCCATGGGCGAGCTGGACATCATTCTCGCCCGCTTCCGCGCCCTGCTGCGCATTTCCGAGATCGAGGCCTCGCGCCGCCACGCTGCCTTTGCCAATCTCGATCCGCTCGATGTGCTGTCCGGCGTGGCGGAACTTTACGACCCGCTGGCCGAGGAGCGCGGCATCACCCTCTCCGTGGCCGCAACCGGCGGGCTGGTGATCCGCGCCGACGAAAGGCTGCTGTTCGAGGCGATCAGCAATCTGGTCGAGAACGCCACCAAATTCGCGCCGGAGAACTCCACCGTCACGCTGGCGCTGAAACCCTTGCCCGAAGCGGTGGCCATCGAGGTGCGCGACTCGGGCCCCGGCATCCCCGAAGGCGAGCGCGAGCGCGTGCAGCGCCGATTCGAGCGTGGGGCAGGGGCCGCCATGGCGCCCGGATCGGGGCTGGGGCTGAGTCTGGTGGTGGCCATCGTGCAGCTCCACGGCTTCGAATTCTCGCTGGACGATGCCGGGCCGGGGTTGGTCGCGCGGATCGTGGCGCGGCGGTTGCGGTAAGGTTTTTAGGGAAAACAGGAAGATGCGAGGGGGTTACCCCCTCGCGCTCCCATAACGTCTCCCGGCGAAACGGCAGTGGTTCACAATCGTTGTGCTCAGCCTCTCCACCTGCGCACCCGAAGGCGCCGCAGGCAGGAGAGGCCGATGTACCCCTCTCATTATGGAATTGCCTGCGGCGCTTACGCTTACGCCGGGGCGCCACGCCTGCCCATCACACCACGCCGGCGTCGGGAGACGTTAAGGGGTGCAGGGGTGTAACACCCCTGCGTCTTCCCTTTTCTGCCTTGCTTTTCCGACCCTTCGCATTGTCGCTGGCTCGGGGCGCTCCAACTTAAATTTAATTAAGTTGTTCGCACCTGCACAAGAGCGCAGATGCATCGGCACCCCCTCGGCGCGTCGGGCTTCGTCCCCCTCCCATCCCCCCCGGGCCCGGCGCGCCAACCCTCGATTGTTTAACGAGAGAGCGCCTTTCATGCTGCAACTCGTCAAGATCGCATTGCTCAGGCCGCTCACCTTCGTGGTGATGGCGATTCTGATCGTGCTGTTCGGCTCCATTGCCTGGGTCAAAACCCCGACCGACATTTTCCCCGACATCAAGGTGCCGGTGATCGCCGCCGTGTGGACCTACACCGGCCTGTCTCCCAAGGACATGTCGGGCCGTATCATCTACAATTACGAGCGTCAGCTGACCGCCACGGTCAATGACATCGAGCATATGGAAAGCTCCTCGTACAACGGCATCGGCGTGGTGAAGATCTACTTCCGCCCTGGCGTGGACATCCGCACCGCCACCGCGCAGGTCACCTCGACCTCGCAGACGGTGCTGAAGCAGATGCCGGCGGGCATCACCCCGCCGCTGATCCTGAACTACAGCGCCTCGACCGTGCCGATCCTCCAGATCGCGCTGTCTTCGGGCGTTTTGTCGGAACAGCAGCTGTTCGATCTTGGCCAGAACACCATCCGTTCCTCGCTGGCGACAGTGCAGGGTGCGGCTTTGCCGTCGCCTTATGGTGGCCGGGTGCGTCAGATCCAGATCGATCTCGATCCGCAGGCGCTTCAGGCCCGCCATCTCTCGCCCGCAGATGTGGGCGCGGCGCTGGCCTCGCAGAACCAGATCATTCCGGCTGGTACGGCGCGCATCGGCACCTATGAGTACAACGTCAATCTGAACAACGCCCCCGAGGCGATTGACTCGCTCAACAACCTGCCGATCAAGACCGTGGACGGTGCCACCGTGATGATGCGCGACGTGGCCAATGTGCATGACGGCTCGCCTCCGCAGCAGAACGAAGTGCGCGTGAACGGCAAGCGTTCGGTGCTGATGACGCTGCTCAAGGCGGGTTCCGCCTCGACCATCGACATCGTCGACGGCACCAAGGCGATGCTCGACCGGCTCAAGCCCTCGCTGCCCGATGGCGTGAACATCGATCTGCTGTCCGACCAGTCGCTCTTCGTGAAGGCGGCCATCTCGGGCGTGGTGCGTGAAGGTGTGATTGCTGCGGCGCTCACCTCGCTGATGATCCTGCTGTTCCTGGGCTCCTGGCGCTCGACGGTGATCATCGCCACCTCGATCCCGCTGGCCATTCTCGCTGCCGTCTGCGGCCTGTCGCTGACGGGCGAGACGCTTAACATCATGACGCTGGGCGGTCTGGCGCTGGCAGTCGGCATCCTTGTCGATGACGCCACCGTGACCATCGAGAATATCAACTGGCACCTTGAACACGGCAAGCAGGTGCAGGACGCCATCATGGATGGCGCCAAGCAGATCGTGCAGCCGGCCTTCGTCTCGCTGCTCTGCATCTGCATCGCCTTCGTGCCGATGTTCTTCCTGGATGGCGTGGCGGGCTTCCTCTTCGCGCCCATGGCCAAGGCCGTGGTCTTCGCGATGATCGCCAGCTTCGTGCTCAGCCGCACGCTGGTGCCCACCATGGGCAACTGGCTGCTGCGCGCCCATGCCGGGCCGCACACCCATGAGCATATGGCCACCCATGACGCCACCGCCGGTGAACCCAACACGCGCAACCCCTTCAAGCGCTTCCAGCATGGCTTTGAAAAGCGCTTTGAAGGTGTGCGCCGGGTCTATGTCGGCATTCTCACGCTGGCGCTGGACAACCGCAAGCGCTTCGTGATCGGTTTCATGAGCGTGGTGCTGATCAGCTTTGCGCTGGTGCCGTTCCTGGGCCGCAACTTCTTCCCCACCGTGGACTCTGGCCAGATCAGCATCCACGTCCGCGCGCCCACCGGCACGCGTCTGGAAGAGACCGCCGCCCTGTTCGACCATATCGAGCAGCGCATCCGCCACACCGTGCCCGAAGAGCAGACCGCCTCGGTGGTCGACAACATCGGCATGACCGTGTCGGGCATCAACATGGCCTATTCGAACAATGGCGGCATCGGCTCTCAGGATGGCGACATTCTGATCACGCTGAAGGAAGACCACAAGCCGACGGCACAGTATGTCGAAGCCCTGCGCAAGGATCTGCCTCAGCAGTTCCCCGGCACCAACTTCGCCTTCCTGCCCGCCGACATCGTCAGCCAGATCCTGAACTTCGGTGCTCCGGCTCCCATCGACGTGGTCGTCTCGGGCAAGGACAATGCCGCGAACGAGACCTATGCCAATGAGATCGCCGCGCGCATGAAGCATATCGGCGGCATCGCCGACGTGCGCCTGCAGCAGCCGAGCAACTATCCCGAGCTGAAGGTCAATGTGGACCGCTTCCAGGCCAACCGCATCGGCATCACCGAGAATGACGTGACCAAGTCGCTGTCGGTGAACCTTGCGGGCAGCTCGCAGGTGGCGCCCACCTTCTGGCTGAACCCCAAGACCGGCATCTCCTACCCGATCGTGGTGCAGGCGCCGCAATATGCCAATGACTCGATTTCGGCGCTGAACAATGTGCCCGTCACCGGTGTCGGCACCTTCCAGACGCTGAACAATGTCAGCAACATCCATCGCGGCCTGACCGCGGCGCTGATCACCCACTATTCGATCAGCCCGGCGATCGACGTCTATGCCACCACCCAGGGCCGTGACCTTGGCGCCGTGGCGGCGGGCATCCAGCAGATCCTCAAGGATACGCACAAGGATCTGCCCAAGGGTTCGATGGTGGTGCTGCGCGGTCAGGTGCAGACGATGAACTCTGCCTTCTCGGGCCTGATCCTGGGTCTGGCTGGCGCCATCGTGCTGATCTACCTGCTGATCGTGGTCAACTTCCAGAGCTGGGCGGACCCGGCGGTGATCGTCTCGGCGCTCCCTGCGGCTCTGGCCGGCATCGTCTGGATGCTGTTCGCCACGGGCACCACGCTGTCGGTGCCTGCGCTCACCGGTGCGATCATGTGCATGGGCGTGGCCACGGCCAACTCGGTGCTGGTGGTCAGCTTCGCCCGTGAACGTCTGGCCATCGTCGGAGACGCCTACAAGGCCGCGATGGAAGCAGGTGCCACCCGCTTCCGCCCGGTGATCATGACGGCGCTCGCCATGATCATCGGCATGGGCCCCATGGCCCTGGGTCTGGGCGACGGCGGCGAGCAGAACGCGCCGCTGGGCCGCGCGGTGATCGGCGGCCTGATCTTCGCCACCACCGCCACGCTGATCTTCGTCCCCGTGGTCTTTGCCATGGTCCACCGTCACGTGAAGGCGGGCACCTCGCAGCCTGCCGAAACCCACCCCCCTGTTGCCGCCCATGAAGCCGCGGAGCCCGTCCATGTCTGAACACAATGAATCCGATGCCCTGCTCTCCGGCCATGTGGCTCCCCCCAGGGGGCTGGCCAAGATCGGGCTGATCGCCGGCGGTGTGGCCGTGCTGGTGGTGGCCTGGGGGCTGTTCAGCCGCAACCATGCCGACGTCAACGCCCAGAGCTTCGCCGATGAGCAGTCCGTGCCCACCGTCCATCTGGTGGCGCCGGGCAAGGCGGGCACCTCCACCCAGCTGGTGCTGCCCGGCACGATGCAGGCCTGGACCTCGGCGCGCATCTTCCCCCGCGTCTCCGGCTATGTCCGCTCGTGGGACAAGGACATCGGCTCGCAGGTCGGGGCCGGCACGCCGCTCGGCTACATCGACACGCCCGAACTCGATCAGCAGATCATTCAGGCCCGCGCCACGCTGCAGCGCACCAAGGCCGAGGCCTCGCTGGCCAAGTCCACCGCCGCGCGCTGGAACGACCTGCTGACCTCCAACTCGGTCTCGCATCAGGAGGCGGACGAAAAGAACGCCGGTGCCGCCACTGCCACGGCCACCGTGGCCGAGGCTCAGGCCAATCTGGGCCGTCTGCTGGCGATGAAGTCCTATGCCACGGTGCGCGCGCCCTTCGCGGGCGTGGTCACGCTGCGTCAGTCGGACATCGGCGATCTGGTGGGCCCCGGCACCACCAACCCGCAGCCGATGTTCGCCGTGGCCGATGAACACCGCATGCGCATCTATGTGAACGTGCCTCAGCAATATTCGGCGCAGATCCATGCCGGCCTCACCGCTGGCCTGACCGTGCCCGAAGCGCCGGGTCAGGTGATGCATGCCACCGTGCTGGCGCAGGCCAACGCCATCAGCCAGCAGAGCGGCGCGCTTCAGGTGCAGCTGGAAATCGACAATCCGCAGCATCTGCTCAAGACCGGCGGCTATGCCCAGGTCAGCTTCAACCTGCCGGTGCAGGTGGGTCTGGTGACGGTGCCGTCTTCCGCGCTGGTGCTGCGTGGCGGCGGGACGCGCGTGGGCACGGTGACGCCCGATGGCCATGTCCGCCTGATCCCCGTCACGGTGGGCCGCGATATGGGCGCCACGGTGCAGATCACCTCGGGCCTCTCGCCCGATGCCAAGATCATCAACGATCCGGCGGACTCCATCGCGGATGGCCAGAAGGTGCAGATCGGGGGCAGCCATGGCTAAGCGCCTCCTTGCCGGGCTGGCCCTGCTGGCGGCCACGTCGCTGGGCGCCTGTTCGCAGGTGCCCGCCTATCATCCGCCTGTCGCCCCCAATCCCCCCGCCTTCCGCGAGGGCGGGCCGTGGAGCATGGCCACCCCTTCCAGCCTGAGCGAAGCCGGGCATTGGTGGGAAGGCTTCGGCGATCCGGTGCTCAACGAGCTGGAAGGCCGCATCGAGAAGGACAGCCCGACGCTCGCCGCCGCGCTGGCCCGTCGCGATCAGGCCACTGCCGCGCTGCGCGGGGCGCGCGCCGATCTGTTCCCCCAGCTCAATGCCAACAGCAATCTGACCTACGACCGCCAGTCGCAGGATCGCCCGCTGCGCAGCCTGAATCAGGAAAACATCTACGGCAACAACACGCTGGGCGGCACGGCCAGTTACGAGCTGGACCTGTGGGGCCGGGTGCGCGCCGAAGTGGCGGCGGGCCGGGCCAATGCGCTGGCCAGCCAGGATGATGTCGCCGCCGTTCGCCTGAGCCTTCAGGCCGATCTGGCCGCCTATTACATCACCCTGCGCGGGCTGGACCGTGAGGCCGATCTGCTGGTCCACACCGTGGCGGCCTATCAGCAGGCCGATGACGTCACCCAGCATCGCTTCAAGGGCGGCATCGCCACCGGCATCGAGACCGGCCAGTCCGGCGCTCAGCTGGCGGATGCTCAGGCGCAGCTGGCCGATGTGCAGGCCTCGCGCGCCAAGGTCGAGCATGCCATCGCCACGCTGGTGGGCGCGCCCGCTTCGGAGCTGACTCTGGCCGCCAGCATCACGCCGCTCAATGCCTTGAGCGCCGATGTCGGGCTGCCCTCCACGCTGCTGCAACGCCGCCCGGACATCGCCGCTGCCGAGCGCCGCATGTTCGCGGCCAATGAAGGCATCGGCCAGGCGCGCGCCGCGGCCTTCCCGCAGATCAGCCTGCTGGGCGGCGGCGGCACCAATTCGACGGTGCTCTCGGGTCTGGGGTCGGCGCCCAACCTGTTCTGGGCGCTGGGCCCCTCGATCAGCCTGCCGCTCTTCGATGGCGGGCGGATCAAGGCGGGCGTCGCCAGGGCGCGGGCGCAGTGGAATGAATCCACCGCCACCTACCGCCTGACGGTGCTGACCGCCTTCCAGCAGGTGGAGGACAGCCTGTCTGACCTGCATCATCTGGGCGATGAGGATGCTGCCGAGCATCGCGCCGTCGCCAATGCCGAGCAGGCCGCCCAGCTGTCGATGAACCGCTACAACAAGGGCGCTTCGAGCTATCTCGATGTCGTCACCGCCCAGACCACCGAGCTGACCGCCCGTCGCAAGGCGCTTCAGGTCGAGACCGCGCGCCTGCGTGCGGGTGTGGCGCTGGTGCGGGCCCTTGGCGGCGGCTGGCAGAAGGCCTAGGAGACAAGCACAATATCAGCGCGGCGCTGGCTTTTTCGCCACCCCCGGCAGGGCGCGGGAGAGAGCCAGCGCCGCGCATCCGGCCTTTGCGGACATGCCTGACCGGGCGTTGCCGCCCCCTTTCAGGAGTCGCCTGTGAGCACCGATCTGCCCCGTCCGCCCAGCCTTGTCTCCGGCACCGGAGACGGGCTGACGGGCGGGGCCGCGGCGGCGGTGGGCGCTCCGCCCTGCCGCGACGAGGCCGATGCGCCCCCGGCGGCGGCTGTCAGCGAGGCGCCGGTGCGGGTGGTGGGCTATCGCACCATGGCGATCATCATCGCCAGCGCGCTGTTCATGGAATTCCTCGACGCAACGGTGCTCTCCACCGCGCTGCCGACCATGGCGCGCGATTTTCATGTCCGCGCGCCCGATATGAGCGTGGCGCTCACCTCCTATCTGCTGGCGCTGGCGATCTTCATCCCCGCCTCAGGCCGTCTGGCTGACCGGTTCGGCGCGCGCACCGTGTTCCGCACCGCGATCATGCTGTTCATGGCGGGCAGCGTGGGTTGCGGCCTTGCTCCCACGCTGGAGGCCATGGTGGCGGCGCGCTTCGTGCAGGGGCTGGGCGGGGCGATGATGATCCCGGTGGGGCGGCTGGTGCTGCTGCGCTCGGTGGACAAGGCTGATATGGTCGATGCCATGAGCTGGCTGATGGCCCCGGCGATGATCGGGCCCATCCTCGGCCCTCCGCTGGGCGGCCTGATCGTGACATGGCTCGATTGGCGCTGGATCTTCTACATCAACCTGCCGATGGCCGTGCTGGCGGTGTGGCTGGTGGGCCGCTACATCCCCGATATCCGTGACGATGTGGACGATCCCTTCGACTGGCTGGGCTTTGCGCTCAGCGGCATTGCGCTGGGCTGCCTGCTGTTCGGCTGCGAATTTGTCAGCCGCTCGGGGCAGGCATGGCTGGCGGTGCTGTTGCTGGCGCTGGGCACGGCGACGGGCACGGCCTATCTGCGCCATGCTCAGGGCAATCCGGCGGCGATCCTCGATCTGACCCTGCTCAAGGATGAGACCTTCCGCCTGTCGGTGATCGCGGGGGCCATCACGCGGGTGACTCAGGGCGCTCAGCCTTTCCTGCTGCCGCTGATGATGCAGCTGTCTTTCGGCTTTTCCGCCGCGCGCAGCGGCACGATTACCGTGGCCACCGCCTGCGGATCGCTGGCGATGAAGAGCATGGCGCCCGGCCTGCTGCGGCGCTTCGGCTTCCGTCAGGCGCTGGTGTGGAACGGGGTGATCGCCACCTGCGGCTATGCCATCTGCGGGCTGTTTTCTTCCGGCTGGTCCGATTGGGCGATGTTCGGAGTGCTGGTGGTGTGCGGCATGTCGATGTCGTTCCAGTTCACGGCCTACAACACCATCGCCTATGCGGGGATCGAGAAGGACGCCATGAGCCGCGCGACGGCTTTCTATGCCACCTTCCAGCAGCTGATGCTGTCTCTGGGCATTTGCGCCGGGGCGATGGCGCTGCATGGGGCGATGCTGATCGACGGCCATGCCCGCCCCTTGCAGAGCGATTTCTCGGCGGCCTTCTGGGTGGTCTGCACCGTCTCGCTGACGGCGACGATCTGGAATTTGCGTTTCGCCCCCGATGCCGGGGATGAGATCAGCGGGCACGGGTTGGTGCGGGATTGAGAGGCTAGGGCAGACGTGCCTCCGGCGGGCAAAGGGGCCCAAGCGTGCGCTTGCCGCACGCGACAAGCTAGGGCGCCCTTTGCAATCCCTTTCATGTCTGCGTTGCGCTTCGGGTTCGGCGTTAGAGGTAGGGCGCGATGTGGCAGCGATGATAAGCCGCTTCGTGGAGCTGAAACGGCGGGAATGTTAGGGGGGAGCGGACGTCAGGCAGCGTGCTGACCAAGCTGGCGCAGACGGTCAATTGTGCTGTCACGCAATTCAGCCAAATCCCATTGCTCGCCATCTTCAAGTCGATTTTTAATCATGGATAACGGAGCGCATCCCAAATCCCGTCCTCTGACTTGTAAGCTGATTTCATCGCCATATCGAGCATCTAGAAGCATGCTCCATTCCAGCCAATCTTCGGATAGGAAGGACATTCCAAACAGAAATCCAAGAAGTTTAGTGGCATGGTCGCTTCTATCTGCGGTGCTGGATAGAAGGTTGTCATAGGCTTGCTGGATCGGACAGCCTGTAAAAAACTGCCTCGCAGCATCTATCGTGTTGGCAACATCAGTTGCTTCCAAATCGCTGAGAGGGCGATAAGCCATAAATGCATAACCTCAGATCGCACCGCTATTGCAGTGGTTCTGCATCTCGTAACGGCAGTGCTCTACATCCACAATGTTGTCGTGTCCGGAAAGGGAGCTTGCAAAAGAGCTTCCCGCGAAGCGGCCTGAAAATCCTCGCTGCCTTCAAATGCTCCGCTGAACTCAAAGCGCAAGGCGGACATGAAAGGGATTGCAAAGGGCGCCCTAGCTTGTCGCGTGCGACAAGCGCACGCTTGGGGCCCTTTGCCCGCCGGAGGCTTTCCCTTCCAACCTTCCGTCTGCTCAACGCCAACAAGGCGCCCGCCTTTCAGCAGGCGCCTTCATCCTCAATACTCAGCCGAGATGCTGACCTGCCAGGTCCGCGGCGAAAGCGGACGGAACGACCCATCCCCCGTGGCCGCGGTGGAGACGAAAGCCAGCGTGTCCTTGTTGAACACATTGTCGATGTTGAAGCGCGCCTTCACCGTCTTGAGCGGCCCCAGATGCCAGCCATCGCCGATGTCCACATAGGCGTTCCACACGGTGTAGGCGGGCACATTCGAGCCCGGCGTGTTGTCCAGCGTGGACCAGCGGCCCGAGGTGTATTTGCCGCTGAAATTGGCCACCAGCCAGCTGGCCGGTTCCACCGTGATGCCGCCATTGACCAGCCATGTCGCGCTGTCGGGCAGGACCTTGCCCTTGGTGGCATAGAGGATCGCCGTGCCGTTCATCACATTGTCCAGCGCGCGGGCGTGGTTGTAGGTGGCCGACAGGTTGAAATAGGCCAGCCCATGCAGGAAGCCGGGCTTGTAGGTGCCCGAGAGTTCCGCGCCGTAGGCCTCCACCCGGCCGACATTGGTGTAGAAGGTTTCCGTCGCGCCCGATGAGCCCGCAAGGAAGGTGGTGATCGACTGGATGCGGTTCTTGTACTTGGTGTAGTAGGTCGCCAGCGAGGCGTAGAGTTCCTTCTGCCGCGTGCGAATGCCGAATTCGACATTCTGCGAGCGTTCCGGGGCCGGGGCGGGGACCACGCCGCTGCTGCTGGCCAAAGTCACCGAGAAGATGTCGTCGATCCCCTTGGGCTCGGCCATGTTCTCGGCATAGGAGGCGAAGAGCTGGGTGCGGTTGTCGATCTTGTAGAGCGCGCCGACCAGCGGCAGGAACAGATCGTTGTAGTTCACCTGATTGGACTGGGGGCCATAGCCCGCCACCGCCACACCGTTCACCACGCGGTAGTAATCGGCATAGTCGCGGTAGCCGCGCTGGACATAGTCGATGTTCAGGCCCTTGAAGCCTGCCGTCAGCTCAAGCTTGCCCAGATCGATGCGGTCATTGAGGAAGATCTGGGTGGTGTTGCGGTCGGCGCGATAGTCGCGGCGGTAGAACACCGTCTGGCTCAGATCGGGATCGCTGGCAGGCGAGCCGTCGGTGGTGTTGTAGCGCGCCTGAGTGCGGTGGTAATGCTCCACCTCGCCCCAGATGCCGGCCTCGATATGGTTGATGCCCGCGTCCCAATGCAGCGTGCTGGTGATGCCATAGCGGTTCCCGCCCACGCCCGACTTGCCATATTGCGTGCCCTTGGGGGCGACGACATTCAGCCCGGCGGCCTTCTCACTGGTGTAGATCGAGAGGCTGTTGGCGTAGCTATCTGGCGAGACGCCGTAGCCTGCCTTGTGCTCCCAATAGCCGGTGCTTTCCAGATAGACGCCCTGCGCAATGCCAAGATGCACCGTGCCGCCATAGAGCCGGTCATTGCGCACATTGATCGCCAGCGGGGCGGTGTAGGTGTAGTTGGTGTTCGAATAGGGCACGCCCGCCACGCTGGGGGCGAAGCCCGGCGTGGTGTTGGGCGGCGTGTCGATATAGCCGCGATAGCGCCCGGTCTTGCCGCCCAGATCGGGCGTGGTGGAGGTGTATTGCGCGCGGGTCAGCGTGGGCGAGTCATTGTCGTGGAAGTCGTTGGAGACGAATTTCAGCCGCGCCCAGCTGTCACCGCCAAGGTCCGCATGGAGCTGCGCTTCCCAATGGGTGCGGTGCACGCCGCCCGCGCCGCGCCACAGATCGCTGTCCAGCTTGGTGCGGCTGACATAGGCGCTGATCGGCCCCAGCTGCCCGGTGGAGGCGCGGATAAAGTTGCGGCGCAGGTTGAACTGGCCCAGCGCCTCGGAGACGAAAAGGCCCGCCTTCTTCTGCGGCGCAATCGAGTTGTACCGCACCACCGGCCCCAGCGAGGAATAGCTGGGCACCGAGACATCGCCAGCGCCAGCCGAAGCCACCACCGAGCCGAGGTTCTCATTGTCCACGTAACGGAACACCGGGCTGCCGCCGAAGGGATCGCTGCGCCCGGTGGGAATGCCATCCACCACAAAGCCGATCTGGTCGAGGTTGTAGGCGCGCACCTGCACGCTGTTGCCGAATTCATAGAGGCCGAGCGAGCCGTCGGTCTGCACGTTGAAGCCGGGCAGCTGCTCCAGCATCTTCAGGCCCGAGACACCGGCGGGGGCCGAGAGCAGTGCCTGCCGCGTGATGGCGACGGTGTTGGTCACCTGATCCTCGCCGATGCTCTGCGAGGCTTCGGACAGGCGGCGGCCGGTGACGACCACCACATTGCCATCGTCGTTCTCGGGGGGCTTGGTTTCGGTGGTGGCGGGCGCCGTGGGCGCCGCATCGCGGGCGTTATCGCGCGCAAGGGCCGTGCCGCTGATGGCCATCAGCACGGCCAGCGTCAGCAGGCTTGTGGCGCTGCTGTGCGCGATGGAATGGAATCTCATGTCATGTCCCCTGTCGATGCCCGCCGCGTGTGAGCGCGGCAGCGGTCCCTTGATTCGGCCTTCGTCATCGCTGTGGCGGCCATCCGTCCTTGCTGGGCAAGTGACGTGCCGCGCCTCCCTGATGTTGTGCTTAGCGCAGGAAGGCTCGGGGAAATGATTGGAGTTTCAAATACGCTTATTGGCGTAATTCAATCAGGATTTTCAGAGACTTGTCAGAAATTAGTATAAAAATACTATAGTAATTGACGGGAGGGGTGTCCCGGTCTTTGCGTAGATTGCCGGGCCGTGAAAGATTGTGTGGCGGTTTAGCCAAGCGTCAGAAAGAGTTCGGCCTCGATCACCCATTCGCCTGCCACCTGCCGCCATTTGGCGGTGTAATCGCCATGGGTGACCTGCTCTGCGGTGGTGCCGCTCCAGGTGCCATGCTCAAACGCGATGGGTTCGGCGCTGGAGGCGACGATCCGCTCGGGCTTGCGCAGATAGATGGTGCGGGGCCTGGCGGCGAATTCGCGCTTCCACGCCGTCAGCTGCGCCTTGCGACCGGCCAGCACGGCGCTGTCGGTGCCGGTCACCAGCTGCGCATTCAGCGCCAGCAGAGGCCCGATGGCCGCCAGATCGCCCTGAGCGAGCGCATGGTTGAAGGCAGCGCGGCGCAGGCGGATGGCAAGATCGGCATCGCTGGACATGGGCATGGGCTTTCGGCGGGAGGACAGGGGCCTCCCTTTGGCGTCAGGCGGGGCATCAGGGCAAGGGCGATGATCGAAGCGCTCCGACTGTTGCGCACAGTGCAAACCACGCGGCGCTTTTCGCTGGGCGTGAGAACCGGTGGCGGCTTCGCGCGTTTCCTCCCGACCATGGATCATCTCTATATCGTTGAAATCGGCGGCACGCGGCAGGACTGCCTGTTCGAGAGCCATCTCGTCCATGCGCTGGTCGCCCCGGACGAGCGCAGCATGATCGAGCGCTGCCGCGAGACCTTCACCCATCAGCTTCAGGCCGCCCATATCGATGGCTGGGTCGCCTTGCCGGTGGAGCGGGACGATCCCTTCCAGCCGCTGCCGACCCTGCAATGCTATCTGGTTGAACTGGGGCGCAATTCCACGGCTTTTCTGCGCGAACAGCATGATTACCGCTTTGTCGCCGCCAGCGACGGGCGCGAGGCCATCACCCAGATCCGCGCCGAAATGCCGGGCTGGCATGTCGATACGGTGGTCAACATCGACCGGCTGGCGCTCGATCGCGGCTGGCGGCTGAGGCGCGATGGGCCCGATGGCCTGCCGCAGCGGCATCAGGTGGCGCGCTATCTGCGCTTCGACCGCATGACTGCGCCATAGTGTTTGCGTCGCGCGACGAGTCGTTTGCTTTCTTCACGCTTGGCACCATTTCGGGCTAGGGATAGGGGGCGCGCCTCTTGACCTCACTGGACTTGCGATGCCTGCTTTGAACGCCGCCTTTTTCGCCCAGCCACGCTTGCGCAATGCCGCCACTCAGGCGCTGCGCGTGATGGTGGCCTGCGCCGTGGCCTATGGCCTCTCGCATGCGCTGGGTTTGCAGCAGGGCTATTGGTCGGTCTTCACCGTGCTGGTGGTGATGCAGGCCTCCACCGGGGCGACGGCGGGCGCGGCGATGGACCGGCTGCTGGCCACGGTGGCGGGCGCACTGCTGGGCGCGGTGGCGGTGCTGGTCACCCCGCATGAGCCGCTGCCCATCGGCATTGCGCTGGTGATTGCCACGGGGGCGGGGGCCTTTGTCGCCGGTTTGCAGCCGCGTCTGAAGATTGCCGCGCTGACCGCTTCCATTGTGATCCTCACCCGCCCGATGATGACGCCGGTGGGTGAATTCGTGCTCAACCGCATTGCCGAAATCCTGCTGGGCGGGGTGATCGGCGTGGGCGTCAGCCTGCTGGTGCTGCCGCGCCGCCCGCATCGCGTGCTGCAGGGGCGGCTGGCGGGCGTGGCCGAGGCGATGGTGCCGGTGCTCGAAGGTCAGGCCGGGGCGCTGGAAAGCGGCAAGGGCTTTTCCTCCAGCGCGGCGACGATTGCCCTGCGTCAGGCGCTGGTCGGTGCAGAAACTCTGCTGGCCGAGGTGAAGCAGGAACGCTCGCTGCGGCTGGCGCGCGGCGAGCTGTCCGATGCGGTGCCGCGCACGCTCTGGCGCATCCGCAACGATATCGCGCAGATCGGCCGCGTGCTGGAAGCGCCCTTCCCACTCGATGCGCTGGGCGGCGTGGGGCAGGAGGGCGCCCATGTGCTGAGGCAGGAGGCGCTCTTCGTGGCCAGCTGCGCGAAGGCGATGCGCGATGGCGTGGTGGGGGCCTGGCCCGAAGCGCAGCAGGCGCTCGATGCCTTTGACGCCGCTTTTGCCGAGGTGCGCCAGACCGAGGCGGCGCGGCAGATCGATTTTGACGATATCGGGCGGCTTTTCGGCCTGTCAAACCTGCTGCATCGGCTGCGTCAGGATATGGGCGATCTGGCCGAACGTCTGGGCGAAGCCGCCCGTGGCGAAAGCGAGGAAACCCCCGAAAGCTGATCCCGCCCTTGCGGGCGCGCCACGCTGCGCGACCGCTTGCTTTGCCCTGCGAAACCGCCTATGGCGCGCAAAGAACGGAGGCGGGCTTTCATGCTATCGCAGCAATCGCGCTATGCATTGAAGGCGCTGATCTATCTGGCAGGCAAGGATGGGAGCAAGCCCTATCCCAGCGCGGAAATCGCCGCGGGTGCCAACATTCCTCGCAAATTTCTCGAAGCGATTTTGCTCGATCTGAAGCTGGCGGGCATCGTTCACAGCACGCGCGGCAAGGCGGGCGGCTATGTGCTGGCGCGCCCCGCCGAGCAGATCAGCTTTACCGAGGTGATGCGGGTGACGGACGGGCCGCTGGCGCTGGTCCATTGCGCCAGCCAGAAGTTCTACCGCCGCTGCCTCGACTGCACCGATGAGGCTGCCTGCGCCCTGCGCCGCATCATGATCGAGGCACGCACGCAGCTGGCCGCCGTGCTGGATCACCGCACGCTGGCCGATGCGGCGGGTCTGGTCGATATTCTGGCCGGGGCTGACGCGCCGGGCGACGATCTCGACATCGATCAGGCGCTGGACAAGGTTCGCCCGGCTTCGGCCTGAGCCTTTGCCCCGGTTCGCACCGGGGCGCCTGTCTCAAGCTTTATGCATCCCCGGATGGCCGCGCTCGACAGCAAAGCTGGCATAGGTGGAGAGCGTGCCGCCCGGTGACGACACGCGGTCGATCACTTTCAGATCGGCGTGGAACAGATCGCGCCCCATATCGCACAGCACATAGCCGCGCCGGTCGATGGTGGCCTTCAGCACCGGATTGTCCGCCAGCTGCTGCGGCGTGTTCAATTCCCCCATGCCATCGTCGCCCGAAGAGACCGAGGTGCCGAGAAATTCGGTGGTGATCACCTTGCCGGGCTTGGCGCGCCAGTCGGTTTGGGGGGCACCCTCATCCTGCACCACATCCCCCGCATAATGGCGATGCGCGTCGCCACTGACGGTGACGACATTGCCGGGGCAGGCCTTGTCGATATGGGCCAGCAGACGGCGGCGGCTGTGCATATAGCCCGACCAGCGGTCCATATTGAACCCCTTCGCGCCACCGCCCGCGCGGCCCACCAGATGCATCAGCATCACCTGATGCGCGATCAGGTTCCAGCGCGTGCCAGACTTGGCGAGGCCGTTGAACAGCCATTGCTCCTGAGCATCGCCCATCATGGTGCGTGCGGGATCATAGGCGGCGGGGGTCATCGGGGCCAGCTTGTCGCCGCCGGGCAGTTTTTCGGCCTCGCCGATCTGGTCGGAGCGGTATTGGCGCGTGTCCAGCACGAAGGCGTTCATGAGGTCGCCGTAACGCGCGCCGCGATACATCTGCATATGGCTGCCATCGGGCATGGCGGCGCGGCGCAGCGGCATATGCTCATAGTAAGCCTGAAAGGCGGCGGCGCGGCGGTAGAGGAAGACCTCCGGAGGCGTGCCGTCCTGATCCCAGCGGTCGGCCCAGTCATTGTCGATCTCGTGATCGTCCAGACTCATCCAGAAGGGGGCGGCGGCATGGGCGGCCTGCAGGTGCGGGTCGGTCTTGTACTGGGCGTAGCGCTGGCGATAATCGTCGAGCGAATAGGGTTCGTCATTGTTGTGCTTGCGGGCGCGGGGGAAGGGGTTGCCCTGAATGGTCAGGGTTTCCGCGCCCTTTTCGTTGGTTTCGTAGATGTAGTCGCCATAGTGGAAGACGAAATCCACCGGCTCCTGCGCGATATGGGCCCATGCGGTGTAATGGCCATGCTCGTAATGCTGGCAGCCCGCGACGGCAAAGCGCAGGCGGTCCACCCGCGCGCCGGGCAGCGGCAGGGTGCGACTGCGGCCCGCGGCGCTGACCTGCCCCGCGATGCGGAAGCGGTAGAACCACACGCGATCCGGCGAGAGGCCGCCCACCTCGACATGCACGCTATGGCCCAGTTCGGGGGAGGCGAGCGCCTCACCCTTGGCGATGATGGTGGCGAAGGCTTCGTCGGGCGCCACCTCCCAGCTCACCACCATAGGTGCGCGCGGCATGCCGTAATGCTGCTCGGCGGGGCGGGGGCACAGGCGGGTCCAGATCACGAAACCGTCAGGCGCGGGATCGCCCGAGGCCACGCCCAGCGCGAAGGGATAATCGGTGAAGCGCGGATTGGCCTCTATGTTGCGCGGCCATGGGGTGGCCGCCAGCAAGGGCCAGCCCGAAGCCAGCGCGCCCGCTCCGATCCCGCTTTTCGCCATCAGCGCCATCAATGCGCGCCTGTCGAGGAAGGGGATCTGGGCCATGGGACTGTCTCTCAAAATAAGGTGAGGCCGGGGGTGAGCCCGGCCTCTTGTGTTACGCGATGGCGTTCAAGCGCAAGCTTTAGAAGCTGGCGCGCACCCGCACGCCGAAGCTGCGCGGATTGCCCGGATAGCCCTGAGCGATGCCCGTCGATTTGGTCAGGCCCAGCAGGTTGATGTAATAGCTCTTGTTCAGCAGATTGTCCGACCAGAGCTGCACGTCCAGCGCATCGCCCAGCAGCTTCACACCCACGCGGGCATTGACCAGCGCATAGGCCGGGATGTTGGCCAGCGGGTCCAGCGTGATGGTGGTGTTCTGGCTGGTGCGCCAATTGGCATCGACCATCCAGTAGCCCTTCACATTGTGATTCAACTGCAAGGTCTGATCGAGGCTCAGGTCGGCGGTCCACTTCGGCGCCCAGGCCACCTGCTGGCCGGTCAGGTCGCAGGAGAGGGCGGTGTATTCCGCCGGGCAGGCCGAATTGTGGAACGAGCTGTAATAGGCATGGTCGAAAGCGACAAAGCCCTTGGCGTGGAAGCCCTTGGGCAGCCAGGCCTCGGTTTCCAGCTCGACGCCGTTGGAGGTGAGCGAACCCACATTGGCCAGGAATTTCAGCGCCGTGTTGCCCACGCCCACCGATTCATTGGCCTGATAGTTGCTGACCTTGGTGTGATAGGCGGTCAGGTTGATCTGCAGGTGCTTGTCGAACCACTGGCTCTTGATGCCGCCTTCGAAATTGTCGGCCTGCTCGCCCTTCACGGTCTGGCCGCCGCCCAGCGCGAAGATGCGCGGATCGACCACCGGCAGCAGGTTGAAGCCCGCCGACTTGTAGCCGCGCGCGTATTTGGCATAGAGCATCACGTCAGGCGTGACCTGATAGCTCAGCGTGCCCTCGCCCGAGAGCGCATTGTCCTTCAGCGACTGGTTGACCGAGCCCATCGCCGCATTGGCGGCAGCGCTCGACATATCGGCGATCTGCGCGGCGTTGAGGTTGCCGGTGTTCGAGGTCAGGATGCCCGAATAGAACTCGCTGCGGCTTTCCCAAGTGTAGCGCAGCCCGCCATCCAGCGCGAGCTTGCGGTCCGCAGTGGGATGCCAGCTGACATTGGCGAAGAGCGCTTCGGTGTTGGTGTGGAACACGGCATGGCTGTTCATGCCCACGCCCGCCACGGCGCTGGCATAGGCGCCCTGCGCCCAGGTCTTGCCGCCCACTGTGGGGAAATCGGTGGCCGAGGGGTTGGCGGCCCAGATGTAATATTGGTCACCAAAGCGGATGCGGCTGTCCACCGCCAGCTGCTGGCGCGAGAGGAAGCCGCCGACAGTCGCCTCGATCGGGCGGCTCTTGGGTGTGGCCCAGCGCAGTTCCTGGCTGAACTGCTGCTCATTGTTGCACGAGCCGTAATCGGGGATGGCGTTCAGCTGGGTGTAGTCATTGTCGTTGTTGGTCCAGCACTTCCAGTGCTCCCAGGCGGTGATCGAGGTGATCGTGCCTGCGGTGCCCAGATCGTAGTCGATGGTGCCGCTGCCGGTGTAGGAATCGGTGCGGGCGTTCAGCGCGGCATCGATGTTGATGTAGCGCTGGCTGGCATTGCTGGCGTTCAGCGTATAGCCCGCCGCCGCCATGCGGGCCTGAAGCGCGGTGGGGGTGTAGATCTGGGTCACGATGGGGGACATCGTGTTGAAACCCTGATGATTCCACGCCGCGATCAGGCGGACGGTCAGCTTCTCATTGGGGGTGAACAGCAGCTGGCCGCGCAGACCCTCACCCTGACGGCCATTCTGATACTGGCCGTTGTAGAGGTTCTTGTAGCTGCCATCCATCTCCGAATAATAGCCCGACAGGCGGAAGGCGAGCTTGCCGTCGATCAGCGGCCCGGTCAGGCTGGCCTTGCCCTCGCGGAGGCCCATATTGCCGACATTGGCCTCCGCCGTCACGCCCGGCTTGAAGCTGGGCTTGAGCGTGTTGATGATCACCGCGCCCGCCGTGGTGTTCTTGCCGAACAGCGTGCCCTGCGGCCCGCGCAGCAGCTCCACGTCAGCGATGTCGTTGAAATCATTGCTGACCATGCCCTGACGGCCGGTGTAGACGCCATCGACGAAAATGCCGACCGAGCCGTCGATGCCATCGGTGTTGAAACCGTTGTTGCCGATGCCGCGAATGCCAAGGTTCAGCTGCTTGGGGTTGGTCAGATAGACCGAGAAGGCCGGGAACTTGCTCTGGAAATCGGTGAAGTTCACCAGATTTTCGCGGGTCAGCTCATTGGCGGACAGGGTGGTGATGGGGATCGGCACGGCCTGCGCGTTTTCGGCGCGCTTGCGGGCATAGACGACAACCTCATGCGGGTCCTCGGCGGGCGGCGCTTCATCGGTGGCCTGCTCTGTCTGCGCTGCGGCCGCGGGGGCCGTTTCAGCGTGAGCGGACAGCGCGACAAAAGGCATCAGCGAAACCGAGGCAAGCGCCAGCATACGGCAAAAGGGAGACGTCATCGAAAACACACCTCATGAAGGGAGAGAACCCGTGCGGTCTTCTCGCCCGGGGAGCATGGGCGGGACCGTCCTGTCGGGGCGCTGATATGACCAGCCTGTTGCGCTTTTGTGACTTATTCATGCGCGGTACAGAAAGTTGCGTCCGTCTGTTGCGGCGGCGGGGGCCATCACGCAACTTTCTTTATCGTTTCGAGAAATGACAAGACAGATGCTTGTAAGTTGCTAGAAACCATCATGAATCGAAGGTGTTGCCAAAGGGATAGGGCAAGATGGTATCGAGCATTGGAAGGCGGGCTGTGCCCGTGATGATGGCGCTGGTCTGCACGATGACGGCGCAGGCGGCCCGGGCGGATGGTTGCAAGGTCGTCAATTATGGCACAATGCCGGTGGAGGTTGTGGGGGGGCGTGCCACCACCATGGTCAAGATCAATGGGCGCGATACGCGCTTCATTCTCGATACTGGTGCCTTCTACAATGTTATGGCGCGGGCCAATGCCAGCGCCATGGGGCTGACCCTGGAAATGGCGCCGATCGGCCTCACTCTGAGCGGCATCGGTGGTTCGTCAGGGGCCAATGTCACCCATGTGCGGGATTTCGGCGTTCTGGGGGCCGAGCTGCACAACATCGAATTCGTCGTCGGCGGCAGCGACATGGGCATGGGGCTGCTGGGCGCCAATCTGCTGGATCTGGCCGATCTGGATCTCGATCTGGCGCAGGGCAAGCTGGGCCTGCTCAAGCCCAACCTCAGCTGCCAGAAACTGTCGATGGCCTATTGGGCGAAAGACGGCAATTACAATGAGGTGAAGCTGCTGCCCACTGAAGGCCAGCTCGACCGCAAAAGCCGCTTCACCGTGATGATCAATGGCAAGCCGGTCAAGGCGCTGCTGGACACTGGCGCGCCCAGCACGATCATCAGCCGCAAGGCTGCCCTGCGCACCGGCATCGATCTGTCTCCGGCCGCGGCCAAATCGAACGGGATGACGGGCGGCTTCGGGCGCAAGCGCTATGAATCATGGATCGCCCGCGTCGCTCTGTATCAGGTGGGCACCGAAAGCATCCAGAACAGCCGCATGTCGGTGATCGACGGCGATATCGAGGATCGCAGCGATCCGGTCGAAATGCTGGTGGGGCTGGATTTTATCCTTTCGCATCATCTCTGGATCGCCAACAGCCAGCGCAAGATCTATTTCAGCTACAATGGCGGCCGTGTTTCCGCGCATGACAAATTGAGCGAGATGAGCGCGGCCTCCACCCCCGGCGTCGAAAACAAGGATGAACCCAGGACGGCGCAGGATTATGGCCTGCGCGGTCAGGCCCGGCTGACGCGCGGCGATACGGTCGGCGCCATGGACGATCTGGACAAGGCCATCGCCATGGCCCCCGATGCCCCGGCCAGCGCCGATTTCTACTATGCCCGCGCCCGCGCGAAAATGACCCCGAAGGATGGCGCGCGCGTCCCCGCCGCCACGGTGGAGACGGCCCTCACCGATCTGGACATGGCCGTGCAGCTGGCGCCCGACAAGCCCGAGGTGCTGATCATGCGCGCCCGCCTGCATCTGGTCCGCGGCCAGCGCGACAAGGCCGAGCGTGCCAAGGGTGAGGCCGATGTCGCCACGCTGCGCAGCAAGATTCCCGCCGGATCGACGCTGGTGCGCCCGCTGGCCAGCATGCTGATCGAGACCGGCCAGCCTGCCGATGCCTTGCCCTTCCTCGACGACTGGATGCGCCTCCACCCCGAGGACAGCGAGGTCAATTCCATGCTCAATCTGCGCTGCTGGGCGCGCGGGCTGGCAGGCACCATGCTGGAGGAAGCCGCTCAGGACTGCCGCAAGGCGATCAAGCGCGACGGGCCCAAGCCCGCCTATCTGGACAGCCAGTCGCTGGTCGAGCTGCGGCTGGGCCATAATCAGGCGGCGCTCGACGGTTACAAGCAGGTGCTGGCTCAGGCGCCCGCCATGGGCTGGGCGCGCTATGGTCAGGCGCTGGCCAAGCTGCGGCTGGGTCAGACGGATGAGGGCAAGGCCGAGCTGGCCGCTGTCACCGCCGCCAATCCCGGCATCGTGGCGCAGGCCACGCATCTCGGCCTGACGCCGCCGTAACACGCATGATGAAGGCACGCGTGATCTGGGCATTGGCGCTGCCGGCCATGCTCACCAACATTGCCACCGCCCTGTTCGGTCTGGCCGATCTGTGGGTGATCGGCCGGCTGGGCGATGCCGCCGCGCAGGGCGGGGTGGAGCTGGGCGCGCGCTTCATGACCTCGCTGCTGGTGGTGTTCAACTTCCTGCGCACCGGTACCACGGCGCTTAGCGCCCAACAGGCTGGCGCTCTCAGCGCCCAACAGGCCGGACGGGGTGACGCGGGCGAGCAGGCCGCCACGCTGGCCCGCGCGGCGCTGCTGGCGGGCGCCATCGCCGCGCTGCTGCTGGCGGCCTATCCGCTGATCGTGCCGCTGGGGCTGGAGTGGCTGGGGGCAAAAGGGGATCTCTCGGTTCTGGCCGGGGCCTATATTGCGCGGCGCTATGGCGCGGTGCCTGCCGCGCTGATCAATGGCGCGCTCACCGGCTGGCTGGTGGGGCAGCGGCAGGTGCGCGGTGTGCTGGCCGCCGAGGTGGGCGCCAATCTGGTGCATATCGCGCTGGACCTGACTCTGGTGCTGGGCCTGCATTGGGGCGTGCAGGGCGTGGCCAGCGCCTCGCTGATCTCCGAATGGCTGAAATTCGCCTTTCTTCTCACGCTGGCGGTCAGGCAGGGGGCATGGCAGGGCCTGCATCAGCACCGCGCGCTGCTGGGCGATCTGGCGCCCTTCCGCCGCCTGCTGGCGCTCAACCGGGACCTGTTCCTGCGCACCCTGCTGCTGACGGGCGTGATGCTGGAATTCACGCGGGCAGGCGCGAAGGCGGGTGCCGTGACGCTGGCTGCCAATGGCATTCTCTTCCAGATGTTCATGCTCTCCGCCCTGATCCTCGACGGTTTCGAGACCGCCGCTCAGGTCCTCTGCGGCGAGGCGGCAGGGCAGGGTGACGCCCCCGCCTTCCGCGCGGCGGTGCGCGCCAATCTGCGCTGGGGGCTGGGGCTGGGGCTGGTGATCACGCTGGTCTATGCCGTGGCGGGGGCGGACATCGCCTCCAGCTTCACGCTCAACCCTCAGGTGCGCGCTGCCGCCACCCGGATCGCGCCATGGGCCGCCGCCCTGCCGGTGCTGGGGGTGGCCTCCTATGTGATGGACGGGGTCTTTGTGGGGGCAGGCTGGGCGCGGGCGATGCTGGGCACGATGGCCGCCGCTTTCCTGGCCTTCAATGCGGCGCTGTGGCTGGCGGCGCCCTGGGGCAACATCGGCCTGTGGCTCTCTTTCTACATCCTGCTGATCGCGCGCGCGGGCGGGCAACTCTTGTGCTTGCCGGGACTGGTGCGACGGCGCCTTGCCGGGTAAGGAAGGATACGGGTCTCGCCGGGGAAGAGCTTAGAGCAAGCCAGCGGGACCAAGGGGTTATCGACGAAAGCCGGGACATGAGACAGATCGACATCGCGGCCCGCGGCAAGGGCCTCCTGTCCATGGGGGTACGGTTCGGCCTGCCGGCAGCCATGCTGGCCGCCCTGCCGACGATGGCGCTGGCCCAGACACAAACTCGGACCGAGGCACAGGCCGTTGCGTCCGCTGACGCCGTGTCGTCCGAACCGGCCCCGCCCGACACCGCGAACGTTCCCTGCCCCGCCGATGGCATGGAGCATTGCCTGCAGGTCCCCGGCGTGGCCGTCCCGCCTGAGGCCGGCAATCATCCGGTGATCGTGCCGCCGCCCGCGCTGTGGTCGATCGGTGTCTCGGGCGGTCTGGCCCCGCGCGACGGCGGCGCGACCGGCGCCTATGGCGCTGTCGAGCTGCGCCGCCAGATCGGCCATGGCTATGTGCAGCTGGGCGCCATGCGCTATCACACGCCGCTGCTCTCCGATGCGGTGTCGGCGGCCTCCACCTTCAATGTCGGCACGCTGGCGGGGGGGATCAACCTCAACAACTGGCTGCTCGATGGCTATGTCAGCTATGGCTGGCAGCATTTCGGCGCGGTGCGCGTCGACGATGGCAGCGGGGTGAACACCATCGTGCGCCCCAGCAACGGGCCCAGCGGCAGCCCCTATTACGCGGCGGGCGCCAGCGTGGGGAAGATGATCCCGGTCAGCAACCGCACCTTTATCACGCCCACGCTGGCGGTGGTCTATGCCTGGGGGCGCTGGCTGCGTCCGGCGGGCACCGTGCTGCAGGGCCCCGATCAGCCGGTAAGCGCCGGGCAGGATTACGCCACCGGCGAACCGACCTGGACCGGCACCATGCGGCTGCGCGTCGATCATATGATGGGCCGGGCGCGGCGCAGCTATCTGGGCGTGTCTCTGGCCGGTCTGTGGTCCAGCAATGCCACCTCCTTTGCCGGGGCGGGCGGCGTGGGCGGGGTCGGCGGGCCTGCCGGGTCTGGCCCGGGGCTGCCGGGGCCGGGCGCCAATGCCTATCGCCTGCATGATCCCTGGGTGGAGGTGGCGCTGCATGGCTCGCTGGCGATGACCCGCCTGCTGCGTGCGGAGCTGACCGTGGCGCGCACCGCAGGGCTGGTTTCGGGCGACACCACGACCATCAACATCGGATTGCGTCATCAATTCTGAAGAGCTGTTGTTTAGACCAAGGGGTAAGGCTTTATTGGCGGTTGGTCGGATTGATTGTGGAGGGGCCCCTGCGTAACGGGGCAGATGGGGGGGTATGAGAGACCGGATGATCTTGACCCCAGTGAATTGCTGCAGCGGCCATGCCTGCATGGCCGCTCAAAGCGCTTGTGTGCCATGTGCCGACGTGACGGGATGCCGCCGCGTTGCCTTGCCGCGCGCCTGTCAGGCGGGGCAGGATTGATGAAGAATCTGGGCCCGGCCACGCTCTATTCGCTCAAGACCGCCGCGGCGGCCTTTGCCGCGCTGGGCATCTCGCTGGCGGTGGGGCTGCCCATGCCCTTCTGGGCGATGACCACCGTCTATATCACCAGCAATCCCCTGTCTGGCGCCACGCGCTCCAAATCGATCTATCGCGTGATGGGCACCACCATCGGCGCGGCGGTGGCCGTGGCCATGGTGCCTGCTCTGGTGGACTGGCCCGCGCTGCTCAGCCTGGGGCTGGCGGCATGGGTGGGTTTCTGCCTGACGGTCTCCTTGCTGGACCGCAGCCCGCGCGCCTATGTGATGATGCTGGCGGGCTACACCGCCGCCATCATCGGCTTTTCCAGCGTCGACCGGCCCGAGGCGATCTTCGACACGGCGGCGGCGCGCGTCACGGAAATCACGCTGGGCATCGTCTGCGTCACGGTGTCGCACAGCCTTTTCTGGCCCTTGTCGGTGGGCGATCGGCTGGGGCCGCGCCTGCATGGCTGGCTCTCCGATGCCGAGCAATGGATGCGCGATGCCATCGCGGGCAATCCCGATGAAATCGCCGACCGTCGCAAGCTGGCCGTCGATGCGCTGGACTGCATCGCGCTGGCGACCCATGTGCCCTACGACACCTCGCACTGGCGCGAGGCGACGCGGGTGGTGCAGGCGCTGCTCTATCGCATGCTGCTGCTGCTGCCGCTGCTCTCGGGCAGTGTGGACCGCCGTGCGGCGCTGGGCGACGATGCGGTGCTGGAGGAGGCCCTGGCCAGCACCGACCGCTGGCTGGACAATGGCGCGCCGCCGGAGGTCCCGGACTATCTGCACATGGCTCCGCCCGAGCGCGACTGGCGCGGACTGCTGCGCGAAAGCTTTCTGGTGCGCCTGACGCAAAGCGCCACGGTGATCGCCGAATGCCGCCAGCTGCTGGCACGGCTCGACAATCCCCATGCCTCCGTGCCCGATGCGCTGGTGGCGGAGCGGATTCCCCTCAAGCTGCACACCGATCCGGGCTCGGCGATTCTGGCCGGTCTGGCCGCGATGTTCGCGCTGATGCTGATCTGCACCTTCTGGATCTGGACCGGCTGGGTCGATGGCGGCGGGGCCGCGGCGATGACGGCGGTGTTCTGCTGCCTGTTTGCCGCGCTGGACAATCCGGTGCCCGCAATCCTCAACTTCGGCGGCTCGATCATCGCCAGCGTGCCGGTGGCGGGGGTGGTGCTGTTCGGTATCCTGCCGCATGTCGAAACCTTCGAGATGCTGTGTGTGGTGCTGCTGCCGATCTGTCTGGTGGCGGGCATCTTCATGATGCATCCGCGCTATGGCGGCACGGCCACGGCCTTTATGGTGGGCTTTGGCAGCGGCATCGCCATCACCGAAAATTACAACGCCGATCTGGCCCATTTCATCAACACCAATGGCGGGCAGGTGGTGGCCGTGGCGGTGGCCGTGGGCGTGACCGCCACCTTCCGCAAGGTCAGCTCGGAAAGCGCCATCGCCGTGCTGGTCAGGCGGCTGCATCACGATCTGGCGGTGCTGGCAGGGGCCCGCACCCCGCCCGATCCCAACCGCACGCTGGTGCGCGCCACCGATCAGCTGGCCCTGATCACCCAGCGCCTGACCGATGACACCGAGGGTTCGGTGGCGGGCCTTGGCGAGGTGCGCGTGGCGCTCAATCTGGTGACGATCCAGCATCTGCGGGTGAACGCGCCCCGCGCCCCCCGCGTGGCGCTGACCCGCCTGCTGCGCACCGCGCAGGACCATTTCGCCACCAGCCAGCCCGGCGATGCACCGCCGCCCGAGCTGCTGGGTCAGATCGACAAGGCGCTGCGCCTCACGCTGGATGGCCCCATGCCCACGCCGGAAGCGGCGGGCGAGCTGATCGGCCCCGGTGCGCTGATCGTCGCCAACCGCGCGCAGGGCCGCGCCGCTCTGGTGGCGATGCGCCGCAATCTTTTCCCCGCCGCCCCGGCCTTCGCGGTCGAGGGCCCCAGCCCGGAGGTGACTGCATGATCCCGGAATATTCCTTCGGCGGGGTGCTGGTGGCCACCGTGCCCGTCACCGCCTTTCTGGCCTTTATCATCGCACTGCTGATTCACCGTCTGCTGGTGGCTGTGCGCTTCTATCGCTGGGTCTGGCATCCCGTGCTGTTCGATACGGCCGTCTTCGTCACGATCTGGTGCCTCATCACCCTCTATCCCCTCCCCGTACCGCAAGGACTCCTGCCATGAACGCCCCCGTTTCCCGCAATCTGCGTCAGGTGATCCAGGTCGCCATCACCGGAGCGGCGGTGATCGTGGCGGTGATCGGCGCGCGTGCCCTGTGGATTCACTATCAGGTCGATCCATGGACCCGCGATGGCCGCGTCCGCGCCGAAGTGGTGCAGGTGGCGCCCGACGTGCAGGGGCTGGTGACGAAGGTCTATGTCGGCAATGACCAGCTGGTGCATCGCGGCGATGTGCTCTTCGAGATCGACCGTGCGCGCTTCGAACTGGCGCTGCATCAGGCCGAGGTCGCCCAGCAGAAGGCCGCCGCCGCCGTGATCCGCGCCGGAGCCGCGATCCAGAGCGCCACGGCCACGGTGAGCGAGGCCCGGCGTGAGGCCAGCCGCAACAAGGGGCTGGGCGAGCTGGTCGCCACCGAAACCACCGAGCAGAGCCAGACCAAGGTGGCCGAGGGTGAGGCCAAGCTGGCCGAAGCCCGTGCCGCTCTGGCCGAGGCGCAGACGGCGGTGGCCGAAGCGAAGAACGCCCGCGATGTGGCGGCGCTGAATCTGGAGCGCACCCGTGTGGTGGCGCCGCTGGACGGTCGCCTGTCGGACCTCTCGCTGCGGCCCGGCAATTATGTGTCGCCCGGCAAGCCGGTGCTGGCGCTGGTGGACACCGGTTCGCTGCGCATCGAGGGCTATTTCGAGGAAACCAAGCTGCCTCAGGTCCATATCGGCCAGCGCGCCACCGTGCGCCTGATGGGCGAGAACCGGACGCTCAACGGCCATGTCACCTCCATCGCCTCGGCCATCGAGGATCATGACCGCTCGGCCAGCCCCAATGGTCTGCCCGCGATCAACCCCAACTTCAGCTGGGTGCGTCTGGCCCAGCGCGTGCCCGTGCGTATCGCTCTCGACAATCCGCCCGCCGATGTGGCGCTGATCTCGGGCCGCACCGCCACGGTGACGCTGGATCAGGGCAGGAAGAAGCAGCAGGAGCAGCACAAGTGAGGCGCCTGCTTTCCGGGGTTGCCCTTCTGGCGCTGGCGGGCTGCGGCGTGCCGCCCCATGTCGCGCAGAAGCCGGTGATCGACAATCCCGCGACCCAGGCCGCCTTCCGCGAGGGGGATGCCCTCCAGCAGGCCGGGGCTGTGTCTCGCGAGGATCTGCCCGCGCGCTGGTGGCATCTCTATGACGATCCGGTGCTCGATGCGCTGGAAGAGCAGGCGCTGGCCGCCAACACCGATCTGCGCGTGGCGCAGGCCAGCCTGACCCGCGCCCGCGCCGTCACCGCCGCCGCGGAAGGGCAGCACGAACCCGATTTCGCCGCCAGCTTCGCCGCCGAACGCGCGCGCCTCTCGGGCGAATCCTATCTGCTGACTGAACCGATCCCCGTCTCCACGCTGGGCACGGGCTCGCTGGAGATGTCCTATCAGATCGACCTCTTCGGGCGCATCAAGCACAGCATCGAAGCCGCGCGCGCCGATGAGGAAGCCACTGTCGCCACCATCGGCGCGGTGAAGGTGACTCTGGCCGCCGATGTTGCCCGCTCCTACATCACCATCTGCGGCGCCAACGAAGACCTCGAACTGGCCGAGCAGGCGGTGGAGCTGCAAGGCCACGCGCTGGATGTGGCTAAACGCCTTCAAGCCGCCGGGCGCACCTCCACGGTGGAAGTGACCGCAGCGGAAGGCCGCTATGAGCAGTTGCGCGCGCTGGTGCCGGTGCAAAAGGCGCGGGCGCAGGCGGCGCTCTACAGGCTGGCCTATCTGATGGGCCGCACCCCGTCCGAATATCCGCGCGAGGCCGAAGGCTGCAAGGCCGTGCCTCAGCTGAAAAACCCGCTGCCCGTCGGCGATGGCGCCGCCCTGCTGCGCCGCCGCCCGGACGTGCGTATGGCCGAGCGCCATCTGGCCGGGGCCACCGCGCGCATCGGCGTGGCGACCTCCGAAATGTACCCCAGCGTGGGCATCGGCATTTCGGGCGGCTCAAGCGGCTTCCTCAGCGATCTGGGGCAGGCGGCGGCCAATATGTGGGCCGTGGGCGGGCTGATCCACTGGAACATCCCCGGCGCCGGAGCCCGCGCGAAAGTCCGCGCGGCAGGCGCCGATGCCGATGCCGCGCTGGCCCGCTTCGACGGCGTGGTGCTGGGCGCCCTGCGCGAGACGGAAACCGCGCTCAACGCCTATGCGCAGGACCGTGACCGCACCGTGGCGATCATCGCCGCGCGTGAGGCAGCGGATAAGGCTGCCGATGAGGCGCGCAGATTGCGTGCCGGTGGTCGGTCGCCGCTGCTGGCGGATATCGGCGGGCGTCAGGGCGCTGTCGGGGCCAAGGCCTCCGAGCTGAGCGCGCGTGAGGGGCTGGCTCAGGATCAGGTGACGCTGTTTCTCGCTTTAGGCGGGGGTTGGTAAGGGGTTTGGAAGAAAAAGGAGAATGCGAGGGTGTTACACCCTCGCGCTCCCTTTAGTGTCTGCGTGGCGCACCGGGTTCGGTCATAGGGCTAACGTCGCGGCGCCGCAGGCTTTGAAACGAGAAAAGGCGCCGGGGCATTCCTGCCTGCGGCGCCTTTTTCGTGCCCGTGGAAAGTTTGCGCACCGTTCGGATGCCACCAACCTTCATGTCGGGAGACGTTATGGGAGCGCGAGGGGGTAACCCCCTCGCACCTTCCCTTTTCTTTTACCCCTTGATCGCAGCCTGAGCCGCCGCCAGTCGCGCAATCGGCACGCGGAACGGCGAGGCCGAGACGTAATCCAGCCCGGTCGCCTCGCAGAAGGCGATGGAGGCGGGATCGCCGCCATGCTCACCGCAGATGCCCAGCTTGATGTCGGGGCGGGTCTTGCGGCCACGCTCGGCGGCCAGAGACACAAGCTGGCCCACGCCTTCGATGTCGAGGCTGACGAAGGGATCGCGCGGGTAGATGCCCTGATCGACATAGGCGCCCAGGAAGCGCGCGGCGTCGTCGCGGCTGATGCCCAGCGTGGTCTGAGTCAGATCGTTGGTGCCGAAGGAGAAGAAGCGGGCTTCCTCGGCGATTTCACCGGCCATCAGCGCGGCGCGGGGCAGCTCGATCATGGTGCCGACGAGGTAGTCGAGGGTCTTGCCCTTCTCCTCGAAGACCTTGGCGGCGGTGCGGTCGATCAGGCCCTTGAGGATCTCGACCTCGCGCTTGGTGGCGACGAGCGGGATCATCACTTCCGGCACGATGGCCTCGCCGCTTTCCGTCGCGACCTCGCAGGCCGCCTCGAAGATGGCGCGGGCCTGCATCTCGTAGATCTCGGGGAAGGTGATGGCGAGGCGGCAGCCGCGATGGCCCAGCATGGGGTTGAACTCGTGGAGTTCGCCCGCGCGGCGCTTCAGGGTTTCCACGCCGATGCCGACGGTTTCCGAGAGGTCCGCGAATTCGGCGTCGCTGTGCGGCAGGAATTCGTGGAGCGGCGGATCGAGCAGGCGGATCGTGGCGGGCAGGCCGGCCATGATCTTGAAGATCGAGCGGAAATCCTCGCGCTGGGCAGGCAGCAGATGCGCCAGTGCCGAGCGGCGACCGGCCTCATCCTCGGCGAGGATCATCTGGCGCACATAGGGAATGCGCTCGGCGTCGAAGAACATATGCTCGGTGCGGCACAGGCCGATACCCTCGGCGCCGAAGACGCGCGCCATGCGGCAATCTTCCGGCGTTTCGGCGTTGGTGCGCACCTTCATGCGGCGGTGCTTGTCGGCCCAGCCCATCAGCGTGGCGAAATCGTCGCCCAGTTCGGGCTCGATGGTGGGGACGGCGCCCGCGAAGACATCGCCGGTGCTGCCGTCGATGGTGATGACGTCGCCTTCCTTTAGCTCGCGATTGCCGAAACGGAGCGTGCGGCTGCGGTTGTCGATCGAGATCGTGCCCATGCCCGACACGCAGGGACGGCCCATGCCGCGCGCCACCACGGCGGCGTGGCTGGTCATGCCGCCGCGTGCCGTCAGCACGCCGCGGGCGGCATGCATGCCCGCAATGTCCTCGGGGCTGGTTTCGACGCGCACGAGGATGACGTTCTCGCCGCGCTCGGCCCACTGCTGGGCGGTGTCGGCGTCGAGCGCGATGATGCCGTTGGCGGCGCCAGGCGAGGCGGGCAGGCCCTTGCCCAGATTGTCACGCTCGGCCTTGGGGTCGAGGGCGGGGTGGAGCAGCTGGTCCAGCGCCATGGGATCGACGCGCAGGATGGCTTCCTTCTCGTCAATCAGGCCTTCCTGCACCATCTCCACCGCGATCTTCAGCGCGGCCTTGGCGGTGCGCTTGCCGCTGCGGGTCTGAAGCATGAAGAGCTGGTTGCGCTCGACGGTGAACTCGATGTCCTGCATGTCCTTATAGTGCTTTTCCAGCACTTCGAACACATTGGCCAGCTCGCCATAGGCCTGCGGCATGGCTTCTTCCATGCTCGGTGCCTTGGCACCGGCGCGCTCACGCGCCTGCTTGGTGAGATACTGAGGCGTGCGGATGCCCGCCACCACGTCCTCGCCCTGGGCGTTGACCAGCCATTCACCGTAATAGGCCTTTTCGCCGGTCGCCGGGTCGCGGGTGAAGGCCACGCCGGTGGCCGAGGTGTCGCCCATATTGCCGAAGACCATCGCCTGCACATTGACGGCGGTGCCCCAGCCACCGGGAATGTCATTCAGGCGGCGGTAGACCTTGGCGCGCTCGCTCTCCCAGCTGTCGAAGACGGCGCCGATGGCGCCCCACAGCTGCTCATGCACATCCTGAGGGAAGGGGCGGCCCAGCTCATCCTGCACGATCTGCTTGTAGACCGTGACGAGGGCCTGCCAGTGTTCGGCCTCAAGCTGGGTGTCCTCATGGAAGCCATTGTCTTCCTTGGCCTGCTCCAGCGCTTCCTCGAACAGATGATGTTCCAGACCCAGCACCACGTCCGAGTACATCTGGATGAAGCGGCGGTACGAATCCCACGCGAAACGCAGATTGCCCGAACCATCGGCCAGCCCCTGCACCGTCTGGTCGTTGAGGCCGAGGTTCAGCACCGTATCCATCATGCCCGGCATCGACACGCGCGCGCCCGAGCGGACCGAGACCAGCAGCGGGTTGGCGGTGTCACCGAAGATGCGGCCCGTGGCCTCTTCGATATGCTTCACGCCATCGGCCACGCCCGCGCGCAGCGAATCGTCGAACTGCTTGCCGTTGCTGTTGTAGACCGCGCAGAACTCGGTGCTGATCGTCAGGCCTGCAGGCACGGGCAGGCCGATGCTGGCCATCTCGGCCAGATTGGCGCCCTTGCCGCCCACCACGGTCTTGTCGCGTGAGCGCGGATCGACCGAATTGGCGCCATTCCCGAACTTGAATACGTATGGAGTATCGCTCATGCTGTCCTCTGCAAACGGGGCGCGACCGTGGGGGCCACTGTTTCTGATCGTGCCTTAGGGGGGATTCCCTTAAGCGGACAAGAAGGGGCTTGTGCAGTTGTGCAGCTGCACACAAATTTCTTGTGCAGATGCGGGGCCGGGGCGATGATGCCGGGGGCATGGGATAAGTCGCTCAGAAACCATGCTTTCCTGCCTTTTTCTGTCCATTCGCTGCATCAACGCTTCAACCTTCCGCATGATCCTGCGCGGAGGAAACACGCGGCAAACGCAGCGGACTTGTCGAGGCGGTGACACGCGCCCGCAGCAGATCGAGAAAATCACGATGCAGCGCGGTGGGCAACCAGTCTGCGCGCATGGTGATGCCGATGGCGGGCACGGGGCTGATGCTGCGGAAGGGCAGGGCGGCCAGCGTGCCGTCCTGATGAGTCAGCTCGTAGGAGGTCATCAGTGTCAGCCGCCCGCTGCCGCTCAGCAACGGGCGGATCACCGAGATGGAGGAGGTGGCGATCGGCGCCTTGGGCCTCGCCGCACCCCTGAACAGCGCATCGAAACAGGCCCGGCGGCTGGAGCCTTCGGCGCCCACCACCCAGTCATAGCGGGCCAGATCCTCCAGCGTGACCATGGCCGCCCTGGTCAAGGGATGGCCCCGGCGGGCCACCACCAGCCAGGGCGTCTCGGCCAGAAATTCATGAGCCAGATCGGCGCCGCTGGTCTCCTGCGCCAGGCCGATCACCAGATCGACATCGCCTGAGCGCAGGCGCTTCATCATCTCGCTGGCGCCCTCATTGGTGATGCGCAGATCGGCGCGGGGGTGGCGTGCCATGAACTCCTCAAGCACGCTGGCCAGCAGCACGCTGCCGCCAAAGGGCAGGGCGCCGATGGTGATGCGGCTGGTGGCGGTGTCGCCCTGCTGCGCGGCGATTTCACGCAGCGCCCAGGTGATCTCCTGAAGCGCCAGCTTGAGCTTGCGGCCAAACTCGATGCCCTCGGGCGTGACCATCACCCCGGCGGCGGTGCGGCAATAGACGCTCTGGCCAAGGCTGCTCTCCAGATCGCGCGCGGCGCGCTGCAGGCTGGCCTGCGTGATCCCCAGCGCCCGCGCGGCGGCGGGGAAGGAGCCCTGGGCGATGATCGCGATCAGCACGCGCACCTGCGAGCGGGTGATGCGCCGCGCGCTGTTGGCCGCCGCCGGATGCAGCACGCCCAGCTCGCCGATGGCGCGCTCGATCTGGTCGAACATGCGGCGGGTGCGGCGGTGCAGGATCAGCCCCGTGTCGGTCAGATCGCTGCCGCTGGCGCCCCGGTCGAGCAGAGCCACGCCGACCAGCTGCTCAAGCTTGGCCAGCGCCTGCGTGACGGCGGGCTGCGACAGATTGCACTCCTCCGACCCGCGCCGCACGCTGCCCAGCCGCCCGACGCTTTCGAACAATCTCAGCTGCCGGAAGCTGATGCCTTCTCCCTGATCCTGGAGCCTGTCTGGAACCATGCTTGTTCTCCCCCGACGCTGGCTAACAGCAAAGGCGGGCGGGGAGGAAAGGCGCCAAGGGGAAAACGGATCACCCTGTCGCACAATCGATCAGCCACCGGTCATCGCCCGAACCCTTTTGGCCGATAGGAAATGCTCCCTCGGTTAGAGGAAGTTGTGCGGCTCGATTGACGGTGTTGCGGGGGTTGGTGTGAGGAGGCGGGGTATTGAAGCCAGCTATGCAAGATTGAAGGAGAGACGACGATGGCCGAGAAGCTGCCCCTGACATTCGCGGTGGCCGAAGCGCCCCATACCTCGGCGCTGCGCGATGGCACGATTGGGGTGGAGGGCGTCGCGGGTGACTGGCTGACCATCAAGCCGCAGATCGGCGCCTTCCGCCGCATGGTCCGCGATGTGGAGTTCGACGTCTGCGAACTGGCCCCCACCACCTACATCATCGCCCGTGCCTATGGCGCGCCCTTCATCGCTTTGCCGATCTTCGTGCTGCGCAAGTTCCATCACGCGGGCCTGCTGGTGCGCGAGGACAGCGGCATCAAGCACCCCAAAGATCTGGAAGGCAAGAAGGTGGGCGTGCGTGCCTATTCGGTGACGACCGGCGCCTGGACCCGCCAGGTGCTGATCGACGAATACGGCGTGGACAACAGCAAGATCAACTGGTTCGTGGACGATGAAGAGCACGTCACCCAGATGAAGCTGCCCGCCAATGTCGCCCATGCCACGCGCCCGCTGGCCGATATGATGGCCGATGGCGAGCTTCAGGCGGGTTTCCACGGTAACGCGGGCATTGGCCGCAAGGGCAACCCCACCGCCGGCTTCAGCAACACCGGCTGGCAGGAGGTCGAGGCCCATTACCCCGACCTCTTCCCCAATGCCGAGGAGCTGGAGTGGGATTACTATCGCCGCACCGGCGTCTATCCGATGCACGGCACGATCGTGATCAAGGAATCGGTGGTGCGCGAGAACCCCTGGGTCGCCAAGGCCATCTATGAGGCCTTCGACGAAGCCAAGCAGGGCTGGCTCAAGGATCTGCACTCGGGCGCGGCGGATACGGCTTCGGACAAGCGCTATCGCAAGCTGCTGCCGCTGGTGGGGCATGACCCGCTGCCCTATGGCATCGATGAGAACATCAAGACGATCCAGGCGCTGGAGAAGACCGCCTTCGATCAGGGCTTGACCCCGCGCCGCATGAGCATGGACGAGCTGTTTATCGATCCGCGCAAGCTTTGAGGGGTCAGGAAGGCAGGAAAAGGAGAATGCGAGGGTGTTACACCCTCGCGCTCCCATGAATGTCTGCGTGGTGCTTCGGGTTCGGCCATAGGGCTAACGTCGCTGCGCCGCAGGCACCAGTTCAAGGCGCCGGGGCTTCCTGCCTGCGGCGCCTTTTTCGTGCCCGTGGAAAGGTTGCGCACCGCCAGGATGCCACCAACCTCAATGTCGGGAGACGTCATGGGAGCGCGAGGGGGTAACCCCCTCGCTTCTTCTCTCCCAACCCCTTCAAACGCCCAAACTCCACCCCAAGACTTATCTTCCGCAGATCACTATCAATGATCGGGCTTCTTCACATTCGCCTAAGCCGGGGCCAACCCTGCTTGACGGAGACCTCCGATGATCATCGACTGCCACGGCCATTTCACGACCGTCCCCAAGTCCTTCCGCGATTTCCGCGCTGCTCAGGTGGCGGCGGCCAATGATCCGGCCAATGCGCCCCCGCTCAGCGACGGCTACGTCACCGATGATCAGATCCGCGAGGGTGTCGGCAATGGCCAGCTCAAGCTGCAGCAGGAGCGCGGCTATGACCTCACGCTCTTCTCGCCCATCGCGGGCCTGATGAGCCACCATCTGGGCAATGAGCGCACCAGTCTGGAATGGGCCACGATCAGCAACGATCTGGTTCGCCGCGTGTGTGACATTTACCCTGAGAATTTCGTGCCCGTCGGCATGCTGCCGCAGAGCCCCTATGCGCCGCCCAAGAACTCGATCCCCGAGCTGAAGCGCATCGTGAACGAGCTGGGCTTCGTGGGCGTCAATGTGAACCCCGATCCCACCGGCGGCTACTGGACCGGCAAGCCCTTCACCGACAAGGAATGGTACCCCCTCTTCGAGGCGCTGTGCGAGCTGGATGTGCCCGCGATGGTCCACGTTGCCGCCAGCTGCAACCCCAACTTCCACGGCACCGGTGCGCATTACCTCAACGCCGACACCAGCGTGTTCATGCAGATCCTGCAGAGCAAGCTGTTCGAGGACTTCCCCACGCTGCGCCTGGTCATCCCGCATGGCGGCGGCGCGGTGCCCTACCACTGGGGCCGCTATCGCGGCATGAGCCTTGAGATGATGGACCGCCCGCTGGAAGGCCTGCTGAGCAACATCTTCTTCGACACCTGCGTCTATCACCACCCGGGCGTCGAGCTGCTCACCAAGGTCGTGCCGACCTCCAACGTGCTGTTCGGTTCGGAGATGATCGGCGCCGTGCGCGGCAAGGACCCTTGCACCGGGCATTATTTCGACGACACCAAGCGCTATGTGGACGCCTGTGAGGCGCTGTCCGAAGCGGATCGTCATGCGATCTATGAGGGCAATGCCCGCCGCGTCTATCCGCGTCTGGATGCCCTGTTGAAGGCAAGGGGGCTTTAAGAGGAAGAAGGAAGGGGAAGGGCGAGGGTGTTACACCCTCGCGCTCCCATGATTGTCTGCGTCGCGCATCGGGTTCGGCCATAGGGCTAACGTCGCGGCGCCGCAGGCTTTGAAACGAGAAAAGGCGCCGGGGCTTCCTGCCTGCGGCGCCTTTTTCGTGCCCGTGGAAAGGTTGCGCACCGATCAGGATGCCATCAACCTTTGTGTCGGGAGACGTTATGAGAGCGCGAGGGGGTAACCCCCTCGCATCGATCCTTCTCAGCTTTCCAGCTGCCTCAACAGCGAACGCACATCGCCATCCATATCGGCATCGCGCGTGCGCAGGTCCTCGATCAGACGGACGGCATGGATCACCGTGGAATGGTCACGCCCGCCGAACTTGCGCCCGATTTCCGGATAGGAACGCGGCGTCAGAACCTTCGACAGATACATCGCCACCTGACGCGGGCGCACCACGGCGCGCGCGCGGCGCTTGGACGACATTTCGGTGCGGTCCACGCGGTAGAACTGGCAGACGGTGCGCTGAATCTCGTCGATGGTGATGCGCTTGCGGTTGGCCGACAGGATGTCGGTCAGCTGGTCCTCGGCCAGCGCCAGAGACACGGGCTGGCCGGTCAGCTGGGCATAGGCGATCAGCTTGTTCAGGCCGCCCACCAGCTCGCGCACATTGCGGTTGATGGTGCGGGCCAGAAACTCGATCACATCGGCAGGGACGGCCGTAGGCGAGGCAAAGCGCGCCAGACGGTGTTCGAGGATGGAGCGGCGCAGTTCGATGTCTGCGGGCTGGATATCGGCCACCAGCCCCATCGACAGGCGCGAGAGCAGGCGCTGCTCCACGCCGTCCAGAGCCTGAGGGGCGCGGTCGGCGGCGAACACCAGACGCTTGCCTTCACCCAGCAGCGAATCGATCGTGTAGAGCAGTTCCTCCTGAGCCGAGGCCTTGCCGATGATGAACTGGATATCGTCCACCAGCAGCAGGTCGAAGCCGCGCAGGCGGGCCTTGAACTCGATGGTCTGGTTCGAGCGCAGGGCCTGAACAAACTCGACCATGAAGCGCTCGGCGCTGCAGTAGAAGATGCGGGCACGCGGATGGTTGGCCAGGAAGGCGTGGCCGATGGCGTGCATCAGATGGGTCTTGCCCTGGCCGGTGGCGGCCTTGAGGTAGAGGGGCGAGAACTGGGGCTGCTCCAGCGCGGCCATGCGCTGGGCGGCATTGGCGGCCAGCACGTTGGAGGTGCCGGTGACATAGGTCGCGAAGGTCAGCGAGGGGTCGAGACCGATCGAGGCCATGCCCAGCGTATCGGTGACCACGCTGGCCACCTCGCCCACCGACAGGCTGGCGGCGCGGGGCGTGGGGGCATCGTTGGCGGGGCGCGCGGCGGTGTCGCGGGTCAGGCGCAGCTCGGGCATGGCGCGGCGGCCCGGATGCACCGAGATGCGCACATGGCGCACGTCACGCGTGATCTTCCACGCCAGCGTCAGGCGGTCCGAATAGCGATCGGCCACCCAGTTGGCGGAAAATTCGGTGGGCAAATACAGGTCCAGCGTGCCGGTTTCCTTGCAGAAACCACCCAGCTGGATCGGACGGATCCACTGGTTGAACAGCTGTTGCCCCAGGTCCTTGCGCAGGCCCTGGCTGATATCAGCCCAATCGGCGGCGAGATCGATCGCCTCCTGATCCTGCGCGCTGTCCGGGGCGGCCTTGCTTTTGCTGGCCGTTTCGGCACGTCGCCCGCCCCACACCGTTCCTGTCACCGTTGATACTCCCGATCTGTCATAGCCTGTACACATGCCCGCTGCGAGGCCGACCAGTCACCAACCAGGCCGCACAGGCTTCACCCCAAGGGGGCGCCGCCTGCCACGGCCATGTTACACACACAGGACACGAGGATGCCTGCCCCGCCCCAAAGAGCGGGGGAATGCATGCCATCGCGATCCGCTACCCCCTCCGTGAAATCCCGACCGTACTTCAGGCACAGCTTCTCCGCTGGCCCAAACCACCCACGGCAAGGACATCCGGTGAGTCATTTTTCCATGAAGCCCCGAGCAGGATGTGTCCGGGGCAGAAGGGTTTCTATGGACGACTCTGGGGTCAGAGCAAGGGGGCTGCCTGCAAAAATTTTGAAATAAACCACCTTGACAGTGATGCAGCGGCAGAAAACCGTGAAAGCGAATAATCCACTGATTATTAACAAGAAAATGCAGTCGAATTTCATCAACTTTCCACGAATCGGCGCATTTCCACGATTCGTCGCAGGTGAAAGAATTTTGGATACAGCGGGCACGAAAAAACCGGCGGGGGGAACCCCACCGGTTAATCCTCGTCACAATACTTAAACAATCGCTGCTTTTTCGGTCACCGTAAAACGACTCGCCAGAGCGACTCGGATGGTGGCCGCAGCCGATTGATTACAGCGCAGCGACGGCCTTGGTCAGGCGCGACAGCTTGCGGCTGGCAGTGTTCTTGTGCATCACGCCACGGGCAACGCCACGGGCCAGCTCGGGCTGGGCAGCGTGCAGGGCTTCGGTGGCGGCGGTCTTGTCACCACCGGCCAGAGCGGCCTCCACCTTCTTCACGAAGGTACGGATGCGCGAGACGCGGGCACCATTGATCTCGGCGCGCTTCTCGTTGCGACGGAGGCGCTTGCGGGCTTGCGGCGTATTGGCCATGTCTATCCTCAAACTGGCCGAATGCGGCCGAAAATGCTGCTGAAACCTGATACAGGCAGACCCGCGCCAGAAGCACAGGCCACCTTGAAGGCAGCGCCCTTAGCGAGGGTGTTGCGAATCGTCAAGCACTGAGCGCCATTCAATGGCCTTAACGCTGACACACCGGACACCAGAAGCTGGACCGGCCGCCCTGCGTTACCCGCGCAATCGTGCCGCTGCAACCCGGCGCGAGGCAGGCTTCACCCTCCCGCCCATACACCCTCCAGTTGGCCGCGAAATAGCCCAGCTCGCCATTGGGCTGGGCGTAATCGCGGATGGTCGAGCCCCCCGCGAGAATCGATTCCGAGAGCACATCGCGGATCGCGGGCACCAGCCGCGTCAGCTCCGCCTTCTTGATCGAGCCGCCACTGCGCAACGGGCTGATATGCGCGCGGTGCAAAGCCTCGCAGACATAGATGTTGCCCAGTCCCGCCACGATTCCCTGATCGAGCAGCAGCAGCTTCACCGGCCCCACACGCCCCTTGAAGGCCGCTGCCAGATGGGCAACGCTGAGCCCATCCCCCAAAGGCTCCGGCCCCAGAGCGGCAAAGGCGGGCCATAGATCCAGCGCCGTGCTGGTCACCAGATCCACCGAGCCAAACCGCCTAGCGTCGTTCAGCGCCAGCATGGCGGCGGGCAGGGGGCCTTCGGCTTGCGTGTGCAGCACCAGATGGTCGTGCTTTTCCAGCGCATCGGGCTCGATCCGCCAGCGGCCCGACATGCCCAGATGAAACACCATCGCCACATCGCGGTCCGTATGCAGCACGCCATATTTCGCGCGGCGGGTCAGGTCGGTGATCCTTGCTCCGGTCAGGGTCTGCACCAGTTCGGGCGGGAAGGGGCGGCGCAGGCCCTCGCGACGGACCTCGATGCGCTCGATGCGGCGGTTGTGAAGGTAACCCGTCAGGCCGCGGATCGTGGTTTCGACTTCTGGAAGTTCTGGCATGGTGTGCGATGTAAGGGGGATAAGAAGGAAAGAGAAGATGCGAGGGTCATAACCCTCGCGCTCCCTTTACTGTCTACATTGCGCCATGGGTTCGGCCTTGCGCCCAACTTGCCGCGCCGCAGGCAGGGATCATTGAGCCTGCGCAGGCGTTCGCATTCCAGACTTTCCTGCCTGCGGCGCCATAGGTGGCGCAGGTCGAGAGGTGGGGCGCACCCTTCGGGCGCCGCTGCCCATGCGTCGGGAGACGTCATGGGAGCGCGAGGGGATAATCCCCTCGCATTTTCTATCTTTTCATTCTGCCTCATCCTCCCCTTTGCCTCTTCCCTCAAATTCCCTAAAGCGCACCCCATGACCGACAGCACGCAAGACCAGCCCCAGACCGCTTCCTTCGGCTATGAGGAGGTTCCCATTGACGAGAAGGTGGACCGTGTGGGCCATGTCTTCTCCAGCGTGGCGAAGAAGTACGACATCATGAACGATGCGATGTCGGCGGGTCTGCACCGGGTGTGGAAGGATCGTTTCGTGCGCGCGGTGAAGCCGCAGCCCCATGAGCAGATCCTCGATATGGCGGGCGGCACGGGTGACATCGCGTTCCGCATGGCCGCGAAGGGCGCCAGCATCACCGTGTCCGATATCAATCAGGACATGCTCGATGTCGGGCTGGAGCGCGCGGTGGAGCGGGGCATCGACGGCCTCGTGTGGAGCCGCCAGAACGCCGAGGAGCTGAGCTTCCCCAGCCGTCACTTCGATGCCTACACGATTGCTTTCGGCATCCGCAACGTCACGCGGATCGACAAGGCGCTGGCCGAGGCGCATCGCGTGCTGCGCTATGGCGGGCGCTTCTTCTGCCTTGAGTTCTCGACCACCGAATGGCCGGGCTTCAAGGAAGTGTATGACGCTTACTCGCACAAGCTGGTGCCGCAGATCGGCCAGATGATCGCGGGCGATGCCGAGAGCTATCGCTATCTGATCGAATCGATCCGCCGCTTCCCGCCCATGCCCGAGTTTGAGAAGATGATCCGCGATGCGGGCTTCACCCAGACCAAGGTCGAGCCGATTCTGGGCGGTCTGGTGGCGATCCATTCGGGCTGGAAGGCCTGATCTTGGCGACGTCGATCACGCATATCCGGCGCCTGCTGAGTTGGGGCCGCATTCTGGCCCGGCATGGCGCGCTCAAGATCATCGAGGACGCACCCGCCACCCCCGGCCCGGTCAAGCGCCTGTGCCGCATCGCGCGCTTTGGCGCCCGTGTGCCGGAGGTGCCGGATTACGCCGGGGCCTTCCGCGCCATCGGCCCGGCGGCGATCAAGCTGGGGCAGACGCTCGCCACCCGCCCCGATTTGGTGGGCGAGGAAGCCGCGCATAATCTGCTGGCGCTTCAGGACAGCCTGCCGCCCGTCGCTTTCTCTGCCATCCGCGCCGAGATCGAGGGCGCCTTCGCGCGCCCGCTGGAAGACCTTTACGCGCGGGTTGAGGAGGAGCCGGTTGGCGCCGCCTCCATCGCGCAGGTGCATCGCGCGTGGCTGCATGATGGGCAGCAGGTGGCAGTCAAGGTGCTGCGCCCCGGCATCGCCCGCAAATTCGCCCGCGATATCGAGACTTATGAATGGGCCGCCGCCCATCTTGAAGCGCTCGGTGGTGAGGCGGGGCGTCTGCGTCCGCGCCTGATTATCGCCAACTTCAAGCGCTGGACCGCGCGCGAACTCGATCTGCGCCGCGAGGCTGCGTCCTCCAGCGAGCTGGCCGATGTCATGTCGGGCGTCGAGCATTACCGCGTCCCCACCATCGACTGGGAGCGCACCTGCGGCCGCGTGCTGACGATGGAATGGATCGATGGCGTCAAGGTCAGCGATCTGCCTGCCCTGCGCGCGGCGGGCCATGACCTGAAGTCGCTGGCTCGGCGTCTGGTGCTGGCCTTCCTCACGCAGGCGATCCACGCCGGTTACTTCCATGCCGACATGCATCAGGGCAACCTCTTCATCGAGGCGGACGGCACCATCGCCGCCATCGATTTCGGCATCATGGGGCGCATCAACCGTCAGGCTCGCATCTGGCTGGGCGAGATCCTGCATGGCCTCACCACCGGCAATTACCGCCGCGTGGCCGAGATCCATTTCGAGGCGCAATACGTCCCCTCCTACCATTCGGTCGACGAGTTCGCGACGGCCCTGCGCGCCGTGGGCGAGCCGATGCGCGGGCGCCCGGTGAAGGATCTCTCGGTGGGGCAGATGCTGGACGGCCTGTTCGCCATCACCCGCGATTTCGATATGGTCACCCAGCCGCATCTGCTGTTGCTGCAAAAGACCATGGTGATGGTGGAAGGTCTGGCCACCAGCCTCGACCCCGACATCAACATGTGGGACGTCTCCGGCCCCTTCGTTTCGGCCTGGATGCGCGACGAGCTTGGCCCCGAAGGCGCCATCGCCGATCGTGTGCAGGGCGCGGTGAGCGCGCTGCGCCGCCTGCCCGATGTGCTGGAGCGTCTCGAATCCATGGTGCCCACCAAGGGCGCCGCCCCCGAACCGCCGCCGCTGCCGGACATTCCGCTGATGTGGGGGCATGGTAAACGCAATCTTATCCTTTGGGCCGGATATGTGGTCGCCGCTCTGGCAGGAGGTCTGGCGACGTGGGGAGTGATGGCGCATATCTGAGTGGCGGGCTGGCGCATCTGGCGCCAGCTGCCGTCTGGGATCGCTTTGCCTCATGGCCCCGCAGGCGCGCTCTGGCCGCGCTTGTGGCGCTGGTGCTGATGCTGGCGGCCAGCGCCATCGTGCCGCTCACCGTGGGCCGTGGCGAGATCGCCAAGCCCGCCCATCTCCCGACGTTGGGCGCCACAAGCCAGCAGGCCGAGCGCCCGCGTGACGACGACCTGACCCTCTACGATCACGCCATCGCCCGCATCCGCCACGGCGAGAACTATTACGACTTCATCGCGCAGGAGCACCGACAGGCGCATTACCCCCTGCGCCCCGGCCTCGCCGTCCGCCTGCCCACGCTGGCCTATCTTTGCGCCGCCATGGGCGTGGACGAGGCCGCGCCCGCGCCCTTTGCCATCGCCGCCTCCATCGCCCTGATGCTGGCCGTGATCTGGGCCTGGCGCCAGAGGCTGACCGAGGAAGCCTGCTCCGACAGCCAGCGCCTCTTCGGCACGGCGCTGATCTTTCTGGGCGCCTCGCTGGGCCTCAACCGCTATTATTTCGTGCTTCACGAACTCTGGGCGGGGATGCTGATCGCCCTGTCGCTGGGCCTGCACCGGCCCACGCGCAACCGCTGGCTGGGCGCATGGCTGGCCGCCGCCCTCGCGCTCTCGATCCGCGAGCTGGTGCTGCCCTATGTGCTGCTGATGGGCGCCATGGCCCTGTGGCGCGGCAACCGGCGCGAGGCTGCGGCATGGGGTGGGCTTGTGGCGGTGTTCCTCGCCGGGATGGCGGTTCACCTCCACCTGATCGCCCAGCACACATTGCCCACGGACCCTGTTGGCCCCAGCTGGTTCGCCCTGCGCGGGCTGGGCGGCTGGCTCTCCAATGTGGTGCTGGCCTCCAACCTGCGCTTCCTGCCGCACTGGATCGCCGGGCCCATCGTGATCGCCATGATCCTCGGCTGGGCAGGCTGGCGCAGCGAAGCCGGCGCCACCGCCACGCTGCTGTTCCTCGGCTATGGCCTGCTGTTCATGATCGCCGGGCGGGATGACAATTTCTACTGGGGCGCGGTGATCGCTCCGGCGATGTTCGTGGGGCTGGCTTTCGCGCCGATGGCTTTGCAAGGGGTTTGGCAGGCGGTCTGGACGGGGCGGGAAGGGGTTTAAGGGAAGATGCGAGGGGGTTACCCCCTCGCGCTCCCATAACGTCTCCCGACGAAGCGGCAGTGGCGCCGAAACGAAGCGCCTGGGCTCTCCACCTGCGCTACCTCTCAGGCGCCGCAGGCATCAATATCCCTGCCTGCGGCGCGGCGTACTCAGCGCCTTGGCCGAACCCGAAGCGCACCGTAGACACTCATGGGAGCGCGAGGGGGTAACCCCCTCGCATCTTCTCTTCTTCCCCTTGCCTCAACCCCCCGCTATCACGCCAGCATGCAAGGCAAACGCATCCTTCTCATCATCGGCGGCGGCATCGCGGCGTATAAATCCTGCGAGCTGGTCCGCCTGATCCGCAAGGCTGGCGGCGAGGTGACCTGTGTGCTGACCGAGGGCGGCAGCCATTTCGTCACGGCAATGACCTTGGCGGCCCTGAGCGAAAACCCCGTTCACACCACACTGTGGGATCTGAAGAACGAGGTGGAGATGGGCCATATCCAGCTCTCGCGTCAGGCCGATCTGGTGGTGGTCTGCCCGGCGACGGCCAATATGATGGCCAAGATGGCCGCTGGCATTGCGGATGATCTGGCCACCACGCTGATCCTCGCCACCGACAAGCCCGTGCTGGCGGTGCCCGCGATGAATGTGCGGATGTGGCTGAACGCGGCGACTCAGGCCAATGTCGCCACGCTGCGCTCACGCGATATCACCGTACTGGACCCGGATGATGGCGCCATGGCCTGCGGCGAATATGGCCCCGGTCGCCTGCCGGAGCCGCCTGCGGTGCTTCAGGCCATCCAGCATGCTCTGCGCGGCCCCGGTCCGCTGACAGGCCGCCATGTGCTGGTCACCGCTGGTCCCACGCATGAAGCCATCGACCCGGTGCGCTATATCGCCAACCGCTCCAGCGGCTTGCAGGGCTTTGCTATTGCGGAGGCGGCGGCGGCGGCGGGCGCGAAGGTCACGCTGGTGGCCGGGCCGGTCGATCTGCCCACGCCCTTTGGCGTCACGCGGGTGAATGTGGAGAGCGCGCTGCAGATGGAAGCGGCGGTGGAGAAGGCGCTGCCCGCCGATGTGGCGGTGATGGTCGCTGCCGTGGCGGACTGGCGTGTCGACAACGCTGGCGATCCCGCGCGCAAGATCAAGAAGGATGGCTCTGGCCAGCCCCCGGCGCTGCGGCTGGTCGAGAATCCCGATATTCTGGCGGGGCTCTGTGCCTCGCCGCGCAGGCCTGCTCTGGTGGTGGGCTTTGCGGCTGAAACCCATGATGTGATCGCCAATGCTCAGGCCAAGCGCCTGCGCAAGGGGGCGGACTGGATCGTGGCCAATGATGTCTCGGGCGATGTGATGGGGGGCACGCGCAATGCGGTGCAGATCGTCACGGCGCAGGGCATCGAGGCCATCGAGCAGGCCCCCAAGGCGGCCATCGCCCAGGCATTGATTGAAAGGATTGCCCGTGCATTCGACTGACACCATCCCCCTGCGCGTCAAGCGCCTGCCCCATGGCGAGGGCCTGCCTCTGCCCGCCTATGCCACCAGCGGCGCGGCGGGCATGGATGTGGTCTCTGCCGAGGATGTGGTGCTGGCCCCCGGCGCGCGCCATGCGGTGGCGACGGGCCTGTCGATGGCCATTCCCGCAGGGTTCGAGATTCAGGTGCGCCCGCGTTCGGGTCTGGCCCTGAAGCATGGCATTTCGGCGCCCAACGCTCCGGGGACCATCGACAGCGACTATCGCGGTGAGGTCAAGATCATCCTGATCAACCACGGCGACAAGGCGTTTGAAATCCTGCGCGGTGACCGTGTGGCTCAGCTGGTGCTGGCCCCGGTGGTGCAGGGTGGCTGGCTCGAAGTGGAAGAGCTGGACGCCACCGATCGCGGCGAGGGCGGCTTCGGCAGCACGGGCGGCGTGGTGGCTCTGGGCAACTAAGGCGCCGGCTCAGGCTTGAAAGCAGCGCGGGCGGCTTACCGCTCGCGCTGTTTCAGCACCCAGTCATAGGATTGGCGCAGCCAGGCGCTGCGCTCGCGCGTCAGCTTCCAGCGGCAGACCAGCTCTGCGGGCGGGCCGCCGGTGCCCCCGGCATAGAGCGAGAATTCAGCGGCGCATTGCGTATCGCGATAGCCGATCCAGCTGCGCTCGGCATTGACCAGCCCGGTGCGTTCCGGCCCGCTCAGCACACGCAAAATGCGGGAATACAGCGTGTTGAGAGTCTTGTCCTCACGCCCCAGCGCATCGGCGTAGCAATGCACCATATCATAGGTTGTGCTGGCCGAGCGGCAGGGCGCTGCCGGATCGTTGAAGGCCTGCGTGGGCGTGGCTGCCAACAGGAACAGCGGAGCAAGGATCATCGCGGTCTATCCCTGAAAATCTGGCCAGTATTGAGGTCGGCGCGGGTGACCTCACCCGCGCCGATCAGAACGTCTTACTTGTCCGGCTTCACCGTGACCTTCTTTTCAGGCGCGATGGTGATCTTCAGCGATTCGCCCGAATTGCCGGGGAAGCCGGTGAACATCGCTTCCACCAGATTGGGCACCAGATAGCTCAGGTGATCCGAGGTGGAGGCTGCCTGGGCACGACCCTCGAACAGGCGGCGCTGGCTGGCCTTGTCGTCGATGCGCAGTGTGATGTCGCTGGTGTAGACGGTCGAGACGTCGAGGCCATTGTCGAAGAAGGGATCATTCCAGCCCCAGCCCCAGGCGCCGCGACCGAAGCCGCCGTAACCGCCCCAGCCATAGCCGAAGCGACCGCGATAGCCGCGCCACGGACCCCAATAAGGATCGGCAAAGCCGGTCGAGCGCAGGACCTGGCGGCCCTTGTCGATGCCATAGTTGAAATGGACGATCAGCGTTGCGGCGTCAGGATTGGGCGCGGGCGTGTAGCCATATTTGGACAGGTTCTGCGCCACCAGCGTGGCATATTGGCCAAACTCGATCCCGCCGTTCAGCGCCGGATTGTCCGAAACGATGGAGAAGGTCTGCCCCTGGGGTGCGGGCAGCTGGCTGGAGAAACGGGTGACCTTGCTGTCGAAGTTTTCGGCGCAGGCCGAAAGGCCCAGCACCAGCAGGCCAGCCATGGCGGCCTGCGCCAGGCGCGAGAAGGGTTTACGCGCGACGTCGTTCATTGTGTTGTCCTCCGCAGATCACGCCCGGGGCCTATCCTCCCCAGCGGTCCGGACGCATGTGTTATCGCCTTGTGCCTTACCGGAGGGCGACTGAACAGATGTTGAATGCAGGGGTGCAACATTTTGTCGCAAATGGTGTCAGCGCTGCCTTTTCAACACGATATAGAGCGCGCCCGCCCCGCCGTGCCGCACATGGGCGACGCGCAAGGCGGCAATGGCATGGCCATGCGCGCCCTGTGCCAGCCAGTCTGCCACATGGGCCCGGATCGCCCCGCGCGAGGAGCCTGCCGGGCGCGGGCGACCGGTGATCAGCAGCACCAGCCGCGCCTGCTGCTGGCGCGCCAGCGTGAGCCCGTGATCGAGCCGCGCATGGGCCTCATCCAGCGTGAAGCCATGCAGGTCGAGGCTGAAATCGGGCGCGACCAGCCCCTTGGCAAGGCGCTTGTCCCACCCGGCATCCAGCCCGTGCCGGTCAAGCGGGCGCGGCGGTGGGGCTGCGGTGGGCGGTGGCGGCAGGGGCGGCGGCACGCGGCCCTTGATCCGCTTGGGTGGAGGAGGCAGCGCCTCGGCACTGTCGGCAGGCCTGGGCTGGGCGACAGGCGTGGCGCGGCGTTGCGGTTCGAGAGGCGTGACGGTCTGCGCCAGACGGGCCCAGAGCGCCTCCTCTTCCTGCGTCAGCTTGCGGCTGCGGGCGAATGCAGGCCGGGGGAGTGCCCAGCCCGACCGTTTCATCGCAGGCCCAATCGGGCGAGCGAGGCACGCGGCAGCAGCACATTGGCCTGCCCATGGCCGACCATGCCGCCAGCGATGCGGCGTGCGTCAGCCCCGGCGCCCCAGAAGCTGTCGAAGCGGTTGGCGCCCTTGATCGCGCCGCCGGTGTCCTGAGCGATCCACAGCCCATTGGCCTGCGTCGCCCCTGCCAGCGCCGGGTCCATCGAGAGGAAGACCGGAGCGCCCAGCGGCGTGAAGAGCGGATCGGCGGCCACGCTGACATGGGCATGGACCGGCAGGCCCATCGCGCCCACAGGACCGTCGCCATTGAGTTCGCGGAAGAAGACCCAGCTCTTGTTCTGGCGCATCAGGGCGCGGCCATCATCGGGATGGTCGTGGATATATTGCACGATGCCCTGCATCGATCCGGGATATTGACCCGGGCCGGTGCCGATCAGCCCCTGCTGGCGCATCAGCCCGCCGATGTTGGTGTAATTCTGCCCATTGTCCCCGGCATAGCCGATGCGCATCACCGAGCCATCGGCCAGACGCAGTCGTCCGGAGCCCTGCACCTGCAGGAAGAACAGCTCGACTGGATCGGCGGCCCAGGCGATTTCGTCGCCTTGCCCGGCAAGCTGGCCGTTCTCGATCTGGGCGCGCTCGTAATAGGGGACGAAATGGCCGGTTTCGTCATAGCGACCGAAGGGGGTCTGGCCATTGGCCTTGACGGGGGCATCGCCGGGGCGGGCGTGGACCAGATCGCGCGGCATGCCATAGACCGGCGCGTCATAGCCTGGCGCATGCTGGCGGCTGCCCGCGATTTCCGGCTCGTAATAGCCGGTGACGAAGGTGGCGCCCGAGCCGATGGTCACGGCGCGGAAATAGGTGTTGAAGAAGTTGGGCGCATCGGCCGTGGGCCAGTCACCAGCCGCCGAGCAGGCGCTCTGCCAGTCGCTCTTGATGGTGAGGCCGCTGGGGTCGTTGTGGCTGGTGAGGCGGGGGCAGCTGGCGCGGAAGGCGGCCAGCACCGGTCCGGCGCTGCTGGGGGTGAGGCCGAAGCTGGCGATCGACGGGCCGGCATGCACGCCAGCCACCAGCGCATTGGCGGGTGGGGGCGGCGCAGCAGGCTGGGTGGGCTGCACGGGCACCGGCGCCGGGCGCGCGGGATAGGGGCGGTTTGAGACCGGCCCATGCGATTCAGGAATCACCCGGCCGCAACCGGCCAGCAGCATCAATGTAAACAGGGCCATTGCGGCCCTGTTCTTCCCCAGCCCTGCGATCATGGATTCAGCTCCCGACCTTAACCTTCATCGGTCTCGTCGAGCAGCCAATCGGGATCGGCGGAATTGATGTTGCGGCGGAAGGTCCAGGCGTCACGCGTCTCGACCGCGTCATGCAGCGAGCCTGCAACCATATGACCCTCGGCATCGCGGGTGATCGCGGCGATATCGGCCACGAAGCGCACGGTGATGCGGGCATAGGGCGCGGCATAGGTGGCACCGGTGATGACCACCTCGTTCAGGCGGACCAGGCGGTTGTCGACCACTTCACCCGCAGCGTTGCGCTCATCGATGGCGGCGGCGAAACCGGTGGCGACATCGGCGTCGCACAGCTTGGCCAGCTCATCCTTGTCGCCGCGCCAGAAGGCGCCCAGCACGATGCCATAGGCGCCGCGCGCGCCTTCGAGGAAGGCATGGGGATCGAAGCGGCGATCGACAGCGATGATCTCGCGCAGGCCACGCTCCACGGTGGGCAGCACCGACAGCGGCTCACGGGCGCTGCGGCCACCAGCCAGCGGGGCGCGCTCATCCTTGCGGTCTGCGCTGCGGTCTGCGCCGCGATCCGTCCCGCGCGGCTGCGAGGAGAGGTTGGCCTGACCTGTCGGCGCCTGCGCATCAAGTCGCCCGAGCGCATCGCGCGGCGCGGGTTCGCGCTGCTCGTCGCCCTGTTCGGCACGGCGCCCCAGCACGGCGTAGAGCCGCAGGCCCAGGAAGGCAGCAATCATGGCCAGAATGACGATTTCGACAGTCACAAGCTTTGTCCAATTTGACGCGTGGTCGATTTGACCGGGCCGAAAGAGGTTCGGCAGATGCGGGGAGCATAGACCACCCGCCTTAACGAACCGCGATCATGCTACAGATAGGTAGCGAACACAAATGAACAACGCATGCACAAGGCCTTTAAGGGCTTTTTTTCGCCGTGCCGTGGCAGGCGTGCGAGCATAGGGGGCGAATCGCGGGGAGTCTGGTTGAAAATCCGGCTGAGGAGCCGGATTTTGCGGCACCGGCCCTCTCCCCGCATGGTATCGCGCACCCATCCCATGGCGGTTGTGCCCTCGCGGGGCAGATGCTAGGCGCTGGAACCAGCACAATCCACCTGACGCGCCAGCCCTCTACAGAGGCGGCGCCAAGACAGAAAGCAGTCCCATGTCCGAGGAAGGTAACGTCACCTCCAGCCTGAAGTTCGAAGAGGACGTCCAGCCTTCGGCGGGCATTCTTTCGCAATATGTGAAGGATCTGTCGGTCGAGAATCCCAATGCGCCCGAATCGTTCCAGTGGACCGATCAGCCGCAGATGGACATCCAGTTCAACATCGCTGCCCGCGCCATCCAGCCCACCGTGCATGAGGCCGAGCTGAAGATCACCCTGGCCGCCAAGCATGAAGCCGGCACCGCCTACATCGTCGACCTGACCTTCGCCGGTCTGATCGCGATGCAGGGTCTGGACGAAGGCCAGATGCACGCCTTCATCTTCGCCGAGGCGCCGCGCCTGCTGTTCCCCTTCGCCCGCCGCGTGCTGGCCGATGCCGTGCGCGATGCAGGTTTCGGCCCGATGCTGCTGGAGCCGATCGACTTCGGCGCGCTCTATTTCCAGCAGATGCAGGCTCAGGCCGAAGGTCAGGGTGAAACCCCCGACATCGCCACGGCCGAGCCTGCTGGCCACGCCTGATTTCAAACGGGCCGGGGCTTGATGCTCCGGCCCGTAGTCCATTCGGCGTTTGAAGGGCGGCCAAGATGAATCTGCTGAAGGCGACGGGCACCATCGGTGGCCTGACGCTGGCCAGCCGCGTGCTGGGACTGATGCGCGATTCGCTGTTTGCGCGGATCGTGGGGGCGGGCTTTGCCTCCGACGCTTTTCTGGTGGCCTTCCGCCTGCCCAACATGTTTCGCGCATTGTTCGCGGAAGGGGCCTTTGCCAGCGCCTTCGTGCCGATGTTCAACCAGAAGGTGGCCGATCCGGAAGGTCAGGGGCTGCAATCCGGCCTGATCTTCGCCGAGCAGGCTCTGGCCGTGCTGCTGCCGGTGCTGGCGCTGATGACGGTGGTGCTGGAGGTGTTTGCCTGGCCGATCACCTGGGCGCTCTCCGGCAAGTTCCATGGCGTGACCAGCGAGCAATTCGCTTTCGCCGTCACCCTCTCGCGTTTGACGATCCCCTATCTGATGCTGATCTCGCTGGTCAGCCTGCTGGGCGGCATCCTCAATTCGCTGCAGAAATTCTGGGTCAATGCCGCAGCGCCGATCCTGCTGAACCTGACGCTGATCGTGGCGCTGCTGGGCTTCGGCTCGCATGACCCGATGGTGACGGCGCGCAACCAGGCGCTGGCCGTCAGCATTTCAGGCGCCTTGCAGCTGGCCTGGCTGGCATGGGCCGCGCGGTCGAGCGGCGTGTCGCTGCGCCCGCGCTGGCCGCGCCTCAATCCCGAGGTCAGGAAGCTGATGGCGCTGATCTGGCCTGCTGCTGCCGGAGCAGGCGCGGCGCAGATCAATCTGGTGATCTCCACCGCGCTGGCTGCCAGCCTGCTCGATCACGGCAGCGTGACCTATATCTATATGGCGGACCGGCTGAACCAGCTGCCGCTCGGGCTGATCGGCATTGCGCTGGGCACGGTGCTGCTGCCCACCATCAGCCGCCAGCTGGGTGCGGGCGATGAGGCGGGCGCGATGGACACGCAGAACCGTGGTCTGGAGCTGGCCCTGCTGCTGACCCTGCCTGCCACCATGGGTCTGGTCTTTTGCGGCGAGCCGATTGCCGCCGCGCTGTTCGGCTATGGCCGTTACAGCGCTGCCGACACGCATTTCACGGCGCAGGCGCTGGCCTGTTTTTCGGTGGGGCTGCCCAGCTATATTCTGGTGAAGGTGCTGACGCCCGGCTTCTATGCAAGGCATGACACCAAGACGCCGGTGCGTTTCGCGATGATCTCGATCGCCGCCAATCTGGTGCTGAATCTGGCGCTGATCCTGCCGCTGCACCATATGGGGCCGCCTTTGGCGACCGCCCTGTCTTCCACGCTCAATGTGGTGATGCTCTACACCACGCTGGTGAAGCGCGGGCATTTCGTGATGGACCCTCGGCTCAAGCGCCGCTGGTGGCGTCTGGCGCTGGCGGCGCTGGCGATGGGCGGGCTGCTGCTGGCCGGTGAGGATCATCTGATGCCCTACACCCATGGCGCCTGGTATGTGCGCTGCGCGGCGATGGGCGCTCTGGTGGGGGCGGGGGTTTGCGTCTATGGCGTGGCCACCATCGTGCTGGGGGCCTTTACCAAAGCCGATCTGGCGCTGCTGAAACGGCGGCGCGCCTAATTCAACAAGAAGAGTACACGTCAATGCGTATCGTTTCCGGCATTCAGCCTACGGGCAATCTCCACCTCGGCAATTATCTGGGGGCGATCCGCAATTGGGTGGCGATGCAGAACGATACGGTCAACACCGGCGGCGAGTGCTTCTTCTTTCTGGCCGATCTTCACGCCATCTCGATGCCGCATGACCCGGCCACGCTGTCCGCGGGCACGCGCGAGATGGTGGCGGCGCTGGTGGCCTGCGGCATCGATCCCGATCGCTCGACGCTGTTCAACCAGACTCAGGTGCCTGAGCATCCCCAGCTGCAATGGTTGCTGAACGGCACGGCGCGCATGGGTTGGCTCAGCCGCATGACGCAGTTCAAGGACAAGGCGGGCAAGAACCGGGATTCGGTCTCGGTGGCGCTGTTTACCTATCCGGTGCTGCAGGCCGCTGACGTGCTGCTCTATCAGGCGACGCATGTGCCCGTGGGCGAGGACCAGAAGCAGCATCTGGAGCTGGCGCGCGACATCGCCCAGAAGTTCAACAATGACTTCTGCGCCGAGGACAAGCCGCTCTTCACCCTGCCCGAGCCGATCATCCCCCCCGCCGCCGCGCGCATCATGAGCCTGCGCGACGGGTCCTCGAAGATGTCCAAGTCGGACCCGAGCGACATGAGCCGCATCAACCTTGTCGACGATGCCGACACCATCATGAACAAGGTGAAGAAGGCCAAGACCGATCCCGAGCCGCTGCCGAGCGAAAAGGACGGCCTTGAGGCCCGCCCCGAGGCGCGCAATCTGGTGGGCATCTATGCCGCCATGGCGGGCACCAGCGTGGAGCAGGTGCTGGCCGACTTCGGCGGCAAAGGCTTCGGCGCCTTCAAACCCGCGCTGGGCGAGCTGCTGGTGGAGAAGCTGGCGCCAATCAACGCCCGCTTTGTGGAGCTGAAGCAGGATCGCGATGCTCTGGACGCCATTCTGCGCAAGGGTGCTGCCAAGGCTCGCGAGGCTGCGGCACCCACTCTGGCTGCGACCTACGATGCGTTGGGTCTGGTGCGGGGCTAAAGCGGTTTGCGATCGGGTCGGCGGCGTTGCGATGCGTGCCGAACCGATCGGTAGGGCACAACGAAGACAGTCAAGGGAGCGCGAGGGCGATGGCCCTCGCATTTCTTACCCTTGACCCCTTCTATCCCGGTCAGGCCGCCTTGCGGACTGGCCGGGTAACTGCGGCGGGTTTCTCGCCGCGATGGCGGTGAAAGGCGCGGGCGGAGCGCTTTTTCATCCAGATCACCACGCCGGTGATGCTCAGCATGGTCACCATGATGCCGATCAGGCTGGTGACGATCTTCCACGCCACACCCCACACGCTGGCCATATGCAGCGAGACGATCCAGTCGGTGAAGCGGTTGGCGGCGGGCACTTTGCTGGCCAGCGCCACGTTTTTCAGCGCGCCGGTGTCGCCATCGAAGATCAGGCGTGAGGCGCCGCCCGCATCGGGCACATCGCCGCTGGTGGTGAAGCCGTACATATAGGCTCCGGTGGTGGGCATGTAATAGAGCCATTGCAGGCGGTTGGCATCGAAGCTGTCATGCGCCTTGGCGGTTTGCTGGCGGGCCAGAACCTCACCCACGGCATGGGCCTTCACCACATCCAGCTTCGGTATCGGGCGCGGCTGGGGTAGGGGTGCGTAGAGGGCGGTGTCATCCGTCGCGCCCAGCGCCTTCATCACCGGGCCGTAAATCGTCGGCAGGTTGAACGACACGCTGGAAAGCGCAAAGACCAGCAGCACGGGCCAGACCCACAGGCCGCCCGCGCGATGCAGATCGAAGTTCAGCTTGTAGGCAGAGCCGCCGCGCCGCACCAGCCATGAAGGCCGCCAGCGCTGCCACCAGCCCTTGGTCTTGCCGCCGATTTTGCTGACACCGACAGGCACCTTCTGCCGCATCGGCAGGGTCAGATAGAAGCCGACAAAGCAGTCCACCACCCAGACCAGCGCGGCGGTCCCCATGATCAGCGTGCCGGTGCCCTCGACCAGCAGATTCTCATGCAGGCGGTAGATCAGCGGCAGCAGGTTGTTGATGCCCTGCGAAATATCGCCCCAGCGGCGGTGGCCCAGCTCGGCCCCGGTGTAGGGATCGATGAAAAGCTCGTCCCAGTCGGGCGCTTTCGCAGGCTCCTTCCAGAACACGCGCAGGCGCAGCGTTTTGCCCGGTTCGACACTCAGCGGCAGATAGCTGACGCTCATGCCGGGATGACGTGCCTGTGCCGCCACAGCCAGCGCGGCGGCATCCAGCATCGGGGCGCCCGGGGTTGGCGGTGCCGCGCGCAGCCAGTGCGGTGCGGTCAGCGCCTCCAGATCGTCTTCCCAGGCCAGGAAGGTGCCGGTCAGCCCGGCCATCGCCAGGAACAGGGCCAGAGTCAGCCCTGCCCAGCGATGGATCAACACCCAGAACGGACGGGTGAGGGGGCTCATACCGGTCGGTTACTCCGTCAGACTCAGAACTTCCACGCCAGCGTACCCTGAGCGGTACGGCGCTGGCCATACCAGCACCATGCGTCGTAATCGGGGTACATATAGCAGCTGGTCAGATACTTCTTGTCGAACAGGTTGGTGATGTTGACGCTCAGCGTCATGCCCTTCAGCTTCTCGGTCAGGTTCGACAGATCGTAATGCAGCGAGGCATCGAACAGCGTGTAGGCGGGGGTGTAATACTTGTTGTAATTGCCCAGGTTGAACACGGTGTAGCCGCTGTTCACATAGGTCTGGCTGGGGTCCAGCACACCGGCATAGACGCGGCTGACATGGCGCATGCCAGCGCCGATGTTCAGGCTCTTGAGCGGGCCGCTCTTGGCGGTCCAGTCAAGGTTGATGGTCAGATTGCCGTCGCCGGCACCGATCAGCCCGCCACCGACATTGCGCGAGTCGTCATCGGCCACATTGCGCACGCGCTGATGGCTGTAGGCGCCATGCAGGTTGAAGCCATAGGGCAGCGGCGCATTGGCCTCCACCTCGAAGCCTTCGGAGCGCACCTTGCCGCTCTGGGTGGCGAGGAAGGTGATCGGGTTGGTCGAGACGACATTGGTCTGTTCGATATGGAACCACGAGGCGGTGATCAGGATCGGCGAGCCATTGGGCTGGAACTTCACGCCCGCTTCCACCTGCTTGCCCATCGAGGGCTTGGCGATGCCGCCGGTTTCCAGCGTGGCGCTCTGCGGTTCGAAAGAGGTCGAGTAGCTGACATAGGGCGCCAGACCGATGTCGGTCTTGTAGAGTACACCGGCGCGGCCGGTGAACTTGCTGTCCTTCTGCACTGCTGCGGCAGAGCCGACCGTCTGGCTCCAGGTCGCGGCCCAGTCCTCACGCCCGCTCAGCAGCACGCGCAGGCCGCCATAGCTGATCGTGTCCTGACCGTAGATGCCGGTCTGGCCCTGGCTGACCAGATAGTTGGAGGCGCCGCCGATCTGCTCCGCGCTCTGCGGCACGGCCTGCGTGCCATAGACGGGGTTGAAGATGCTGATGTCATTGGCCGTGCCGAAGGCTGCCAGCTCGGTGGAATGGGCGGTCTGACGGTCGACGCCCAGCAGGATGTCATGGGTGATCGGGCCGGTCTTGATATGGCCGCTCAGCTGATTGTCGAAGGCCCAGTTGTTGAGCGTTTCATGCGTGGCATAGCTGCCGCGGCTGGAGGTGGTCTGCTGGCTGATGTCCGACAGGCCGGTCTGCAGGCCGCTTTCATAGACAGCGCCCAGGCTGCTCGTCACCTGCTGGTAACGGCCCGAGGCGCGGAACTTCCAGCCGCTGCCGAAGTCATGGTTGAGGATATAGGTGGTGGCGAACTGATCGCGGCGGAAGAAGCCGCCCGGCTCGCCATCGGCATAGGTGGTGGCAACCTTGCCATGCACGTTGGGGAACAGCGTGCCCGAAGCCGGGGCGCCGCTGTAATTGCCGTTCTTGGGATCGTGCGAATAGGCGGTCAGCACCGTCAGTGTGGTCTTGCTGTCGATCTTGGCGGTGACGGCGCCGCTGATCGTCTGGCGCGCGCGGCTGCCATAGGTCTGCTGCGTGTCGGCGCCATTGGCGCTGCCATAGAGGCGCACGCCGATGGCATCGCTCAGCTTGCCGCCCACATCGGCATCGACGCGGTAGAGGTTATAGGTGCCATAGGTGGCCGCAGCCGAACCGTAGAACTCCTTGTCGAGCGGCAGCTTGCTGCTCATGGCGACCAGACCGCCCGGGCTCGACTGGCCATAGAGCGCCGAAGCCGGGCCCTTCACGATGTCGATGCTCTCCAGACGCGAGACATCGACCTGCGGCGTGGCATAGCCGGTGGTGCTGGCGAACTGCTTGAGGCCATCGAGATAGATCGGCGCATCGAAGCCGCGCAGCTTGAACTGGTCGTAGATTTCAGCGCCCGCGCCGCGCGTTTCCGGCGTGATGCCAGCCACATAGCGCAGCGCCTGATTGAGGTTGGCCACGCCCAGACGATCGAGATCCTCGCGGCTGATCACGCTGATCGACTGCGGGGTTTCCGCAATCGGCAGCACGCTCTTGCTGCCCGCCGAAACTGCCTTGTCACCCAGAGCACCGGTGACGAGAATGGTGTTCTCATCGCCATTGGCGTCAGCGGCGGCGGCTGCAGCATCCGCCGCGAAGGCGGGAGCGGCCAGAGCCGTGGCAAGCGCCAGCGTGGCGCAGGTCAGAAGGCGGCGATTGAAGGGGCGGGGAAACATGGAGCAAATCCTTGAAAGGCGCGCGACCTGCGCCCGAAGGGGAAGGGATTGACCACCGCCGTTCCCGCCATCACGCGATGGCAGGGGTGGGCAGCGACCGTTTTGAGTCTGTCGTTCGGCGGGGGAAACCGATCGCCGCTCGCGCTAATGCGAGCGCCTCGCAACTGCAAGCAATTGTTGCGACTGATTCGCTCTTTTTGTGGATCGGCCATAGCAATCGTGGCCCGCGCGCAACACCGCCGAACGCGCGCCGAGGCCGGACAAACGAAAACCGGGGGCGTTGCCACCCCCGGTCTCCAATGTTGCTAAAGCTTTGATCCGGGCGGGATCAGGCGTTTTCGGTCACCGTCTCCGGCGCGGGCAGGCGGATCAGATGATCGAAGGCCGACAGCGCCGCCGTGGCCCCCGCGCCCATCGCGATGATGATCTGCTTGTAAGGCACGGTGGTGCAGTCACCCGCCGCATAGATGCCCGGCAGGCTGGTGGCGCCATGGGCGTCGATCTCGATCTCGCCGCGCTGGCTGAGGGCAACGGTGCCCTTGAGCCATTCGGTGTTGGGCACCAGGCCGATCTGCACGAAGATGCCTTCCAGCGCGATGGTGTGGAAGGTTTCCTCATTGCGGTCCTTATAGACCAGCGCCGTCACCTTCGAGCCATCACCCTTCACCTCGGTCGACAGCGCCGAGGTGATGATGGTGACATTGGGCAGGCTGCGCAGCTTGGCCTGCAGCACCGCATCGGCGCGCAGCTGCGTGTCGAACTCTACCAGCGTGACATGGGCGACGAGCCCGGCCAGATCGATGGCAGCCTCCACGCCGGAGTTGCCGCCGCCGATCACCGCCACGCGCTTGCCCTTGAACAGCGGGCCGTCGCAGTGCGGGCAATAGGCCACGCCCTTGTTGGCGTATTCGGTCTCGCCCGGCACATTCATCTGGCGCCAGCGCGCGCCGGTCGAGAGGATCAGCGTGCGGGCCTTCAGGCTGGCGCCATTGGCCAGAACGACCTCATGCAGGCCGCCTTCATCCTTGGCGGGGATCAGCTTTTCGGCGCGCTGCAGGTTCATCACATCCACGTCGTAATCCTTGACGTGGTTCTCCAGCGCCATGGCCAGCTTGGGGCCTTCGGTCTTGGATACGGAGATGAAGTTCTCGATCCCCAGCGTGTCCTGCACCTGACCGCCAAAGCGCTCGGCCACGACACCCGTGCGGATGCCCTTGCGCGCCGTGTAGATCGCGCCCGCCGCACCGGCAGGGCCGCCGCCGATCACCAGCACCTCGTAAGGCGCCTTCTGGGAGATTTCGGCAGCCGCGCGTTCGACAGCGCCGGTGTCCAGCTTGGCGAGGATTTCCTCGACCGTCATCTTGCCGCTGCCCCACATCGTACCGCCCAGGAAGGTGGCGGGCACGGCCATCACGCCGCGCGCCTCAACCTCGGCATTATGCGTGCCGCCCTCGATCAGGGTCGCCGAAATGTTGGGGTTGTTCAGCGCCATCAGCGTCAGGGCCTGAACCACCTCGGGGCAGTTGTGGCAGGTCAGCGAGAAATAGGCCTCGAAATCATGGCTGCCGGGCAGGGCCTTGATCTGATCGATCACGCTCTGCTCCACCTTAGGCGGATGGCCACCGGCCCACAGCAGCGCCAGCACCAGCGAGGTGAACTCATGCCCCAGCGGCAGACCGGCGAAGCGCACGGTGGCATGCCGGGCCGAGGCGCGTGTGATGCTGAAGGAGGGCACGCGCGCATCTTCGCCATCGAAGCTGGCCGTGACCTTGTCCGACAGGGCGGCGATTTCGTTCAGCAGCTCACGGGTCTGCGCGGACTTCGCATCGTCGCCCACCGTGGCGACAAGCTCGATCGGCTCGCGCAGCATGGCGAGGTACTGTTTGAGCTGGGCGGTCAGGGCGGCGTCGAGCATGATCTTGTCCTTCGGAATGAATAAGGGGGTTTGAAGTGTTAAAAGCAAGGGGCGTTACGCCCCCTGCACCCCCGGAACGTCTTCCGGCGAGAGGGGAGTTCTATGGGGATAACGTCGCGTGCGGTCCCCAAGCTGCGTGGCAGCCAAAATATTTAATGTCTCCGGCGGTGAGATCGGGCGCAGTGGCGCCGCACAATCTGCCTTCGCGTCGGGAGACGTATCGGGAGCGCGAGGGGGTAACCCCCTCGCACTTATCCCTTTTTACTTGCTTAGATCTTGCCGACCAGATCGATCGACGGAGCCAGCGTTTCCGAACCTTCTTCCCACTTGGCGGGGCAGACCTGACCGGGGTGCTCCTGCCAGTACTTGGCGGCCTTGATCTTGCGCACCAGCTCGGCAGCGTTGCGGCCCACGCCCTCGGGGGTCACTTCGACCAGCTGCACCACGCCCTCGGGGTCGGTGACGAAGGTGCCGCGGTCGGCCAGGCCAACGCCCTCGCGCAGGTTGCCGAACTGCTTGGTCAGGTCATGGTTCTGGTCGCCGACCAGATAGTACTGGATGGTGCCGATGGCGGGCGAGGTGTCGGCCCAGGCCTTGTGGCTGAAGTGGGTGTCGGTCGACACGCCATACACTTCCACGCCCATGCCCTTCAGCGTGGCATACTCGTTCTGGAGGTCTTCCAGCTCGGTGGGGCACACGAAGGTGAAGTCGGCGGGGTAGAAGAAGAAGACAGACCACTTGCCCTTGATGTCGGCATCGGTGACGTCAACGAAAGCGCCTTCCTTGTAGGCCGTGGCGGTGAAGGGCTGAATCGAATAGCCGATAAGCGACATGGGGTAACTCCTTGGTCGTTTGGTGTTGAACTGCTTGACGGGGAGATAGGGGCTCACACCGCAGATGCGAAGTGGGCTTTCCCGATTAATCAGAACAGGATTGCCGATCAGTGGTTCTGATCGGACGAGGCGATTATGTGATGGTAGTATGACAGGAAAGAGAATGCGAGGGTGTTACACCCTCGCGCTCCCGTTAATGTCCACGTGGCGCGTAACCTATCGGTCCGGCACGGATTCATGGCGCCGCAGGCTTTCAAATCGCCAGCGCAGCCTATCGTTCAAGGGATGCCTGCCTGCGGCGCTGGGGGACCGTTGAGGCGCTGTGTTTCGGCGCCACTGCCTTATCGCCGGGAGACGTTATGGGAGCGCGAGGGGATAATCCCCTCGCATCTTCCTTTTCTTATCGCCCTGTCTGACCGCGATGCAGCAACTTATGGTCGGCCAGCACCAGCGCCATCATCGCTTCCACCACAGGCACGCCGCGAATGCCGACGCAAGGGTCATGGCGGCCCTTGGTGAACAATTCCGTCGCCTCGCCTTCGCGGGTGATGGTGGGCATGGGGGTGAGGATGGAGCTGGTCGGCTTGAAGGCAACGCGGGTCACCACCGGCTGGCCCGTGGAAATACCGCCCGCGATGCCGCCCGCGTGATTGGCGGAAAAGCGCGGGCCTTCATTGCCGGGATACATGGGGTCAGCGTTCTGCTCGCCGGTCAGGCGCGCGGCGGCGAAACCGTCGCCGATTTCCACGCCTTTGGTGGCGTTGATGGTCATCATCGCGGCGGCGAGGTCGGAATCCAGCTTGGCGTAGATCGGCGCGCCCCAACCGGCGGGTACGCCGGTGGCCACGCATTCAACCACGGCGCCGACCGAGGAACCGGCCTTGCGGGCGTCGTCCACGATCTTTTCCCAGCGCTGCGCGGCAGCGGCATCGGGGCAGAAGAAGGGGTTGGCGCGGATCTGGTCGGCATCGAAATTGGCCGGATCGATGGCGTCACCGCCGATTTCCGACACGTAAGCAAGGATCGTCACCTCGGGGATCACCAGACGCGCCACGCCGCCGGCGGCCACGCGGGCTGCCGTCTCGCGCGCGGACGAGCGCCCGCCGCCGCGATAGTCGCGGAAGCCGTATTTGGCGTCATAGGTGTAATCGGCGTGGCCGGGGCGGTAGGACTTGGCGACCTCGGAATAATCCTTGGAGCGCTGATCGGTGTTTTCGATCATCAGGCTGATCGGGGTGCCGGTGGTCTTGCCCTCGAACACACCGGACAGGATGCGCACCTGATCGGGCTCCTGACGCTGGGTGGTGAACTTGCTCTGGCCGGGGCGGCGGGCGTCGAGGAAGGGCTGGATCATGCTCTCGTCGATCGCCAGACCCGGAGGGCAGCCGTCGACCACGGCGCCAAGCGCGGGCCCGTGGCTTTCGCCCCAGGTGGTGAATCGGAAGATGCGGCCAAAGGTGTTCCAGCTCATGTGGCCAGCCTTTGGCGCGCATTCTCGCAAAAGTCCACCGTTGCGGGGTTGGAATAAGGTTGCGCGGGGGATAGGAGGGCGGGCATGTATATGAATGTCTTCCGCAGCCGTAAGAAAGCCGATTACGATGCTGCCGCCTATGCGGCGGATGCCGCGCGCATGGGCGAGCTGGCGCAGGCGCAGCCGGGCTTTGTCGATTACAAGAGCTTCTCTGCTCCCGATGGCGAGACGGTGACGATCTCGGTCTGGGAAAGCACCGAGGCGGCCAGGGCTTGGGCGCGTAATCCCGAGCATCTGGCGGCCCAAGCGCGCGGGCGTGACGATTACTACGCCGAATTCACGATGTATGCGGCCGATGAGGCGCGGGTGCGGCGCTTTCCCTGAGCTGCTTGCGGCATAATCACAAACCATGGCCGGGCGCCTGACGATTCTGGCGCGCGACAAGGGATCATCGCGCTGCGACCATGGTCGGGATGTCTCTCCGTAAATCTTACGGAGAGACAAGCGCGGCGCGTGCAGGCAAGGGCGCCGGGCGGGCAGAGCGCCCCGATCGCTGAAAGACAGAAGGCATACAGGCGGACATGGATATCAATCAGCCGATGCTGGATGAAGAGGTGGAACAGGTTTTTGCCAGCTTCTTCCTGATCGTCTTATGCCTGTCGATCCTGAGCGGTTACAAAGCTTATGGCGAGCTGTCCGCCGGGCACAGGCATGCGGTTGTCGCTCATGGCGCGCAGGATGGGCATGAGCCGATGAGGGAGCCCGGCTGAGCGCCAGCATGGAAAGATTGGGAAGAGGGCCATCGGCGCTTTGAATGCTGAAAGGGCTGGCAATCCGATTCAACCGCTGCTAGTCGCATGGCCAGAGCAAGCATCCATAGCTCAGCTGGATAGAGTACTGCCCTCCGAAGGCAGGGGTCGCAGGTTCGAATCCTGCTGGATGCGCCATCTCCCTTAAAGCTTTGACGATTTGATGCCGGCGTAAGCTTGCGCTAGGGGCTGCCTCTCTTGCAGGCAAAGGAGCAGCGCCCGTGTCGATCATCCTCTATGGCATCCCCAATTGCGACACGGTGAAAAAGGCCCGCACCTGGCTGGGCGCCAAGGGCGTGGATTACGCCTTCCATGATTACAAGAAGGCCGGGGCCGATGAGGCGCAGATCGCGCGCTGGGCTCAGGCTGTGGGCTGGGAGAAGGTGCTCAACCGCGCCGGCACCACCTTCAAGAAACTACCCGAGGAGCAGAAGGCCGATCTGGACGAGGCCAAGGCCGTGGCGATCATGGCCGCCAACCCCAGCGCCATCAAGCGGCCCATCGTGGAGAAGGACGGCAAGGTCGTCGCCGTGGGCTTCAAGGAGCCCGAGTGGGCTGAAGTGTTCTGATCAGGTGAAGGCCCGGCGGCCTCGCAAGGCCGCCGGTTCCGGTTCAGCCGCGTTTGGCGGTCAGGATGTAGTTCAGGCTCATATCGTCCGAGAGGTGCAGGCCTTTCAGCGGCGAGAAGGCGATGCCCATCGGCTGGCCCACCTGAAAACCGGCATCCTGAAGCAGGATTGCCAGTTCGGGCGGGGTGATGAAATCGTCCCAGTGATGGGTGCCGCGCGGCACCATGCCGATGCGCTCCGCCGCCTCGATCAGCAGCAGGCGCGAGGCCGCCGTGCGGTTGGGGGTGGAGAGGATCATCAGCCCATCGTCGGCCAGCGTCTCGGCCAGAGCGGCGATGAAGGCGGCTTTGTCGGCCACATGCTCGATCACCTCCATGCTGGTGACCAGATCGAAGCCGCGCAGCCCCAGCGATGAGAGTTCGCCATGGTGATAGGTGATCGGCAGGCCCGATCCCGCCGCATGGGCGCGCGCTGCCTCGATGTTTTCCGCTGCCGCATCCACGCCGGTCATCGCCGCGCCAAGACGGGCCAAAGGCTCGCACAAGAGCCCCGCGCCGCAGCCGACATCCAGAGCCGTCTTGCCCGCCAGCGGGCGCACGGAACGCGAATCACCCTTCCAGTGCGAATCGATGGAATCGCGGATAAAGCCCAGCCGCACCGGATTAAGCCGGTGAAGCATCGCCGAGGAACCCTTCGGATTCCACCATTCCGCCGCCAGCTTTCCGAAATGGTCTGCTTCGGCCTTGCGGATTGTATCAATGTTGCCTGTTGCGTTGCTCATGATCCCTTTCTAAAGCGCCGCGTCCGCCCCGGGCAAGCGCGGGGTGGCAAGTTTCTTCAAGGCAAAGTTGTAAGGAGCCTGTTGTGGCCCGCATCGTGATGAAATTCGGTGGCACCTCCATGGCCGGGACCGAGCGTATTCGGCGCGTGGCGGGCATCGTCAAACGCCAGCAGGAAGCCGGGCATGAGGTGGCGGTGGTCGTCTCAGCCATGGCGGGCGAGACCGACCGCCTCGTTAACTTCAGCCGTGAGGCCCATGCGCTTTACGATCCCGCCGAATATGACGTCGTCGTCGCCAGCGGTGAGCAGGTGACCAGCGGCCTTCTGGCCATGACGCTTCAGGCCATGGGCTGCAAGGCGCGCAGCTGGCTGGGCTGGCAGATGCCGATCCTGACCGACGACGCCCATGCCAAGGCCCGCATCCAGAGCATCGAATCCGAAGCTCTGCTGGCCAGCATGGCTGCGGGCGAGATCGCCGTCATCCCCGGTTTCCAGGGCGTGACCGAAGACGGTCGCATCACCACGCTGGGGCGCGGCGGTTCGGACACCTCCGCCGTGGCCGTGGCCGCCGGCATCAAGGCCGACCGCTGCGACATCTACACCGATGTCGATGGCGTCTACACCACCGATCCGCGCATCGTGGCCAAGGCCCGCAAGCTGAAAAACGTCACCTATGAAGAGATGCTGGAACTGGCCAGTGTCGGCTCCAAGGTGCTGCAGACGCGCTGTGTGGCGCTCGCCATGAAAGAGGGCGTGCGGGTGCAGGTGCTCTCCTCCTTTATCGATGAAAACGCGCCCGCCGCAGACACGCTGCCGGGCACCATGATTGTTTCCGACGAGGAACTGGAAGGTTTGGACATGGAACGCCAGCTGATCACCGGCATCGCCGCCGACAAGAACGAAGCCAAGGTCATCCTGACCGCCGTGCCGGACCGCCCGGGCGCCGTGGCGACCATCTTCATGCCGCTGGCCGAGGCCAACATCAACGTCGACATGATCATCCAGAATGTCGGCCGTGAAGACACCGACACCGACGTGACCTTCACCGTGCCCCAGGCCGATCTGGACCGCACGCAGGCCGTGCTGGAAGCCAACCGCGAGGTCATCGGCTATCAGAAGCTGACGACCGACCCCAAGGTGGCCAAGGTCTCGGTGGTGGGCGTGGGCATGCGCAGCCATGCGGGCGTGGCCGCCACCATGTTCAAGTCGCTGGCCGATCGCGGCATCAACATCCAGGCGATCAGCACCAGCGAGATCAAGGTCTCGGTGGTGATCGACGCCGATGAGGTCGAGCTGGCCGTGCGCCTGCTGCACACCGCTTACGGTCTGGACGGCTAAAGCCTTCCGACGTCGCGGAACTGTTACAGGTTTCGCTTAAAAACCCCTCGGCAGGCACAAGTTCGCTTGCCGAGGGGTTTTTGCGTTCGGGCGCCCTGAAGCAGCGATGTGGAACTTGCCGAGCCTTCGGGCATAATGGTTTCATATCAGCTTGAAAGGTGCTCCAGATGGTGAAGCTGCAATCCTCCAATCCTCGGCCTTTGCGCGCGGCGGCGATGGCGCTTGGCGCCCTGGTGTCTGTTTCTGCGGGGAGCCTGATCGCTCATGCCCAGCAGACCACCAGCCAGCCCGTCGTCGAGAAGACCGATGAGAAGGACCACAAGGCGCCCAAGCCCGTCACCAAGGACAATCCCAACGCCCAGCAGGTGGCCGAGACCCCGCTGACCGACCTCAATGTGAAAAAGGGCGAGATCCCGCCCGTGCTGCTGCGCGCCCAGCAGGACCCCTATAGCCTTGCCGGGCTGAAGGGCTGCCCGGCGATCACCAATGCGGTGTCGCAGCTGAACGCGGTGCTGGGCGATGATGTGGACATCGCCAAGGCGAAGAAGCGCAACGTTGGCGCAGGGCATGTGGCCCAGACGGTGGTGGGGTCGTTCATTCCCTTCCGCGGGATCATCCGCGAGGTCTCAGGCGCCAGCGCCGAGGAGCGCAAGCTGCAAGCCGCCATCGCTGCGGGCATGGCGCGGCGCGGTTTCCTGAAAGGTGTGGGGATGACGAAGGGGTGCCGTTATCCGGGGCGTCCGGCTTAAGGTTCAGGTTCGGGGATGATGCCTCCGGCGGGCAAAGGGCCATCGCCCTTTGCAATCCCTTTATTGTCTGCCTTTGCGTTATGAGTGCAGCGTTTGGGTTTGGGGGCGAGGTGGCTGTTGTTGTAAGCCGATTCGCGGATATATAATGTCGCTCTAGACCTCTTTCTGATCTTGGCTGATGAGATAGTCAGCAAGTTCGGATGACGATCGTTCCTTAGTCGGCCAAAAGATGAGGTCGCTACTCCACACTTTCGGCAAAGAAAGATCGAGAATCTCAATGAAATATTCGGGATAGAGGTCTGGATCTTTGATTGCGTCCAAAATCTCTATCAACTCATCTCGGTCAAGATTCTCCAAGAGAGGAGGTCGGCCCTTGGCTGCAATTTCGGCAAAAGTCCTTGCCGAGGTGTGTCGATACAGCTCGAAAAAGGTATGACGGTTGTAGTGCCTTCCACCAGAGAGGCGATTGATCTCTGCTATGTCATGAGCGCATTCTTGACCCTCATCGAGTGCGCTGACGGCACTCTCGATCAGCAGCGTCAATCTTTCGATCAAGTCTTCATCCGGCCTTTGCAACAGCTGGTTTATGCGCTGGCTCATTGACGATCCATCATTCCGCTCGCAATTCGAATAAACGCTTTGTGCCTCGCCCTGTGGGTGCCTGCAATCGGCAGGCGCATGATCTTTTGAGCGATAGCAACGCGGTGAGGCCTGCCGATAGCGGCCCTTCTGTGCGCCGCAGGCAATCAATGTCTGGCCAATAAAGCTGCACGCGCAAAGCAAAAAACGCAGCGCTCAGAACACTTGCGTAACGACGAGGACAGGGCGCAAGGTAGACATTCATGGGAGCGCGAGGGGGTAACCCCCTCGCATTGCCTCTTCCTTCCTGAAAACCCCTCAATCAGCCCGGCAAATGCTGCATCCCGCCTAGCAGAACATCGAGATTATGCTGCGCCAGATGGCTCCCGCGCCCGGCGACGGAGCCTTCCAGATCGGGCCTCTCGCCGATTTCGAGGCAGCGCTGCCATGCCGTCACGGCCAGCGGCAGCCAGTGGTCCAGCGCGCGGGCAGGCTCATGGCCTGCGGTATCGAGGCACAGATTGCCGATGACGAAGAACAGGTCGGGCGAGGTCGGGAAGTTGGCCATTTGCGCCTCGGCCATGATCAGCGCTTCCGGGCGTCGGCCAGACTGGCCCAGACAATGCAGATAGCGCACCACCAGATCATGCCGCCATGGCACATCGGGCGCGGCGCCCGCCAGCGCCTGCTCGTACCAGCGGCAGGCTTCGCCATGGTGGTCGGCGCCCTCGGCATCGCGGCCCAGCTGGAACTGCAGATAGGCATCGCCGGGGTGAGCGGCCAGTTCGGCCAGCAGCAGCTCGCGGTTGCGCCCCTGCTTGGCGACCATATGCGCGGCCAGATAGCCGTCATGGCCGATCTGCACGTCCAGCTTCTCACGCGGCAGGTCGGAGATCGCCTGCTCGTGGACGCGGCCTGAAAAGCGCACGCCGCGCGGCAGGAGGCGGGTGATCCAGCTGCGGCTTTGGGGGGTGGCGCTTGCCTGCAGCATGCCCGCGCTGTCATCATCGCTCAGCACGCAGACCCGGCCGAGGCGGGGCGCGCCCTTGCAGAAGGCGCGAATATGTTCGCCGCCCTGGGCGATCCATTCGTCGGCATCGACGATCAGGTTCCAGTCGGCATCGGCCAGCGCCAGCGCATGGTTGCGCGCCCTGGAGAAATCATCGGGCCAGACCATCTGCTCCACCGTGGCGCCATGGGCTCTGGCGATGGCGATGGTGTCGTCGGTTGAACCGGTGTCGAGGCAGAAGAGGCGGTCGACATGCGGCGCAAGGCTGGTGAGGCAGCGAGCGATGCAGCGCGCCTCATTGCGCATGATGAGTACGGCGGCGATGCTCATGCCGCTGCCGCCAGTCGCGCGGGGGAGAGCAGGGCCAGCAGCGAGATGCCGTTGAAGAACCACATGCGCTCCACGGTCATATCGCTGTATTTGCGGATGGTGTTCTGGAAGGTGTAGGGCGTGTACCAGACATTGTGATCGGGGTGGACCACTTCCACGAAGGTCTCGCTGTCATCGATGTAGTCGAAATGGCCGGCCCGGCACTGATAGGCATCGGGCACGCTCATCAGGTAGCACTGCGCCTTGACCGCCGAGAGCTTGGCCAGAAAATCGCCGACATCGGGCACATGCTCCATGACTTCAGGCACCAGCACGACATCATAGTCGTCCGTCACCTCGGAGAAATCGGCAAACAGCCGCCCTTTGACATGGGGGCGCAGCAGATCGAGCGCCTCGACATGCGGGTCCAGCCCGTCGAGCCTGGCGCAGACCTTGTCCAGATGCAGATGCAGTGAGCTGTTCAGATCGGTGATCGGCCAGTCGGCGCAACCGACATGCAGCACGCGCTTGCCCGCGCACAGATCGCCCAGCACCTGCATGCGCGAGAGGCCCATCAGCTCGGTGCCGACGGTGACCTTCTGCACGAAATAGGCATCATGCAGCCGCTCGATCTGGGAATGGACGGGGTTGGCGGTCTGCGCGCGCGCCAGCTCCTGAACTCGGGCCTGAGCTTTGGTCTGGGCCGGCGCTTCCGCCGCATAGGCGCTCGCCGCCGAGGTGGCGATATCCGGCAGGCTCCTGGCCTCCAGATCGAGCGTGTGAAGCTGCTCATAGCTGCCGTTGGTCGATCCCCACAGCTGGTCGGCATAGACCGGCCCCTTGCCCTGATAGGTAAGGCCGGTGAAATGGGTGGGGATGAAATAGTGGCTGGGGTAGATGCGCAGCGGCGTATAGACGTGCTGGCGATAGCTTTGCGTCAGGCGCATGGGGCCAACGCTTTCCCACGCCATGCGATCCACCACGGTCGGCTCGTTCTGGATATCGGCGATGATCTGGCCGACGAAGGGATTGCCCGCCTCGCAGCCGAAATAGCCCGCGGCGATCAGGCCCGGTCTGGCGATCTCGTTTTCCCAGCAGGCAAAGGCCTCGCAATCGAGGAAGCTGTCATCCAGCGGGCGGCGGCAGACGCTGTCGGCATCGAAGACGATGCCGCCATGCTCGTGAAGAATTTCCCAGCGCATCATGTCCGCCACGCCGTTCAGCTCGCGCTGGGACATGGCCCTCATGTGCATTGTGTTGATCCAGTTGCCGGCGGCCAGCTCGTCATTGCCCCAGATGCGGAAGGTCCAATCGGGGTGGGCATCGCGCCAGGTCTGGATGCAATTGTCAGGACGGCGGCTTTCATCGCCCACCCAGATGAAATGGAAAACCTTTGGAATCACGATGCGCTCCCTGACTGCCGACACGGTTGCCAGAGTGGCCAAATCTAAAGATTTAAGCTTAATGGTGTTTCAGGAGGGGATGGGGTTAATTGCGTAGTGAGGGAGGGGGAGCGGGTTTTGCCTCCGGCGGGCAAAGGGCCATCGCCCTTTGCAATCCCTTTATTGTCTGCCTTTGCGCCATGGGGCTTGGCGTCGGGTGTGGGGAGGCGTGCGGCTGGTTTTGGGAAAATTCGTTTTGTCTGAACAAGATGATCAGGCATCCGGAACCGTGAAGGCGTGGGGGATGCCACCGTTCAGGGGGAAGGATGCCGCCGTCACAAACCCCGCATCGTCACTGGCGAGATAGGCTGCTGTCGCGGCCAGTTCCTCCAGCGTTCCGAAGCGACCCATCGGCATATGGGTGAAGCGGCGGGCGGCTTGCTCGGGCCCGATGCGGTCGAATGTGGCCTTGATCTGCGCGGTTTCGATCGGCCCCATCGCGATCGCGTTCACCCGGATGTTGCTGCGCGCCAGATGAACGCCCAGATCGCGAGATAGTTGTTCCACGCCTGCCTTGGCGGCATTGAACGCCATCTGGCCTGTCGCGCTGCCCATCCCCGCCAGAAACGAGGCCGTGTTGATGATCGAAGCGGTGGTCGTTCCTTTGCCCATATGCGGGATCGCATGTTTGCAGCTGAGCCATGTCGCGGTGAGGATTGAGGTGATCACGCGGTTCCAGGTGGCAAGGCTGGTGTCGAGCGCTGAATGGTCGTCAGGGTCAATCGGGCCGGCATTGTTGTACACCACATCGAGGCGGCCGAACCGCGCCGCTATGTCTGCGTAAAGGGCCTGAACCGTTGCCTCATCCGTCAGATCCCCGACCAGCGCCATCTCCCCGATCCCGTGCGGGCGGCGATCAATCCCGACGACGATCCCGCCTTCCTCGGCGAAGCGCCGGGCGATGGCCTCCCCCATATCGCCCATGACGCCTGCCACCACGCAAACACGGCCTGAAAGGCGGTTTTTTTCCTTCACGTGATCCTCCGCAACAGCATGCACCGCCATGTTGGCGGAGCAGCGGCAAGTCGCCACCCCACAGGCCGACAAGCAAGCCAGAGCGGCAGACAATCCCGATGAACCGCCCCCTGAAGGGGGACAGCCCATGCCCGAATGCGTACCAAACGGTGAGAATAGGGCGTAACGCAGACATTCCTGGGAGCGCGAGGGGGTAACCCCCTCGCATCTCTCTTTTCCTTAAACCTCAAATCAAAAACCCGCCCCCGGTGGTCCATCCGGGGGCGGGCTCTTGTGCGACCCTTCAGGGCTATGGGGATCAGTCGGCCAGTTCAGGATCGCTCGGCACGTCCGAAGGCACGTCCATGCCCAGAGCCTTGGCCACGCCCGCGCCATAGGCCGGATCGCAGCGCAGGCAGTTGGCGATATGGCGCGCCTTGATAAAGTCCGGCGCATCACCCATGCCGCGTGCGGTGTTCTCGAAGAGCACCTGCTGCTGCGCGGGCGTCATCAGCTGGAACAGAGCGCGGGGCTGGCTGAAGTAATCGGCATCATCCTCGCGGAAGTTCCAGAAGTCCGCCGCGCCGTCGATCTTCATCGGCGGCTCGCGATAGTCGCTCTGCGATTCCCACTGGTGGAAGCTGTTGGGCTGATAGTGGATGGTGCTGCCATAGTTGCCATCGACGCGCATGTATCCATCGCGATGGTTGCTGTGCACCGGGCAGCGCGCCGCATTCACCGGGATCTGGTGATAGTTCACGCCCAGACGATAACGCTGCGCATCCGAATAGGCGAAGAGACGTGCCTGCAGCATCTTGTCGGGCGAAACGCTGATGCCGGGCACCAGATTGCTGGGTGCGAAGGCGCTCTGCTCGACGTCCGCGAAGAAGTTGGCGGCGTTGCGGTTCAGCTCGAACTCACCCACCTGGATCAGCGGATACTGCGCCTTGGGCCAGATCTTGGTGAGGTCGAAGGGGTGGAAACCGCAGGTCGCCGCCTCTTCCTCGGGCATGATCTGCACGAACATCGTCCACTTGGGGAAGTCGCCGCGCTCGATGGCGTCATACAGGTCGCGCTGATGGCTCTCGCGGTCACCCGCCACGGTTTCGGCGGCCTCGGCGTCGGTCAGGTTCTTGATGCCCTGCTGGGTCTTGAAGTGGAATTTGACCCAGAAACGCTCGTTGTCAGCGTTGATGAAGCTGTAGGTGTGGCTGCCGAAGCCATGCATGTGGCGATAGCTGGCCGGGATGCCGCGATCGGACATCACGATCGTCACCTGATGGAAGGCCTCGGGCAGCAGGCTCCAGAAGTCCCAATTGTTGGTGGCGCTGCGCATGTTGGTGCGCGGGTCGCGCTTCACCGCCTTGTTGAGGTCAGGGAACTTGCGCGGATCGCGCAGGAAGAACACGGGGGTGTTGTTGCCCACCATGTCCCAGTTGCCTTCCTCGGTGTAGAACTTCAGCGCGAAACCGCGAATGTCGCGCTCGGCGTCAGCCGCGCCGCGCTCGCCCGCCACGGTGGTGAAGCGCGCGAACATCTCGGTCTGCTTGCCCACTTCGCCCAGGAACTTGGCGCGGGTGTATTTGGTGATGTCATGCGTGACGGTGAAGGTGCCGAAAGCGCCCGAACCCTTGGCATGCATGCGGCGCTCGGGGATCACCTCGCGGTTCAGATTGGCCAGCTTCTCCAGCAGCCACACATCCTGCATCAGCAGGGGGCCGCGCGGCCCGGCGGTCATGGAGTTCATATTGTCCACCACCGGCGCGCCGAAGGCGGTGGTCAGCGGGGTGGAGCCGGGTGCGGCACTGCCATGAGCAACGGGACATTTGCCGGTGGGGTTGTTGGAATCGGACATGGGTGGGCCTCCTCAAAACCTTCGGATCAGATGCATGCCTTGCTAGCGCGACACTCGTGTGCCGCAAAAGCGGTTAAGCCTGTCACACTGATCGAGCCTTTGGATAATACGGATTTGTGACCATATTGCCGAGCCATACTCGGGTATAGCAGCCCTGATATGCAGGCGGATTGCCGTTTCTTGATGTCCGCTTTATAGGCGCGGCCTGAGAATCCCTAAAATATGAGAAACTGGTGACGGACAAGACCAAGGCGCTGATGGCACGGGGCGCCGCATTCCTGGGCAGCGAGCATGCCATTCTGTGCGGGGCGATGAGCTGGGTTTCGGAGCGCAACCTCGTTGCGGCCATCAGCAATGCTGGCGGCTTCGGCGTGATCGCCTGCGGCGCCATGACGCCCGAATTGCTCGACGCGGAGATCGCCGCCACCGCCGCGCTGACGGGCAAGCCCTTCGGCGTGAACCTGATCACCATGCACCCCAAGCTCTTCGAGCTGATCGAGGTCTGCGCGAAGCACAAGGTGACTCATGTGGTCCTCGCCGGCGGCCTGCCCCCCAAGGGCAGCCTTGAGGCGATCAAGGAGACCGGCGCCAAGGTGATCTGCTTTGCCCCCACGCTGGCGCTGGGCAAGAAGCTGCTGCGTAGCGGCGCGGATGCCCTTGTGATCGAGGGCCATGAGGCTGGCGGCCATATCGGTCCCGTCTCCACCAGCGTCCTCGCTCAGGAAATCCTGCCTGAGCTGGCTGCCGACAACATCGTGTTTGTCGCCGGTGGCATCGGTCGCGGCGAGGCGATTGCCTCCTATCTGGAAATGGGCGCTTCTGGCGTGCAGCTGGGCACGCGCTTTGCCGCCGCCACCGAGAGCATCGCTCACCCCGATTTCAAGAAGGCCTTCTTCCGTGGCCATGCGCGCGACGCCATGCCCTCGGTGCAGGTCGACGCCCGCCTGCCCGTGATCCCCGTGCGCGCCCTCAAGAACAAGGGCACCGAGGAGTTCACCGCCAAGCAGCGCGAAGTCGCCGCCAAGCTGGACGCCGGTGAGGTGGACATGCACGAGGCCCAGCTGCTGATCGAGCGCTTCTGGGCCGGTGCCCTGCGTCGCGCCGTGATCGATGGCGATGTCGAGAGCGGGTCTTTGATGGCGGGCCAGTCGGTGGGCATGGTTACCAAGGAAGAGCCTGTGCTGGACATCATCACCCAGCTGCTGGATGAGTGTGAGACGGCTCTCAAGGGGCGGTAAGAAGGTTTGAAGGGAATAAGTGCGAGGGTGTTACACCCTCGCGCTCCCTTTACTGTCTGCGTTGCGCCACGGGTTCGGCCAAGGCGCTAGGGTTGCAGCGCCGCAGGCTTTAAATTCCCAGACCAGTGTAAGGCGCCGAGGCTTTCTGCCTGCGGCGCCTTTCCTTTGTGCAGGTGGAGAGGCGGGGCGCCACGATGCGGTGCCAATACCCTATCGTCGGAAGACGTTCCGGGAGCGCGAGGGGGTAACCCCCTCGCATTTCCTTCTTCTTTTCTCTCAAATCCTTCATGGCGCCCTTCTCCACAATATGCTTCATTCCGCCCCGCACAGAGGGGGTGCATGAGCAGGAGATCCAAATCATGTGCGATGATTTCACCGTTCTGGAGGAAGACGCGGCCCTGAAGGCCATGGGCGTGTCCCGCCGCGATTTCGCCGGTCTGGCGGCGGGCGCGGGCCTTGCCGCCATCGCCGCGAGCCCGGCCTATGCGGCGACGGGCGTGGTGGAGAAGGCGGTCAGCATCCCCACGGGCGATGGCGAGTGCGATGCCTTCCTCTATCACCCGGCCACGGGCACGCATCCTGGCATCATCGTCTGGCCGGACATTGCGGGCCTGCGCGATGCCTACAAGCTGTGGGCCAAGCGGCTGGCGGGTGAGGGCTACAGCGTGCTGGTGGTCAATCACTACTACCGCACGGCGAAAGCCCCGCTGCTGGCGACGATGGCCGAATGGCGCACCCCGGCTGGCGCTGACAAGCTCAAGCCAGCCATTGCGGCGCTGAACCCCGAACGCATCACCAAGGACGCGGCGGCTTTCGTGGCCTTTCTCGACAAGCAGCCCTCGGTCAACAAGGCGCGCGGGCTGGGCGCGGCGGGGCACTGCATGACGGGGAGCTATACGGTGCGCGCGGCGGCTGTGGCGCCCAATCGCGTGAAGGCCTGCGCCTCGCTGCATGGCGGCGGGCTGGTGGACGACAAACCCGATGGCGTCATCGCGCTGATCCCCAAGACCAGGGCCAGCTTCCTGTTTGCCATCGCCCAGAACGACGATGCGCGCGCCCCCGGTGACAAGGATGCGCTGAAAAAGGCCTGCGCCGCCGCCGGTCGCCCGGCGGAGGTGGAGGTGTTTCACGCCGATCACGGCTGGACCACGCTGGACGCCCCCAGCTACAACAAGGAAGAGGCCGAGCGCGCCTGGACCCGCATGACGGCGCTCTTCGCCAAGCTGTAGACACGCCTGAACCGATGCGCCCCTGCTCCACCCTTGCGGGCGGGCGGGGGCGTTTCCATATGGGGGCTCGCTTCCCAAGGAGTTCCCCGTGATGTCCGATCTTCCCGCCGATCCCCAGACGCTGACCGATGCGCAATGGCGTGAGCGGCTGACCCCCATGCAGTACCATGTGCTGCGCGAGGCGGGCACGGAACGCGCCTTCACCGGCGAGTATGACCATCTGTTCGCGGATGGCGAGTACACTTGCGCGGGCTGCGGGGCGCCTTTGTTCACCTCGGAGGACAAGTTCAACTCGGGCTGCGGCTGGCCGGCCTATTCGGCGCCTCAGGCCGAGGAAGCCATCACCGAATATCGCGATGTCAGCCATGGCATGGTGCGCACCGAAGTGCGCTGCGCCCGCTGCGACGGCCATCTGGGCCATGTCTTCCCCGATGGCCCCGGGCCGACGGGCCTGCGCTATTGCATCAACAGCGCCGCGCTGGATTTCGAGCCCGAAGCGAAGGACTAAGAGTCTGTCTGGAAATCCGGCGAAAGCCGGATTTGCGGCACCGGCCCTCTCCCCCACCCGGCCACCCATATGATACTGCCGTTGGGTGGCCGGGTGGGGGAGAGGGCCGGTGCCGCGCTGAAAATGCGCGAAAGCGCATTTTCCAAACAGGCCCTAAGCTCCTGTTCAGGCGGTTTTCGGCAAGAATTCGCGGGGGCAGGGGTTAACCTTGCCCCTTTGATAGCCTAGGAGGGCGCGAAAGCTGCGGACTCGCGCCCTGCCTGTCCGCCGATAGGATGCAATTTCACGCAATGGCAAGACGCGATATTCGGCGCCAGGCAAATCAGGGTTCGGGTGAGCAGCCCCCTCGCGGAGGCTCCCCGAAACCACGGCGTTCCAAACGGAGTATCTGGGTGAAAATCTTGGTGTGGCTGGCCGCCCTGGGCGTGCTGGCATGTTCGCTGGTCTTCGGCATCGTCTATTTCGAAGCCCAGAGCCTGCCCAGCCTGGAATCGCTGAAATCCAGCCAGAATGGCCAGACGATCCTTGTGCGCGCGCGCGATGGTTCGCAGCTGGTCGTCATCGGCCCCTCCTATGGCCAGTGGCTGGATTATGACCGCATCCCCTCGGTGATGAAGGACGCCATCGTCTCCACCGAGGATCGCCGCTTCCGCGACCATATCGGCATCGATCCCATCGGCATGATGCGTTCGGCCGCGGTCAACGTGAAGAGCGGCCACCGCCGTCAGGGCGCCTCGACGCTGACGCAGCAGCTGGCGCGCAACATCTTCCTCAACAATGACCGCACCTTCAGCCGGAAGATCAAGGAGATCTTCATCGCCATGGCGCTGGAGTGGAAGTTCTCCAAGGATCAGATCCTCGAACTCTACCTCAACAAGGTGTATTTCGGCGGCGGCGCCTATGGTGTGGACGCGGCCAGCCGCAAGTTCTTCAACCACCCCGGCACCCAGCTGAGCCTGCCCGAGGCGGCGATCATCGCAGGGCTCGTGAAGGCCCCCAGCCATTACTCGCCCACCGCCGACGCGCAGGCCGCTGTCGACCGTGCCAGCGTGGTGCTGGATGTGATGGAGGATGCCGGCGCCATCACCTCCACCGAGCATGCCGCCGTGCATCTCGACAAGGTGAAGATGGCCGCCGAGCCCGCTCAGAACTCGGTGCGCTACTTCACCGACTGGGCGCTGCCCCAGCTCGACACGCTGATCGGCACTGACAACACCGAGCCGGTGGAAGTCTGGACCACGCTCGATCCCAAGATGCAGTCGGCGGCCACCGCCGCTGTCGCCGCCAACGCCCCCAAGGGCGCGCAGGGTGCGCTGGTCTCGCTGGACCGCGACGGCAGCGTGCTGGCCATGGTCGGCGGCACGGATTACGTGACCAGCAACTACAACCGCGCCACGCAGGCCATGCGCCAGCCCGGCTCGGCGTGGAAGCTGTTCGTCTATCTGGCCGCGCTGGAATCCGGCGTGAAGCCCGATGATCCGATCAACGACGAACCCGTCACCATCGACGGCTGGACGCCGCATAACGATGCCGGTCGCTATGCCGGTCAGATCGATATCCGCACCGCCTTCGCCTATTCCAAGAACACCGTCGCCGCCCAGCTGGGCCAGAAGGTGGGCTTCGATCAGGTGGCGGCCATGGCGCGGCGCTTCGGCATCTCCACCGCCATTGCCACCAACCCCTCAATGGTGCTGGGCACCAACGAAGTGCGCCTGATCGAGATGGCCCGCGCCTTCTCCGAAGTGCAGGCGCACGGCTCCTCGGTGACGCCCTATGGCATCGTCAAGGTCGTGACCGCCAGTGGCAAGGTGCTCTACCAGCATCCCCAGCCGCAGGGCCAGACGCTGGTCGCCCCCTTCGTCGCGGCCGGGATGACCGACCTGATGCAGACCGCCGTCAACATCGGCACCGGTCGCGCCGCCCAGATCGGGCGCCCCGTGGCAGGCAAGACCGGCACCACCTCCTCGAACAAGGATGGCTGGTTCATGGGCTTCTCCAGCGGGATCACCACCGGCGTGTGGATGGGCCGCGACGACGCTCACCCCGTCCCCGGCCTGCAGGGCGGCACCGCCCCGGCGCGCGCATGGGCGCAATATATGCGCATCGCCGTCGCCGGTCGCCCCGCCGAGCCCTTCGACACCGAGCTGAAGCTGCCCGAATGGCAGCTGGAGCCGGACGATCAGGCCGGTATGGGCGATCCCAACGCCTATTACTCGCCCGACGATCAGGGCAATCTGGTCGGCCCCGATGGCCAGCCCCTGCCGCCGCAGCAGGCGCCCCAGCAGGGTGCAGGGGATACGGATCAGCAGCAGGTGCCGGAGTCGCCTCAAGCGCAGCAGCCGCAGCCCGTGCCGGCGCCTCAGCAGAAGAAGAAGCCGGTGGCTCAGCCCGGGTTCGGGATCTATTAAGAAGGAAAAGGACAGTGCGAGGGTGTTACACCCTCGCGCTCCCATTTTTGTCTGCGTGGCGCTTCGGGTTCGGCCAAGGCGCTAAAGTTGCAGCGCCGCAGGCTTTAAAAATACCAAGCTATCGTAAGGCGCCGGGGCTTACTGCCTGCGGCGCCTTTTCTGTGCCTGTGGGAAGTTTACGCTCCGCTGCGGAACGACTGCCCTTGCGTCGGAAGACGTTCCGGGAGCGCGAGGGGGTAACCCCCTCGCATCTTCTCTTTTCTTCAAACCCCTTGCACAAACAAAAAAGCCCCCGCCAACCGGCGAGGGCCTTTCTGCAATCGAAGCCGGCGCGATCAGCGCAGACGGATCGGCACATAGGCCGCAGGCTGGCCGCGGTGGATCACCTGCAGCAGCAGCGCCGGGCGGTTCGAGGCCTGGGCCGCGCGGATGGCGGCTTCCAGCTCGGCCACGGTGTTGACCGGCTGGTAGCCCGCCGAGACGACCACGTCCCCGCGCGAGAGGCCCTTGGCGCCCGCGTCCGAATTGGGGTCGACGAAGCCGATGACCACGCCCTTGGTGTTCTCGGCCACGCCCACGGCGCGGGCGATCGGCGGCGTCAGCGGCTGCACGGAGAGGCCGATGGCCTTTTCCGTCAGGCCGCTGCTGGCCGGGGCCTTGGGGTTGGCGCCCTTCTTGAAGGGGTTGTCGCCGCCGGCATTGTCGGGGTCGAAAGTCTGCTGGGCTAGCTCTTCCTCGCTCGGGCGGGTGGCGACGGTGACCTGCAGGGTCATCGGCTTGCCGTTGCGGATGATGTCGAGCGGGATGCGCGTGCCGGGCGCGGTGTTGGCCACCAGATAGGACAGCGACTGACGCGGGCTGACATCCTGACCGTTGACGCGCAGCACGACGTCACCCGCCAGCACGCCGCCCAGAGCCGCGGCCTTGCCAGGCTCGACGCCCTGAATGAACTCGCCCTTGTTGTGGGGCACGCCCAGCGAATCCGCCAGATCGTCATTCAGCGGCTGGATGCGCACGCCAAGGTAGCCGCGCGCGATGGTCTGGCCATGGATCAGCTTGTCGACGATGGGCGAGGCGATGTCAGAGGGGATGGCGAGGCCGATGCCCACGCTGCCGCCGGTGGGCGAGAGGATGGCGCGGTTGATGCCGATCACTTGCCCCTTCATGTCGAACATCGGGCCGCCCGAGTTGCCCTGATTGATGGCGGCGTCGGTCTGGATGTAGCGGTCGTAAGCGCTGCCCGAGCCGGTGTTGCGCAGCACGGCGGAAACGATACCGGCGGTGACGGTGCCGCCCAGACCGAAGGGGTTGCCGATGGCGATCACCCAGTCACCCACGCGGGCCGCGCCGCTGTCGCCGAACTTGACGAAGGGCAGGGGCTTGGGCGTGGTGATCTTGAGCACGGCGAGGTCGGACTGGGCGTCCTTGCCGACCAGCTTGGCGGGATATTCATTGCCGTCGGTGAGGGTGACGCTGATCGATTCGACCTCGCCCTGGCCCTCGGCGGTGATGACGTGGTTGTTGGTGACGATATAGCCGTCCGCCGACACGATGAAGCCCGAACCCAGCGACTGGGCTTCGCGGGTCTGGCCGCCACCGCCGCCACCATTGTCGCCGCCGCCGAACATGCCTTCGAAGGGCGTGCCGGCCAGCGGGTTTTCGTTCTGCACCTTCACCTTCTGGCGGGTGGAGATGTTGACCACGGCGGGCTGCAACTGGGCGGTGAGATCGGCGAAGCTGGCGGGCGCACCGGCGCGGGGCACCACGGCGGACATTTTCTGCGCATCATTCTGCGCCACCTGCGCGCCGGCGGGGAAGCCGGACACCAGCGAGAATGTGGCGCCACCCAGCAGCAGGGCGCTGGTCAATCCATAAGCATATCGCACGGGGCTCGGTCCTCTTTTCTGAAGTCGGCGCATGCTGCCCCGGTCGGGGCGCAAGGCGCAAGAGCAATTCAACAGGTTGGAAGATCCAGCGTGATTTCAAGATCGCGCTGGATCTTCCTGATTTTTGTTGTCGCATCGTTTTCGCGAAAAACCGGTTCCCACTTTTTCGCACGATGCTCTAACGGGCGGATGGACGTCAGGTTTCGCCGGATATTGGCGCTTTTTGCCCTGAACGCAGTTTGAATGGTTCATCTTCGCGGGATTCTGGTGGCTGGGGCGTAACCCATTTGGGTAAATGAACTATTTGGCTTTCCCGCCTCCCTGGGTTGGGGCGGCTTTGCCGCCGCCTCGAAACTGCCGCAGATAATCATTGTCGGGCGTCAGCACGATGGTGGTGCCCGATTTGACCTGCGGATTGGCCATGGTCGCCTCATAGCTCTTCATGGCGCGGTAGAAGTCGTAGAAGCCGGGGTCCTTGCCGAAAGAGGCGGCATAGGTCTGCGCCGCGCGGGCCTCGGCATCGGCCTCGATGATCTGGGCCTGCTTCTGGCCGTCGGCGCGGATGGCGGTGGCCTCCTGCTCGCGGGCGGCTTCCATATTGGCGAAGGCGCGTTCCAGCGCGGTGCCCTCGGGCAGGTCGGCGCGCTTGATCCGCACATCGATCACCTGCACGCCATATTGCCGCGCCTCGCGGTCGAACTGCTGGCGGATCTGGGCCAGCACCGCGCCGCGTTCGGCCGTCAGCAACGTCTGGAAGGTGTGCGAGGCCAGCCCCCGGCGCAGGCGCGAATTGAGGATCGGCTGCAACTGCTCCTTCAGCCGGTCCATCGTGCCCGCCGTGCTGACCATCAGCACCGGATCGATCACGCGATAGAGCGCAAAGGCATCGACCTCCAGCCGCTGCTGATCGGAGGAGATCACCAGCTGGCGGTCCATCTCGATCGGCTGGATGCGCTTGTCGACGCGCACCACCGTTTCGAAGAAGGGGATGCGCGGATAGAGACCCGCGCCGGTCTGGCCGAAATCCTGATTGGGCTTGAACTTGTTGATGACCGAGACCGGGGCGCCATTGCGCAGCACCACGGCCTGCTCGGTCTCATCCACCTCGACCACGCTGAGCAGCGCCGCCACGGCAGCGGCGGCCACCACGCTGAGCGCCAGCTTGTGATCCTGCCAGAAGGTGCCGGTCATTGGGCGCCTCCCATCTGGGGCGGCGGCGGGGCCGAACCATCGGGCACCGCTTCGGCGCGGCGGCGCAGTTCGGGCAGCGGCAGATAGGTTGTCGGCCCGTTGGGCAGGATCACCTTGTCATTCTGCGAGAGCACGCGGTCCATCGTCTCGTAATACATGCGGCGGCGGGTCACCTCGGGCGCGGCCTTGTACTGGGTGTAGACGCGGTCGAAGGCGGCGGCCTCACCCTCGGCGCGGGCGACGGTCTGCTGGGCATAGCCGCGTGCCTGCTGGATGTAGCGGCTGCGGTCCTGCTGCGCCGCCTGCACCTTCTGGAAGGCCTCGTTCACTTTGCTCGGCGGATCGGCCTTCTTGAGGTCCACGCCCTGAATCAGCACGCCGGCGTGATAGGCATCGAGCAGCGCCTGCATGCGCTGTTGCACATGGGCGCCGACCTCCGCGCTGGCGGTGCCGCCCATCACATCGTTCAGCCGCACCTCGGCGATGGTGGCGCGCATGGCGGCCTCGGCCACTTCGGTGACGGTGCCTTCGGGGTCCTTCAGCTGGAAGCTGTAGAGCTTGAGGTCGCGGATGCTCCAGCGCACGACATAGGAGATGTTGACCAGACTCTGATCGCTGGTGAGCATCAGATTCTCCGCCTCGCCATTGGGGACGGAGAGCTGCTTGATGGTGGTGACATCCTTCACCGCCACCTCCTGCAAGGGCCATGGCAGGGTGAGGTTGAAGCCGGGTTGCAGGGTTTTGGTGTATTGCCCGAAGGTGGTGACGATGCCCTGCTCATGCAGCCCCAGCTGATGCGCGGAAGACAGCAGACCGCCCAGCACCAGCGCGCCGCCGATGATGATCGGCCACCAGCTCTTGCCATTGTGGCGCGGCGGCAGGTGAAGCAGATGGCGCAGATCAGGCGGCGTGGGGATCTTGGGGCCGCCACCGCCGTTGCCGCCGGGCTTGTCTCCGCCCTCTTTCCGGGGGCCGCCATTGCGGGTCTGGCGGAAAATCTCCTCGATCCCCGGCGTGCGGCGGGGAGGAGGAGCTTCGGGCGCCCATGGATTGCGGGGTGGCTGGGTGCTGTCACCCGAAGCAGGCGGCTGATCGCCGGGGCCATCAGCAGCGGGCGGCGGCGTTTCCCCCGCGCCATCCTCCTTGCGGTTGGCCAGAAGATGCGGAGCGGCTGCGTGCCCCGGCCTGAGACGGTCGATCCATTCACCCAAAAGCTTCATGAACACATCTATAGGACGCCTTTCGCGCAAGAACAGGGGACAAGCGCCGGTATTGCCGAAATTCATCCTGTGCCATGGCGGAAAGCCTGCTAGGGCCCTAGGCAATCTCCCATGTTCCGATGCCTGAAAGTTTTTTGCCCATGACCTCGCCCGATATGCTCAAGCAGCATTTGCCCCAAGCTCTGGCGCAGCGGGTGCAATCCGCGCGGCTGACCGAGGGCGTGGCGACGCTGGTGCTGGATGGCGCCGGTCTGGATCAGTCCGGGCGCGAGCAGGCCGAACAGGCCATTCGTGCGGCGCTGGCGGGCGTGGAGGGCGTGAACGAGGTGCGCGTGGGCATCATGGCCGACCGCCCTGCCGAGGCGCCCAAGCCCAAGGGGCCGATCATCATTTCGGTCGGCGCGGGCAAGGGGGGCGTGGGCAAATCGACGCTCTCGGCCAATCTGGCGGTGGCGCTGGCGCGGCAGGGGATCAAGGTCGGGCTGGTCGATGCCGATATTCACGGCCCCAGCCAGCCGCGCCTGCTGGGCACCGAAGGCATCAAGCCCGAAGCCGCCGACAGCAAGATGTTTCCGATCCCCACGGCTTTCGGCGTCAAGGCGCTCTCGATGGGCAATCTGATCGAGCCGGGCAAGGCCATCGCCTGGCGCGGATCGATGGCGGCGGGCGCGCTGGGCCAGATGGTCGAGGCGCATTGGGGCGACACGCAGGTGCTGATCATCGATTTGCCGCCGGGCACCGGCGATGTGCAGCTGACCATGGTGCAGAAGCACAAGCCGGCGGGCGCGATCATCGTCTCCACGCCGCAGGATCTGGCGCTGATGGATGCCACGCGCGCGATCCAGCTGTTCGACACGGTGGGCGTGCCGGTGATCGGTCTGGTCGAGAATATGGCGGGCTACATCTGCCCCCATTGCGGTGAGCATTCCGACCCCTTCGGCCATGGCGGCGCCGAGCAGGCCGCGCATGAGATGGGCCTGCCCTTCCTTGGCCGCGTGCCGCTGGACCTCTCGATCCGCGTGGACAGCGATGCGGGCAGGCCTCCAGCCGCCGGTGACACGCTGCAGGGCAAGGCCTTCGCCGCGATTGCCGCCAAGCTGGCCGTCTGGCTGAAAGCGCAAGCCTGACCATGGAGCTGTCGCGCCGCCGATTGCTGGTGGGCGCGGCCCTTGGCGGCGGGCTGGTGGTGGCATGGGGGCTGCGCCAGCGGCCTTACCCGCTGCCTCTGCCCCCGGGCGAGGGCGAAGTGGCCTTCGATGCGTGGATCAGGGTGGCGCGCGATGGTGTGGTGACCGTCAGCGTGCCGCAGCTGGAGATGGGGCAGGGGATCAGCACCCAGCTGGCGCAGATCGCCGCGCTGGAACTGGGCGCGGACTGGCGGCAGATGGGCGTGGTCTTCGCGCCGGTGTCGGAGATTTTCGCCAATGCGCCTTTGGCGGCGCGCTGGGCGGAGCTGTGGCTGCCGATGGTTCCTGGGGACGGAATCGAACCGGCAACGTGGTTGCCTCGCCATTGGGCGGAAGAGCATCGCTTTAGCGCCACTGCCGATGGGCTGTCACTCGCGGCCTATGAAACGCCTGTGCGCCACGCAGCCGCTGGGGCGCGGGTGCTTCTCGTGAAAGCTGCGGCCAAGCGCTGGGGCGTTAATGCCGAAGACTGCACGGTCTCCGCCGGGCTGGTGCGCCATGGCCAGCAGAGCCTGACGTTTGGAGCTTTGGCGCAGGAAGCCTCCGGGCTGACGCTGCCCGATCCCCTGCCGCTTGGCCCGCCCCCTGCCGAAAACCCCGCGCGTTTGCCTTCTGGCAGTACACCGCCTTTCCCCCGGCTCGATCTGCCTGCCAAACTCGATGGCGGCTGGATGTTTGCGGGCGATGTACGCCTGCCCGATATGGTCTTCGCCGCGATCCGCCATGCTCCCGTGGGCGAGGCGGCGCATCTGGCCGGTCACGATGCCAAGGCTGCCAAGGGCATCAGCGGCTTCCTCAGGCTGGTGGAAGGGCCCGATTGGCTGGCTGCCGTCGCCACCAACAGCTGGGCGGCGGAACAGGCGCTGGCCGCCGTGGCGCCGCGCTTTTCGGTCCATCGCCCGATCAGTGCGGAAAAGATCGATGGCGCGCTCGACACGGCGCTGAAGGCGGCGATCAAGCAAGGCGGGCAGATCATCGCCAAGCAGGGCGATCCCGAGACCCTGCTTGGTAGCAAGCCGCCCTACAGCCAGCGCTATGACGTCGCCGCCGCCGTGGCCGCGCCTTTGGAAACCGCCAGCGCGGTAGCCCGACTGCGTGATGGCCGCTGCGAAATCTGGGTGGCCTCACAAGCCCCCGAACAGACCCGCCGCGCCGTGGCCAAGGCGCTGGATATCAGCGTGGAGCATGTGGTGCTGTACCCGCTGGCGGCGGGCGGCAGTTTCGATGCGCGGCTGGAATGCCCCCATGCCGTGGAGGCCGCGCTGATCGCGCGCGAGACCGGCAAGCCGGTGCTGCTGATCTACACCCGCTGGCAGGAGGCCGTCACCGCCATCCACCGCCCGCCTCTGGCCGCGCAGATCGAGGCGCGCGTCGATCAGACCGGCACCATCGCGGCATGGCGGCTGCGGGTGGCGATGCCCTCTGCCGCGCGGGAGTTCGGTGCGCGCCTGCTGCAAGGCGCCAGCCGCGCCGAGGCGATGGCGCATCACCAGAACGCCCATGCCGATCCGCTGGCGATGGAGGGCTTCGTTCCGCCCTACAGCTTTGCCCTCACCATCGAGCAGGCGCCCGTCAGCGTCGGCCTGCCGACCGGGCGGCTGCGGGGCAATGGGCATGCTCTGGGTGCTTTCATCACCGAGAGCTTTGTCGATGAAATCGCCGCCGCTCAGGGCCGCGAGCCGCTCTCCTACCGCATGGCCTTGCTGGAGGGAGATCCCCGGCTGGCGGCGTGTCTGCAACGCGTTTCGGCGCTGGCCAACTGGAACGGCGGGCATGATGCCAGCGGGCAGGGCATCGCCTGCCACCGCATCCGTGGCGGCTGCATCGCCGCCGTGGTGACGGCCCGGCGCGGTGACGAAGGCGTGGCGGTGGACCGCATCGTTGCCGTGGCCGATATCGGCCGCATCGTGAATGTCGATATCGCCCGGCAGCAGATCGAGGGCGGGCTGGTCTATGGCATGGGGCTGGCGCTGGGCTCGGCCCCGGTGTGGAATGGTGGCTTGCCGATGGGGGCTCGGCTGGCGGCGCTCAATCTGCCGCTGCTGGGCAATTGCCCCGAAGTGGTGGTTGACCTGATCGCCTCCACCGCCGATCCCGAAGATCCCGGCGAGCTGGGTGTGGCCGTGGCCGCCCCGGCCATCGCCAATGCGCTGTTTTCGGCGACGGGCTTGCGCCTGCGCCGTCTGCCTCTTGGCAGCGAAGAATGAGGATATGACTGTGAGCCAGACCGCTTTGCCTGCAAACCATCCCGCCGTGAATGTGGGGAAGGTGGGCGTGCTGCTGGTCAATCTGGGCACGCCTCAGGCCGCGACGCCTGCTGCCGTGCGGACCTATCTGGCGCAATTCCTCTCCGATCCGCGCGTGGTGGAGATTCCGCGCGCCATCTGGCTGCCGATCCTGCATGGCATCATTCTGCGCACGCGGCCTGCCAAATCGGCCCATGCCTATGCGCAGGTCTGGACCGACGAAGGCTCGCCTCTGGCTGCTATCACCAAGGCTCAGGCTGTGGCGCTTCAGGCGCGGCTGGGTGAGGGCGTGACGGTGCGCTGGGGCATGCGCTATGGTCAGCCCGCCATCGCCGGGGAGATCGAGGCTCTGAAGGCGCAGGGCTGCGACCGTATCCTGATTTGCCCGCTCTATCCGCAATATTCGGGCGCCACCACCGCCAGCGTGATGGATGCCGTGGGGCAGGCTCTGGCCGCGATGCGCTGGCAGCCCGCGATCCGCACCCTGCCGCCCTATCACGACGATCCCGCCCATATCGCGGCGCTGAGCAGCGATGTGTCGCGGCAGCTTTCCGCGCTGCCCTTCGTGCCCGAGGTGCTGCTGCTTTCCTTCCATGGCATGCCCGAGCGCACCCTGCATCTGGGCGATCCCTATCACTGCCAATGCCGCAAGACCGCCCGCCTGCTGAGTGAGGCTCTGGCCCCGCTGTTCCCGGCGCTGCGCGTGGAAACCGCCTTCCAGAGCCGCTTTGGCCGCGCCAAATGGCTGGAGCCCTCCACCGAAACCGTGCTGGCCGCCGAGGCCGCCAAGGGCACGCGCAGGCTGGCCATCGTGGCGCCGGGCTTCTCCGCCGATTGCGTCGAGACGCTGGAGGAACTGGCGATCCGTGGGCGCGAGGTCTTTGTGGAAGCCGGTGGTCAGGATTTCGCTGTGCTCGCCTGCCTCAACGCGCGCGAGGAAGGCATGGCGATGATCGAAACGCTGGTGCGCCGAGAACTGTCCGGCTGGGCTTAGGGTTTGGGTTTGGGCGCCACCCTGTAGCCGGCATCGGGCGACACCCAGAGCAGATGATCATCAGGGTGATTCACCGGCTGCCCGGCAATGGTGGCATGGCGGGTGAAGCTGCGGGGATTGCCGCTCCCATCCGGCGTGCGGGTGGAGCACAATTCCCGGTCGATCAGCCCCTCGCGGGCCATGCCTTCCTGAATGCGCGGCAGCAATTCCGCGCTGTGCTCGGGCGGAAGCGGCTCTCCGGCGAAACGCAGTTTGGCTTGCTGCACCATCTGCATCGAGACCGTGCCGCAGACCTGATTGCCCTTCACCCGCGCAACGCCGGAAAAGCTGAGCGTCATCTTCATATCGGGGCGCAGCAGCACTTCGGTGTCATCGGTGAAGCTGCCGTCGGGGCGCGGGGTGAAATGGGCCAGCGCATGGCAGGTTTTCGAAGCCTCATCGGGCTCGGCGCATTCTAGCAGGCCCTGTGCCACGAAGGCCAGCGGATCGGCGGTGGGAGTCGCTGCAGGGGCCGCAGCGGGTGCCTCTGTCGGCTGGGCGGCAAGCAGCAGGAGCAGGCTGGCAATCGGCATGGCGTATCTCCCTTACGTCAGCTTCAGACCTTGCTGTGAGGCGGGTTCAGAAATCCCAGGCGATGCCCTTGCGCGTGAAATCGCCATAGCGCGTGGGGGAGAGGCCCTCGGGGTCGTCCTCCGCCACTGGAGCGGCGGGGGCGGGTACCGGATCGTTCGACCAATGCGCGGGCTTGGCGAAAGCGGCGGGGCGCTGAGTCGAGCGTTTGATCATGTCGGCCATAGGCCCCCAGATGCACCCGCAGCGCGGCGATTTCAATATGGCCAAAGATAGAGTAGGGGGGCCACGATGACAGATCAGGATACAAAAGGCCTTCCCGCCCGCCGCGCCGCGCTGCGCATGATGGATGCCGTGCTGCGCCGGGGCGAAACGCTGGACAATGCCGCTCACGCCGCCTGCCAGGGCATCAAGGCGCGCGAGGATCGCGCTCTGGCCCGCGCTTTGGCCGGGGAGGCGCTGCGCTGGCTGGTCGATCTGGACGCGCTGATCGATTCGGCCACGCATCAGATTTTGCCGGAAGACGCCAAGCCCCGCGCCGTGTTGCGTCTGATGCTGGCGGGCTGGCTGCGGCTGGGCACACCGCCCCACGCCGTGGTGGCGACCGGCCTCGACCTGCTGATGGGCGGCCCGCGCCGTCTGGCGCATGGGGTGTTTTCGACTTTGGTGAAGCGCAATGCGGTTTTGCCCGAAACGCCCAGCCTGCCCGAGGCCGTCGCCGCGCGCTGGGGTGAGCGGGCTTTGCCTGTGGCGCAGGGGTTGGCCGTGCCGCCCCCTTTGGACCTTACCCTGCGTGATCCCGCCGAAACCGCGCTTTGGGCCGAAAAGCTGGGTGGGGTTAGCCTGATGCCGGGCCATGTGCGCCTATCGCGCGGCAGTGCGGTGGAGACGCTGGAGGGTTTTAACGAGGGCGCTTGGTGGGTGCAGGATCTGGCCGCCGCGATCCCCACCCGCCTGATCGGCGCTGGAACGGGCCGCGCTTTGGACCTCTGCGCCGCGCCCGGTGGCAAGACCATGCAACTGGCCGCGCTGGGCTGGGATGTGACGGCGCTGGACCAGTCGGCCCGCCGCCTTGAACTGGTGCGCGAGAACCTGACCCGCACGGGCCTGAAAGCTGAAGCCATCGCCGCCGATGCCCTGAAGTGGGAGCCAGAAGGCCTTTTCGATGCGATCCTGATCGATGCTCCTTGCACCGCCACGGGCACCGCGCGCCGCCATCCCGATGTGTTGCATCGCATCGGTGCGCGCCAGATTGCCGACATGGCCGAGATCCAGCAGGCGCTGATCGCGCGCGCTGCCGGCTGGCTGAAGCCGGGCGGTCGGCTGGTTTACGCTGTCTGCTCGCTGGAGCGTGAAGAGGGCGAGGATCAGGCTGCACAGGTTGCGGGTCTGGTGGCCGAGCCGGTGCTGGCCTCGGAACTGCCCGAGGGTGTGGCTCCGACCGCCGAAGGCTGGGTGCGGACCGATCCGGGGATGCTTGCCGAGCAAGGCGGTTTGGACGGGTTCTTTGTTGCCCGGTGGCAGAAGGGGTAAAAAGGGAAATGCGAGGGGGTTACCCCCTCGCGCTCCCATGACGTCTTCCGACGCACGGGCAGTGATTCCCGATCCGTGCGCCTCAACTCTCCACCTGCGCAAAGGAAAGGCGCCGCAGGCAGAAAGCCCCGGCGCCTTACGATAATCTCCAATTTTAAAGCCTGCGACGTTGCTCTAAGGCTGAACCCGATGCGCAACGTAGACATTAAAGGGAGCGCGAGGGTGTAACACCCTCGCATTCACCTCTTTAACCTTCTGCGCCTTCCTTCACCTTGGCTGCGAACCCTTTGCGCAGCTTGGCCAGCTTCGGCGGGATTACGGCCATGCAATAGGGGTTGCGCTGGCCTTCGCCGTCCCAATAGTCCTGATGGTAGTCCTCGGCGGCATACCACTCGGCGGGGCCTTCGATGGTGGTGACGATGGGCAGCTTGTGATCTTCCTGCGAACGCTCGATCGCAGCCGAAGCCTCTGCCCGCTGCTCGTCCGACAGGGGGAAGATCGCCGAGCGGTATTGCGTGCCGATGTCGCCGCCCTGACGGTTGAGCTGCGTCGGATCATGCGTGGCCATGAACACATCGAGCAGATCACCATAGGATAGCACCGAGGGATCATAGGTGATGCGGATCGCCTCGGCATGGCCGGTGGCGCCGCTGCACACCTGCTTGTAGGTGGGGTTGGGCACGGAGCCGCCGATGTAGCCGCTTTCCACGTTTTCCACCCCGGCGCACATGCGGAACACGGCCTCGGTGCACCAGAAGCAGCCGCCGGCGACGATGGCTTGGGGAAGGGTGGCAGTGTCGGCCATGGGGGAATCTCCGTTTGGGGGGGCTGGGCCCAAGTGGCGATGATGAGACGGTTTCGCAAGAGGGCGTTAAGTGCAGGCGCCCCGCGATAGACTTTGTAACAGAGGGGGCATAGGAGACGGGCCATGACCCAGACTCGCACGCTTTCCGTCGCCGCCCTGCAACTCGCCCTGCCTTCGTGGGATGAGCAGGAGAGCATTGCCGCCGTCTCCGCGCTGGTGGAGCAGGCCGCGAAAGAGGGGGCGCAGGTGATCCTGCCGCCGGAACTGTTCAGCAGCCCCTATTTCTGCACCGTGGAGGATGAGGCGCTGTTCGCTCTGGCCAAGCCTACGCTGGAGCATCCCAGCGTGCTGGCGATGCAGAAGCTGGCCAAGGGGCTGGGCGTGGCGATCCCCACCAGCTTTTTCGAGCGTGACGGGCATCACTATTACAACACGCTGGCGATGATCGATGCCGATGGCGAGATCATGGGCACGTACCGCAAGAGCCATATTCCTGACGGCCCGGGCTATGAGGAAAAGTATTATTTCCGGCCCGGCAACACCGGTTTCAAGGTGTGGGACGTCTTCGGCGCGCGCATCGGCGTGGGCGTCTGCTGGGATCAGTGGTATCCCGAATGCGCGCGGGCGATGGCTCTGCTGGGCGCGGAGGTATTGTTCTACCCCACCGCCATCGGCTCCGAGCCCTATGACGCCAATCTGGACACCAGCCGCATGTGGCGCCGCGCGATGATCGGCCATGCGGTGAGCAATTGCATGCCGGTGGTGGCGAGCAACCGCATCGGCGTGGAGGGCGAGAACACCGTCCAGACGTTCTACGGCCACAGCTTCATCAGCGACGAATGGGGCGATCTTCTGGGCGATTACGGCCGCGAGGATGTCGGCGTGCTGACCGCCACGCTGGATCTGAGCCGCGCCGCGATGCACCGTGCGGGCATGGGCTTTTTCCGCGATCGCCGCCCGCAGCTTTATGGCCGCCTCGTTGAGGATATCTGAGGCGCCGGTTGAGGGCTCTGGCGGGGGCTGGCTCTATCTGATCGCGCTGGGGTCGAATCAGCGGCATCATCGTTATGGCGGGCCGCGCTTTGTGTTGGGCGCGGCGGTGGAGGCCTTGCGTGAGGCCGGGGTGACGGTGCTGGAGGTGGCGCCGGTGATCGATAGCGCTCCGTTGGGGCCGAGCTTGCGGCGCTATGCCAATGGCGCGGCGCTGGTGCGCTCTTCGCTGGGGCCGGTGGCGATGCTGGGGGTGCTGCAGGGGATCGAGGCTGCTTTCGGGCGCAGGCGGGCGCGGCGCTGGGGCTCGCGGGTGCTGGATCTGGACATCGTGCTGTGGGAAGGCGGCAGCTGGCGCTCGGGCGGGACGGGGCGTCAGGCCTTGACCGTGCCGCATGGCGCCTACCGCGAGCGAGGCTTCGTATTGGCCCCGGCGATGGCGATTGCGGCAACGTGGCGAGACCCTTTGACGGGCTTTACCCCCAGACATCTTCACAGCCGCTTGACCGCGCGGGCGCGTGCCCCTAGGGGAACGCCTCGCAACGATGGCGCCGATGCGGTGTAAACCGGCCCGGCGCCCGGTGGGGCCCTTAGCTCAGTCGGTAGAGCAACTGACTTTTAATCAGTAGGTCGCTGGTTCGAATCCAGCAGGGCTCACCATTCCATCATGTCTGCCCATAGCCACCCCCGCCGGTCAAAGCCGGCGGGAGGGCATGTTGGCGTCAGAAGCCGTCGCGGCGCATCCAGTGGATCTGGCGGCTGATCCCGTCGAGGCGGCCCTGCACCTGGGCGCGCTGGCCCGGCGTCAGGCGGCCGGCGTCTTCCCAATGCATGCGGTGAATCCACTGATCCACCCCGTCCAGCTCATGGTTGACCCGCGCGGCCTCGCGGCGGTCGAGGCTGCCGTCACGCAGGCCATTGCCCACGCGGTCGCGCAGGAAGTGGATGCGCTCATAGGGATTGTCGGGAGCGCCGCGCCAGAAAGCCCCGGGGTTCCACGGCCCGGGCTGGGCACTGGCGACACCGACGGTCATCAGGCTGGCAGCAACGGCGAGAGTCGCAATGGCGAGTTTCATAAATCCTCCTGACAGTAAAAACGCCCGAGAAAATCAGGCGAGCGTTTTGATCGCACCTTGTCTTTGCCGGTCGACGCGGGGACGGAGCTGTCCCGTGGCGTCGAAGCGGCAAGGGCTCTTTGGGCGTCCTCATCTGAACGGTTTTGGAATGCGGAAAGCAGCCATCGTTCAACGCAAAACGGGGGAGCAGGTCCGCGCTGACCAACCGGCTGCTGGTCGGCGCGCTCGATGCTCTCGACGGCAGCGTCGTGGCGGCCAAGGGACTGGTGGCATAAGGGGCTTCGCGTCGAATGGAGTCCGGGCCGGCGCTGCCGCTATCCTGAAAAAGCAAGGATTTGCGATTAAGCTTTCCGCCCATGTTTGGTTAGGGCCATGTTCATCATTGCCCCGCTAACCACCCCTCAGGCGCTGCGGCTCTTCCGAATGTTCCCCTAGGGGACGCTACGGATATGCCGAGCGCCTGACCTGCCTTAGCCGACCACTTCCGGCTCGCTCTCCAGCCCCAAAAGCTCCACGATCGCCCGCCCGATGTTGGCCGTGGTATAGGGTTTTTGCACCACCAGCCGCGAACGATGCTCCATCGGCAATTGCGCCTGCTCGCCATAGCCCGAGGCGAAGAAGAAGGGCACGCCCATATCCAGCAACCGGCTGGCGATGCCGAAGCTGTTGCGGTCCCCCAGATTGATGTCGAGGATCGCCAGATCGGGCTTCACATCGTCCAGAATGTCATGCGCCGCCTCGGTGGTGGAGGCTGTCGCGATGGAGGCGCCGAAGCGCACCAGAATATCTTCGGCATCCAGCGCGATGATCAGGCTGTCTTCCACCAGCAGCACCGATTTGCCCGACAGAAAATTGGGCGTGAAGGAGAAGTTTTCCTGCGGATGGGCGTGGGGGATGCGGATCTTCTTGCCCGCAAAGCTCTTGCGCTCCGAAACATGGCGGGCGGGAATGCAGAAGCGCGCCTTCACCCCATCCGGATCGTAGCGGATGTCCGCCGTGCCGCCCAGATCATAGGGCACCGAACGCTCGATGATGGTGGTGCCGAAGCCCTTGCGGCGCGGGGGCTGCACCGGCGGGCCGCCGCTTTCCACCCATTCGAAGCGCAGATCGCCCGCTTCCTCGCGATACCATTTGATATGGACTTCGCCCTGTCCCGAAAGACTGCCATATTTGGTGGAGTTGGTGACCAGCTCATGCACCACCAGCGCCATCGAGGAATAGGCCTGCGGGTTGAGCAGGATCGGCGGACCGTCCGACAGGATCGAGCTTTCCTTGTCGGCGGCAAAGGCGGCGGCCTCGGCCTCGATCAGCGCCTCCAGAGGGGCGGGGCCCCAGTGGTCGTCGGTGATCTGGTTGTGGGCGCGGGCCAGCGCATGGATGCGGCCATCGACGACGCGGACGAAATCCTTCACCGCCTCCTCATCGGGCTGCGACTGGCGGATCAGGCCACGGATCACCCCCAGAATGTTGCGCACGCGGTGATTGAGTTCCGCGATCAGCAATTCCTGCCGCGCATTGGCCTGATGGCGATGGGCGGTAGCCTCGTCGGCCAGGCGCAGCACCACCTCGATCAGCGTGGCGCGCAGGGTTTCGGCCACGCGAATCTGCGAGTTGCTGAAGGGCGTGGATTTGCCCTCCACCAGCTCATGCCATTCGGCGAAGCTTTCGCGCGGGGTCAGGCGCGGGCCGTTGGGGCCATAGGTGACCGGCTTGTGCGGATCGCCCGCCCAGCGCACCTGCGAGCGCATCTCGCGCCGGAACAGCACCACATAGTCACGCGGCGAGCGCGAAATGGGGATGGCCAGCAGGCCCGAGGCCAGTTCGGCAAAGGTCTCCGCCCCATCGACCAGTGAGCCGATATGATCGGTGGCATAGACCTTGCCCGCCGCCGTGCCGTTGAGGGCGCGGATGATGCGGCGGAAATCGTCGGTGGGGGGCGTTATGCCGGAGAAGGCATAGCCGCCGTTGATCCATACGCCCACGCCATCGGCAGGGATGGCATTGGTCAGGATGTCACCCAGCCAGTCGGGATCGTTGAGCAGCGTTTCATCCGAGGCCACGGCGCTGAGCAGCTGATCGGAAATGTCACGTGCGCGGCGTTCATAGTCCACCAGCTCGCGGCGTTCCCGGCTTTCCAGCCGCATGGCGAACATCTGGGCGAAGAGTTCGCTCAAGGAGCGCAATTCATAGCTGGGCGCGCGTGGGGCGTAATGGTGGCAGGCAAACAGGCCCCACAGCTCGCCATCGACCACGATGGAGATCGACAGCGAGGCTTCGACCCCCATGTTTTTCAGATATTCGATATGGATCGGCGAGACCGAACGCAGGACCGACAGCGACAGGTCCAAAGGCTTGCGGTTGGCATCGAGCGCGGGAACGATCGGCACCGGCTGGGCGTGAACATCGCGGATCAGCCGCAGTAAATTGCGCTTATAGAGCTGGCGGGCCTGCTGGGGAATGTCGCTGGCGGGGTAATGCAGCCCCTTGAAGCTGCCGATGCCCGAACGGCAGGCCTCGGCCACCACCTCGCCCGAGCCGTCGGGGGCGAATTTGTAGACCATCACCCGGTCATAGCCCAGCAGGGCGCGGATCTGGCGGGCGCCCTCGCGGTAGAAGGAGGGCAGGTCGGGCTGGGCATCGAGCCGCACGATCAGGCTGCGCACCGTGCCATTGGCGTCGCCATTGTGCTGCGCGCCGGGCTCGGCCTCCAGTACGATCTGGCCGCCCGAGACATGGATGGCGATGTCGAAAAAGCGCTCATCCTCGGCGAAGGTGGCGCCGAACATGCGTTCGACCATATCGGGGTTGGTCAGGCAGGCCACACGGTTGCGCAGATTGTGGATCAGCACGCGCGGCACGAAATCGGCCAGCGGCTGGCCGATCAGCTGCTCGGGCGAAACCCCCAGATACTCGCCGATGTTGGCGGAGACGCGGGCCACCAGCCAGTCCGAGGTCAGCGCCAGCAGGAAGCCCGAAGGCTGGATGGCCCCCAGCAGATGAATGGGCTCACGATCGCAATTGGTAAGGTCGACCGTTTGCTCTTGTTCTGACACGAAGGCTTTGTCCTGCTCTGTAAGATGCATGTGATCCTGCAAAAGGGAATGCACGGGGCAAACTCCCGTTCCCACAGGGCCTTGGGTTCCAAAGGCCTGGCGAGCACCTTGGGGATGCTCCTGTGCGCTTGCGGGGCATACCCGTCAAGCCATGAGCAGGTTGGGATTCGGGGGGATCGCGGCGCCTTGAGGCGTGGTTTTGAGCGCATGAAGCATCCGCTTTGGGCATTTTAGCGCGGGCTGGGCAGGGTTTCGCGGGCCATCGCTCCGCTTCGGAGGTTTCGTGCCGTTCCCTTCGCGAGGGGGGATGTTAGGCCACAAGGGTTCTGCGGCGCCCCCCAGCCAGCGGAGGACGGCGGGGCGTGGCGGCAAGATGGCCAGACCCGGTCCGCAAGGGGCGGCTGGCGGGCCGGGAAGGGGCTGCGATGGAATCCATGCTGACAAGCCCGCGGCTGACGGTGGTGTCGCCCCCTTGCGCGCCTCATGCTGCGGCCTCGCCGTCCGGCGCTGCGGTGCCGGGCGATGGGGCGCGTTACGACCGGGTCGATGCCCTGCGCGCTCTGGCGATGGCGGCGGTGATCGCCCAGCATACGGATATTCTGCCCTTCGGCTGGCTGGGGGTCTGGGTGTTCTATGTGATCTCGGGCTTTGTGGTGACCCTTTCGATCCGCGCCGCCGCGCCGGTGGCGGGTGCGGCCCAACCCGCGACGAAAGGGGCGATGTTGGCGGGCTTCTACATCCGTCGCGCGGCGCGCATCATGCCGCTCTATTGGCTTTATGTGGCACTGGCCGGGCTGATCACCTTCTGGCTCCCGGGGCCGGATGACCCGTGGGAGATCCTGTCGCAGGCCAGCTTCACCTATAATTTCTATCTGCTCGATCATCCCGAAATATCGGTGGTGCCTACCACCCATCTCTGGACCATCTCGGTGGAGATGCAGTTCTATGCGCTGGCGGGGATCGCCATCGTGCTGCTGTCGGATGGCGCGCTCAAGCGCTGTCTGGCCGGGGTGGTGGTGGGGTGCCTGCTGGGGCGCATCGCTTTGATCGGCCAGTTGCAGCATTTCAACCAGTCGGCGCATATCTCCTTCCTGCATTTCGATGCCTTCTCGGCGGGCTGCCTGCTGGCGCTGTATCGGCGAAAGATCGGGGCGATGCAGGCCTCTTTCCTGATGATGCTCGGGGTGATGGCGATGGCCCTGCTGGTGGCGGTCTATGCCGTGGTGAACCACCATCTGGGGGCGCAGGGCATCGAGGTGGTGCAGAAGATCCTCTCGGGCGACGGCATGGGGCAGGGGCGCGGCGCCTTCATCTTTTCCGCAGCGACGATGCTGGGGGTCGGCTGCGTGGCCATGGCGGCGGCGGGGCGCGGGTGGTTTCCGGCGCTGCTGGGGTGGCGCTGGCTGGCGCGGATCGGGCGGGCGTCCTATTCCGGCTATCTGCTGCATTTCGCCGTGATCGAGGGGCTGCGCGAAGCTGTGCTGCTGCTGATCGGGCATGACCCCATGCGCAGCGGAGCCGGTGCCATACAGATTGCCTTCCGTCTGGCATTGTTCGTAGCGTCCACCGGGATGACGGTGCTGCTGGCCGATCTGTGCTACCGCTGGCTGGAGATGCCGCTGGCCCGGCGCTGCCGCCGCCTGCTGGAAAAATGTCTGCTGAGGCCGGCGCTGGCCTGACGATCAGACGCCGGACCGGGCCGGGGCGGCAAGGCGCAGCCAAGTGCAGCATGATTGCATACCACGCGCAGATGGGCGCAAAAACTGCAACGAACCAAGCGTAAAAACCGTGTCGGTTCGCTCTCGCCTCGGCAAGATGAATGGGTTAAGGCCCTGACTCGCGCGGCGGGTTCGTATGCATAAGGCATGTGTCTTAACGCATTGGCCCGCTTGCGTGTCTGCCGGGCATTCCTGCCGGGTATCCTGCTGCCCTTGCTCAAGGTTTGAAGATGGACGATACGCTTTACCGCGCCGCACTCGATTACCACCGCTATCCCAAGCCGGGCAAACTCAGCATCGAGCCGACCAAGCGCATGGTCAACCAGCGCGACTTGGCGCTGGCCTATTCGCCGGGCGTGGCCATCCCCTGCACCGAAATCGCCGCCGACCCTGACAAGGCGCTGGAGTATACCGCGCGCGGCAATCTGGTAGCCGTGATCTCCAACGGCACGGCGGTGCTGGGTCTGGGCGCGATCGGCGCGCTGGCCTCCAAGCCGGTGATGGAGGGCAAGGCGGTCCTCTTCAAGAAATTCGCCGACATCGACGTGTTCGACATCGAGGTCGACACCACCGATCCGCAAAAGTTCATCGATGCGGTGGCCCTGCTGGAGCCCACCTTCGGCGGCATCAACCTTGAGGACATCAAGGCCCCCGAATGCTTCTTCATCGAGGCCGAGCTGAAGAAGCGCATGAACATTCCGGTGTTCCATGACGATCAGCACGGCACCGCCATCGTGGTGGCCGCCGGTGTGCGCAATGCGCTGGTGCTTCAGGGCAAGGAGCTGTCCGAGGTCAAGCTGGTCACCTCCGGCGCGGGCGCGGCAGCGCTGGCCTGCGTCGATCTGCTGGTCTCGATGGGGCTGCGGATCGAGAATGTCACGCTGACCGACAAGGATGGCGTGATCCACAGCGGGCGTGAGGGCATGGCCCCCAACATGGCCCGCTATGCGCGCGAAACCAACGCCCGCACCCTGCCCGAAGTGCTGCCGGGCGCCAATGTGTTCCTCGGCCTCTCGGCGCCGGGCGTGCTGAAGCCCGAATGGCTGCCGCTGCTGGCCGAAAAGCCGCTGATCTTCGCGCTCGCCAATCCCGAGCCGGAAATCCGCCCCGAGGTGGTGCGCGAGCAGCGCCCCGACGCCATCGTGGCCACCGGACGTTCGGATTATCCCAATCAGGTCAACAACGTCCTGTGCTTCCCTTACATCTTCCGCGGCGCGCTCGATGTCGGCGCCACGGCGATCAATGAGGAGATGAAGGCGGCCGCGGCCGAGGCCATCGCCTCGCTGGCGCGCCTGCCCGCGCATGAGAGCGTGGCCCAGGCCTATGGCGGCCGCCGCCTGACCTTCGGCGCGGAATACATCATCCCCACGCCCTTCGATCCGCGCCTGATTTCGGAAATCGCCCCTGCTGTCGCCAAGGCGGCGATGGACAGCGGCGTGGCCCGCAAGACGATCGATCTCGACGCCTATCGCCGCTCGCTGGCCGAGCAGAACCTGCGCTCGACCCATCTGATGATGCCGGTGTTCGAGGCGGCGCGCGGCACCAACAAGCGCGTGGTCTATGCCGAAGGCGAGGATGAGCGCGTGCTGCGCGCCATTCAGGACGTGCTGGACGAAGGGCTGGCCAAGCCGACCATCGTGGGCCGCCGCCGCATCCTCTCCAAACTCATGCCCGAACTGGGCCTGCGTTTCGCGCTGGACCGCGATGTCGAGGTGATCGATCCTGAGACCGATCACGAAATCCTGCGCCCGCTGGTCGAGGCCTATCGCGAGATCGCCGCGCGCAAGGGCGTGCCCTCGCAGGAAATTCCGCGCCATGTCTATCGCCGCCCCACGGTGACGGCAGCCATGCTGCTGCGCACGGGCCGGGTGGATGCCGCACTGGTGGGCGGCAAGTCGGAATATTGGAGCCAGATCGAACATATTCTGCGCATCATCGATCCGCTGCCGGGCTTGCAGCGCGTCTATGCGCTGTCGGGCCTGATTCTGGATGCGGGCGCGCTGTTCATCACCGACACCCATCTGGTGCCCGATCCCACGCCGGAGCAGATTGCCGAAATGACGGTGCTGGCCGCAAGCCATGTCGCGCAATTCGGCCTGACGCCGCGCGTGGCGCTGCTCTCGCACTCCAACTTCGGCTCCTCGCACAGCCCCAGCGCGCGCAAGATGCGCGCCGCCTTCAAGCTGGTGAAGCAGCAGGCGCCCGATCTGCAGGTCGATGGCGAAATGCATGCCGATGCCGCGCTCTCGCAGCGCCTGCGTGAGACGCTGGTGGGCGACAGCCCGCTGGAAGGCCCGGCCAACCTGCTGGTCATGCCCAATCTGGATGCTGCCAACATCACGCTGACGGCGCTGGCGGCCTCTTCCAGCTCGCCCACCGTGGGGCCGATGCTGATGGGCCTGTCCAAGCCGATCCATGTGCTGACGCCTGGCGTGACCGCGCGCGGGATTCTGAACCTGACGACCATTGCGGCGGCTGAAGTGGCCCATCGCCAGTAAGTCTCTGCCAGACTGACCATCAGGCGGCGGGCTTGCTCAGGCAGGCCCGCCGTTTGTGTGTCTGGCGCGCAAGGCCTCCTTTCGCTGATGCTATGGATTGCGACAAAATTCCGATGGGCCGGGCGATTGATGCGCCGCGCCCATCGGTGCAGACAAGGTACGATGGGATCGGCACAAGGGAGGACGATGATGGTTCGAGCAGCAACACCGGCAAGGCCGGGCAGCCTGCGCAAGGGGGCAGGGTGGCTGACTGCCATGATGGTGGCGCTGGCCGTGATGCTGGGGCTGGCGGCGCCGGCTCAAGCCGCGCCCGCGCCCGCTCTGGCCGGCGTGGCGCCGTTGCGCAGCTGCGAGAGTCTGGCCCAGCTCGATCTGTCCGCTGCCACAGGCGCCAAAACGTCCATCACCGCCACGCAGGTCTCTGGCGATCATCCCTATTGCAAGCTCACCGGCACCATTGCGCCGGCCATCACCTATGAGGTGCGCCTGCCGCTTCAGGGCTGGAGCCAGCGCTTCCTGCAGACCGGCTGCGGCGGCCTGTGCGGCAATCTGCGCATCGATGTCTCCAAGGCGGAGGATTGCACCCCGGCCACCGATGGCACGCTGGCGCTGGCCAGCACCGATATGGGCCATCAGGGCAATGACACTGCCTGGGGCGACAACCAGCAGCAGCGCGAGGATTTCGCCTTTCGCGGCGTGCATGCCACCACGCTGGCGGCCAAGGCGCTGATCCGCGCCTTCTATGGCCAGCCGCAGAAATATGCCTATTTCGCCGGATGCAGCGATGGCGGGCGCGAGGCGCTGATCGCCGCCCAGCGCTACCCCGATGATTTCGACGGCATCACCGCCGGGGCTCCGGCGATGAATTTCCATATGCAGAACAGCTTCCATCACGCCTGGCTGGCCAGGGTGAACACCGGCGCCGATGGCCAGCCGCTGATCACCGCCGTGGATGTCAATCCGATCCATGCCGAGGTGCTGCGCCAGTGTGATAAGCTCGACGGGCTGGCCGATGGCCAGATCACCGATCCGCGCCTGTGCCGTTTCAACCCCGCGCCGCTGCTCTGCAAGGGCGTCTATGAGGCAGGCAAATGCCTGACCGCCGTTCAGGTCGAGGCCGTGCGCCGGATCTTCGGCGGCGCGCGCGACGCCAAGGGCCGCCTGCTGGAGGTCGCCCCGCTGCAGCCGGGCAGCGAGCTGAACTGGGTGGGCGTTTTCGTGCCGCCGCGCCCCGGCATGCCGATCTTTTCGGGCCGCATTGCGCTCGATGCCATCAACCATGTGATGTTCACGCCCAATCCGGCCACGCCCTACACCATCGCGGATTTCCCCTTCGACGATGCGATGCTGGCCAGGCTGCAACCGGCCCGCGCGCTGTACGATGCCACCAACCCCGATCTCTCGGCCTTCTTCGCCCATGGCGGCAAGCTGATCCTGTGGCACGGCTGGAGCGATCCGCATATCAGCCCGCTGGGCACGCTCGATTATTTCGAGCGCATCGGCCTCAAGCTCGGCAAGGCGAAGCGCGATGCCTCGGTGAGGCTGTTCCTCTTCCCCGGCATGAGCCATTGCTCGGGCGGCGACGGGCCCAGCGAGTTCCCGATGCTGGCGGGGATCATGGGTTGGGTGGAGGATGGTGCCGCCCCTCAGGTGATGCTGGCCCATCGCGCCGGGCAGACGCATGAGGGCCAGCCCACGGCGCCCTCCGGCATGATGGCCAAGGGCCCGCCGCCTGCCGATGGCCCGCCTCCGGGCATGATGCCGCCTCAGCCCAAGCTGCCGCCGCGCAGCCGTCCGGTCTATGCCTATCCGCAGGTGGCGGTCTACACCGGCAAGGGCTCGATGGATGAGGCGGCCAGCTTCACCGCGAAGACCCCGGCGCCGGTCGATGGCCTCTCCCACTGGCTGGGCGCCCGCTGACCGATCGCAGGACGTAAAAAAGGACCGGCGGGGGTGGCCTCGCCGGTCCTTTTTCATTGTAGCGCAACATTCGGCGTTTCAAGATGTTGGCATGCGGGGGATAAGGAAGAAACGGAAGATCCATGCTGACTGCAATTCCTTCTGACGCCGCCAAACCGGTCTGGATCGACCTGCTGACCCCCGATGAGGCCGAGATCGCCCGCATCGCCAAAGACTATGGCATCAAGGTGCCCGACCGCGCGGCTCTGCGCGAAATCGAAGCCAGCAGCCGCCTGCGCGCCGATGGCGACACGCTCTATATGAGCGTCCCCATGCTGGCCCATACCGACACCGAGCGTTGGGAAACCGCGCCCACCGGCTTCATCCTTTCTCCTGACGTGCTGGTGACGGTGCGCTACGCCCCGCTCGGCGTGTTCGAGGGCGTGATGACCGAAGCGGGCGAGGCCAAGGGTTTGACGCCCTCCATGGCGCTGGTCATGCTGCTGGAAGCGGCGGTGGACCGCGCCGCCGATCACCTCGAACATGCCGCCGAACTGGTGGGCGAGGTGGCCCGCACCGTCTTCTTCGAGGATATGGGGGACGGCGGTCTGGCCCGCGAAACCCGCGTGCTGCGCAAGACGATCCGCACCATCGGGCGCGCCAATGATCGCGCCTCGCGCGTGCGCTACATGTTCCTGAGCATGGGGCGCATGGCCAGCTTCGTGGGTGACCGCTGCACCCCCAAGCTTGAGCAGGACATCAATGACAGGCTGACGGCGATCAACCACGACATCGTCTCGCTGGATGAGTTCGAGGTGAGCCTCTCAGGCCGCATCCAGCTGATTCAGGATGCCGCGACCGGGCTGATCAGCATCGAGCAGAACGATGTGGTCAAGCTGCTGACGGTGGCCTCTGTGGTGGGCATCCCGCCGGTGCTGATCGTGGGCATCTATGGCATGAACTTCAAGAACATGCCCGAGCTGGGATGGGCATGGGGATATCCCTATGCTTTGGGACTATGCGTGCTGTCGGCGGTGGTGCCCTATCTGTGGTTCAAGTGGCGGGACTGGATTTGAAGGAGGTTTGAAGGGTTTGCCTCCGGCGGGCAAAGGGCCATCGCCCTTTGCAATCCCTTTATTGTCTGCCTCGCGCCATGGGTGCGGCCTCAGAAGCAGGAGGTGGTGTGGCAGCTATTGTAGGCCGCTTCGCGGGAGGTGAATGGCGGCTAAGTTAGGGGAAGCGGACTAAGCTTCCTCCGCCCAATTTTCATCGTCGGCAGCAATTTCCAGAAACATCATCGCGCGCTCAGCCAACAGCGGAGCCAACTCCCGAGGCTGTTCGCCATCTCCCATTCGCCAGCCTTCAACTTCCTCCCCGCTTCGCCAGCGCTTTGCTGCCTCTTGCCAGCGAAGCCCAATATCGCGTAGCCCCTGACGAGGATGACGCTCTGCCCCGCATTCGATGTAATCCGTTGGAAAATCACCCGATACGGCCCACCAACCGACCCATCCGGGGGCCTTGACACTTTCAACCGCCCAAATCGATATGAGTGGCGCGACATGCCATGCCGGCCACTCACCAACACTGGTCGAAGGGCACTTCTCGAAGGCGAGATAGGCAACCACATTGGCCCGCTGCTCCGCACACCATTGCTCTTCTTGTTGGGTGGAAAGCTCATCAGACATACCCCATGAGAACGAAAAATTATCTCATGGTCAACCTCATAAGATGTCTGCAATGTTGTCGTGTCCGGACAGTCCGCTTTGCAATTCAGAATATGCATTAGCGGCTCTTGATGCGCCGCAGGCAGTCAATATCTGGACGATGGGCTGGGCTGGGCTGGGCTGGGCTGGGCTGGGCTGGGCTGGGCTGGCAAAGTCAAAGCCCGCCAGGCTGTGAATGCGCATCCTCGGCTGAGATCAAGACGCAACGCAGACACAAATGGGAGCGCGAGGGTGTAACACCCTCGCATCTTCCCTTTCTTCTTACTTTCAAACCGAAACCGAAGCTTTCCCCACCATCTCCATAGCCTCGGCGGCGATCGAATAACTCTTCAGCCGCGCGTCATGGTCGAAGATCTGTCCTGCGACGATCACCTCATCGGCCTGAGTCCGCTCCAGCAACGCCGCCAAGCTCTTCGCCACATCCTCGCGCGTGCCGATGGCGGTGCATTGCAGCATCTGGTCCAGCATGGCGCGCTGATGCACCGGCAGATTCTCATAGAACCCCTCCAGAGGCGCGCGGAAGGGGCCGCTGCCATGACCGCTGCGCAGAGCAACGAATTTCTGCTGCATGGAGGTGGCGATAAAGCGCGCTTCTTCCGCCGTATCGGCGGCGAAGATGTTGAAGCCCACCGTCACATGCGGCTTGTCCAGCACGGCGGAAGGCTGGAACTGGTGGCGATAGACCGCCAGCGCGTCATCCAGAGCGGCGGGTGCGAAATGCGAGGCAAAGCCATAGGGCAGGCCCAAAGCCGCCGCCAGCTGCGCGCCATAGGTGCTGGAGCCCAGAATCCACATCTCGGGCGCAGCACCCGCGCCCGGCACGGCGGTAAAGCCCATGCGCGGATCGCCCGCGAAATAGTTCTGCAGATCCACCACCTGCCGGGGGAATTCTTCCGGATTGCCGTGGCGCAGCGCCATCGCCACCCGCCCGTCCGAGCCGGGAGCGCGCCCCAGCGCCAGATCGATGCGCCCCGGGAACAGCGCATCCAGAGTGCCGAACTGCTCGGCGATTTGCAAAGGGGCATGGTTGGGCAGCATGATCCCGCCCGATCCGATGCGGATGGTTTTCGTTGCGTCACCGACATGGGCCAGCACCACCGATGTCGCCGCGCCGCCTACGCCTTGCATGCCATGATGCTCGGCCACCCAATAGCGGTGGTATCCGGCGCTTTCGGCATGGGCGGCCAGGCTGGCGGCATTGGCCAGCGCCTGGCTCAGGCTGCCCCCATCGTTGACGGGGACCAGATCGAGGACGGAGAGGGGGACGGGGGCTGTCATGCTTCCCAGAGTGGGGAGAGCAAGGTCCTGATACAAGAGGTCTTGCGGCAAGCCGCTGGCTGGCGGGATGGGCCGGCCAGCCAGCGCCGCCAATCCCGCCATGGAACATCCGCTTTTGGTAAACATTCCATCCCCCGCTAACCGACATCACTGATCTTTTACGGGAAAGGATGGACCTATGCTGACCATCGTGCTCATTGTGCTGCTCGTCTTGTGGCTGGGCGGCTCCTTCCCTCGCGCGGGGGCCTACAATGCCAATTGGGGCTATGCTCCGGTGGGTCTGGGCACCATTCTGATCATCGTTCTGCTGGTTCTGGTGCTTCAGGGCAGCGTGTGAGGGGGCGGCGTGATTAGCCGCTTCTAACGCTTTGCCTCTTCGGCCAACTGGTCGCTCAACCGTTTCTCGAAAGCATCGGCGGCCTTGCGGCAGCCCTGCGGATCGATAAACGGATTGGGCGACCTTTGGCGCAACAACTGCTTCTGCTTGGCCTCACCATCCGAAAGTTCCGGATGCGATGTCAGAACCAGATCGCAGGGCATGCCGCGCAATTTGGTGATCGAGCGCCGAATAACCTCCACCCGCCCGCGATGCGCCGGCGTCGAAAAGCGATAGCCACCCAGCGCGACAGCATTGATGCTGGCGGCGAAGACCACCGTTTCGCAGCGCTGTCCCTCGCAGCTTTTCCAGCTCCAGCTTGTCGAGCCGGGCGTATGGCCGGGCATGGCGACGGCGGTCACCGTCACATCGCCCAAAGTGATGCGCTCACCGTCGCGCACGGCCCGGATGTTGCGCGGCGCGGGAAAGCGCTCCAGCCCCGAGGCCTGAGGATCGCTGGGATCGAGCCCGTGCGCTCGCAGCACCGGCACCGCCGCCGCGCCCGCCAGCACGGTGGCGCCACTGTCACGCTCCAGCGCGGCGATGCCCCCGGCATGGTCGAAATGCGGCTCGGTGGAGAGGATCAGCTTCACATCGCGGATCGAGAAGCCCAGCGCGCGCATATGCTCTTCCACCGCGCGCACGCCCTGAGGGACGCTGCCGTCGATCAGGATCAGCCCGGCGCTGGTGCGGATCAGCGCCACGCTCACCCCGCCAAAGCCGACGAGATAGGTGTTGCCATAGACCCGCACCGGCTGGGCCGGGGTGAGGAAGCGCTTGGCCGAATAGGCTGGCGCGATGGGGCGCAGCAGCGGGTCATCGGCGGGAGTCTTGGCAGCAAGGGCGGGCGCGGCGCCCAAAGCCGCAATCAGGCTCATGGCAAGGGTGGTGGTCAGTCTGGGCATGGTGTTCCTCTCTGTTTCGGCCCGGAGCGCCTGCGATACGGCATCGGCAAGGCCCAAAGCTGCAATCAGGCTCATGGCAAAAGCGGTGGTAAGTCTGACCATCGCGGCGCTCCCGTCTGGTTGGTCGTTCCGGTTGATGTCCCCCTTTCGCAACGCTGGGCGCTCATCACAAAGCATCAATTCTCGACAAAGCCATGAATTGAATTCATGGTTTGCGCATGGACCGCTCCCGCCTGCCGCTCAACGCCCTGCGCGCCTTTGAGGCCGCCGCGCGCCACCTCTCCTTCACCCGCGCCGCTCGGGAATTATGCGTGACGCAAGGCGCGGTCAGCCATCAGGTGGCGCTGCTGGAACGGATGGTTGGCGCCCCGTTGTTCCGCCGCCTGCCACGCGGGCTGGCACTCAGCGATGAAGGGCTGGCCCTGCTCCCCAGCGTGGGCACCGCCTTCGACATCATCGGCGCAAGGCTCGACGGTCTGGCGGGCGGCGGCGTGGAAGAGGTGCTGACGCTGGGCGTGGTCGGCACCTTCGCCTCGGGCTGGCTGCTGGACCGGCTGGATGATTTCACCACCACCCACCGCCATATCGACCTGCGCCTGCTCACCAACAACAACCGCGTCGATCTGGCGGGCGAGGGGCTCGATCTGGCGATCCGCTTTGGCGATGGCGCGTGGCACGGCACCCATGCCGAACGCATCATGCCCGCGCCGCTGACGCCCCTTTGCGACCCAATCACGGCGGCGCGTCTCCACAGCCCCGAAGACTTGCTGCGCGAAAGTCTGCTGCGCTCCTACCGCGCCGATGAATGGCCGCGCTGGCTGGGCGCTTGCGGTCTGGCCTGCCCGCCCCTGCGCGGGGTGATCTTCGATGCCTCGGTGCTCAGCGTCACGGCGGCGATGGAGGGGCGCGGCGTGGCGCTGGCCCCCGCCGCCATGTTCGCGCGGGAACTGGCCAGCGGCCGCCTCGTTCGACCTTTTGCACAGGAGGTCGATCTGGGCGCCTATTGGCTGACGCGCCTGCACACCCGCGCGGAAAGCCGCTCCATGCGGCAATGGCGCGACTGGCTGATGGGGCAGGCGGCTCCAGCCTAGGCCTTCTTATAACAGGATAAGATCGCAACTGGTCCTAGGCTAAGAAGAGGTTCACCCAGCGGCCAGAAGGAGAGCTTTCGATGACCCCCACCCCTGAATCTGTGGCTCATGACACGCTGGTCCAGCACCAGTTCGGCCCCCGCGCTTCGGCCTATGTTTCCAGCGCCGTCCATGCCAGCGGCGAGGATCTGGCCGCCATCGGCGAGATCGCCCACCGCCATGCCCCGGCCCATGCGCTCGATCTGGGCACGGGCGGCGGCCATGTCGCCTATGCGCTGGCCGCGCACGCCGCGCAGGTGACCGCCAGCGATCTCTCGCCTGCCATGCTGGAGGTGGTGGCCGCCACCGCCGCGCAGCGCGGCCTCACCAACATCGGCACCAAGGCGGGTCCGGCGGAAAATCTGCCCTTTACCGATGGTACATTCGATCTGCTCGCCTGCCGCTTTTCGGCGCATCACTGGCAGGATTTTGTCGGCGGATTGCGTCAGGCGCGGCGGGTGTTGAAGGCTGGCGCGCCTGCGGTGTTTGTCGATGTGGTGTCTCCCGGCCCTGCCGCTTTCGACACCCATCTGCAAACCGTTGAATTGCTGCGCGATCCCTCGCATGTGCGCGACTATACGGTGGCGCAGTGGCTGGAGGCTTTGGAGCAATCCGGCTTCCGCGTGCAGTCCGTGCAGACCCGCCGCCTGCGCATGGAGTATGAAAGCTGGGTCGAACGCATGCAGACGCCGGAAATCCATCGCGCCGCCATCCGCGCCCTGCAGCAGATCGCGGGCGCCGAAACCGTCCGTCACTTCGAGATCGAGGCCGATGGTTCCTTCACCATCGACACCGCGCAGATCGAGGTGATCGCGGCGTAATCTATCTGGGCAGGTCCGCCAGCCGCTCATGCCAGGCGGCGGCGGCCTGTCCGGCCACCAGACGCAGCGCGGTCAGATCGGCCAGATCTTCGGGCGCGCGGTCGCGCAGGCGCTGCACCGTGCTGCCCAGATCGTGCAGCGCCATTTCCAGCTCGATGCTGGCCAATCCTGCCGCGCGCCTTGCCGCATGCACCTGAGCGAAGGGCGCAAGGGTCTCCACAGCGTCCAGATAGGCGCGGTTGGCTTGCAATGTGTTTTTCAGCGTGGCGCGCAGCCGGGGCCGCCGCTCGGGCCAGACCGCCAGCACGCTGAGCAGCGCCACCAGACTGCCCAGAGTGTTGTCGGCAATGCGCGCGGTGGCGATGCCTTCTCCCGGATGCAGCAGGGCTGTCACCGTGACGAACAGCACCGTCAGAAACACCACGAAGCTGGTGTAGTTCACGCTGCGCAGCGCGATAGCCAAGGCCGCCAGCACCACGCAAAGCGCGGCCAGCAAGGGCACCGGATAGGCGACATGCAGCAAGGCCGCCGCGCCGACACCGCCCAGCAGGCTGCCGCAGATGCGCTCCATGGCGCGCATCCATGTGACGCGCGTGCCCTTTTGCAGCACGACGACCACCGCCATCGACCCCCAATAGGGATAGCCCAGATGAAAGGCCCGCGCCGCGATATAGACCAGCAGCACGCCGGTGGCCTGCCTCAGCGCCTGCCTGAGCGCGGCGCGCGTCGCCACGGGGCGCGGTAAGGGCGGCATCGCGGCAGGCGGCCCGCTCTGCTTCAGCGTGGCCAGCGCCTGACCCAGCGCGCGCAGACAGCCGCTGACCAGAGCCCCGCGCAACCTTTCGCGCCGATGCTCCACCAGCTTGAGCCAGCGGTCGATCACGCCGCTGTTGGTCTGGAACGCACGAGGTGTGCGGCGCCATGCCTCCAGCCCGCTATGGAAGGTACGGGCCACCGCCAGCCTTTCATGCGCGGGGCCGGTTTGCAGGATAAAGGCATGGTCCAGCGCGATCAGGGCGCTGAACACGGTCTCTGCCGCCTCCTGAGCGCGCAGATAGGGCGCCAGCCTTTCGGGCCTTTCATCGGCATGCAGCGGCAGCAGCGCGCCCAGCCGCTCCAGCGCCAGACGCACGGCGCGGCGATGCTCGCCATGAGCGCGGTGCCATTGCGCGTCGCGATGCGGGCCTTCTCCGGTGGCGACCAGATCGGCGGCCATATCGGCCAGCCGGGCCACAACGGCCCGTGCCGCCAGATCGAGCGGGGCATGCGGATCGATCCGCCAGACCCCGTGGATTAGCGCATAGGCCCAGCCCGCGCCCAGCAGGAAAGACACCGCCTCGATCAGCGCCTGGTGTATCGGCAGCGGAAAGCCCACGGCCACCACCGCGACCACCGCCAGCAAGGTGGCGAGCAGATTGGCATTGGCGACGCGGGCGGGCAGCAGGATCGAGAGGAACACCAGCACAGGCCCGGCCACCAGCGCCGCTGTCGGCCCCCAGAAGGCCAGCCATGATCCGGCAAAGGCGATGACGGCCCCCAGCACCACGAAAGTCCCCAGCAGGCGCCGCTGGCTGCGCCCCGATCCCGGCCCGACGCACAGGCAGGTCCAGAAGGCGGCGAAGATCGACCAGCCAAGGGCGTAAAGTCCGCTCGCCAACACCAGCACCAGCGGCACGCCGACAGCCACGGCGGCGCGCAAACCCTCGGCGGGGTTGAAATATTCGGGAACCAGACCGATGGCCCGCACTTCCAGTTTGCGGGCGATGCGGCGCAGCAGCGGTCCGCGTGAGGGCGTGCTTACAGGGCGGCCATCCGGGGCAGGTCTTGGCTTGCGGCGGTGGCTCGGGGCATTCATGCTGTCTTCTGTGCCATCAAATGGCGGGCGGGTCATCCGATTGTACGCTCTGGTTCATGTAAGTTCTGCGTAAAAGGATGTGGTGATGATCAAGACTCTGCTGGTGGCCGCGCGGGACCGCAACCGGCTCGGCGAGATTCTCCAGATCGCCTCTCGCTTCGGACTGGGGCTGCTGCTGGCGCAATTGGGGCTGGAGCGCGGCGGCGATGCAGATGGCGACGATGATCCCCGCAGCCTGCCGCTGCGCACAAGGCTGGCGATGGAGGAGCTGGGGCCCACCTTCGTCAAGCTAGGTCAGATTCTGGCGACGCGCGGCGATCTGCTGCCGTCAGAATGGATCGCCGAACTGGAGCAATTGCATTCCCGCGCGCCAACCCTGCCCTTTGAGCAATTGCGCCCGGCGGTGGAGGAAGCGCTGGGCGGCGCGCCAGAAGAGATCTTCGCCCATTTCGATCCCGAACCGCTGGCGGCAGCCTCCATGGCGCAGATCCACCGGGCGCGGCTGGCCGATGGTCAGGAGGTGATCCTCAAGATCCGGCGCCCCGATATCCGCCCGCGCATGGAGGCCGATCTACGGCTGATCGCGCAAGGCGCGGCGCTGGTGGAGGCGGCCAGCACGGCGGCGCGGCGCTTTGCGCCGGTGGCGCTGATGCGGCAGCTGGGCGATGCGGTGCTGGGCGAGCTGGACTTCACTATGGAGGGCCGCAATGCCGACGCCATGCGTGAGGATTTCGCAGGCGAACCGCGTGTGGAAATTCCGCGCATCCATTGGGACTGGTCCTCCGAAACCTTGCTGGTGATGGATTACGTTGAGGGCCTGCCGCCGCGCGATGCCGAAACCTTACGCGCCGGCGGCATCGATCCGGAGGCCATCGCCGGTCTGGGCGCTGATCTGGTGCTGGATATGGTGCTGGTGCATGGGCGCTTTCATGGCGATCCGCATCCGGGCAATCTGCTGTGCCTGCCCGGCAACCGGCTGGCGCTGCTCGACTTCGGAATGATCGGCCATGTCTCGCCCCGGCGGCGCGAGGAGTTTATGGCTTTCGTGCAGTCGCTGGCGATGGGCGATCCGGCGCAGCTGACCGACATTCTGGCCGTCTGGGCCGAGCAGAGCGCCGGGCAGGGCGTAGAGGCGGTGCCCCGCCCGCAGATCGCTTTGGCAGCGGACAGGCTGATCGCGCGCCATGGTCGTGGGCGGCTGGTGTTGCGCGCACTGGTGGGCGATTTCCTGCCGCTGATGCGCGAGGTGGGGCTGACCATGCCGCCCGACCTGTTGCTGATCTTCAAGACTTTGGTGACGCTCGACGGTGTGCTGACGGCGATCTGCCCGGATTTCGATCTGTCGGGCGCGATGGAGCGGTCCTCGCTGCGGATTGTGCGGGCGCGGCTCTCGCCCGAGCATTGGCGGCCCACGCTGATGGCGCTGGCCTGGGAGCTGGGGCGGCTGGGCGAGGATGCGCCCCGCCTGCTGCGCGCGGCGATCCGCCGTCTGGAGGCCGAGCCGGTGGAAAGCACTGGCGCTGCGCAATTGGCCCCGGCGCTGCGGGAGGGCGCGCGCTGGATTGCGGGCGGAGTGATCATCGCTGCGGCGATGGTGGCGGGGGCATTGATCTGGCACTGAGCATCGCGCGAAAAAGTGGGGACCGGTTTTTCGCAAAAGCGACGCGAGCACAAAAACGTGCATCGCGCGAAAAAGTGGGGACCGGGTTTTCCCAAAAGCGATGCGATAATGCCGTGGTCTGTGCGGCAGACGCGCTGGAAATTCGCATTAACGCATTGAATCGGAAGCATCCTCTCCCATCTCGGCCCGGTATGGCCTGATAAAGGACTGGTTTTATGACGATCGCTCCCACTCTCTCCCTGCGTGGCGGGGCTTCGATTCCGCAACTTGGGCTGGGCACCTGGCCGCTCGACGATGCTCAGGCGGCCCGCGCTGTCAGCACGGCGATCCAGCGCGGCTATCGCCTGATCGATACGGCGGAAAATTACGGCAATGAGCGCGGCGTGGGTGAGGGCGTCCGCCAATCCGGCCTGCCGCGCGACGAGATCTTCCTCACCAGCAAGTTCAACCGCCAGTGGCACAGCGTCGACGGCGCGCGCACCGCTTGCGAGGCCAGTCTGAAGCGGCTGGGTGTGGACTATCTCGACCTGCTGCTGATCCATTGGCCCAACCCCGATCAGAACACCTATGTCGAGGCTTTCGCAGGCCTTGTGAAACTGCGCGAAGCGGGGCTGGTGCGCGCCATCGGCACCTCCAACTTCAAGCAGGCGCATCTGCTGCGGCTGATCGACGCCGGTTTCGTGCCGGAGGTCAATCAGATCCAGCTCGATCCCCGCCATGGGCGCGGTGATCTGCTGGCCTTCCACAAGCTGCACGGCATCGTCACCGAGGGCTGGAGTCCGCTGGGGCAGGGCAATGATCTGCTGGCCCATCCGGTGCTGGCCGAAATCGCCGAGGCACATGGCCGCACAACGGCCCAGATCGCGCTGCGCTGGCAGGTGCAGCAAGGGATCATTCCCATCCCCAAATCCGCCGATCCCGCGCGGCAAAGCGCCAATCTGGATGTCTTTTCCTTCACGCTGAGCGCGGAGGACATGACCGCCATCGCCGCTCTGGATGAGGGTGATAGCGGTATCGCCAATTCCGACACATTCGGGCACTGAGATAGCACCTGAGGCCTGTGGATAAAAGTTGCGTGAAACAGTGCGAAACCATGGAACCAAAGGGCTTTTGCAGGCTTCTTTGACTCGATAATCCGAAATCGAGGGGCTTGCCATGATCGACCCGCAGTTCACCGACGCCATCGCCGTGCTCAAGGCCGGGCATCGCGAGGTTGAGGATCTGTTCGAGCGGTTCGAAGCCACCCGATCCCCCGCCCGTCGCCGCAAGCTGGCCGCGCAGATCTGCGCCATCTGGAAAAGCCAGATCGCGCTTGAAGCTGGCCTGTTCTACCCCGCCCTGCGCGGCCGCGTCGCCGACGATCTGCTCGACCGGGCCTGTGGTCTGCATGCGCAGGCGGCAGGGCTGGTTGCGGCGGTCGAAGCGGCGGAAACCGGCACCGGCGAATCCGGCATTGGCGATGATGGGCTGGCGGTGATGGTCGCCCGCCTGTCGCGCGCGGTGCGTGGCCAGATCGCCGAGGATGAGCGCTTTGGTGAGGGCATCTTCGCTCTTGGCCGCCGCGCCGGGACCGATCTGGTGCGCTTGCGCGATGCCATTCTGGCACGCGGCGCGGCGATCACGGCGCCGCTGGGTCAGGCCCTGACCGCATCCTCTGCGGGCCCCTCCGTGCCGCTGCGTCTGGTGGCGGCTTAATTCGTTTATTGTCCCTGCATGAACAATAACATGCCAGCCATGACATGTTCAGAAAGACTGTGCTGTATAGACCGTGTTGACGCCGAAAAGCAGTCGGCGCCGAGCGTTACACAGCCAATCACCTGCTTTGCGGCTATGCGACCAGCCGCCTGATCCAAAGATGGGAGAACAACCATGATGAAACGCGCACTTCTTATTGCCCTTGCCGCCGGCTCGGCGCTGGCCGCCGCTGCGCCCGCCGAAGCACGCGAGGGCTGCGGCCCCGGTGGCCATCGCGGGCCTTATGGCCACTGCCGTCCCAACCGTGGCCCCGGGCCGCGTGGTCCCGTTGTGGGCGTTGGCCCTGGCGGCCTGATCATCGGCAATTTCTATCAGGGCCGCGGCTATTGGGACGGCCATCGCTATTGGCAGCATCGTGAGCGTCATCGCGATGGCTGGCGCTATCGCTAAGCCTTTTGCCGCGTAAGGCTTGAAGGGGAGTCGGACGTCGGTCCGGCTCCCTTTTTATGTGCCCAGCAGATGCAGCACGATCTCGCGACGATGCGGCGCCCGGCGATGCTCGAAGAGATAGACGCCCTGCCATGTGCCCAGCACCGGCCTGCCGCCCGCAACCGGGATCGACAGCTGCACCTGTGTCAGCGCGGTGCGCAGATGGGCGGGCATATCGTCCGGCCCCTCATCGTCATGCTCATAGGCGCGCGGGTCTTCCGGGGCGAGGCGGGCGAAGAAATGCTGCAGGTCGGTCTTCACCTCCGGCGCAGCATTTTCCTGAATCAGCAGCGAGGCCGAGGTGTGGCGGCAGAACACCGTCAGCAGGCCATCACGGATGTCGGTCTGCTCCACCCAGCGCAGGATCTCGCGGGTAAACTCGACCAGACCCTGACCATGGGTGGCCACCGTCAAAGTGGTGATCGCCTGCCGCATGGTCATGGGTCTGATCCTTCTTTCGCTTACTGCTCTTCGCGGGCCTTAGCCGCGAAAGCGTTGAGCTGCACAAGGGTTTCATCGAAACGGCCCTGCGCCTCGGCAAAGCGCAGGAATTTCACGCGCTCGACAAGGATTTCGGCGGGGGTGGGGGCCTGCTCGAACAGGGCGATCACTTCATCGGTGAACTCGCCCAGCGGCTGATAGCCCGGGCGGTTTTCCTGACCGGGCGTCAGGCCGGTCTGCACGGCGGGCGGCGCCAGCTCGATCACCTCGACCTTGCCCTTCAGCACCTCGCGCAGGGCTACGGTGTAGGAGTGGATCGCCGCCTTGGTGGCATTGTAGGTGGGGGTGGTGGTCAGCGGCACAAAGGCCAGACCCGAGGTGACATTGACGATCGCGGCATCGCTCTGCGCCGAAAGATGATCCACCAGCGCATCGATCAGCCGGATGGGGCCCAGCAGATTGGTGGTGATCGTCGCCTCGGCATCGGCAAGGTCACGCTTCTGCGTGGCATCCTCGAAACGCATGATCCCGGCATTGTTGATCAGCACATTGAGCGCTGGATGCGCGGCCAGCAGGCGCCTGGCAAAATCCGCCACGCCATCGGCGCTTTCCACATCCAGCGTCAGCGCATGCATGTTGGGGCGGCCCGCAATGGCCTGATCCAGCGCATCCTGCCGCCGCCCGGCCACGATCACCGTGTTGCCGGCATCATGAAAGCGCTGGGCCAGCGCCGCGCCGATGCCCGATCCGCCGCCGGTGACAAGAATGGTGTTGCCGCTGTTCTTCATGGGAGGTCTCCTTGGAAGGAAGGCTTTGGGGAAGGAAGGCTTTGGGGAAGGAAGGGATGAGCCTTATTTAAACCGCTGCTCACCAATGGTAAGAAGGCACCTCAAAGATTGATACTTACCTGAAAGAGAGTGTCGGTATGACGCCCCCGCCGTTCGATGAAATGACTGTCAGCAAGGCCTGCGAGATCATGGCGCAGACGCCGCCCCCCGTGATCGATCCCCGCGTCGAGGCGCTGGTCAATGAGCTGATCGGCCGCGTGGCTGATAAATGGACGATGCTGATTCTCGAAGCGCTCGATGAGCATGGCACGTTGCGCTTCACCCAGCTGGTCAAGGCGGTACAAGGCATCAGCCAGAAGATGCTGACCCAGACCCTGCGCCAGATGGAGCGCACCGGTCTGGTGATCCGCACCATCCACCCGGTGATCCCCCCGCATGTCGATTACCGCCTGACGCCTTTGGGCCAGAGTCTGGGTGCGGCCTTCTGCGGCGTATGGATCTGGGCCGAGGAGCATCTGGGCGCTGTGGAAGCGGCCCGCACCGCCTTTGACGAGCGGCAGAATGATTGCTGACAACGATGTCAGTAAGGATTTTATAATGTGATTTAAAAGGAATAGCGGAACCGCCCCCCGCAAACCCGTTCATCCCCGGTTGTGCCCCGGCCCGCCACACTCCCGCCGCCAGCAGAGGAACCTCCACCATGCCGCCAGCGCAGGCCCAGCCGCATAAGATCGACCCCAGCCTCACCACGCTGCTGGCGGTGCAGGTGGTCACGCTCTTCGTGGCCATGCCGCTGGTCACCGAAGATCCATCGCTGCATATCCTGCTCGATCTGTGCCATCTGGCCTATGCGCTGGTCTGCGTGGCCGCGCTGGCGCGGCACCGCGCGGTGCAGGCGGTGCTGATCGCCGCTTTGCTGCTGCTGATCGTGGGGCCGGAGATCGGGCGGCGCGTGCTGATCAGCCTCGATTCCACCACCAGCGCCGCGTTGCGTCATGATCTGATCCAGATCGCCGCCTTCGCCTTCAACATGGGGGTGACTTTGCTGGTGGCGCGCCATGTCTTCGGCCCCGGGCGCGTGACGGGCCATCGCGTGCGCGGGGCGGTGCTGCTCTATCTCAACATCGCGGCGATCTTCGGCATCGTGTTTACGGCGGTCCTCTCGCACTGGCCCGGCGCGCTGGTGACCGGCAGCGGCACCCCGCTCGCTCCCGAAGCGGGCGGGCGCACCGCGCTGCTCACCTATTTCAGCCTCTCGACGCTGACGACCACCGGCTATGGCGATGTGGTGCCCGTGCTGCCGCTGGCGCGCAGTCTGGCCAATCTGGAAGCGGTGATGGGGCAGTTGTTCCCCGCCACTTTGATGGCGCGGATTGTGGCGCTGCATCTGGAGCATAGCAGGGAAGAGGATTGAAGAAGGGACATGCGAGGGGGTTACCCCCTCGCGCTCCCATACCTGTCCACCTTGCGCACAACCTATCGTTTCGGCACGGATTCATGGCGCCGCAGGCAGAAACGATCGCAGGCGCTGTGTTGGCAAGTTCGCGCAAACCCCTTTGATTGCCTGCGGCGCAGCGACCTTGCGCCAAGGCCGAACCCGAAGCGCAAGGTAGACAAACCCGGGAGCGCGAGGGTGTAACACCCTCGCATTCTCTCTTTTTCACTTCTTCTGCGGCCTGCTGATCTTCCAGCTCACATTCACCCGCCAATCGCCCAGAGCGCCATGGAAGGGATCGGTCACGGCTTTTGCGCCCTCCACCCCGATCACCGCCCAATCGTTCCACGCCAGTCTGATCCCGCCCCCTGCCGAGCCCAGATCCCAGCTCGATGCCGGAGCGCCAACGCGATCATTGATCCGCAATTTGGCGTGATCGACAAAGCCGTAGATCTCGGTGCCGTTCAGCCTTTTGCCCAGCTTGGGCCGCAGCGCCAATTCCAGAGACCCGGTGCCGCCACTGTCGGCGGTGATGGCGGCGGTGTCGAAGGCGCGGCCATAGTCGCTGCCGCCAAAGGCGATGCGCTCGGTGGCGGGGAGCTGGTTGTGGCTGTACTGGCCTTGGGCTTTCAGGCGCAGCACCACATGCTTGCCGAAGGCGCGGTCATAGCTGGCCGAGGCATTCATCTTGGTGAAGCGCGGATCGCTCTGCCCCACCAGCCCGCGGTCATTGAGGATCGCCAGGCCCTGACTCACGGTGCTGCCCAGCGACCAGACCGTCTTCTTGCCCGCCCATGAGTAGCCCGCCGCCACGCGCAGGGTGCGGATATGGTCGCTGGAGGCCACGGTGCCGAACAAAGCGGAATCGCTGTTGAGCACATCCAGCCCGGCACTGACGGTCAGGTTCTTGCGATAGCCCCGGATCACGGGGTAGCTGAGCGAGGCGCCGCCCACCACGGCATGGCCGCGCAGATTGTATTCGGGAACATTTGTCTGCAGCCATGCGCCGGAAAGCGTCAGCTTGAGGCCATCGTGGCCCAGCGGGGTGGCGTGGGTGAGGGCGGTGTAGATAAAGCTGCGGAAGTTGCGGGCCACCATCACGTTGAGCTTGGTTTCGTCGCCGTCACGCAGCAGGCTGTTGCCCGCAAGCGTGGCGTTGAACTGCCCCTGACCCAGCAGTTGGGAGCGGCTGTTGTCATAGGCCAGCGAGCCGTCGAGATGCTTGCGCTTCACCTTCAGCGACAGGATCACCCCGCCCGGCTGCCGACCGCGCAGCAGATCGGCGCTGACACTGGCCCCGGCGATGTCGCGCATCAGGGACAGCTCCCGCTCCAGCGCGGAGCGGCGCAGTGGCTTCATCCCCAACAGATGCTGCGCATAGGCGCGGATCAGCGGGGTCGAGCCATCGGGATAGGTGATCCCCTCGATAAAGCCCTGCGCCACCCGCACAATCACCCGCCCGCCCGAGAGATTCTGGTCCGGAATCGCCACGGTGTAGAGCGCCACATCGCTGGTGGCATAGGCATCCGACATGGCCGTCGCCAGTCTCTCCAGCGTGTCGCGCCTGGCGGGCTGGCCCACGAAACGCTCGGCGGCATGGGCGACGGGGGCGGGCACCAGATCGTCGATAAAGCGGATGCCCTTGATCGGCTGGTCCGATCCGGTGGCGTCCACCCGCGACAACACCTTGGCGCGCTGCTCGACAGGCTTTTCAGGCATGGGCGGGGGCAGGTTGGGCGTTTGCACGCGGTCGGCCCGGCCGGAATCGATGATCAGCGGCGGCGTGCTGGCCACGGGCCCGGCGGCCAGTGCAACCGCCATCAGCAGATGGGTGAGCATGGAAGCCTGTCTCCCCGAAGATGGAGCGGAAAACGGGGAAGGGGGCAGAGGAGCGCCGAACGGGGCGCCCCTCTGCCAGAGGCATCAACGCTGGGCAGACAGCAGCGTGCCCACCGTGTTGTTCACCGCCGTGGTGACGGGCTTGAGCAGGCCGGTGGTGGTGCCGGTCAGCGTACCTGTCGCCGCGGTGTTGGCCGCTGTGGCGGTGGCACCGGCACTCACCGTCGCGGGGGTGGCTGTGGCCGTGTTGCCGGTCAGATTGCTGACCAGCCCGGTCACCGGCTTGAGCAGGCCGCCGGTCGCGCCGCTGCCAGAGGTTGCGCCATTGGTGACGCCGCTCAGCAGGCTGGTCACGGGCGTCAGCACCGCGCCGCCGCTCGTCAGCCCGCCGCCCGCCGCGCCCGAGAGCAGATTGGCGTTGATAAGGGCGGGATTGCCGCTGCCCAGAATCTGGTGATCAGCCACCGCGACATTGAGCAGCTGGTTGGAAAGCCCGCCGCCCGGCGCCGTGACATTGGCCACCGCCACATTGGCCACGCCGTTAACATTGGCCGTCGCCACCTGGCCCGAGGTCAGCACGCCCGCGCTGGCCAGCGTGCCCTGCGCCTGCGTGGGCGACAGCACGCTGAGACCCACGGCGCCCGGCGTGCCATCCGCCGAGGTGGTCACCCCCTGATTGCCGAGGTTGATCGTCACCACATCGCCCACGACCTTCTGCACGCCATCGAGCAGCAGCGTCTTGCCATTGCCGGTATCGACCAGCACCTGACCCGTATCGCCCAGCACCCGCGTGACCGTGCCGGTGATGGGGGCGGTGATCGGCACGGCGCTGGCCAGCGTGGTGGTGGCGCCATCGACGCCGCTGGCCAGACCCAGCGAGGCATTGCCCGCCGTCACCAGAGCCGGCCCGGCCTGAGCCAGCACGGTCTGCACATCGCTGGAGGCGGCGGTCTGCGTGCCGCCGGTTCCGCCCGTTCCTCCGCTGCCGCCTGTGCTGCCGCTGCCGCCGGTGTTGCCACTGCCACCCGTGCCGCCGCCCGATCCATCCGAGCCGCTCGACCCGGTGCCGCCCGGCGTGCCGACCGAGCCATAGGCCAGATGGGAATCACCGGCACAGGCGCTCAGGCTCAGCAACATGCCGGCCGCTGCGGCCATGGTTGAGGCCATCCACCGGCTGTGATGTGCGATCATGTCATCCTCCTTCGCTTGCGGACGGGCCGGCCCGATTGTCTGTCTTGCGGCCCGCGTCTTGGCGGCGTGAGGTGGTGCGAAAAGGCGCCAGATCATGTGCCAATCCAACGGGGAAATAGGCCATGAGCTATCGGGTTCCTGCTTATTTTGGGAATTTCATGTAATATTTGTAACAATATTGAATTTGTTCGTTTTCATGAAGATGAATTCTTGAATGGTTACTTTTATGGAATAAATAATTAACTGTGATTGGCATTCATCATCACGACATGATGACGGGCGTATTAGGGGTGAACCGCTAAGACATCCGCATTGCCATGGGAGAGCGATGATGCCCTTGCTGCCTGCCCTTCTGGTCCTTGCTCAGGGCCTGCCCGCCGTGCCCCCTTCCACCCCCTCTTCCGCACTGGCGCCGCAGGCTGCGCTTGCGCCATGCCGCGCGGCACAGCTGCGTTTGCTGCCTCAGGATCGGGATGGGGATTTGGACGGCATGTCGCATGCCGGAACGGGTTTTGTGCTGGTGAACCGGGGCGCGGCCTGCCGCCTGCCTGCCTTGCCGCAGGTGGTGCTGCGCGATGCGCGCGGGCGGGCGCTTCCTGCCGCGCGCAAGGCGCCGGTGGGGATGCATCCCGGACCGGTGATGGTGCTGCTGCGGCTGGAGCAGGGCGCGCGGGCTCAGGGCACGCTGCGCTGGGTGTCAGGCCCGGTCTATGATGGCAGTCGCAAGCTGGTGGCGGCGCGGCTGTCGGTGGGGATCGGCAAGGCATGGGTGAGCATGCCCTTGCACGTCACGCTCTATGCCCCGGCGGATCAGGGAGCGAGTCTCGATCAGCCGCCGCTGCAACTGGCAGGCCAGCCCTGAGAGTCTGTCTGGAACATGCTCGAAAGCGCATGTTCAGTTAGGGCCTGAACAAAGGGCCGCACCTGCGTGAACAGGCGCGGCCCTTTTTGTTGGCGTGTGACGGCTTAGTGGTGGCGCTCACCGCCGCCATTGCCGCGGAAATGCGGCATATGCATGCCCTGGCCGGGCGTCATATTGCCCTGGAAGTGCTGGAAGTTGGGGCGGCCCTGCGGTGCCTCGCGCGAGAAATGCCCGCGATCGCCGCGGATAAAGCCGCGATCCCCCGCGCCATGGCGGTAGTAGAAGTAATTGTCCGAGCCCCAATAGCCGTCATAGATCGGGCCATAGGCGCCGTCATACCAGCCGTCATAGGCATAGGGGCCGGGGCCATAGGCCACGCCGCCGCCATAACCATAGCCATCATCGACACAGGCAGCCAAAGTCGTGACCGACAGGGACAGTGCGAACAGGGCTAGGGTCTTTTTCATCGCGGCCTCCCCGGACGTGAATCGCCCGTGCTGGTGAAACGGGGTGTGGCCTCTGCTGTTCCATGCTGCAGGGGATTGTGCGCGGAATTCTGCGGATTTTACCCGAGATGCTCGCCTTGAGGGGCGGAGCAGGGTAAAGCGCCCGCATGCATGACCATCTTCTGATCGACGGGCGTCTGGTTGCGGGCGCAGGGCTTCTTCCGGTGATCGAACCGGCGAGCGGGCAGGTCTTCGCTCAGGCGCCGCGCGCCGATGCTGCACAGGTCGGGCAGGCGGTGGCTGCGGGCAAGCGCGCCGCCCGCGATTGGGCGCTGGTGCCGATGGAAAGGCGCGCCGCCACGCTGGAAGCGCTGGCCAATGCGCTGCAGGCCCATGCCGAGGCCTTCGCCATGATGCTCACCCGCGAACAGGGCAAGCTGTTGGATGAATCGCGCGGCGAGGTGGAGGGTTCGATTGCCGCGCTGCGCTATCACGCCGGGCTGCGGCTGGAACCGCGCGTGCTGAAGCAATCCGCCGATGAGCTGGTGGTGGAGCAGCGCTTCCCGCTGGGTGTGGTGGTGGCGATCGTGCCGTGGAATTACCCGCTGCTGATGCTGATCCTGAAGCTGGCCCCCGCGCTGCTGGCGGGCAACACGGTGATCGCCAAGCCCGCGCCGACCACGCCTTTGACAACGCTGATGCTGGGCACCTTGGCGGCGGACATCTTCCCGGCAGGTGTGGTGCAGGTGTTGGGGGATGCCGGTGATCTGGGGCCGCTGCTCGTGGCGCATCCGGATGTGGCGCATATCAGCTTCACCGGCTCGACAGCGACGGGGCGCAAGGTGCTGTCTAGCGCGGCGGGCAGCCTCAAGCGCGTGACAGCGGAGCTGGGCGGCAACGATGCCGCGCTGGTGCTGGACGATGCCGATGTCGGTGCCATCGCGGCGGATCTCTTCGCGGGCGCCACCGCCAATGCCGGGCAGGTCTGCCTTGGCATCAAGCGCATCTATGCCGCCCGCAACAAGGCCGACGATCTGGCCGAGGCACTGGCCGATCTGGCGCGCAAGGCGGTGGTAGGCGATGGTTTGGCGCCGGGCTCCACCATGGGGCCGGTGCAGAATATGGCGCAGCATCGCCGGGTACTGGATTTGGCGGCGGAAGCCAGCGCTTTGGGCCGCATCGTGGGGAAGGGCAGCGCGCCTGCGGGCGAGGGCTATTTCATCGCCCCCACGGTCGTGCGTGATCTGCCCGAAACCGCCCGCCTGATCCGCGAGGAGCAGTTCGGCCCGCTGATCCCGGTGCAGGCCTTTGACGATCTGGACCATGCCATCGCTCTGGCCAATGCTGCCGATTACGCTTTGGGCGGATCGGTGTGGAGCGGCGACGTGCAGCGCGCCATGGCCGTGGCGGCGCGGCTGGAAACCGGGCTGGTCTGGGTCAACCGCGTGTTCGATCTGCCTTTCGATGTGCCGCTGGGCGGGGCGCGGGCCTCGGGCATGGGGCGGCATCAGGGGATCGAGGGTGTGGAGGAGTTCACCCAGACCCGTATCGTCAACGCGGCCTTGCGCTAAGAATTTGCGCGGTTTAGCGCAGACCTCACCCACCTCGGAGATTGCCGCATGTCCACCACCCTGTCCCCTCGCGAAGCTGTTGGCGCAAGCTATGATCTGGCCACGATCAAGGCGGCTCAGGCCAAAAGCTGGGAGGCGCTGAACGCCATCGCCGCGCAGGTCCGCCCCGGTATGGCCGAGGCCGAAGCCACCACCATGGGCAAGGGCGTTCTGGCCGAGATGGGCATGGAGCTGGCCTGGCACCCGCTGCTGATCCGCTTTGGCGAAAACACGCTGAAGATCTTTTCGGACCGCTCCGAAGGCACCGCCGTTCTGGGCGAGAATGACATCTGGTTCGTCGATATGGGCCCGGTCTTCGATGGGCATGAGGGCGATGCCGGGGCCACTTTCACCACAGGCAATGATGCCGAGATGCAGGCCTGTGCCCGCGATGTGAAGGTGTTGTTCGACACCGTCGCTACCCTGTGGAACGGCGGTGCGGTGACGGGCGAAACTCTGTACGAAGCTGCCCGTGCCGAGGCTGAAAAGCTGGGCTGGGTGATCAACCTCGACATTCAGGGCCACCGCGTGGGCGACTACCCGCATTCGGTTCACAACGGCGGCAAGCTGGGGCAATTCCCCGAAGCGCCCACGCCGGGCCTGTGGATTCTGGAGATGCAGATCCGCCATCCCACCCGCAGTTTCGGCGCTTTTTACGAGGATCTGCTGGCCTGAGCGTAACCTGAGGGCTGTTTCGCACGTAACGCCAGTATCGAGACATTTCAGGCCAACGATCCATGCTGCTTTACCTGCTCTCCTATCTGGCCGGCGCGCTCACCATCATGAGCCCCTGCATCCTGCCGATCCTGCCCTTCGCCTTTGCGCGCGCGGGCAAGCCCTTCCTCTCGCATGGGCTGCCGATGCTGGCGGGCATGACGGTGATGTTCGCCGGCATGGCGGTGCTGGTCTCGGTGGGCGGGCAATGGGCGGTGGGCGCCAATGATGTGGGCCGGGGCGTGGCGCTGGTGCTGCTGGCGCTCTTCGGGCTGACGCTGGTGTTTCCTTCGCTGGCCGACAGGATGACGCGGCCTCTGGTGCAACTGGGCGGTCGCTGGGCGGAAAATGCCCATGGCGATTCCGGGTGGCGCGGTTCCTTGGCTTTGGGTGCGGCCACCGGCCTGCTCTGGGCACCTTGCGCCGGGCCGATCCTTGGGTTGGTGCTGACCGGCGCAGCGCTGAAAGGCGGTGGGCTGGCGACGGGCGCTTTGCTGCTGGCTTATGGCTTGGGCGCGGCGACGTCTCTGGCGCTGGCGCTGGTGGTGGGCGGCAAGGTCTATGGCGCGATGAAGCGCTCGCTGGGCTTTGGCGAGAGGGTGAGGCAGGTTCTGGGTCTGGTGGTTCTCGGCGCTGTGGCGGTGATCGCTCTGGGGCTTGACACAGGCGTGCTGACCAAGCTCTCGGCAGCCAGCACCAACCGGATCGAGCAGGGCCTGCTGGAACGCTTCGGCATCGCCCGCAAAGCGGCCAGCAGCGGCGACGGGCTCGGCGATGAAGGCGCCAACCCCGGTTTCAATGGCGCGACGCTGTGGCTCAATGGGCAACCGCTGACGGCGGCTGATCTCAAGGGCAAGGTGGTGCTGGTCGATTTCTGGACCTACAGCTGCATCAACTGCCTGCGCACCCTGCCCTATGTGAAGGGCTGGGCCGAGAAGTACAGGCAGGCGGGCCTTGTAGTGGTGGGCGTCCACACGCCGGAGTTCGCCTTCGAGAAAGACCCCACCAATGTGCGCGATGCGGTGAAGCGGCTGGGCGTGACCTACCCGGTGGCGCTGGACAACAATTACGCCATCTGGAAGGCCTTCAACAACGAGTACTGGCCCGCCGAATATCTGATCGACGCTCAGGGCCGCATCCGCGCGCATATGTTCGGCGAGGGCGACGATGCCGCCTTCGAAAAGCTGATCCAGAAGGTGCTGGCCGAAAATGGCGCCTCGGCGGTGCCCGGCGGCACGGTGCAGGGTATGGACCAGGGCATTGAGGCCGAGCGCAGCGGTCAGGAGCAATCACCTGAAACCTATGTGGGTTATGCCCGCTCTCAGGGCTTTTCCAGCACGCCTGCGGTGAAGCAGGATGCGGCGGAAACCTATGCTCTGGGCGGCTTGCAGTCGGATGGCTGGGGGCTGGAAGGGCGCTGGACGGTTGGCGCTGAAAGCGCGCGGCTGGAAACGGCGGGCGGCGGCATCGCCTATCGCTTTCAGGCGCGTGACCTGCATCTGGTGCTGGGCCCGGCGGCAGGCGGCAAGCTGGTGCGCTTCCGTGTGACCATCGACGGCCATGCGCCCGGTGCCGACCATGGTGTGGACACCGATGCGCAGGGCAATGGTGTGGTGACGGACAACCGGCTCTATCAGCTGGTGCGGCTGGCCAAGGGCGCGGGCGATCACAGCTTTATGATCACCTTCCTCGATCCCGGTGTGGAGGCTTTTGCTTTTACCTTCGGCTGATTAGTCTGGAGGCGTATCGCTCTCGACCAGCTCGGCGATTTCGAATTGCCAGCTGGTCCAGCCGCGCATTTTGGCCGCTTCCTGCGTGGCGGCCTTTTTGCTTTTCGCTTCGGTTAGCGAGCGCGCATGGCCCCAGAACACCTCGGTCTTGCCGTTCTGCAGAATGGCCACGATGCGCCAGTAATGGGTGAAGGGATCGGAGGTGGGGCCGATGGTCTTCACATAGCCGTCCGGCATGGTGGCCGTCAGATAGCGCTTTCTGCGTTTCATAAAGGGGCCTGTAGCGTGCAAGAGGCTGGCCTGAAAGGGCCGCTCGGCCTAGAGCAGCCCCATGGCCCTTGAGAATTTCGACATCCCCGCCTTCCTGAGCAACGATTGGCAGCGCCAACCCCGCCTGTTCCGGGGCGTCTTCCCCGACTGGGCCAACCCGCTGGAGCCCGATGAACTGGCCGGATTGGCCTGCGAAGAGGGCGTGGAATCCCGCCTGATCTTTCAGGATGGCGAGAAACTGCGCATGGAAAACGGCCCGCTGGCCGAGGATCGCTTCGCAAAGCTGGGCGCGCAGCCGTGGACCTTGCTGGTGCAGGCGGTGGACCAGCATGTCCCCGATGTCGCCGAATTGATCGAGCCTTTCCGCTTTATCCCGGATTGGCGGATCGACGATGTGATGGTCAGCTACGCCACGGATGGCGGCGGCGTCGGCCCGCATTTCGACCAGTATGATGTCTTTCTTGTGCAGGGCCTTGGCCGCCGCCGCTGGACGGTGGGCCCGCGCTGCGATGACACCACGCCGCTGCGCCCGCATGAGGATCTGCGCCTGCTGGAGGGTTTCGAACCCACCGGAGACTTCATGCTGGAGCCGGGCGATATGCTCTATGTGCCCCCCGGCTTCGCGCATGACGGCGTGGCCGTGGGCGATGATTGCATGACCTATTCGATTGGCTTTCGCGCGCCCTCGCGCCACGATCTGATCGAGGGCTGGAGCGAGGAACTTCTCTCCCGCGAGAATGACGATGACCGCTATGCCGACCCCGGCCTGCCCGTTCAGGACCATCCGGGCGAGATCGTGGCCTCTGCGCTGGACGGCTTGCACAAGATGGTGACGGAAAGCCTGCAGGACCGCGAGGCCTTCGCGCGCTGGTTCGGCTGCCACAACACCACGCCCAAATATGCCGATCAGGACTGGCGCCCCGAAGAACCCCTCACCGATGAAGAGGTGAGTGAAGGGCTGGAAGAGGGGCTGGCGCTTTATCGCAACCCCGCCAGCCGCTTTGCCTTTGTGGCACGCGGCGGCGATGCGTTGTGGCTGTTTGCCGATGGCACCTGCTTCGAAGCGTCAGGCGCCACCGCCGAACTGGCGAAAGAGATCTGCGCGGGCGGCGCCATCGAACCCGATCCTTCGCTGGCCGATCTGCCCGAAGCCATCACCCTGATCGCCGCCCTGTGCAATCAGGGCAGCCTCGCCTTCGAAGGCGAGGATTAACGCCCGAAGCGAGGGATCACACCCTCGCGCCATTCGCCTTGCGGGATGCCCTCCACGGACCAGTCGCCGATGCTCCAGCGCACCAGTCGCAAGGTGGGCAGGCCGACGGCGGCGGTCATGCGGCGGACCTGCCGGTTGCGGCCCTCGCGGATGGTGAGGCGCAGCCAGTGGTCTGGCACGCTTTTGCGGAAGCGCACGGGCGGGTCGCGGGGCCAGAGGTCGGGCGTCTCGATGGCCTCGGCCTCGGCGGGCAGGGTGTGGCCGTCCTTCAGCATCACGCCGCGGCGCAGATTTTCCAGCGCCACCTCATCCGGGGCGCCTTCCACCTGCACCAGATAGGTCTTGGGCAGCTTGAAGCGCGGATCGGCGATGCGAGCCTGCAGGCGGCCATCGTCGGTGAGCAGCAGTAGCCCCTCGCTGTCACGGTCCAGCCGACCGGCGGGATAGACGCTGGGCACCTTCACAAAGTCCGAGAGCGTGGCGCGCGTGCTGCCTTCCGTCCCCGCATCGGTGAATTGCGAGAGCACATCGAAGGGCTTGTTGAGCAGGATCAGGCGGGGCATCGGGCCAATCTATAGTTTGCCGTGATGGCGTTCCAGCGCAATTCCCGCCAGATTTTGTTGCCGCTTGATATGGCGCACACGGACGCGATCGAACTGCGCGGCCAAAGCCGTAAAGCGGGCATGATAGGCCTTGAAGCGCTCCGTCTTGCAGGGCCACTCGCCGCGCGCCTGATGCACGATCATCGCGGCATCGCCCAGCAGCGCCACATCCTTCGCGCCCAGGCCCTGCGCCAGTTCCAGCGCATGGATCAGCGCCAGCCATTCGGCATCATTGTTGTCGCCGCTGCCGCAATCGGCGCGGATATGTGCCTTGCCGCCCGTCACCACCGACGTTTCCAGAACGCCGGGGTTGGGGCGGCAACCGCCATCAAACCACAGCTTCATCCGGCCACATCGTGATCGGGCTTCCGGCAGAACCAGATGAAATGGCGCGGCCCCTTGTTGTTGGGCCGGGCGCGCACAAAGCGCTCCTCCACTTCGAAGCCGGTGTCCTTCAGGCGCTTCACAAAGGCGTTGTCCTGATGCGCCGACCAGATCGCCAGCATGCCGCCGGGGCTCAGCGCATGCTTGGCGGCGCGCAGCCCGCGCCCGGTGTAGAGCCCATTGTTGCCCTCACGCACCAGCCCGTCCGGGCCATTGTCGACATCGAGCAGGATCGCGTCATAGATGCCATGCGCGGCCTTGATGGCATTGCTTACATCGTCCTCGACCAGCATCACGCGCGGATCATCAAGGCAGCCCGCCGCCACCTCGGCCATGGGGCCGCGCGCCCATTGGATGATCTCTGGCACCAGCTCGACCACGGTGATGGCGGAATCGGTGCCCAGCACGTTCAGCGCCGCGCGCAGGGTAAAGCCCATGCCATAGCCGCCGATCAGCCAGCGCTGCGGGCCGCGCTCGCCCAGCCGCTCGTGAGTCATCACCGCGAGACTGTCCTCGGAATGATGCATGCGGGTGGTCATCAGCTCATTGCCGGCCAGCGTGATCATGAAATCCGCGCCGCGACGCATCAGGCGCAGTTCCACGCCATCGGGCACCTGCGCGGTGCCCAGCAATTCGGGCTCGATCATGACTTGTTTCCTGCTGGCTGCTTCATCGGCGCGGCCCCTAGCACAGGCCCGCGCCAAAAAGCGAATCTAGCGGCGTTCGGCGCCCCGCGTGGTGCTGCGTGCCTTCAGCAGATCATGGCGGGAGAGGATGCCGATCACCCGCGCGCTGTCATCCTGCACGATGGGAATCCGCCCGATCCCGGTCTCGACCATCAGATCGGCCACGTCCCCGATAGGGCTCTGGCGCCGGGCAAAGGGCTGCGAGGCATCGGACACCACCTCGGCCAGCGTCTGCTCGCCCGATGCGCCCTCCACCCGCCAGCGCAGCGCATCCGAACGCGAGACCAGCCCCAGCAGGCGCTGATCCTCATCCACCACCGGATAGGAGCGGTGTTTGGCGCTCTGGGCAAAAAACGCCGAGGCCTCGCGCAGTTGCATGCTGCCACGCAGGGTTTGCGGATTGTGAGTCATGATCTGCCCGGCCTGCATAAAGTCCAGCGGATCGACGGTGTATTCCTGAAGGATATGCCGCCCGCGCCGGGCGATCTTCTCGGTCAGGATCGAGCGGCGCATCACCAGCACGCTGACCCCATAGGCCCCGATGGAGGCGGCCATCAGGGCGGGCAGGGAATTGAACTGCCCCGTCAGCTCGGCGGCGAACAGGGCGCCGGTCAGCGGAGCACGCATGGCGCCGCTCATCATCGCGCCCATGCCCGCCATGGCCCAGAAGCCCATCGGCCCGGGCAGGAAATGGCCAAGCAAGGCCCCCGTCGCCCCGCCCAGAATCAGCAGCGGCGCCAGCACACCGCCCGATGTGCCAGAGCCCAGCGCCACCAGCCATACCGCCGCCTTCACCACCAGCAGCAGCGCGATCATCTTCAGCGTAAACGCCCCATCGAGCAGCAGCTGGATGTTGCCATAACCCGCGCCCAGCACGCGCATGTCGATCCAGCCGCCGATCCCCACGGCCACGCCGCCCAGCGCGGGCCACCACATCCAGTGGATGGGCAGGCGGTGGAACAGATCCTCGATGCGATAGAGGCAGGAGGACAGCAGCGCCGCCTCCAGCCCGATGACCCCGCCCAGTGCCAGCGCCATGCCCGCCACCGCGCCACCCGAAGGCAGGCTGGTGGCCAGCAGCGGAAACAGCGGGCCATGGTCCAGCAGCAGCGGGCGCCAGGCAAAGCTGACCAGCACGGCGATGGCCACCGGCACAAAGCTGCGCGGCTTCCATTCGAACAGCAGCACCTCCACCGCCAGCAGGATCGCGGCCAGAGGCGTGCCGAAGATGCCGGTCATGCCCGCTGCCGCGCCCGCCACCAGCAGGGTCTTGCGCTCGGCGGCGCTCAGGCGGAAGCATTGCGCGAAGAGCGAGCCGATCGCCCCGCCGGTCATGATGATCGGCCCCTCGGCGCCGAAAGGCCCGCCGCTGCCGATCGAGATCGCCGAGGACAGGGGCTTCAGGATCGCCACCTTCAGCGACAGGCGGCTCTCGCCATAAAGGATCGCCTCGATGGCTTCGGGAATGCCGTGGCCGCGGATTTTCTCGGAACCGAAGCGCGCCATCAGCCCCACGATCACGCTGCCGATGACCGGGATCGCCAGCACCCACAGCCCCGCATGCCATGAAAACAGGGGGCTGGCCCCGATCTCGGCGGTGGCGGTGGAGACGCGGCCATACCAGAACAGGTTGATGGCCAGAGCGATCAGCCGCAGCAGCACCCATGCGCCCAGCGCGCCACCCGTGCCCGCCACCGTGGCGGCCAGTGCCAGCATCACCATGCGCCGATCGGCGCTGTGATCGCCCAGGGGTTTGGGGCTGGTATCGGCGGCGGGGTTTATGCTGTAATCCTGAGCCATGGCGTGATTTTTTCCGGGTGGAGCTGCGTAAAGATGCTGGCCATTTATATCGCATCACGATATTATTCAAGTCATGAAGGCAAAGATGATGAATGACGACGCCCTCAGCCAGGCCGTGCCCGGCGATCTGGCCGACACCGATTACGTGGCGCTGGCCGATTTCCGCCATGCCCTGCGCCAGTTTCTGGCCTTCAGTGAGGCGGCGGCGACCGCTTGCGGCCTCACCCCTCAGCAGCATCAGGCGCTGCTGGCGATTCGCGGTGCGGGGGAGCGGGAGGTCACCGTGGGCTATGTTGCCGAGCGGCTGATCCTGAAGCCTCACAGCGCCACCGGGCTGATCGACCGGCTGGAGGCCCTCGGCCTTGTCGAGCGCCGCGCCGCGCCCGGAGACAAGCGCCGCGCCCTGCTGGTGCTGACCGACAAGGCGCGCGAACAACTCGCCCGGCTGACGGCCACCCATCGCGAGGAAATCCTGCGCCTGCGCCCCATGCTCAACGGCCTGCTTCACCAGATCGAGGGCCGCCCGGGGCTTTGACGGCCATCGCGCTGACAACAGAAACTATGCCCCTCCCAGGAAGAGAGTGTTGTCGCTGATCGCCCTCGATCCCTAAAGGCTGCCGCTCGACCACCCTTGCTCCCAGGACATTGCATGACCACCCCGGCCAACCGGCTTCACGGCTTTGCGCATTGGATCGGCATCCAGCCGGCCAGCACGCCCACGCGCATCGTGCAGGCCTTTATCGGCTCGGCGCTGGGCATTCTGTTCACCGGGGCGGTGATGCATCTCTGGCTGGGGCATGCAGGAGGCCTGCCGCTGCTGATCGCGCCGATGGGCGCCTCGGCGGTGCTGCTCTTCGCGGTGCCGGCCAGTCCGCTGGCGCAGCCCTGGGCGATCATTGGCGGCAACACGATCTCGGCGCTGTCGGGCATTCTCTGGATGAAGCTGATCGGTGATCCGGCCACTGCGGCGGGTCTGGCCGTCGCCACCGCCATTGCCATGATGAGCCTGGCCCGCTGCCTCCACCCGCCCGGCGGCGCGGTGGCGCTGACCACGGTGATCGGCGGCCCGGCGGTGGTGGGCGCGGGGTGGGGTTTCGCCTTGCTGCCGGTTCTGGTGAACTGCCTGCTGCTGGTGGGGATCGGCTGGCTGTTCAATGCGGCGGTGCGCGGCAATTATCCGCATCGCGCGGCGGCCTATGTGGCGCCGCCAGCGGGCGGCGTGGGCTATACCATCGCCGATGTGGATGAGGTGCTGGCCCATTACGACGATCTGCTCGATGTCAGCAGCGAGGATCTCGATACGCTGTTCCGTCAGGTGGAGAGCCGGGCATGGCGCCGGCTGCATGGCGTGATCCGCTGCGCCCAGATCATGCGCGAGGCCCGGGCGCTGGCCCCGGAGGCCTCGCTTCAGGATGCCGAGCGGGCCATGGCGGCGCAGGATTTGCACGCCCTGCCGGTGGTGGCGCCCGATGGCCATGTCGAGGGCCTGCTGGGCGTGGCGCAACTGGGCGGGCAGGGCATGGTCTCGCAGGCGATGGACCGGTCACCCTGCATCGCCTCGGCCGATACGCCCATCGATGAGGTGCTGCCGATCCTCTCGGGCGGCCGCTATCATGAGGCGATCATCGTCGATGGCCATGGCCGCTATCTGGGCCTCGTCACCCAGACCGAATTGCTGAGCGCCCTGTGGCGCGGGCATATCGCCGAAGCCATCGCCGGGAAAGGGGCCTGATCCTCAGGCCCCGCGATCAGGCTTTGGCGAAAGCCGCAACCGGGGTCGAGGCGCTCATCGGCTCCCAATCCGGGCGGCCCAGCAGATAGCCCTGCACCAGATCGCAGGACGCGCCATTGAGGAAGCCCAGCTGCAAGGGCGTCTCCACCCCCTCGGCGCAGACGCTCATGCCCAGCGCATGGCCCAGCTGCACAATGGCACCGGCCACCGCCTCGGCCTGCCGGTCCGCGCCCAGATCGCCGACAAAGCTGCGGTCCAGCTTGAGCCGGTCGAAGGGCAGCTTGCGCAGATAGTTGAGCGAGGAATAGGAGGTGCCGAAATCGTCCAGCGCAAAGCCCACGCCCAGCTCGCGCAGGCTTTCCATCGAATGGCGCGCGCTTTCGTCATGGGTGATGATGGTGCGCTCGGTCAGCTCCAGAATCAGGCGCTGCGGCGTGAGGCCGGTCTCGCTCAGCACGCGCTTGACCAGCGGCACCAGCTCCTCGCGGCTGAACCAATAGGCCGAAAGATTGACCGAGATGGTCAGCTGTTCGGGGATCTCCAGCGCTGCCTTGCAGGCCGCGCGCAGCACCCATTCATCCAGCGCGCCGATCAGGCCGGACGCCTCGGCCACGGGGATAAAGGTGGAGGGCACCACCGGGCCAAGGCCGGGGCAGGTCCAGCGCACCAGCGCCTCATAGCCCGTCAGGCGGCCTTCGCCGGTGAGGAAATAGGGCTGCCACTGCAGTTTCAGCTGATCCTGCGCGATGGCCTCGCCCAGCCGGTGCTCGATGGTGTTGTAGGAGGCATTGCCCAGCAGCGGCACCACCTCATCGGCGATCACCAGCCGGTTGCGGCCCTCGCGCTTGGCCATATACATGGCCTCCTTGGCGGAGCGGCGCACCTCGGCGGGCGTGGTGCCGTGGCGCAAGGCCAGCGCGCAGCCCACAGACGCCGACATCACCACCGGCCTGCCGTCTGCCGCGCCCTCGATCTCGATGGGTGCGTTGATGTCGGCGATCAGCCGCTGGGCGACGCGGCTGACGATCTCATGCGAGACCGGATCGGAGAGGATGATGGCGAATTCGTCGCCGCCGATCCGCGCGGGCACATCGCTGGCGCGGATGCTGGAGGACAGGCGCTGGCCGATCTGGCTGAGCACATCATCGCCCGCCTCATCGCCATATTTGTTGTTGATGGCGCGGAAGCCGTCGAGATCGATGGTGAGCAGCGCGAAAGGCCGCCCGGCAAAGGCCGCTTCCATCGCCGTATCCATCGCCGCCTCAAGCTGGCGGCGGTTGGCCAGGCGGGTGAGGGGATCGCGGGTGGCGGCCTCGGCCAGAGTCAGATGGCTCAGATGCAGGTCGAACAGGTCGCTCGCGTTCGCCGCCAGCTGGGTGAGGAAATGGCGGTCCTCCTCGCTGAAGGCGCGCGGTTCCCGGTCCAGAATGCACAGCGTGCCCAGTGGCTGGCCATTGGGGGCGAGAATCGGTGCCCCGGCGTAAAAGCGGATATGATCCGGCCCCAGAACCAGCGGGTTGTTGGCGAAGCGCGGGTCCTGCGTGGCATCATGCACCACGGTGACGGCATCGGGGGCGAGGATGGCATGGGCGCAGAAGGCGTGGTCGCGCTCGGTTTCGCGCTGGGCAAAGCCCACCGAGGATTTGAACCATTGCCGCGCGCTGTCGATCAGCGAGATCAGCGCCATGGGCACCCCGAAATGCTGCGCGGCCAGCGCCGTCAGCCGGTCGAAGCGTTCGTCAGGCAGGCTGTCGAGGATGCGATAGCCACGCAGGGTGGCGATGCGCTCGGCTTCGTCGGGGGGGAGGGCGGCGGATGGCATTGCGGTGGGGGGCCTCAATGTAGGTTTGGGGGGACAGGCTAGTGCTGAAACTATGGAGATTGTGTTAAATTATTTTACATCGCTTGATCGGTTCGACGCATGGCGCAAACTTATGGTGCGCAACATTGTGCAATGTCTTGGCGTGCGGGGGCAGATCATCTCGCCCGCCTGTTTTATTCGGCGCGGATTGCGCAAATTCCGGCCTCTTGCCTTATGGGGCCCGGTGCAGAAGCAGCGCGGCAAGGCAGGGGCTTTAGGTCCGTGTTAATGATCTTTTAGTTGGAAACTTATACATCGCTATCCTCTCCGAAATGGCAAATTTCCTGATTAATTCGGGTTAAATTCCATCCCCTCGGTGAATGACTGGGTAGTGGGCCGCAGACTATGGTAAAATTCAGGATTTCCGCCAGAATTCTGGCCAGTTTCGGCGTCATTCTCGCCGCGATGCTGGCGGTTGGCCTGTTCGTCCATGCGCGGCTTGCGGTGATTGAGGAGCATGCCCTCTCGCTGCGGGGCGATGCGCTGGCCGGGCTTTATCAGAGCGGGCTGGTGAAGGATGCGCTCAATGCGGACTATCTCCATTCGCTGAGCGACCCTGCAAACAGCGGGGATGCTGCGCGGCATGCCGAGGCGGACACGGCGGTGATGGCCGGGCTGGTGGCCGATTACGAAAAGACCATCTTCGATGAGGAAGACCGCCAGACCTTCGCCAAATTCAAGGGCGATCTGGCGCTTTATCAGGCCGCGCGCGCCCGCCTGCATGGCGATGCGCCTGAATTGCAGGCCCGTTTCAAGGCCGCTTTCGACGATATCGTTGCCGTCAATGTGCTGAACCAGCAGCGGGGCGGCGCCAAGGTGGATGACATCGACGGCCAGATCCGGGCCCTGCTGGTGTCCATGTCGCTGGGCTTTGTGATGGCGCTGCTGGTGGCGGTCATTTCCGGCACGATGCTGATGCGGGTGATTCTGGTGCCGCTGCGCGCGTTGATGGCGGCGATGGATGTGATGCGACAGGGCGATTTCACCCATCGCGCCACCGTGACTCAGCAGGATGAAATGGGCGAACTGGCCGAGGGCTTCAACCGCATGGCGGGCGAGGTGATGGAGCTGGTGGGGCAGGTGCAGCGTTCCGGCATCCGCGTCTCCACCTCGATGACCGAGATCGCCGCCACCTCCAAACAGCAGCAGGCCACCGCCGCCGAAGTGGCCGCCACCACCACGCAGATCGGCGCCACCTCGCGCGAGATCACCGTCACCTCCAAGGAGCTGGTGCGCACCATGACCGATGTCGCCGCCGTCTCCGACCACGCGGCCACGCTGGCCAGCGGCGGCCAGCAGGGGCTGGCCCATATGGGCGAGACGATGGAGCAGGTGATGGAGGCCGCCAACACCATCAACGCCAAGCTGGCGATCCTCAACGAGAAGGCGGGCGACATCAATCAGGTCGTCACCACCATCACCAAAGTGGCGGATCAGACCAATCTGCTCTCGCTCAACGCCGCCATCGAGGCCGAGAAGGCAGGCGAATATGGGCGCGGCTTTGCTGTGGTTTCCACCGAAATCCGCCGCCTTGCCGATCAGACCGCCGTGGCCACCTATGACATCGAGCAGATGGTGAAGGAGATCCAGTCGGCGGTCTCGGCCAGCGTGATGGGGATGGACAAGTTTTCGGAAGAAGTGCGGCGCGGCATGAGTGACGTGCATGACATCGGCAACCGCTTCGCCGAGATCATCGGCCAGGTGCAGGCGCTGGCCCCCCGCTTCGAGACCGTGACCGAGGGCATGCAGGCGCAGGCCACCGGCGCCGAACAGATCAGCGAGGCGCTGGTGCAGCTGACCGAAGCCACGCAGCAGACGGTCGAATCGCTGCGCCAGTCCAGCGCGGCCATCGAGGAGCTGAACCATGTCTCGGGCAGTCTGCATGGCAGCATCACCCGCTTCCGGCTGGTGAGCTGAGAGACGGCGATGCTCTTCCTCCAGTTCCGCCTTGGACAGGATCTGTGCGCGCTGGCGGCGGAGCATATTGTCGAGATCGTGCCGCTGGTCGATATCGAGCAGCCGCGTCAGGGGGCGCCCGGTTTTGACTATCGCGGGCGTTTTATCCCTGTGCTCGATCTGGCCCTGCGTGAAACCGGCCAGCCGGCGCGGCGGCGGATGAGCACGCGCATCGTGGTGATCCGCTCGCCCTGGAGCGATACAGATGATGCGCTGCTGGGCCTGATCGCCGAGGGCGCCAGCACCATGCTGCGCTTCGAGCCCGCCGATTTCGCACCCTTCGCCCAAGGCCCCGACGGGCCGGTCCAGCGCGTGGAGCCGCGCGATCTGGTGCCGCAGGAGGCGCGGGCATGATCCAGCCGCGTTTCGCCGATCTGCTGGACCGGGTGATGGGGCTGGATGCCGCGCTGATCGGCGTCTCGGCGGTGGATCGCGCGGTGGCGGCGCGCATCCGCGCCTGCGACCTGCCCGATGAGGAGGCCTATTGGGCCCTGCTGCAACAGGCCCCCGGCGAGGTGCAGGCGCTGATCGAAACCGTCGTCATCCCCGAAACATGGTTTTTCCGCGATTCCGCCGCCTTTGACGCCATGGTGAAGCTGTGCGCGCCGCGTCTGGCCGATGGTTCGCCGCCCCTGCGCATTCTCAGCCTGCCCAGCTCGACGGGGGAGGAGCCCTATTCCATCGCCATGGCCTTGCTGGAGGCCGGGTGGCCCGCCGGGCGCTTCCATATCGACGGGGTGGACATCAGCAACCGGGCGCTCACGCTGGCGCGGCGCGGTATCTATGGGCGCAATGCTTTCCGGTCGCCCGATCTGGGCTTTCGCGACCGCCATTTCGAGCCTGTCGAACGCGAATGGCGCCTGAAGGATGCGGTGCGCGGCTGTGTGCATTTCGCGCAGGGCAATATGCTCGATCCCGGATTTCTGGCGGGGGCGGCGCCCTATGATGTGATCTTCTGCCGCAATCTGCTGATCTATTTCGATGCCGCCACGCAAGGCCGCGCGGTGGCGGTGCTGCGGCGTTTGCTGGCGCCCAAAGGCCTGCTGCTGGCGGGCCATTCGGAATCGGGGGTGGTGTCGGCGCATGGCTTTGCCTCGGCGCAGATTTCCATGGCCTTTGCGTTCCGCCGGGCCGAGGCGCCAGAGCCTGCCAAGGCGGCGCCCAAACCTGCCCCGGCAGCGCTTGCAAAGCCGCTGAAGCGCGCGCCCGTATCGCGCCCTGCTGCGCCGCGCCCTGCGGTCAAAATCAGCCAGCCTGCACCCCCACCGGCGCCCGGTCTGGAGAGCCTGTGGACCCTGCTCGACAGCGGTCGGCTGGAAGAGGCCGAGCGTGCCTGCCAGACCCATATCCGTACCCATGGCGCCAGCGCCGATGCGCTGATGATTCAGGGCCTGATCGCCGATGCGCGCGGTGATGCTGCCGGGGCCGCCGCCGCCTATCGCAAGGTGCTGTACCTTGATCCCGACCATGGCGAGGCCATCGGCCATCTGGCGCTGCTGCTGCGCAAACAGGGCGATCACGCCCGCGCCGATCTGCTGACCCGCCGCCTCACCCGCCAGACCGGGAAGGTCAGCTGATGACAGAGGCTGCTCTTGCTATCGACGCCTGCTGGAAAAGCATCGGCGTTCAGGGCGACCAGTCCTGCCGGGAGCTGGCGGCCCTGTCGCATTGCCGCAATTGCCCGGTGTTTTCGCGCCAGGCCGCGCGCCTGCTCGACCGGGAAACGCCGGACGACACGCCGCTTCCCGCCATCCCCGCTGCCGCCGCCGAACCTGCTGAACGCGGCCAGTCGGTAACGATTTTCCGGCTGGGCGCCGAATGGTTCGCCCTGCCCACGCTGGTGCTGGATGAGATCGTGCCCGCGCGTGCCGTCCATTCGCTGCCGCATCGCCGCGATCCCGGTTTGCTGGGGCTGGTCAATGTGCGCGGCGAGCTGGTGGTCTGCGTCTCGATCGCCCGCGCCGTGCTGGGTGAGGGGGGCATCGCCTCCACGCAGGGAAGGATCATCGTCGCGCGCCATGAGAGCGGGCGCTTTGCCTTCCCGGTCGATGAGGTGGCGCAGACGCTGCATCATGCCCCCGGTGCGGTGCTGCCGCTGCCCGCCACGCTGGCCCATTCGACCGCCAGCCTGACAAAAGGCCTGCTGCTCTGGCGCGAGCATCGCGTGGGGCTGCTCGATGCCGAGGCGCTGTTTGCCGCGCTGAACCGGTGTCTGATCTGATGGGCGCGCCCGATCTCAGCAGCTTTTCGATGCGCGACCTCTTCCGCATGGAGGCCGATGGGCTGACGCAATCGCTCACCGCCACGCTGCTGGAGCTGGAACGCGCGCCCGCCCGCCCCGATCTGCTGGAAGAATGCATGCGCGCGGCCCATTCGCTGAAAGGCGCGGCGCGGATCGTCGATCTGCATGCGGCGGTGACGGTGGCCCATGCCATGGAGGACCTCTTCGTGGCGGCCCAGCGCGGCGAGACCGTGCTGGACCGGATGCGGATCGACCGGCTGCTGGGCGGGGTGGATCTGCTCTCGGCCCTGTCCCGCGCGCCGGATCAGGAAAGCGAGGCGGAACGCGCGGCATGGCAAAGCGACGCCGACCGTTTCGCAGCGGAGCTGAATGCCCCGGTTGACGCAGGGACTGTGATCGCCGCCCCTGCCGTGCCCGTTCCCACGCCGACGGAAGACCCGCTCGACCGTTCGCTGCGGGTCAGCGCGGAAAACCTCAACCGCATGCTCGATCTGGCGGGCGAGACGCTGGTCGAAACCCACCAGCTGCGCCCCTTCGAGCAATCCCTCCTGCGCCTCAAACGCATGCAGCGCGAGGCTTCGGTCTCGCTCGATGCGCTGGAGGCCGCGCTGCCGCTCGATCAGCTCGATGACCGCGCCCGCACCGCGCTCTCCAGACTGCGCGATCAGCTTTCCGCCTGCCGCCAGCATCTGGGTGACCGGCTCGGCCATCTGGAAAGCCGCAACCATCGCAGCAGCGATCTGGCGCATCGCCTCTATCATCAGGCGCTGATGGTGCGGATGCGCCCCTTCGCCGATGGGCTGGGCGGCTTCCCCCGCATGGTGCGGGACATCGCGCATGAGCTGGGCAAGCAGGTGAGGCTGGAGATCAGCGGCGAGCGCACCCAGGTCGACCGCGACATCCTCGAAAGGCTGGAGGCGCCGCTCGGCCATCTGCTGCGCAATGCGCTGGATCACGGGCTGGAAAGCCCCGAGGAACGGCTGATGGCCGGCAAGCTGCCTGAGGGCGTCATCCGCCTGTCCGCCGGTCATCACGCCGGGGCGCTTCAGGTGGTGGTGGAGGATGACGGGCGCGGCATCGATCTGGCAAAGCTGCGCGCCACGGTGATCGCGCGGGGCCTTTCGCCGGAGGATACGGCGGCCAGACTCAGCGAAAGCGAATTGCTGGAATTCCTGTTCCTGCCCGGCTTCACCATGAAGGAGGGTGTCACCCAGATCTCCGGGCGCGGCGTGGGGCTGGATGTGGTGCAGGAGATGATCCGGCAGGTGCGCGGTCTGGTGCGCATCACCGCGCGGCCCGGCGAAGGTACCCGCTTCAAGCTGGAACTGCCGCTGACGCTCTCGGTGGTGCGCTCCCTGCTGGTGAGCATCGGGGGCGAGCCCTATGCCTTCCCCTTCGCCCATATCGCGCGGGCGCTGAAACTGCCGCTGGCTCAGGTCAAGGTGATGGAGGGGCGGCAGTATATCGAGCTTGAGGGGCAGGCGGTCGGGCTGGTCGCGGCGCATCAGGTGCTGGGCTGCGCGCCCGCGCCGGTGGAAGAGGCCGGGCAGGATCTGAGCGTCGTGCTGCTGGGCGGCGCCGGCGGCCTTTACGGCGTGGTGGTGGACCGCTTTGTCGGCGGGGCGGAGCTGGTGGTGCGTCCGCTCGATCCGCGGCTGGGCAAGATCAAGGATATCGGCGCGGCGGCGCTGACCGAGGATGGCGAACCGCTGCTGATCGTGGATGTGGACGATATGATCCGCTCGCTGGAAAAGCTGTCCGCCTCGGACCGGCTGGGCACGGTGGGTGGGCAGGCTCCGGCTCAGGGCGGCAGCCAGCGCAAGCGCGTGCTGGTGGTGGATGACAGCTTCACCGTGCGCGAGCTGGAGCGCAAATTGCTCGATCATCATGGCTATCATGTGGAGGTCGCGGTCGATGGCATGGATGGCTGGAATGCGCTGCGCGGCGGGCAGTTCGATCTGGTGATCAGCGATATCGACATGCCGCGCATGGACGGCATCGAACTGGTGCGCCGCATCCGCGCCGATGCCGCGCTGCATGCCATGCCGGTGATGATCCTGAGCTACAAGGACCGTGAGGAAGACCGCCAGCGCGGGCTTGAGGTGGGGGCGGATTACTATCTCACCAAGGGCAGCTTCCAGAACAATGCAATGATCGATGCGGTGGTCGATCTGATCGGGGAGGCGGTTTCGTGAGGATCGCGCCATGAGAATCGCAATCGTCAATGATCTGCCCATGGCGGTGGAGGCGATGCGCCGGGCCCTGTCCGCCTCGCCGCATCAGATCGTCTGGACGGCGGGCGATGGCGCGGAAGCGGTGGACCTGTGCGCCCGCGACCGGCCCGACCTCATCCTGATGGACCTCACCATGCCCCGCATGAACGGGGTGGAGGCCACGCGCCGCATCATGGCGCAAAACCCCTGCGCGATCCTGATCGTCACCGCCGGGGTGGAGGACAATGCCGCCCATGTCTTCGCCGCCATGGGGCAGGGGGCCATCGATGCGGTGGACACGCCCTTGCTGGATGCGGGCGGTAAAGGGGAGGGCGCCAGGGCCCTGCTCGCCAAGATCGACACCATTGCCCGGCTGGTGGAAGAGGGGGAGGCACCGCGCGTCCTTCCCGCTTCGCGCGGCGCTGCGGCCGGGGGCTTGCTGGCCATCGGCGCCTCGGCGGGGGGGCCTGCGGCTCTGGCCGCCGTGCTGGGACGGTTGCCGCGCGATTTTCCGGCCGCCACGGTGATCGTCCAGCATGTCGATGCCCGTTTCGCCCAGGGGCTGGCCGAGTGGCTGGACCAGCATTGTGCCCTGCCGGTGCGCCTCGCCGCCGAGGGTGACAGTCTGCGGCCCGGCACGGTGCTGGTGGCGGGCACCGACGACCATCTGGTGTTCAAGAGCCGAGACCGGCTGGGCTACACCAGCCAGCCGGCCGATCACACCTATCGCCCCTCCATCGATGTCTTCTTTGCCAGCGCCGGGCGCTGGTGGAACGGAACGCTGGTTGCTGCGCTTCTGACGGGGATGGGGGCCGATGGCGCCCGGGGCCTCAAGGATTTGCGCGCTATGGGCCATCACACCATCGCTCAGGATCAGGCGAGCAGCGCGGTCTATGGCATGCCCAAGGCTGCCGCCGCGCTGGGCGCTGCTACACAGATCTTACCTCTGGAGAGGATCGCGCCGCGGCTTATAGAGTTGCTGTCGGCCGGGCGCGGTCATCAAGGATTTCATGCATGAACACTCTGGCCCGCACCGAGCCTTCGATGGTCAACCCTCATGATGTCGCGCCGCGTTCGGTGATGGTGCTGCTGGTCGACGATCAGATCGTGATCGGCGAGGCGGTGCGCCGCGCCCTGCTGGGCGAGCCGGGGATCGAGTTCCATTATTGCTCCAGCCCGGTCGAGGCGGTGGAGATCGCCCGCAAGGTGGCGCCCACGGTGATTCTGCAGGATCTGGTGATGCCTCAGGTCAACGGGCTCGATCTGGTGCGGGCCTATCGCGCCGATCCGGTGACGCGGGGCATTCCGATCATCGTGCTCTCCACCAAGGAAGAGGCCACGATCAAGAGCGATGCCTTTATGGCCGGGGCCAATGACTATCTGGTCAAGCTGCCTGACAGGATCGAGCTGATCGCGCGCATCCGCTATCATTCGGCGGCCTATCTCTCGCAGATCCAGCGTGATGAGGCCTATCGCGCCCTGCGCAAGAGCCAGCAGGAGCTGATGGAGGCCAATTTCGCGCTGCAGCGCCTGACCAATGTCGATGGGCTGACGGGCCTGTCCAACCGCCGCTATTTCGAGGATTATCTCGAAACCGAATGGCGGCAGGCGGCGCGCATGAAGGAGCCGCTCTCGCTGCTGATGATCGATATCGACCATTTCAAGCAGTATAACGACACCTATGGCCATCTTTCGGGCGATGAGGTGCTGCGCAAGGTGGCGCGCGCCGTGCAGGAGACCTTCCGCCGCCCGCGCGATCTGACGGTGCGGCTGGGCGGCGAGGAATTTGTCGTCGTGCTGCCCGCCACCCCGCCCGAAGGGCTGGCCATGCTGGCCCAGCGCGCGGTGGAGGCGGTGCGGGCGCTGGATGAGCCGCATAAATCCTCACCCGTGGCCGATCATGTGACGATCAGCGTGGGCGCGGCCTGCTGCGTTCCCGACAAGGATGGTGAGCCGCTCGGGCTGGTCGAGGTGGCGGACAAGGCCCTCTATGAGGCCAAGCACAAGGGTCGCGACCGGATCGCCTTGGGGTAAGGGGGCGGGGCTTTTGGCCCCGCCCATCCGTCACTTCAGATCGCGGGCCAGCAGCTGCAGCACGCAGCCGTAATAGTCCTGAGCCAGCGCCTCGCGGCCCAGCGGCTGGTCCAGCAGGCGCTGCATCACATTGCGCGCGCCGGGCGAGAGGGCATAGGGCGCCTGCTCGCCGGTGGTGACATCAACCCAGGCCGGAACCTGTCCGGATGCCAGCTTCGCCCGCCAGAAATCGGCAATCGGCGCCGCCAGAGAGGCGCGATGCCCCGCCACGGCATAGAGCGGAATGCGCACCGCATCGAAGCCGAAGCGCGGGGGCTTGTCAGGCGCGGGGGCGGGCTTGCCGTCCGGCCCGACCACGATCCAGTCGGTCGGCAGGGCGGAGGGGCCGAAGCGGGCGGCGCGCAGCACGGCCTCGGCGCTTTCGATCACCGGGCCCCATGTGCTTTCGCCATCATATTGTGCAAAGGCATCCAGCGCGGGCCAGACGAAATAGGAGGGGTTGAGCGTGACAGACTGGCCCTGATCGAACCCCATCAGCCCGGGCAGCAGCAGATGCTGGCCAAAGCGGTCCACCACCAGACGGTTGCGGATCGCGGCGCGGATCTGGGCCGAGCGCGTCTCCCATGCCGCCACGCCCCATTGCCGCGCGGCGCGGGCCATGGCCCAGGCGATCATCAGATCGCCATCGGTGGCATTGTTGGGGTCTGACACCGGATTGGGCTGGCGCGGATCGTAACGCCATGAAAACAGGGCGACATCCTGACGGGCCAGATTGCTCTGGGTCCAGTTGAACATCGCCTCGAAGGCGGGGCGGTCGCCGTTCTGCACGGCCAGCACCATGCCATAGCCCTGACCCTCGGAATGGCTGATACCGCCATTGCCATTGTCCACGATCCGGCCCGAAGCATCGAGATAGATCTGGCGGAAAGCGCTCCACATCGGGTCGGCCTCCGCCGTTTCCTCGCTTTTGCGCGCCACAGCCTTGCCTTCCCCCTCGCGTGAGCAGCCCACGGCCAGAGCGGCGGCGGCGGCCACCAGCATACGGCGGCGGTCGAACAGGAAAGACTCCGGCTTCATACCCATCTCAGCCATCGGCCAGAGCGCCATGGCGGATCTCGATCCTGTCGGCGCTCTGAGCGGTGACGCGGGTCACCAGCGCCTCGGGGCTGCCCAGCGAGCGCAACCAGCCATCATAGGCCCCTTCCAGCAGGGCGGGCAGGGCCGTGCCCCAATGGTTGACTTTGTCGCCCTCGATGGCGGGGGGGAAGCCCATCTGGCGGATCACCACGCCCTGCACCTCCAGAGTGATGTCGGCATGGCCCAGCCCCAGCTGCTCCCACACGGCATTGGCGGCGCGCTGCAACTCGCGCAGATCCTGCATATGCGGGATGGGGTGATGCGCGGCCAGACGCTTGCCCACGGCGCGATAGAAGCCCTGTGCCTGCGCGGGCAGCGCCGCATCGAAGACCTCGCTCATCACCAGCGTGGCGAGCAAAGCGCGGCCATAGGCGGAAGGATCGGGCGCTTTGACGGGCGGGGCGATGGATTGAGAGGCAGCAGCTTCTTCCATGGCCAGATCCTCCCCGGTGGTTTGATAGGCAAGCCTCATTTGCTGCTCCCCAATGTCTGGCGAAGGCCCAGCGTGGCGCGCACTTCGTCATAGGTGCCGAAACTGTTGTAGCTGATCTCGCCGCCGATCCGCGTGGCGGGGCTGACGGCGTAGTAAAGCGATCCCTGCGCCGACATGCCGAAGCTGGTCTTGCTCAGGCTGTCGTAGTAATTGCGCACATCGCTGTCCTGCGCCTTGAGCGTGTTGAGCGTGCCCTGAAGCGCATCATCGGTGGGATAGAGGTTGGTCTGGTTCTGCGAGAAGGTCTGGAAGCCGGGGGTCACGCCCGCCTTGGCCGTCAGTCTGTTCTTCTCATAGGTGTAGTTGATGGGGAAGCCGATCGCCAGGAAGCTCTGCGGGCTGAAATAGCCGCCCGAGCCCCAGGTGAACTCATTCTGATTGTTGCCATAGGCCTGATAATTGACGTTGATGCCGGCGCTCAAATTCGAATGCTCGGTGTGCCAGGCGCGCAGATAGCCGCCGACATTGACCTCGACATTGTGATTGTCGCGCACATTGTCGCCGCGATAGACGTTGTAGCTGACATCGCCGTAAGCGCCATTGCCGTCGCGGTCATAGGAATAGCCCGCGCCGCCGCCCATGCGCATCACCTGACCCCAGCGCTGGCCCGTCACGGGATCGCGGGTGCCGGCGTAGGAGAGGACGCTGTCGGTGACGGCTTCACGCTTGAACCACAGGCGGGCGCTGGAATCATCGGACAGCTTGGGGGTGACTTCGGCGCGCCAGACGGCTTTGGTCTCGCCCATGCCGATGGGGGTGGTGCCGCCCTCGATCTGGACCAGCTTGTCGGCATAGCCCGCGCTGACCGCCACGCCCGAGGCGCGCTGCGTTTCCGCATTCACCAACTGCGAGGCGACCTTGTTGACGATGGCCTGCGCCTCGATGGTGGCATTGGTGCCGAAGCGCGCCAGTGAGGAGCCGGTGGGGCGGCCGGCGTCGATCACCACCTCTTCGGCGCGGGCGAAGACCCGGCCCCGGCCCAGCCCGGTGGAGAGCTTGGCCTCGGCCTTGATCTCGTCGAGCTGCGACAGGCCGGTTTCACCAGCGCGCGAGCGGAAGGAGGTGTTGACCTCGGCGCGGGGGCCCTTGTCCTCGGCGAGGCCTGCGATGTCCTTCTCGATGCCCGCCAGCACGGGATCGGAGGAGACGTTCTGGGGCATCCCATCGGGCGCAACCTGCGGCCCGACCGGCGTGCCGCCCCAGCCATTGCTGACATTGCCGCCGGGCTGGGAAGCATCGCCGTAAACGGGCGCGGCGCCGAAGGCCGGGACGGGCAGGGCGGCGGCGCCTTGCGATTGTGGATAAGAGGCCGGTTGCACATAGGCCGCCGCTTGCTGCTGCGCCTGCTGGCCATAGGCGGGGGTCTGGGCATAATTGCCCGGCGCCTGATAGGCCTGCGGGGTGGGCTGATAGCTCTGATAGGCAGGCGCGGTGTAGGCAGGCTGGGCAGGGGTGCTCAACCGCGTGCCGTTGCCCAGTGCAAAGGGGTTGGGCGTGGCCGGAGCCGCCTGTGCCTGAGGCTGGTTGCGGAAGGGATTGCCCCCGCCCGCCTGATTGTCCGCCTGAGCGATCCCGCTCGGCGCGAAGGGCGAGGCTGCGAAAGGATTGCTTCCCTCCGCACCCACACCTGTGCCGCGCGTGTAGAGATCGCGCGCCTGCTTGAAATAGCGCGTGGCGTTTCCGGCATTGCCGCGCGCCTGCTCGGTGCGGGCGGCGGCGAGATAGGTCTCGTAATGGTCGCCATAGAGGCTGAGCAAATCGCGCTCGGCCTGCTGGCTCAGGGTCTTGTCGCCCGCCGCCTGCGCGGTTTCCATCAGGCCCGAAAGCGCATCGCGGTTGCGCGGATCGCGCGTCAGGATGATCTGAAAGGTTTGGGCCGCGCGGGCGTTCATCCTCCCCGACTGATAGAGCCGAGCGAGCGATCCCAGCAGGTCCATATTGTCCGGCGCTCCGGCATAGGCGGCCTGAAGCACATCGAAGGCCTGCGCATATTGCCCGGCATTGCGCAGGCGATCCGCCTGAATCGCGGCGGCGCTGGCCCCCATGCGGCCCAAAGCACGCTGACCATCGGGCGAACCTGCCGCCAGCTGCGAGGCGCGGGCCATGGCGGTGCGGGCCAGATCGTCGCGACCGGTGCGCGCGGCGATGCGCATGATCGCCTCATATCCGGCCAGCTCGGTCACCTGACCGTTCAGCGCCTGCTGGGCCATGTTGGCGGCGCCAGCAGAATCGCCCAAATCGTTCAGCGCATCGGCGATGGCGGCCTGCTTGGTGGGGGCTACGCCCTGCGTGGTGCCAAGCTGGCGCAGAGCCGCGATGGCCTCGCTGCGCTGGCCTTGGGCGGCAATCGCCTTGGCGCGGGTGACGGCATTGTCCACCTTCAGCCCGATGGCAAAGCTGCGCACCGGGGCGGAGCGTTCCTCGGCGGGAATGCGATCGATCAGCCCCTGCGCTACTGCGCCGCGCCCGGCATCGGCATTGAGCATGGCGGCAGCATAAAGCGCATCGGGATCGGTCGAGGCCGAGAGCGAGGAGATCAGCGAATCCGCCTCGGGAGCCCGTCCGCGCGCCTGCATGAAACGGGCAAATTCATAGCGAATCCATGGATCGCTGGGGTCGAGCATCAGGCCCTGCTGAAAGGCTTGTTCCGCGCCCAGATCGTCGCCCCGCGCGGCATCGGCCAGAGCGGTGCCGCGCAAAGCCCGGCTCTGCAAACGGGCGTTGCCCGCTGCGCCCGCGCTGCTGCCCTGCCCGGCCTGCCGGTACATATCGGCGGCATCGGCATAGCGGCCCTGCTTTTCATAGATGTTCGCCAGCAGCTCCATGGCGCTGCCGTTCTGGCTGTAGCCGGAGCGGATCAGCGCCTCGGTGGCGCGCTGGGCGCTGTCAAGCTGGCCGCGCGTGACCATTGCCTGCGCATCCTGAAGATCGGCGAAATAGCGGGCCGAGGACAGGGCCTCGGTCCATTTGGCGGCATCGCCCAGCGAGCCTGCCTGAGCCAGCGCATCGCGCGCCTCGCCAAAGCGACCGCGCTTGAGATAGACCAGACCCATGCCGCCCAGCGCATCGGCATCGCGGCTGTTGCGCGAAAGGGCGAACTGGAACTGGCGCTGCGCCGTGTCCAGATCATTGTCCCGCAAGGCGTTGTAGCCCAGCACGCGGGCCTGCCCGGCAGCATCGGCGGCGACGCGCACAGTCGGCTGGCGTTCGGCCTTTTCGGCGCGTTCAGGCTTGGCGACGCGGGCTGCCACGCGCGGCTGAGCGGGCTTGGCCACAGGGCGCGGCGCGGCGGGGGCCGGAGCAGGCGCGGCAGCAGGCGCCGCGGCAGCCACCGGGCCGCCCGCCAGCGCGGATCGGGCCATGGCATTGCCCGGCTCCATCTCCAGCACGCGGTGCCAGGCCTGAGTCGCCAGATCGTGGCGGCCCTTGCCTTCCCAGTAACGCGCCTGATCCTGCAGCGCCTTCACGCCTGCGGCATCGGCATGGGCCTCCCCGGCGGCCAGCGCCGGGGCCGCCATGGCCAGCCCGGTGGCGATCAGCGACCGGTTCAACGACAGGCCCGCACGCTCGGTCACTTGCTCTCTCCCTTATCGAGCGCCTTGAGGCGGCGCTGGGCCTGTTTGCTGAAGATCACATAGGCGGGGCCGGCCAGCAGCAGGGCGATCAGCACGCCGCTCAGGGCCATCAGCAGGGGGCGCTGGCTGAACCACCAGGCCATCTTCATCCACAGCGAGAGATCGCCCACCCAATAGCGCGGGCCGACCGCAAAGCTGGTCATGCCGTCGCCGGTGGTCACGGCCAGATCGCCCTGAATCTCGGCGTTGATCTTCTCGTCGCTCATGGAATCGACCAGCTGGGGCAGGGTGGCCGGGTCATCGGCCACCAGCGCCACCACGCTGCGCCCGGCGGTGACGGGGCTCTCGAAGCCCAGAATGCCGCTGAAGCCCTTGGTGGCATAGACGACGCTTTCCACATCATCCTTGCGGCTGCCGCCTGAAGCGCCCAGCAGCGCCTCGACATATTGCAGCGGCGAACGCTCGGTGACGTGCAGCTGGCCGTTCTCGGTGCGGACGGGGGCATTGGCGAAGATGGGATTGGCGGCCAGCGCCGCGCTGCCGATCACCAGCACGTCATGCTCGGCAAGGCTGTCGGCATCGGCGCCCAGCATCACCGAGACGCCGGTGGCCGCAACGCCCGTGGCATCGCCCAGACGGCCCATCATGTTGAGGAATGCGGCGATCGCGGCCTCGGAGGGATGCTGGTCCATCACCACCACCGTTTCCGACAGGTCGGGGCGGACGGTGAAGGGGTAACCGGCCCCGGCAAAGCTGGCCAGATCGGGCATCAGCAAGCCGTGAGAAGCATGCGTCAGATCGATGGTGCTGTTCGGATCGATGCCGGTGCGCACATTGTCGGGCAAGGTGCCGCTGCACTTCTTCTTGTCGGCGATGATGAGATTGTAGTCGAAGACCAGCTCGTTCTGGCCGAAGAGGTTGTAGCGCGGCAGGCCAACGTCGCCGCGCGCATCGGCGCTGGCGGCACCATTGCCCCACCACAGGCGCTGCCACCAGTGCATGCCTGTGAGCGGCAGGGTCTTCAGAAACTGGCCGTTGATCGAGACATCGAGGCGCGAGGCTTCATGGTCCAGCCATTTGGCATCGGGATAGCGATAGCCAAGGCTGAGCGAACCGCCCGCGCGCGGCCAGAAGAACAGATCGGGCGCCAGACGGAAGCGCGCCGAAAGCGGCCCGGGCGGCAGGCCCATGCCCTGCATGGCATAGGGGGCCATGATTTCGCCCAGCTTGACCGGGCGGTCGGTGGTCAGCCAGCGCGGGGCGCCATAGCGCGGGTAGGAGGGGATGCGGGCATTGTCGAAGTTCATGCTGGCGCCGCCGGGCACGCCTCTGGCGCTGGCGAGGGCGGCGGCGGCAAGGCGCAGCTCGGCATCGTTGCGGCCGGTGATCACCAGCAGCTTGGCGGAAGGATCGGCGGGGTTGGCCATCATCGTGGCCGAGGCGCCATTGATGGGCATGGACAGCCCCAGCGCCGGGCCCTTCAGAAAGACCACGGCATTGCCGGTGGGCAGATGACCGATCACCGGCTGGAAGGCGAAACCGCGATAGGAGGCAAGACCACCCATCCATGAGGCGATGCTGGCAGCTGCTTCCAACTCGCCATGGCCGGGGGCGCTGGCGAAGACGAAGGGCAGATGCAGCGCGCCATTGTCATAGCGGTCGAAGAAGGGGCCGGGCAGCTGGGCCAGATCGGGCGCCTTGGCCACCGAGGAGACCGTCAGGTCGAAGCTCGACTGGATGTTGCTGATGTTGGCCCAGAGCGAGGAATGGAACGGGTCCTCGCAATCGCGGGCGTAATGGGCGACAAGGCGCAGGTTGAGCTGGTTGTCACCCGGCAGGAACAGGGCGGTGTTGACCGGGATGGTCAGCGTCTGGCCGCCGGAATCGCCAGGGCGCAGCGGGATGGTCTGCACCACCTCGCCATTGAGCAGCACGACCAGCTGCGAGAGATCGCCCAGCAGAGCCGGGCTCCAGGCGGCGCGCAGGGTGATGGTGGCATTGGTGACCACATCGCTGCGGCGGATGCCGAAGGGGATGCCGATCTCGCCATGGGTGCCGGCCAGACGGATCGGCTGCTTGATGCGCAGATCCTTGAAGGAGAGATGCTCATGGCGCGTGCCGCTGGTGCCCGAGGTGACCAGCACCGGGGCGCTGCCCGTGGCGGGCGCGGCAACATCGGTGCCCGAAACAGCGGCGACGGCAGCGATCTGCTGGGCGGCGGACTGGGCCTGCGCCACCTGAGCCTGTGCGTCACGCGGCGAGGCGATCAGCGCCATACCGGCCAGTGCCAGAGCGCAGGCCGCAGCCCGCATGCCCTGACCAACAGCGCGGGCACTCAGGCCGGGGCGGGGGGTGGCGCGCGCGGCTGGCTGGCTGGCGGGCGCGGCCTCGGCAGCAGGCAGGGCCACGGGCAGGGCGGTTTCCGCCGCCGCCTTGGCGGCAGCGAGGCTGGCCGCGCGCTGCGCCTTCATGCGCTTGCGCTCGGCAAAGTTCAGGCCAAGAAGGCGCTTGAGGGTCATCAGATCCACCACGATAATGTCGTTGAGCGAGCGCAGCTCACCCACTTGCGGGGGCGGGCCATCGGCCTGCCAGGCGTCGGCGCGGCCCATCACCGCGCGCACCAGCTTGCGCCCCATATCCATGTCGAGCGGGTGGAAGCGCAGGAAGGCATGGCCGCGCGCGGCGCGCAGCATGTCGACCGGCAGCACCAGCCGCTCGCTGTCCATATCGAGGCCGATATGGGTGAGTTCGGGGTCTTTCACCGGCATGTCGGCGGGCAGTTTCACGGCGGCGCCGCCCATCGAGATGTCACGCGTGACGCCGGTCAGCACATGGCCGGATTTGAGGTAGAGGGTGACGGGCAGCTCGGCATAGATGCGGATGTCCTGCCTTGCCTGACGCGTCTCGCGCGCCACGGACACCGCCGCCGTCAGGATCACCAGCGAGAAGCCCGCCCATGCCGTGTTCAGCACCAGCGTGTCGATCTGGATGTTAAAGGTGGAGGAGAAGAACAGCCACTTGATCCAGCCCAGCGACACCGCGCCCGCCAGCAGCGCCATCGTCACCAGATGCGGTTTCACGATGCGCCAGTCGAAGAAGGTCTGGTCGAGCAGGTCGCCCTTGTCCGTCACGTTGAACTTGCCCTTGCGGGGCTGGAACCAGGTCATCACCGTGGGCTTCACGAGGTGGAAGGCCAGGATCGTCTCATAGACCTCGCCCCAGAACGGGCGGCGCCAGCCGCCCTGCGTGCGCCCCGCCGCCGCCTGCGAACAGACCAGATGCGGCATGGAGAAAGCGAAGATCAGCGAGGCCGAGGCATGGATGATGTTCTGCCCGAAGATCAGATAGGCCAGCGGGCTGGTGAGGAAGACGATGCGCGGCAGCGGAAACTGGAAGTGCATCATCGCATTGAGGTAGCAAAGCCGCTGCGACAGGCTGAGGCCCTTGCCCCACAGCGGGCAGTCGATGCGCAGGATCTGCGTCATGCCGCGCGCCCAGCGGATGCGCTGGCCGACATGCAAAACCAGGCGCTCGGTGGCCAGACCTGCCGAAAGGCGCGCCTCAATATAGGCGGTGTTCCAGCCCATGCGCTGCAGCTTGAGCGCGGTATGGGCGTCCTCGGTGACGGTCTCGCCCGCAAAGCCGTTGGTGATTTCCAGCGCCTCGCGGCGGATGATCGCGCAGCTGCCGCAGAAGAAGGCGGCGTTCCACAGATCATTGCCGCCTTGCACGGGGCCATAGAACAGGTCGCCCTCGCCGGGCATGTCTTTCAGCGTGCCGAGGTTGCGCTGCACCGGATCGGGCGAGTACATATGATGCGGCGTCTGCATCAGCGCCAGCTTGGGGTCCTTGGCGAACCAGCCGACCGAAAGCTGCAGGAAGGCGCGGGTGGGCACATGGTCGCAGTCGAAGATGGCGATCAGCTCGCCATCGGTCTTCTTCATCGCCGCGTTCATATTGCCCGCCTTGGCGTGCAGATTGTTGTCCCGCGTGATGTAGCCGCAGCCGACCTTGCGCGCGAAAGCCTTGAATTCCGGGCGCTTGCCATCGTCCAAGATGTAGACGTTGAAGCGGTCCGCCGGGTAATCCATGTCCATCGCGGCATAGACCGTGTTGCGCACGATCGAGAGGCTCTCATTGTAGGTGGGGATGAACACATCCACCGTGGGCCAGGTGGAGGGATCGCCCTCGGGCTCGATCACGGGCCGGTCGAGCGGCCAGCTGGTCTGCACGAAGCCCAGCACCAGAATGAGCCACGCATAGGCCTCGGCCAGATAGAGGCCGGTGCCCAGCAGGCCCTCCAGCGGGGCGCCGAAGGTCAGCGTCTGGGTGGTGCGCCAGACCATGTAGCGCGTGGAGACGATGATCGAGAGCAGGCCGATCGCCAGCGTGCCCTTGCGGCCCTTCCAGCGCGACATGGCCCAGACGCCGACAATGGTGGCCCCCGCAAACTGCCATTGCGCCAGCGCATCGAGCGGCACGGAGATCACCAGCGCGGCGATGACGGCCAGAATGCCCCATGCGGCCCATTGACCAAAGCGAAGGAGATGCTGGATCACGCCGCTTCTTCCTCATCGCTGGTCTGGCCGCAGACCTCGGCCACGGTGCGGGCCAGCGCGCGCATATCGGCCAGAGCGACGCTGGCCGTGGCATAGCGCGGCAGCATCTGCGCCATGGCGGTGGCCTCATTGGCGCATTCATCCTCATGGATGGCGCCCACCAGCTTGCTGCCCAGCAGCTCGCGCAGGAAAGTATGCGCGTTGCGGGCGAAGCGGCGGGTCTCGTCCAGGCGGCTGATGACGAAAGCGGTGTAGTCCAGATCGATCAGCGGCGTGCCCGAACCGACCTGAGTCAGCGTGGCCAGACCCAGCGCTGTCGGGGTGATCGGCACCACGGTCAGCGCGGCCTGAGGCAGCAGCAGATCGCGCAGCGCCAGATCATCGGCGGACACATCGGCGATGGTGAAACCATCATTGGCGAGCGGCAGCTCACCCTCGGCCAGCGCGCGGGCGAAATCCGCCGCCTTCGAGACGCGATGGCCCTGACGCAGCGACACGCCCGCGATGGTCAGCCCCTGATCGGAGGGCAGATCCAGATCGGGCAGCTGCTGGGCTGGTGTCAGGCCGAAATAGAGCTTCAGACTGTCCTGACGGGTGAAGTCGATGGCGGTGGTGGCGTGGCCCGCCTCGGCCAGCGCCATGGCCAGATGCGCGGCGACAAAGCTGGTGCCCGATCCGCCCTTGGGTGAATGGCAAAGGATGAAAGGCATCAGCGCGCGCCCCCGTCATGCTGCTGCGCATCGAGCTGCTGGGCGAGGCGTTGCAGCAGCGCATGCACATCGCTGGGCGCTTCCTCGGCCTGAGCGCCGCCATAGCGGGCGAACAGCGCCGTCAGATCGGTGCTGCTGATGGCGGGAGCGGCGGGGAGCTGCTCGGCCTTGGGCGGCTGGCTGGTCTGGGGCTGGGCGGCGGCCAGTTCGGCATCGGTATGCGGCGCGGCATCCAGAATGCGCGGATCGCGGATCAGCGTTTCGAACAGCGGCCACAGCTCCATATCGGTGAAGCGCTCGGCAAAGTCCTGATAATGGAAATCGCGTTTGCCCAGCCGTTCGAGCAGATTGGCCACATCCGTGCGCATCGGAATTATCCTTAAGTGTTCGCGCTTAGGCATGGCCTGCAATGGTTAATATTTGCTCTTTTTCGGCCCAAATGCGGATGGGGCCCTTAAATTCGCTGGCGCAGCGCCGTCCGCGGGGCGTCTCGGCGCAAGATTCGTGCGGATTTGGTCCCCTCTAAAGCCCATAGTGACGGTTGGCGGCGGCTTGATCTCCCGCCTGCGAATCGGCATGCCTTGGCTTCATTGCTGGGGAATTTCCGTTTTATGTCCGTGGGTCTGCTCGCCTTGCTTGACGATGTGGCGACGATTGCGCGCGGCGCCGCCGCCTCGCTCGACGATATCGGGGCGGGCGTGGCGCAGGCGGGCGCCAAGGCGGCGGGCGTGGTGATCGACGATGCGGCGGTAACGCCCGCCTATGTCAACGCCTTCACGCCGGACCGCGAATTGCCGGTGATCGCGCGGATTGCGCGGGGCAGCCTCATTAACAAATTGGTGATTTTGCTGCCGCTGGCGCTGGTGCTTTCGGCGCTGCTGCCCGGGGCGATCACCCCGCTGCTGATGCTGGGCGGCCTGTATCTGAGCTATGAGGGCGCCGAAAAGCTGGTCGAAGCGCTGGGCGGCCAACATGAGGCCGAGGACGACGCCCCGATCACCGATGCCGCCGCCTTTGAACGGCAGCGCATCTCGGGCGCGGTGCGCACCGATCTGATTCTCTCTGCCGAGATCATGGCCATTGCGCTGGCCGAAGTCACTGCCGAGCCGCTGCTTGAGCGGGCCATCGTGCTGGCACTGGTGGGTGTGGGGATGACCGCGCTGGTCTATGGCACGGTGGGGCTGATCGTGAAGCTGGATGATATCGGTCTGCATCTGGTGCGCAAAGGCGAACAGGGGGGTGGCGCGGGGATGAAGGCGCTGGGCCGCTCTCTGGTGACGGGGACGCCGGTGATGCTCGATGTGCTGGCCAGGATCGGTACGGCGGCGATGCTCTGGGTGGGCGGCGGCATTCTGCTGCATGGCTCGGCAGTGCTGGGCTGGCCGCTGCTGGCCGACTGGCAGCATGAGGCGTCGCACCATGTGGAAGCGGCGCTGGCGGGCTTTCCGGGGGCGGCTCTGGGCTGGCTGGTCTCGGCGGCGCTGGCCGGGGTGGCCGGTCTGATCGCGGGATTTGTGGTGGTGGGCGCGACTCATGGCCTGCCCAAGCTGCTGAAGGGAGGTCGCGCATGAAGGGCCAGCATCAACCCCTGTTGCGTCGTCGCGACGGCAAGCACGCCCGCGTCACCAATGAAGAGCTGTTCTTCGATCTGGTCTATGCCTTTGCCGTCACCCAGCTGTCGCATCTGCTGCTGCACCGGCTGGGTTGGCTCGGCGCGGTGGATACGCTGATCCTGTGGTTCGCCATGTGGCTGGGCTGGCAATATGTCTGCTGGATCACCAACTGGTTTGACCCCGAAACACCAAGGGTGCGGGGCCTGCTCTTCGCGGTGATGCCGCTGACTCTGGTGATCGCCGCTGCTTTGCCCGAGGCCTTTGGCGAAAGGGGCCTGATCTTCGCGCTGGCCTATGCCGCCATGCAGGTGGGCTGTGCGGGCTGGAGCCTGTGGGATCTGCGCGGTGGTCATCCCTTGCGGATGAACTATCTGCGCATTTTCTGCTGGATGGTGATCGCCGCCGCTTTCTGGATCGCGGGCGGTCTGGCCGAGCCCATGGCCCGGCGCGCGCTGTGGCTGGGCGGGGTGGCCTGCATCTATATCTCGCCGATGATCGGTTTCCGGCTGCCGGGGCTGGGCCGCTCACAGACTGAGGACTGGACCATCGACGGCGCCCATCTGGCCGAGCGCTGCCAGTGCTTCGTGATCGTCGCGCTGGGTGAGGCGGTGCTGGCCACCGGCGGCGGTTTTGCGGAAAGCCAGCAGTGGTCTTGGGGGCTGGTGGCGGCGCTGGCCGTTACCTTTATCACCACGCTGACGCTGTGGTGGCTCTATTTCGGCACCTCCAGCCGGGCGGCCAATGCCAAGATCGAACATGCGCAAGACCCCGGCGCGATCGGGGCGCAGTTCCATTATGTCCATGCCCTGTTGGTGGGCGGCATTGTGGCGGCGGCGGTGGGCCATGATCTGGTGATCGAGGCCCCGCTGGGGCATACCGAATGGCGCGACCTGCTGGCGCTGGGGGCCGGGCCGGGGCTCTATCTGCTGGGCAGCACGCTCTACAAAAGGGTGGTCTATGGGCATTGGCCGCTCTCGCATCTGATCGCCATGGCGGTGCTGGTGCTGGCCCTGCCGCTGGGGCATGAGCAGCCCCGGCTGGCGGTGGAGGCGGCACTGGCCGCGGTGCTGCTGGGGGCGGCGCTGCGCGAGTATGTGGTGCGGCGCGAAAAACATGAAAAGCCAGCACATCAATAGCTTGTGAGGCGCGGCGGGAGCCCCGTTCTGCAAGGCGAAGCGTGTGAATAAGCCGTTCATCCACCGGCAAGGCAGGGAACCGAAGGCGCTTGTAAAACGTTCGCCAAGGGATGACGGATTTTGCTCCATCGCCCGAAGAGGGCTCGACCGCCTGCCTTGATCTGCAGCCTCCCCCGCCACAGCTGCTGGAAAATGCCAGCCTTTTCCTCGATTTCGACGGCACGCTCGTCGATCTGGCGGAGCGGCCCGACGCGGTGCATGTCTCCGCCCGGCTGCATGATCTGCTGGATACGCTGGCCCGGCGCCTTGATGGGCGGCTGGCGATCGTCAGTGGGCGTGGCGCCAGCGATGTGGCCGAGCAATTGGGCCAGCCCTCCTGCCTGATCGTCGGCAGCCATGGCGCCGAATTCCGCGATGCTTCGGGTCGGATCGCCGCCCCGCCCCGCTCGGCGGCGCTGGAAGAGGCGGTGCTGGCGGTTCAGGCCTTCGCGCGTGATTATCAGGGCGAGGGGGGCCAACAGGGCCTGCTGGTGGAGGACAAGCCGCAGGGCGTGGCGCTCCATTACCGCATGGCGCCCGAGCTTCAGGACGCCGCCGACGGTTTTGCCACCGATCTGGCGCGTCGTCTGGGCCTCTATCTCCAGACCGGCAAGATGATGGTGGAGCTGCGCATGGGGGGGGCGGACAAGGGCATCGCGCTCAACCGGCTGATGGGCCAGACCGCCATGCGCGGCACCAAGCCGGTGTTTCTGGGCGATGACGACACCGATGAAACCGCCTTCCGCGCCGCCCGCGCGCTGGGCGGGGCGGGCATTCTCGTGGGGCCGATGCGGCAGACCGCTGCCCTGTGGCGCCTGCCCGATGTGGCGGCGGTTCATCATTGGCTGGAGGATGCGGCATGAGCAAGAACACCAGCGATCTGGACCTGTGGGTGATCGGCAATTGCCATGTCAGCGCGCTGGTGGACCGCGCCGGGCGCATGGTCTGGGGCTGCGTGCCGCGCGTCGATGGCGATCCGCTGTTTTCCGCGCTGATCGGCGGGGAAGACCCGGTCAGCGATGCGGATGGCCACGGCTTCTGGTCGGTGGAGCTGGAGGATGTGGCCGAAACCACGCAATCCTATCTCACCAACACGCCGGTGCTGGTGACGCGACAGAGCGACGGCGCGGGCAATGCCATCGAGATCCTCGATTTCTGCCCCTATTTCCGCCGCCATGGCCGCACCTATCGCCCGGTGGCCTTTGCCCGCATCGTGAGGCCCGTCTCGGGCAATCCGCGCATCCGCATGCGGTTGCGCCCCACGCGCAACTGGGGCCATCCGGCGCGCGGCGTGGTGGGCGGCACCAACCATATCCGCTATCCCACCGAGGCGATGGTGATGCGCCTGACCACCACTGCGCCGGTCGGCTATATTCATGAGGAGCGGCTGTTCCGCCTTGAAGGGACGATGCATTTCTTCCTCGGCCCCGACGAGAGCTTCTCGGCGGATATGAGTTCGACGCTCGACGAGATGCTGAAGAACACGGCGGATGAATGGCGCGAATGGGTGCGCGGTCTGGCCATTCCGCTGGAGTGGCAGGGGCCGGTGATCCGCTCGGCCATCACGCTGAAACTGTGCCAGCATGAGGAAAGCGGGGCGATCGTCGCCGCGCTGACCACCTCGATCCCCGAGCATAAGGGGTCGCAGCGCAATTGGGATTACCGTTATTGCTGGATTCGCGACGCCTATTACACGGTGCAGGCGCTGAACCGGCTGGGCGCGCTCGATGTGCTGGAAGGCTATCTGGTCTATCTGCGCAACATCGTGGATTCGGCGCGGGGCGGGCATATCCAGCCGCTCTATGGCGTGCTGGGCGAGGCCACCTTGCATGAGCGCGAGGAAGAACGCCTGACCGGCTATCGCGGCATGGGTCCAGTGCGCGTGGGCAATCTGGCCTATGAGCAGATCCAGCACGATGCCTACGGCCAGATCGTGCTTTCGAACACGCAGGCCTTTTTCGATGAGCGCCTGTTCCGCAAGGCCGGGATCGATGATTTCCAGTCGCTGGAACGGGTGGGCGAGCGCGCATGGCACCATTACGACCAGCCCGATGCAGGCCTGTGGGAGCTGCGCACGCGGCAATCGGTCCACACCTATTCCGCCGCCATGTGCTGGGCCGCCTGCGACCGCCTCGCCAATGCCGCCCATGTGCTGGGGCTGGAGGAACGTTCGCGCCTCTGGCAGGAGCGGGCCGACACCATCCGCGCCCGCATCGAGAGCGCGGCCTGGCGCCCGGATACGCATCGTCTGTCGGCCACTTTCTCGGGCGACGATCTGGATGCCAGCGTGCTGCAGCTGCTCGAACTGCGCTTTCTGGCCCCCGACGATCCGCGTTTTCTCGATACGCTGGCGGCGGTGGAGGAAGGCTTGCGGCGCGGCTCGCATATGCTGCGCTATGCCACGGAGGATGATTTCGGCCTGCCGCAGACCGCCTTCAACGTCTGCACCTTCTGGCTGATCGAGGCGCTCTATTACACCGGGCGCGAGACCGAAGCGCGCGCCCTCTTCGAGGAAATGCTCTCCCGCCGCACCGCTGCGGGTCTGCTCTCCGAAGACATCGACCCTGTCACCGGCGAGCTGTGGGGCAATTACCCCCAGACCTATTCGCTGGTCGGCATCATCAACTGCGCTGTTTTGCTCAGCAAACCCTGGAGTTCCATCCGTTGAGTCGTCTGATCGTCATCTCCAACCGTGTCAGTGCCGGCGGAGGCGCCGCTGGCGGCCTTGCCGTGGCGCTGATGGCTGCGCTGCGCGAAAATGGCGGCATCTGGTTCGGCTGGTCCGGTGGTCGCACCGACCAGTTCACCGGCCATATCAACTTCCATATCGAGGACGATGTGCGCACCGCCACCATCGATCTGGAAGATCAGGACATCGAGGAATATTACAACGGCTACGCCAACCGCACCCTGTGGCCGCTGTTCCATTACCGCATCGATCTGGCCGAATATGAGCGCAGCTTCGCCGGTGGCTATCGCCGGGTGAATGAGCGTTTTGCCGAAACCGTGCTGCCGCTGATCGAGGCTGAGGATTCGGTCTGGGTGCAGGATTACCATATGCTGCCGCTGGGCGCCGATCTGCGCGAGCGGGGCGTGACCAACCGCATCGGCTTTTTCCTGCATATCCCCTGGCCGCCGCGCAAGCTGCTGATGACCCTGCCCGAGGCGCGCGAGATGGTGGAGATGCTCTTCGCCTATGATCTGATGGGCTTCCACACGCAGGAATGGCTAGACAGCTTCTGCGATTTCGTGCGCGAGGAGCTGGGCGGCACGATCAGCGATGATGGCACCACCGCCACGCTGGGCGACCGCACGCTGAAACTCATCGCCTGCCCGGTGGGGATCGATGCGCGCGAATTCGCCGATCTGGCCGCCAGCGGCACGGCGCGCACCACCTTCCGTCGCGTGAAGGACAGCGCCGTGGGCCGTGCCCTGATGGTGGGCGTGGATCGCCTCGACTATTCCAAGGGGCTGGAGGAGCGCTTCCTCGGCTACGAACGCTTCCTCACCGAACACCCCGAGGAGCGCAAGGAGGTGGTGCTGCTGCAGATCGCGCCGCCGTCACGCGGGGCGGTGGAGAGCTATCAGCGCATCCGCACCACGCTGGAAGGTCTGGCGGGCCGCATCAACGGCGCTTACGCCGGGCTGGACTGGGTGCCGATCCGCTATGTGAATCAGGCCTATGCGCGCGATATGCTGGCAGGCGTCTATCGCGCCAGCCGCATCGGGCTGGTGACCCCGCTGATGGATGGCATGAATCTGGTCGCCAAGGAGTATATCGCCGCGCAGGACCCTGCCGATCCGGGCGTGCTGATCCTCTCGCGCTTTGCCGGGGCGGCCTCGCAGATGAAGGAGGCGATCCTCGTCAACCCGCACAGCGCCGAGGAACTGTCCGACGCCATGCTTCAGGCGCTGGTGATGCCGCTGGAGGAGCGCAAGCGCCGCTGGACCATCATGATGGAGGATGTGCAGAAGCGCGATGTGATGTGGTGGCTTAATGAGTTCACGACCGCGCTGGATGCCTGCGGCAGGGATGAGCCTTCGCCCAAGGTTGTCGCTCTGCCCACCAAGGGGGCGGTGAAAACCTCCTGATGCTTTGAAACGGAGCCTTTCTGCGGAAAGGCTCCGTTTTCATGTCGAGATCAGCCTTTGGGGAGATCCTTCGCATCCCAGCCGCCGCCCAGATCCTCGACCAGCAGCACGCTGGCCTGCAGGCGCTGTTGCAGCACGGTCAGCACATTCTGCGAGGCGGTGCGCTCTGTGGCCTGAGCGGTGATGACGGTGGTGTAATCCACCGTGCCTTCCTTATACTGGTTGAGGTCCAGCCGCACCGCTTCGCGCGCGGAGGCCTGCGTGCGCAGCAGCACATCCTCCTCTTCCTGATAGACGCGCAGCGCGGCGAGTTCATCCTCCACGCCCTGGAAGGCCGTCAGCACCGTCTGGCGGTAGGAGGCGACGCTTTCGTCATAGGCGGCGCGCGCCTCGCGCACCTGCGCCTTGCGCGCGCCGAAATCGAGCAGCGTCTCGGTCAGCTGCCCGCCAAAGGACCACAGGTTGGTGGCGGCGCTGAACAGGCTGCCCAAAGTGGCGCCCTGCGTGCCGCCCTGGCCTGACAAAGTAAGGTCAGGGAAATAGGCCGAGACCGCCACGCCGATCAGCGCGTTGGAGGAGGCCATACGCCGTTCGGATGCCGCAATATCAGGCCGCCGCTGCAACAGGGTGGAGGCCACCGAGACCGGCGCCACCGGCACCGTATGCGCCAGCGGGGCCGGGGCGATGGTCAGCTGCGCGGGCGTTACGCCCACCAGCATGGCGATGGCATGCTCCATGGCGGCGCGCTTGACGCCAATGTCCACCAGCGAGGCCTGTGCCCCGTACAATTGCGTTTGCGCGGTGATGACGGCGGATTTGGCGGCGGTGCCTTCCTTGAACTGGTTCTGCGTCAGTTCGAGGAATTTCTGATAATCGGCGATGGTGTCGCGCCAGACGCTGGCCTGCTCATCCAGCACGCGCAGCTCGAAATAGTCCTGCGCCAGCGTGGCCTGCGCCACCAGTTGCGCATTGGCCAGATCGGCGGCGCTGGCCTGGGCCAGAGCCTTGTCGCTTTCCACCGTGCGCCGCACCTTGCCCCATAGATCTGGCACCCAGCTGGCTTCCAGCGCACCGCTGTAGGTCGTGGTGGTCACGCCATGGCCGGGGTTGGCCGTGCTGGGGGCATGGCTTTTCTGAGCATCCGCCGTGGCGCCCACGGTGGGGAAGAAGGAGGCCTTGGCCGCCGAGGTCACCGCCTGAGCCTGCCGATAGGCCGCCTCATACTGCTTGACCGTCTGGTTGGAGCTGGCGACCTGCCGCTCCAGCTGATCCAGCGTGGCATCGTTGAACATCGACCACCATGCGCCCCGGTCGATCCCGTCGGCTGGCTGGCTGGGGGTCCAGCCTTCGGCCTCCTTGAATTTGGGCGCGACGGGGGCCTCGGGGCGGTGATAGTTCGGGCCCACGGCGCAGCCCGACAAAGCGGTGACGGCCAGCAGGGCGGCGATGGTTTTATGCAGGCGGATCATGCCGGGGCCACCTCCTCATGCTGGCCCTCTTCGGGCTTATGCGACTCTTGGGGCTCATCCCCATGCTGGCTGTGGCGGCTGCGCAGGCGGTCGAGATAGGTGTAGACCACCGGGGTGGTGAACAGCGTCAGGATCTGGCTCACCAGCAGGCCGCCGACGATGGCGTAACCCAGCGGCTGGCGGAATTCCGAGCCGGTGCCGGTCATCAGGATCATCGGCACGCCGCCCAGCGCGGCCGCCGCCGTGGTCATCAGGATCGGGCGCAGTCGCTGGACCGAGGCCTTCACCGCCGCATCCTCGGCAGAGAGGTTTTCCTCGCGCTCCAGCCGCATGGCCACGTCCACGATCATGATGCCGTTCTTCTTCACGATGCCGATCAGCAGGATGATGGCGATGATGCCGATCACATTGAGATCCTGCCCGGCAAGGCGCAGCGCCAGCAGTGCCCCCACGCCCGCAGAAGGCAGGGTTGAGAGAATGGTGATCGGATGGATAAAGCTCTCATAGAGCACGCCAAGGATCACATAGACCGCGATCAGCGCGGCGGCGATCAGCACCGGCTCGCTGGAAAGCGACTGCTTGAAGGCCTGCGCATTGCCCTGGAAGGCGCCGTTCAGCGTCACCGGGGCGCCCAGATCCTCGCGCACCTTCTCCACCGCCGCCGTGGCCTGGCTGAGCGACACGCCCGGCGACAGGTTGAAGGACAGGGTCGCGGCAGGGAATTCGCTCTGATGGTTGATCGTCACGCTGCTGTTGCCCGACTGCGTGGCCTTCACGAAGGAGGAGAGCGGCACGGTCTTCCCGGTGCTGGACGACAGGATGTAGAGCGAGTCCAGAATGTCGGGCGTCTGTTGCAGCTTGGGCGGGCCCTCGATCACGATGTGATAGGAGTTCTGCTGGGTGTAATACTGCGCCACCTCATCCTGACCGATCATCTCATAGATGGCGGTGTCGACATCGGTGGGGGAGAGGCCGAAGCGCGCCGCCGCATCGCGATCGATGGTGAGGTTGAGCGAACCGCCCTTCGATTGCTGGTCAGAGCTGACATCCTTCAGCTCGGGCAGCTTCTGCATGGCGGCCATCATCTTGGGCGCCCATTCGTTCAGCTCATCGAGATCGGAATCCGACAGCGTGTACTGATACTGCGCCTGACCCGCACGCCCGCCGACATTGATGTCCTGCGTGGCCTGAAGGAAGGTCTGCACGCCAACAAGCTGCGCCAGCTTGGGGCGCAGGCGGGCGATGATCTGATCGGCAGTGGCCTCGCGACCGGCATCTTTGGGCTTGAGCGCGATCATCAGATTGGCCTGATTGGCGCTGCCATTGCCCACGAACAGCCCCAGCCCGGCCACATCGGGATCATTCTTGATGATGTTGCCGACCTGCTGGATCTTGTCCTTGGTCTTGCCGAAAGCGGCATCCTGCGAGGTGAGCATCACGCCCGACAGGAAGCCGGTGTCCTGCTGCGGGAAGAAGCCGGTGTTGGCCGTGGCATAGAGCACCACCGCGATCACGATGGTGATCAGGAAGATGATCAGCGTGATCAGGCGGTGATGCATGATCCGGTCGAGCGCGCGGGCATAGGCGCGGTCCATGCGGTGGAAGCTCTGCTCCAGCCATTTGGTGATGCCATGCGTAGGCGGATGCGGGTTTTTCAGGAACTGCGCGCAGAGCATCGGCGTCAGGGTCAGCGTCAGCACCATGGACATCAGCACGGCGGTGCTGAGCGCCACGGCGAACTCATGCATGAACAGGCCGACCACGCCGCCCATGAACATCAGCGGCGTGAACACCGCGATCAGCGAGGCGGTGATCGACAGGATGGTGAAGCCCACCTCGCCGGCGCCGGCCAGAGCCGCCTCCAGCGGTTTGGCGCCATGCTCCATATGCTGCCAGATCACCTCGACCATCACGATGGCGTCATCCACCACGAAGCCGACCGCGATGGAGAGCGCCATCAGCGAGAGATTGTCGAGACTGTCGCCCAGAATATACAGACCGGCAGCAGCGCCCAGCAGGGCGAGCGGGATCACCGCGCTGGGGATCAGCGTGGCGCGAATGTCGAGCAGGAAGACGAAGATCACCGCCACCACCAGCACGATGGTGATCAGCAGGGTCTGCTCCACATCCTTCACCGAGGCCTGAATGGTCTGGGTGGAATCGCGGAGCACCGAAACATTGATGCCCGGCGGGATGTTGGCCTTCAGGCGCGGCAGGGCATCACGGATGGCCTGCACGGTCTGGATCACATTGGCGCCCGGCTGCTTGTAGATCACCAGCAGGATGCCCTGATTGGCCTTGAAGGTGGGGTCCTCATTGGCCTTGCCCGGGAAGGTCCAGGCGCCGACCTGATTGTTTTCCACCCCCGGCTCGGCGCTGCCGATGTCTGAGAGATGCACGGCCTTGCCGCCGGAATAGCCGACCACCAGATTCTGCCAGCCCTTGGCGTCCAGAATCTGGTCATTGGCATAGACCGTCAGCCCCTGCTGCGCGCCATTGATCGAGCCCTTGGGCGCATTGGTGGTGGAGGCCACCAGCTTGGCGCGCACATTGTCGAGCTGAAGCCCGCGCGCGGCCACCTTGTTGGGATCGAGCTGGATGCGCACCGCAGGCTTCTGCTGCCCGCCGATGGTGACCAGACCCACGCCCTGAATGCTGGAGACCTGCTGCGAAAGGATCACGTCGGCGTAATTGTCCACCTGATCGAGCGGCAGCGTGTCCGAGGTCATGGTCAGCACCATGATCGGCGCGTCGGCGGGGTTGACCTTGCGGATGGTGGGCTGGGCGGGCAGGTTCGATGGCAGCTGGGCGCTGGCCGCGTTGATGGCGGCCTGCACCTGCATGAAGTCAGAGTCGATGCTCTGGTTGAGCTGGAACTGCAGGGTGATGCTGGTGCTGCCCAGCGAACTGACCGAGGTCATCTGCGAAATGCCCGGGATCAGCGCGAATTGCCGCTCCAGCGGGGTGGCCACGTTGGAGGCCATGGTGGTCGGACTGGCGCCGGGCAGGCTGGTGCTGACCTGCAGCGTGGGAAAGTCCACGCTGGGCAGCGCCGCGACCGGCAGGTTGAAATAGGCGACGATGCCGATCAGCAGGATCGCGGCGGCCAGCAGCGTGGTCGCCACCGGCCTCTGGATAAAGGGGCGCGAGATGCTCATGCGCCACCCTGCAGGCTGGACGGTTGCCCGGCAGGCGCATGGGCGATGCGCACGGCGGAGCCTTCCTTCAGGATCATCTGCCCGTCGGTCACCACGGTGTCGCCGGGGTTCACCCCGCCCTTCACCGCCGTATAGCCGCCATCGCTGCCGATGATCTGGGTGGGATGCATGGCGGCCTTGCCGTCAGCGCCCACGATGAAGACGAAGCTGCCCTTGGGCCCGCGGTTGACCGCGGCATTGGGGATCACCGTCACATGGCTCAGCGTCTGGCTGGCCAGCTTCACATTGACGAACTGGCCGGGCCACAGATGCTTGCCCGCATTGGTGAAGCGGGCCTTCATCGCCACGGTGCCGGTGGAGGGATCGACCTTGTTGTCGGCGATGGTCAGCTGGCCGGTGTCGAGCAGCTGCCCGCTTTCCTGAGCGAAGGCCTGCACCGTCAACGGCTTGGTGAAGCCTTGCGAGGCCTGCACCAGATGCTCGAACTGGCCCTCGGGCACGGTGAAGGTGACGGCGATGGGCTCAAGCTGGTTGATCACCACGATGCCGCTGCCGGTGGAGGAGGTAGCCGAAGCATTGCTGGTGGCGGAAGCGGTGGCCTGAGCGCTGGCGGTCGAGCCGCTGGCGCTCACCAGATTGCCCGGATCGACCAGACGGACACCCGCCCGGCCCGTGACCGGAGAGACGATATGGCACCAGCGCAGATTGACCTGCGCGGCGGCGACCACGCCCTTGTCATACTCCACCGTGCCCTTGTCCTGCGCGACGGTGGCGGCCTGATCCTCGGCGGTCTGGCGGGCGATGGATTCCGTGGCGACCAGATGCTGATAGCGGGTGAGGTCGCGCTGGGCGCCGGCCAGAATGGCCTCGTCGCGGTGCAGCGTGCCCAGGGCCTGGGTCAGCACGGCCTGATAGGGAGCAGGGTCGACCTCGGCCAGCACCTGGCCCTTTTGCACCATCGTGCCTTCGGTGAAGTTCACCTTCAGCAGCCGGCCGCTGACCTGCGCGAAGATCGTGTCGCTGGTCCAGGCCTGCGCCGCGCCCAGCGCCGCGATGTTGATCGCCATATCGCGCACCACGGCCTTCTCCGCCGTGACGGGGATGGCGGCGGCGGGCTTGGGCGCGTCGGCCTTCTTGTGGAAGACGCCCCAGCCCAGCAGGCCAAGCGCCACCACGCCCAGCGCGCCGAAGATGATGCGGCGCTGGCGCTTCTGGGAGGAGGGGGCTTCGCTAGTGTCGGTCATGCGCGGGCTCCCGGGATCAGGCGGCTGGGGCAGAGGTGTGGCTTTGTCATCGTGCCGTCAGGCTAGGCCTCGGGGCGGGCGGGGCCTAGGATCAGCGCGTCTCGAAGCATTGCGGCGCATCTTGAAATGTCTCAAAACATCTCAAAGCCGGGGGCGCAGCGTGACAGGCTTGGCGTGAGCAGGTTATAGGCCAAGCATGCAGGAAGGTGCCGAACAACAGGGAGAGAGCATCCTCGTCGCCGATGACGATGAGGATATTCGCGGGATGATGGCCCAGCGCTTCGGGCGTGAGCATTTCCATGTCAGCACGGCGGGCAATGTGGCGCAGGTGCGCCAGATCGTGGGCAGCCAGCAGATCGACCTGATCGTGCTGGATCTGAACCTGCCCGATGGCGATGGGCTGGCGCTCTGCGCGCAATTGCGTGCGCAGGGTTTTGCCGGGGCGATCATCATGGTGACGGCGCGTGACAGCACCAGTGATCGCGTGCTGGGCCTCGAACTGGGCGCCGATGATTATTTGACCAAGCCCTTCGATTTCCGTGAATTGCTGGCCCGCGTGCGCAAGCTGCTGCACCGTTTCGCCGCCATGCCTGCCGGGCGCCCGCGCGGGGCGCGCTATGCGATTTTTGGGGAGTGGCGGCTCGATCTGATCGGGCGGCGGCTGGTGGCGCCCGATGGTCATCTGGTGATCCTGTCTTCGGCCGAATTCCGCCTGCTCGAACGCTTTATCGAGATGCCCAACCGGGTGCTTTCCAAAGAACTGCTGCTGCCCGAGCGCAAGGCGACGGTGGCGGTGGACCGCTCCATCGTGCTGCAGATCAGCCGCTTGCGCCAGAAGCTGGTGGCGGCAGGGGCGGACGAAGGCCTGATCGTCACCGTGCGCAATGAGGGCTATGTCTTCGCCAGCACCGTCAGCTTTGAATGGGCCTGAGCAGGTCTCGCTTCTGGGCTTCGCGCCTCTGGGCCTCTCTGGCGGGGCGCATGGTGCTGCTGCTGACGGGCGGCATGGCGCTGGTGGCCACCGCCGCGCTGATGGTGGCGCAGGAGGCGCATCGCCGCAACCTCAACGATCTGCGCATGGCCAGCGTCGCCTCCACGGTGGAGGATATCTCCAACCAGCTGGGCGCCCGGCCCGAGGTGACCGAAAAGCTGCTGGAAGCCGGTCTGGTCCGGCATATTCTGACCTCCCAGCCCGGTTGGACCATTGACCGGCCCAGTCCCCGGCTCACCCAGTTGCTGGTCGCGCGGCTGGGGCCCCGCGCCCATGCTCTGGCGCAGGCCAAGCCCAATGAATATTGCTTCCCGCGCAACCGCAACGATCCCGAGATGCAATTCGTCTGGCCCGGTGTGCCCACCTGCTGGCTGGTGCGCTTTGACGATCCGCGCGGCCATCCGCGCATGCTGGCCGTGGTGTTGCCGCGCTATCTCAACGTCAGCCAGACGCTGTATGATCCGCTCTATCTGGTGCTGATCGTGGTGCTGAGCGCTTTGCTGGCCACGCTGGCGGCCTATGTCGCCATCCGCCCGCTGCGCCAGCTGACCAGCGCCACCGAGGCCTTCTCGCTGGGCGAGGAGCCGCATCTGCTCGCCGAAACCGGCCCCAGCGAGGTGCGCACTGCCATCGCCACCTTCAACCTGATGCAGCAGCGCGTCAGCGAGGGGCATCGTGAGCGCACCGGCATGCTGGCCGCGATCAGCCACGATCTGCAGACTCCGCTCACCCGCCTGCAACTGCGGCTGGACGAGGTGAGCGACCCGGCGATCCGCGCGCAGCTTAGCGCCGATCTGGCCATTATGCAGTCCATCGTGCGCGACGGGCTCGATCTGGCGCGCAGCTCCGACAATCGCGAGCCATGGTCCACCGTGGACATTGACTCCCTGCTGGCCAGCATCGCCGAGGATGCCATGGAGCTGGGCGCCGAGGTGGAGATCGGCAAGACCTGCGGGCTGGCGATCCCGATCAAGATCGATGCCATGACCCGCTGTGTCACCAATCTGGTCGAGAATGCCGTGAACTATGGCGGATCGGCGCGGATCGACTGCATCGCCACGCCGGATCAGCTGGAGATCCGCATCTCCGACGAAGGTCCCGGCATCCCGCCCGAGGATCTGGAGCGCATGTTCCAGCCCTTCGCGCGCGGGGAGCAGAGCCGGTCGCGCGCCACGGGGGGCACCGGTCTGGGGCTGACGATTGCGCGGGCTCAGGCCAAGCTGTTTCGTGCCGAGGTTGCCTTGGAGAACCGCAGTTGCGGGGGGATGGTGGCAACCATTCGTCTGGCTCTGCCCGGTGTGAAGTAAGAGGCCTCCGGCGGGCAAAGGGTTATCACCCTTTGCAATCCCTTTTTAATCCAAAGTCTTGGTCGAGAGGGCCAGGGTTGCGCTGGTCTGCGTCAGGAAGGCCATGATCGTTTCGAAGTCGCTGTCTTCATAGCCTTCCAGCAGGTTTGCCATGGCCGCGCTCTGATCCTGGTAGAATTGGCCGGCGTCGCCCGTTCCGCGCTGCGTGATGGACAGCAGCGTGCGTCGCCGGTCGGCCTGATCCTTCTCGCGAAGGACAAGGCCCTCGGCCACGAATTTGTCCACCAATCCGCTCATCGTGCCCAGCCCGAGCCCCGCCTCTTCTGCCAATTGGGTCAGCGTGAGCGGGCCCAGCAGTTCAAGCAGGCGCAGCGCCTTGAACTCGGTCGCGGTCAGCCCAAGGCGTTCCGCAACCTTCTGATGGAACAGCACCAGACGCGCGGCGAAAAGCTGGATGGCGGGGATGTAGCGGGACATGCGGTCGCTTGACAGGGGCATATTGCTTCGATATCCGAACTATATTGATTCGATAATCGAAGTATATAGCCGCAAAGGCGGAAAGGGCAAGCGAGGGCTGGCCCCTTTCGCGCCTTCGCTCCACCCATCCGCCAGTTTCGGGAGCAAGATCGTGCCGACAGTGAACATCCAGGGCTTTGACCAATATTATGAGCTGCATGGGCAGGCCGATCGACCGCCTGTCCTCCTGATTTCTGGGCTTGGCGGAACGGGCGCGAGCTGGGGCTGTCAGGTCGAGCGTCTGGCTCGCGAATTCCATGTGATCTTGCCCGATCAGCGTGGCACCGGGCGCAGTTCACGGGCTGCTGATGGCTATACCACCCGGCAATTGGCCGCGGATATGGCGGGGCTGCTTCATCATCTGGGGCTGGGGCCGGTTCATGTGGTGGGGGCCTCCACCGGCGGTGCGATCGCGCAGCATATGGCGCTTGATCACCCTGAAGCGGTGGCATCGCTGGTGCTGTCTTCCTCTTTCGCCCGCTTCGATGCCTACATGCATCGGCAATTTGCCATTCGCGGCAGGATGGCTGCCACATGGGACAGGCCCTCGCTTCTGGCGGGTTATTCGCTGTTCCTCTTCTCGCCGCGCTACACCCGTGAACAGCCGGAGGCGGTCCAGACATGGATCGACAAGGCCGCCTCTCATCCCGCCAGCGCGGAGGATCGGGCCATTGCGCTCAAGCGGATCGATATGATCGCCGCGCATGACACGTTGCCGGACCTTGGCAGGATCACGGTGCCGACACTGGTGCTGTGCGGAGAGCAGAATCACTGCACGCCGCTGCCTCTGTCCGAAGAGATGGCTGCGGCGATTGCCGGCGCCAGACTGGTCGTCATGCCGGAAGCCGGCGAGCTGATCGAACTGGAGCAACCCGCCGATTACCATCGCATTCTTGCGAGTTTTCTCAACAGCGTGGTGTGAGAGCGGACGCCATAACCCGCGCCACAGATCGTTTGCGAACAAGGCAGACAAGAACGGGAGCGCGAGGGGGTAACCCCCTCGCATATCCTCTTCTTTTCAAATCCTATTCGTCATCCTCATCACTGTCGGTATCGCCCAGAAAGCCTTCCTCATCGTCATGGACAGGCTCACCGGCATAGGCGCCATTGTCGATCTGGCCGCTGCGGATCATCTGGTTCATGGTGTCGATCAGATCGGGGACGTCATCGGGCAGGATCTCGGTGGGATCGCTGTCATCGTCCTTGTCGCTGTCCTCATAGAGGCCGGTCTGGCGGTCGAGGGCGTCCCCGGCGACATCCTGCGCCTGGCCCTCATCGCGCTGTTCGCTGTTGTCTTCTTCGGTCGGGTCGATCTGGCGGGGCATGGCTCATTCCCTTTTTTATGGCGGTAAGGGGCATCGCGGTCACATACCGCGCCTTATGCAAAGACAACGAGCCATCGGCCCCGCTTGTTCCGGTCAGTGGTGGTGAATATCCGCGCGTCAGTAGTGGTGGATATCCACCCAATGCGCGAAGGCCTCGATGATGCTGGTGAGGAACTTGCGGTTGCCCTCGCTGCTGACCTTGCCCTCGGCGTCGAGCAGCTGGTCGGCATGGCCCAGATAGGCCTCGGGCTGCTGCATGGTGGGCACGTTGAGGAAGACCAGCGACTGGCGCAGGTGATGGTTGGCGCCAAAGCCGCCGATGCCGCCGGGCGAGGCGCTGATCACCGCGCCGGGCTTGCCGTTCCACACGCTATGCCCATAGGGGCGCGAGCCGATGTCGATGGCATTCTTCAAAACGCCGGGCACCGAGCGGTTGTATTCCGGCGTCACGAAAAGCACGGCGCGGGCAGCGGCGATCTCGTCGCGGAAACGCACCCATTGTTCGGGAGGCGTGTCGTCCAGATCCTGATTGTAGAGCGGCAGATCGCCGATCTCCACGATGGAGAGCTTCAGTTCGGCGGGCGCCAGCTCGATCAGGGCGTGGGCCAGCTTGCGGTTGATCGATTCCTTGCGAAGGCTGCCGATCAGAACCGCCACCTTGTGTTCGATGCTCATGCCTGTTGCTCCTTGCCGTGGACACCCTTGCCGCACACACAGGGAGAGGAACGCACCAGAGCGCGATCCGGCCATCCACTTTTTGCGGACTCAGGCGTTAAGGGCTATCAGGAGGGCATGTCGGTTGCGTGACGGGCCTCGCGGTCAAGATCGTGCCGCGCGCCCAGATGGGCCTCGCCGCGCCGGGCGGCCAGCGCTTCCTGCCGGTGCCTTTCGCGATAGGAGGCACGCTGGGCATCGGTGCGCTCGCCGTGGCAGGCCGGGCAGCTCACGCCTTCCTCATAGAGCGGCGAGGCGGTGTCGGCCTCGGTGATCGGGCGGCGGCAGGCGTGGCACAGCAGATGGCTGCCCTGCGCCAGACCGTGGCCGATGGTGACGCGCTGGTCGAAGACGAAGCATTCGCCCTGCCACAGGCTGTCGGCCTCGGGCACCTTTTCCAGATAGTTGAGGATGCCGCCCTTGAGGTGATAGACCTCTTCCACGCCCTCGGCCTTGAGGAAGGCGGTGGATTTCTCGCAGCGGATGCCGCCGGTGCAGAACATCGCCACTTTGGGGGGCTTGCCCGCACCCAATAGGGCTTCACGCTGCTCCCGGAACCATGCGGGGAATTCGCTGAAGCTGCGGGTCTGCGGATCGATGGCGCCCGCGAAAGTGCCCACGGCCACTTCGTAATCATTGCGCGTGTCGATCACGATGGTGTCGGGATCGGCGATCAGCGCGTTCCAGTCCTGCGGCTCGACATAGGTGCCGACGCTGGCCAGCGGGTCGATGTCCGGCTGGCCCATGGTGACGATCTCGCGCTTGATGCGCACCTTCATGCGGTGGAAGGGCATGGCGGGCGCGGTCGAGAATTTCACATCCAGCCCGGCGCATCCGGGCAGGGCGCGGATATGCTGAATCAGGCGGGCGATGCTTTGATCCGTGCCCGCGACGGTGCCGTTGATCCCCTCGGGCGCCAGCAGCAGCGTGCCCTTGATGCCCTCTTCGTCGCACAGCGCCTGCAAGGGCGCGCGCAGAGCGGCGCAATCGGCAAAGGGCGCGAACTGGTAGAGCGCCGCAACGCAGAGGGATGGGGGGCAAAGAGGGGTGGGATCGGCTTGCATGGCCGCGCCCATAGCGTGAAACCTGCCGGAATTGAAGCGGCCCCTAACCCTCGCAGAGATAGGCCATGGCCTTCATCGTGCCGTTCATCTCGGTATAGTCCAGCCTGCGCCATGGCCTGCAATGCTGCGCCAGATAGGCATCGACCAGCGGGCGGGTGCGCTGGTTCTCATTGCGCGCGCCCATGGCGGTGCCGGCCACCACCACGCTGGGATGCCAGTCCAGAATGCGGCGCATTTCGGCGGCGGTGTCGAGGTGGCTGGTGTTGTCCTCACCGGGGAAATAGAGGTGGAAATTGTCGAGCAGCGGGCTGGGCGGCACGGCATCCGGCCCCCGCACCAGCGCATAGAGCGACATCGGCCCCTCATAGACCAGCAGGCGCGGATGGGCCTGCCGCGCATCGATGGCTTCGGCCAGCGCCTTGACCCTTGCGCTGGCGGCATGGCGGGTGGCGAAATCGGGGATCGTGCTGGTGGCCACATAGAAGCCCAGCACAGCCACCACGCCGATCCTTCCTGCCGCGCCGCGATTGAGTGCGAAGCCTGCGGTGATGCTGAGTGGCAGCATCAGCGGCAGCAGGTAATGCTCATAGAGGTTGGGCAGCACCAGCACGCCCGCCAACGCCGCCACCAGCCACAGCGCCATAAAGCTGCGCCCCGCGCTCTGGGCCTTGTCACGCCACAGCAGCCCGCAGAGGGCGGCAATCAGCAAGGGTGCGGCGGCCAGCACCAGCACCCAGAAGCGATGCCAGTAATCGTCGAAAAGATCGTAATGCTTGGCCAGATTGGCGGTGACCATGGCGTGCCAGAATTCGGCGCCATGGCCGCGCGCCACAAAAAAGGCTCCGGCCAGCGCCAGTGGCGCCAGCCCGGCGGCCACCATCAGCGCGGCCCTGCCAGCCAGTCGCGCAAGGGAGGCGCCACCCCGCGCCATGGCGGCCAGCGCCCAGAGGCCGAAAAAGGCGCCCTCGAAGGCGGCGGTCTGCTTGAAGCTGATCGCCAGCCCGGCCAGAAGCATTGCGCCGATCACGCCGCGCGGCATCCGGCCTTGCGCCATGGCTGGCCCGGCGCGCAGCAGCAGCCATGCCGCCAGCGCGGTCAGAAGGTTGTAGAACACCGGGCTCTGCCCGCCCGCGCCGCCAAACAGCGGCAGGCTGACCAGATAGGCCGTGCCCGCCAGCACCGCGCCCTGTTCGCCGGCAAAGCGGCGGGTGATGGTTGTGGCCACAGCGGCGGTCAGCGCTGTTACAAGGCAGGCCAGCAACTGATAGGCCAGCACTCCGCCCGGCAGAAAGGTGATCAGCCACCACAGCAGGAACAGGCCGGGCCCCTTGCGGTCCCACACATCGGCATAGGGCAGCAGGCCCTCATGCAGCCTCAGCCCGGCGAGGCGATAGAAGGACTCATCGTTGAAATAGCTGACATCGCCCAGCACCGAGGCCCGCGTCACCAGCGCGACCAGCAGCAGCCATGCAAACACGGCCCAGCAGCGGCGGGAAAGGGCGGGGAAGGGCATGGCGCTGCTCTAGCCGAAAGAAGGTTAACAGGCCGCCAAGCACATAGGACCATGGTGCCATAGCGTGGCGATTGTCGCCGGGGAGGGGGCGGGTTAGGTTCGCTGAACGGGGGAGAGACGTGAAAGGATGGCCCATGAGTCTTCTCGATCAGCTTGGTGTCACGCTTCCCCTGGTGCAGGCGCCGATGGCGGGCGTCTCCACGCCTGAACTGGCAGCGGCGGTGAGCCATGCAGGCGCTCTGGGCTCGATCGCGGTGGGCGCGACGGATGCGGCGGGCGCCAGAACGATGATCGCCAAGACGCGTGCGCTGACGGACAGGGCTTTCAACGTCAATCTCTTCGTCCACGCCACGCCTCAGGCAGATCCTGTGCGCGAAGCCGCATGGCTGGAGGCCCTGACTCCCGTTTTCGCGGAATTCGGCGCTCAGCCACCTGCGCAGCTTTCCACCATCTACACCAGCTTTGCCGATGATCCGGCGATGCTGGCCCTGTTGCTGGAGGCGCGCCCGGCGGTGGTCAGCTTCCATTTCGGCCTGCCCTCGGCGGAAGCGATTGCGGCGCTGAAGGGCGCAGGCATTGTGCTGCTGGCCTGCGCCACCAGCCCTGCCGAGGCTCTGACGGTGGCCGATGCCGGTGTGGACGCCGTGGTGGCGCAGGGCATCGAGGCGGGCGGGCATCGCGGTATCTTCGATCCCGAAGCGCCAGACGACCGGCTGGGCACGCTGGCGCTCACCCGCCTGCTGGTGAAGCAGGGCCGCCTGCCGGTGATCGCCGCGGGCGGGATCATGGATGGCGCGGGGATCGCCGCCGCGCTGAAGCTGGGCGCCGTTGCTGCGCAACTGGGCACCGCCTTTGTGCCCTGCCCGGAAAGCGCTGCCGATGCGGCCTTCCGGGCGGCTCTGGCCGGGCCGGGGGCGGGGCATACTGCGTTCACGAAACTGATTTCGGGCCGCATCGCGCGCAGCCTGCCCAATCGCTTTACCGCTCTGGAAGCTGCGCTGGGCGGGCTGCAGCCCCCCGACTACCCCCGCACCTATGACGCCGGAAAGGCGCTGAACGCCGCCGCCAAGGCCAAGGGCGAAACCGGCTTTGCCGCGCAATGGGCCGGGCAGGGGGCTCCGCTGGCCCGGGCCTTGCCCGCTGCCGAGCTGGTTGCCCTGCTGGCGCGTGAACTGGCCGAGGCGCAGGGCTGACCACGGCTCCTGCGCGGGATCAAAACAACGGCATAAAGGTTTGAACAGGGAGCCTCCTCCCTGCAGAACCCTTGTGCCTGCACGCCGCTCATTTTCGCGGGTCTATGCATTTTTTGGTGGAAGCGGACAAAGTGTCCGTTTATGAGGGCGTCCAGTCAACCGCTCCGGCGGGTGCCCGTGGCCGACGGATACGGCCTGCCACACTGCTGCCAAAAGATGAGAGAGAGCGATGAGCGAGTCTTCCTCCCCCGCCCCGGAATCCATGCCCGAGGAGGCCGATAGCCCCGCCAAGAAGCGTCGTACCCGGCTGGTTCTCTCGGTTCTGGGCGTGACGGCGCTGGTCGTCGGCGGCTGGTGGCTGATCAATTATGAGACCACCGGCAAATATCTCGAAGACACCAATGATGCGACGATTCAGGTCGATTCGGTGGTCGTTTCGCCGCGGATCGCCGGTTACGTCGCTCAGGTGCTGGTGACGGACAATCAGGATGTGAAGGCTGGCACGCCGCTGGTGCGCATCGATGCCCGCGATTTCCAGGCGAAATCCTCGCAGGCCTCGGCGCAGATCGAGGTGGCTGATGCGCTGGTCGCCAATGCCAAGGCCGGGATCGGCGAGCAGGAAGCCGCCATCGAGCAGTCGCGCGCCCAGCTTGTCGTGGCGCAGGCCAAGGCCGCCTATGATGCCGAGCAGGTGCGCCGCTATACGCCGCTGGTCGCCAGCGGGGCCGAGCAGGGCCAGCAGCTGGCGCAGCTGCGCAGCAATGCCCAGCAGTCGGCGGCTCAGGTGCGCGCGCAGCAGGCCGCGATCCTTGGCCAGCAGCGCAAGATCACCTCGCTTCAGGCCCAGATCGAGCAGGCCAAGGCGCAGGGCGCGGGCGGCAAGGCTCAGTTGGCGGCGGCGAATGTCGATGTCGACGCCACGCTGATCCGCGCCAGCGAGGATGGCCGCATCGGTGACAAGAGCGTCACCCCGGGCCAATATGTGCAGGCGGGCACGCGCCTGATGACGCTGGTGCCGCTGAGCAAAATCTATGTCACCGCCAATTTCAAGGAAACCCAGCTTGAGCTGATGCGCCCCGGTCAGCCGGTGAAGATCAAGGTCGATGCTCTGGGTGGCCGCGCCGTCAATGGCACGGTGGAGAGCATGGCGCCGGGCACGGGGGCGCAATTCTCGCTGATCCCGCCCAGCAATGCGACCGGCAACTTCACCAAGATCGTCCAGCGCGTGCCGGTGCGCATCCGCATCGATGCCGATGCCGCCACGCGCCGCCTGCTGGTGCCGGGCCTGTCTGTGACCACGATCGTCAACACCAAATCCGCCAAGGATGAGGCGCACTAAGGCCATGGCCGGCGATCTGCCCCATCCTCCGCCCCCGCCCGAAAAGGCGGATCTGACCGCATGGCTCGCCGTGGCGGCGGGCACGCTGGGCGCGCTGATGGCGACGCTCGACATTTCGATCGTCAACTCCGCCCTGCCCACCATTCAGGGCGAGATCGGCGCATCCGGCACCGAGGGCACCTGGGTCGCCACCAGCTATCTGGTGGCCGAAATCGTCATCATCCCGCTGGCCGCATGGTTTCAGCGGGTGCTGGGCCTGCGCACCTTTCTGCTGATCGCGGCCAGCCTGTTTACGTTGTTTTCGATGCTGTGCGGCATGGCGGGCACGCTGCCGCAGATGATCATCGGCCGCGTGGGGCAGGGCTTTACCGGCGGGGCGCTGATCCCCACCGCGCAGACCATCATCGCCATGCGATTGCCACGCAGCCAGCAACCCATCGGCATCGCCGCCTTCGGAGTGACCGCCGTGATGGGCCCGGTGATGGGCCCGCTGATCGGCGGCTGGCTGACCGAGAATGTCAGCTGGCACTATGCCTTTTTCCTCAATCTGCCGGTGTGCATCGCGCTGCTGGCGCTGCTGATCATCGGCCTGCCGCATGAAAAGAGCCACCTCAACCAGTTCAAGGAGGCCGACTGGTTCGGCATCATCGGGCTGGCGCTGGGGCTGGGCGGGCTGACCGTGCTGCTGGAAGAAGGCCAGCGTGAGCAATGGTTCGCCTCCGATCTGATCCGTTATATGGCGTTGGTGTCGGGGCTGGGCTTCGTGAGCATTGCCGTCGGGCAGTTCACCGCGAAACGCCCCGTCATCAAGCTGCGCCTGCTGGCCGACCGGCAGTTCGGCGCGGTGGCGATGATGGGCATTGTGCTGGGGATCGTGCTCTATGGCACATCCTATGCGATCCCGCAGTTTCTGGCGCTGATCGCGGGGTACAATGCCTTGCAATCGGGCAAGATCGTGCTGCTTTCGGGCATTCCCAGCCTGTTTATGATGGCGATCGTGCCGATCCTGTTGAAGCGCATCGATGTGCGGATCGCGGTGGCCGCGGGGCTGCTGATCATGGGCACCTCGGCACTGTTCGATACGGATCTGACGGCTGTTTCGGATGGCGGGGATTTCGTCGCTTCGCAGCTGATGCGCGGTGTCGGGCAGATTCTGGGCATGCTGTTCCTGAGTCAGGCCTGTGTGCGGTCGGTCTCGCGTGAGGATTCGGGCGATGCCTCGGGGCTTTTCAATGCTTTCCGTAATCTGGGGGGCAGCTTCGCGCTGGCGGGCATCGCCATCGTGCAGGATCAGCGCTCGTGGTTCCACGCCCGTCGCATTGAGGAAACGCTCAACGCCAATGGCCATCTGGTGCAGGCCAAGGTGGCCTCGCTGGGCGGGATCATCCGTGCCGCGCCCCAGCTGGAGCAGCAGATCGAGCAGCAGGCGCTGGTGATGACCTTCAACGATATCTTCTGGATCATGGGCATGGGCACGCTGATCGTGCTGCCGCTGGTCCTGTTCCTTCGCCCTTTCCCCAGCGATGCCGCGCCCAGCGCGCCGATGCATTGAGGCCCCAAGATGACGATGCGTTTCCTTCCTTTCGCCATGGTTCTGCCGCTGGGGCTGGCTGCTTGCACTGTGGGGCCGAACTACGCCGGGCCGCCCAAAGGCTCTGCCGCTCTGGCCAACCCTGCCTTTGCGCGTGGCGCCGATGCAGTGACCAATGGCCCGGCTCTCGCCCGCTGGTGGGAGCCGCTCAACGACGCCCAGCTCTCCGCGCTGATCGACGCCGCGCTGGCGCATAACCCCTCCATCGACGAGGCGCAGGCGCGCATCCGCGAGGCGAGCGCCATTCTGCGCCAGCGTCAGGCGGCGGGCCTGCCCACGCTGGCGCCCAGCTTTATGGCGGCGCATCTCGACATTCCGCCGATCAGCGGCAGCGGCGACCGCACCAATTTCACCTTCTACAATCTGGGCGCCACCGCCTCGTGGGAGCCTGATCTGTGGGGCGCGGACCGCCGCAACAACGAAGCCGCGCGCGCCACCATCGGCCAGCGACAGGCCAGCCTTGCCGATACGCAGGTCAGCCTTTCGGCACAGGTCGCGCAGGCCTATGTCAACCTGCGCGATGCCCAGACCCGCAAGGCGCTGCTCACCACGCTGGCCGAGCGCCAGAGCCATGCGCTGGATCTGACCAAGCAGCGTCAGAGCGCGGGCACCGCCACGCAGCAGGATGTGGAGCGTGCTCAGGCCGATCTGCAATCGACGCTGGCACAGGGCGCGCCCTTGCAGGCTCAGGCCGAGGTGGCGATGAACCAGCTGGCCGTGCTGACGGGGCAGGCGCCCGGCGCTCTGGACAGCCAGCTTGGCGCTGCGCAGCCGATCCCCACGCTGCCTGCTCAGGTGGCCATTGGCGATCCGGCGCGGCTGATTGCCCAGCGGCCCGATATTCGCGTGGCCGAAAGGGCGCTGGCCGCCAGCACGGCGCAGATCGGCGTCAGCAAGGCCAAGCTGCTGCCCAACATCAGCTTTACCGGCATTCTGGGTCTGGGCGGTAGCAAGCTGGGCGATCTGGTCGATCCCTCGATGGGCGCATGGGGCCTGCTGCCTCAGCTCAAATGGTCCGGGCTGGATTGGGGCAAGGCCCATGCCGTGCTGCGCCAGTCCGAAGCCCAGCGCGACACGGCCGAGGCGCAATACCGCAGCGCGGTGCTCAAAGCGCTGGAGGATGCCGAAAGCAGCCTCTCCCGCTTCGGCGCGGCGCGCACGCGTCTGGCGCATCTGGCGCAGGGCGAGGCAGCGGCACAGCGCGACGAAGCCCTGGGTGCCCAGCGTTTCGCGGCGGGCACGGCCTCCGGGCTGGAGCAGATCGGGCGCGAGAATGCCCGGCTTCAGGCCAGCCTGTCGCTGGCTCAGGCCAATGCCGATCTGACGCTGGACTTTATCGCGGTGAACAAGGCGCTGGGTTTAGGCTGGCACGAATAAGCCGCCTTAGCGCGGCGCCAGCCCACCCATCAGCAGCGAGAGGCCCATATCGATATGGGCTGTGGTGTCCTCGTCGGATTTGACCGTCTTGCACAGGGCGCTCAGCATGCGGACGGCGGTCAGCACCTCGGCGGGGCCGATGTCCTTGCGCAGCTGCCCTGCGGCATGGGCCCGGCTGACCAGCGGCTCCATCGCCACCTGCGCGCGCTGGCCCAGCGCCTTGAAATCGGCGAGCTGGGCTTCGGTCAGATCCACCTCGGCGGCCATGCGGGTGAAGAGCGAGGACATGCGCGCGCCGCGAAACACCATGGAGCGCAAGGCCTGATCCAGCGGCAGATTGCGCTCATGATCGGGGTTCAGCTCGTCGATCTCGCGCTCGAAAATGGCCAGGGCCAGCGCCACGCGATCCCGAAAATTGCGATAGAGCGTGCCGCGCCCGACCCCCGCCAGATCGGCGATTTCCTCCAGCGGCACCGAATAGCCGCGCGTTTCGAAACAGGCCGCCGCCGCATTGAGCAGCGCCTCACGCCTTTGCACGGCATCGCGGCGCCGGGGCAGGGCGGCGGGCAGCGCGCGTTCGATCGGGGTCGAGCGCGCGGGGCGCGACCGAGCGATGGGCGTTGGTGACTCGTGAATCTGGCCGGTCATCGGCTTGTCATACACGGTTTTTTGCCGCGCACGAAGACGGCTTTGGTCGAGCAAGCCAATGATCAGCAAGGGGCAAGCTGCCGGTTGTGCTGACCGCCCGCCTGACGCACAAGGTCCGCCACAGGGCAAAGGGCAAGGTGCCGGGCCATGCGAGGAAGCGAGACCATCATGGTTGCCATGACCGACCAGAGCACGCGGGCGAAGATCGGCGCGATCATCGCGGCATCCAGCGGAAATCTGGTCGAATGGTTTGATTTCTATATCTATTCCTTCTGCTCGATCTATTTTGCCAAGGCCTTCTTCCCGGCTGCGGATCTGACCACGCAATTGCTCAACACCGCGGGGCTCTTCGCGGCGGGCTTTCTGGCGCGCCCGGTCGGCGGCTGGTTCTTCGGGCGCATGGCCGACCGGCATGGGCGGCGCGGCGCGCTGATCGCCTCGGTGCTCACGATGTGTGCCGGGTCCTTGGGCATCGCCTCTTTGCCCACCTAGGCCCAGATCGGCGTCTGGGCGCCGGGGTTGCTGATGGTGGCGCGGCTGGTGCAGGGTTTTGCGCTGGGCGGCGAATATGGCACGGCGGCCACCTATATGAGCGAGGTCTCGATGGCGGGGCGGCGCGGGTTTTTGTCGTCGTTCCAATATGTCACGCTGATCGGCGGGCAGTTGCTGGCCTCGCTGGTGGTGGTGGGGCTGCAGCAGATTTTCCCCGAGGCCGAGCTGAAGGCCTGGGCCTGGCGCATTCCTTTCGTGATCGGCGCGCTGGCGGCGCTGGGCGCTTTGATCGCCCGCCTGCGCTTGCAGGAAACCGCCGGGCATGAGGCGCGCGAAAGTCAGGAGGCCGGCAGCCTGATCGCCCTGATGGAGCGCTATCCGCGCGCTTTCCTCTCGGTGCTGGGCTTTACGGCGGGCGGATCGCTGCTGTTCTACACTTTCACCACCTATATGCAGAAGTTTCTGGTGAACTCCTCGGGCATGAGCATCGCCACCTCCAGCAGCATCATGACGGTCTGCCTGTTTGTCTTCATGTGCCTGCAGCCGGTGATGGGCGCCCTGTCGGACAGGATCGGGCGGCGCAGCAACATGCTGATCTTCAGCATCGGCGGCGTGGTGCTGACGGTGCCGGTGATCACCCTGCTGCATGGCGCCAAAAGCCCGCTGGAGGCCGGCCTGCTGATCACCTCGGCGCTGGCGCTGATCAGCTTCTACACCTCGATTTCCGGCATCATCAAGGCCGAGCTGTTTCCCACACAGGTGCGCGCGCTGGGCGTGGGCTTTGCCTATGCTCTGGCCAATGCGGTGTTTGGCGGCTCGGCGGAATATGTCGCGCTCTGGACCAAATCCATCGGCCATGAAGGTGCGTTTTACTGGTATGTCACCGCAGTGATGGTGCTGGTCGTGCTGGTCAGCTGGGCCCTGCCCAAGCGCGCGCCCTATCTTGCGGAGGACCAATAGGCTGCGCGAGGGCAGGCAATCCTTAGGGATTACCTTGTAAAGCGCCCCGTGAAAGGGCAGCTTTCGTGGGACACCAGAGTTTCAACATGCCGACCAGTCTTGCCGAGCCTGATCCGCGCCCCGAAAGCGGGGTGGCGCTGGATTTCCAGCGCTTCGAGGCGGGGTATCTGCTGGCCGACGCCTGGCTGAATCTGGAGCGCCACGCCAGCCTGCCGACTCAGACTCTGGGCTTTATCGCGGCGCTGGCCCGCAGCCTGCTGGCGGGGGTGAACATCGCGGTCTTCCTCGGGCGCGGCGAGGGCGGAATCGAGGCGCTGATCCCGCTGTGCCGCGCACAATCCTATGCTGCCCGCTGGCGTCTGGCGGGCGCGCGTGAGGTCTTCGAGCCCGGCGATGCCCTGTGCGCGGGCGAGCGGGGCGCCACTCTGCTGGCACAGGTTCTGGCGCGCGATCCCCATGCGCTGTGTCTGGATCGCATTCCGGCCTCTTCGCTGCTGATCCCGGCCCTGCATGAGGCGATGCGCGGGCGCGGGCTGGTCTCGGTGCGCCCGGCGCGCGGTTGCCCGACCATTCCGCTCGATGCGGGCTGGGGGCAGGGCGAGAGCTTCCTCAACGCCGGGCGCCGCTCCGATTTCCGCCGGGCCGAGCGCCGTGCCGCCGCCATGGGCGCGGTCTTCCATGAAATCATCGCGCCCGACCCCGGCGAATTCGACACGCTGTTCGATGAAGCTATCGCGGTGGAGATGAACAGCTGGAAGCGCGCGGCGGGCAGCGCCATCGCCTGCGACCCGGCCAAAGAGGCCTTTGCCCGCGCCTGGTTCCGCCATGCCTGCGAGGAGGGGAGCTTGCGCATCGCCTTTCTGCGCATCGGTCACAAGGCGGTGGCGATGCAATTGGCGGTGGTCAGCCTCAACCGTTACTGGCTCTTCAAGATCGGCTATGATGAGGCCTATCGCAGCTGTTCACCGGGCAATCTGCTGATGCTGCACAGCCTGCGCCACGCCGCGCGCGCCGGGCTTGAGGCCTATGAGCTGCTGGGCGAGGCCGAACCCTGGATCGCCGATTTCTGGACCCGCGAAAGCCATGAGTGTGTGCGGGTGCGGACCTATCCCTTCAACCCGCGCGGCGCTCTGGCGTTGGCGCAGGATGGTGTGGAATGGCTGAGGTGGCGGTTGAGACGGCCAAAGCGCAAAGCCTCAGGAATGTGAGTCTCCGCAGTCGCCTCAGGGATGCCCGCTATGCCTTGCCGGGTCTGCTCGGGCGCCATCTGCCCGCGCCCGATGCGGTCTGGGCGGGGCAGCAGGCGCGGCTCTGGCAGGCGCGGGGCCGGGCGACGAGCTTTGGCTGGTTCCCCGGCGCTGAAGATGCCGATGGTGTGCTGGCGGGCCATCTGGCGCTGGTTGCGGCATTGGCGGGTCAGGATGCTGTGCTGGCCGTGAAAGCGCCCGCTCTGGGGCTGAGTGAAGCGCGCATCGCCACACTGGCCGAGGCGGCGGCTCAGGCCGGTGTGCCGCTGCTTTTCGATGCCCATGGCCCGGCGCTGGCCGATGCCACGCTGGCGCTGGTGGAGCAGGCCATGGCGCTGCATCCCTCTGTCGGCTGTGCGCTTCCCGCACGTTGGCGGCGTAGCGCTCAGGATGCCGCAAGGCTGCGTGATCAGCCGCTGAGCCTGCGGATCGTCAAGGGGGAGTGGGCCGATCCGCAGGGCGATCCTGCTGATCCGGACGTGGCCTATCTCGATCTGGTGCGTGGTCTGGCCGGTCGCGCGGCGCCGGTGGTGGTGGCGACCCATGATCCGGCGCTGGCGGCGCAGGCGCTCGATCTGCTGATCGCTGCGGGTACGCCCTGCCTGCTGGAGCAATTGCGCGGCCTGCCGCACCGCCGCACCGAGGCGGTGGCGCGGCAACACGGTGTTCCCTTGCGGCTCTATCTGCCCACCGGGCCGGGCTGGTGGGCTTATGCCATCGACAAGGCGCTAGCACGGCCCTACCTGCCGCTCTGGGCTCTGCGCGACCGGCTCGGCTTGAAAGATTAGGGCCGCAAGCCTTCCATCAGCGGCACCAGAGTCTGCCAGTGATGCTCGGCCTCGGCAGGATTGTGAGCGGGCATGTCGGCAGGCACCCAGCCATGATGGGCGGGATAGGTCTCGACCTTGCTGTCCACGCCGGCTTCATCCAGCGCGGCGATCAGTTGGGCCTTCTGGGCATCGTCGAAATTCTTGTCCTCGCTGGCACCTGCGACATAGATTTTCGCCGTGATGCGCGGGGCCAGCAGATGCGGGCTGCCCGGCTTGTCGGTCACCAGACCGCCGGGGTGATAGGCCGCCGCAATGGCGATCCTGTCGCCGAAGGTGCCCGCCGCCGTCACCGCCAGGCGCCCGCCCATGCAATAGCCGACCACGCCCACCGGGCCGCCCTGCGCCGCATCATGCAGGGTGATCGCTTCCAGCAGGGCGCCAAGGTCGCTCAGCGTGTTTTCGGTGGTGGTGGGCGTCATGAATTTGGCGCGATGCTCCTCGCGCAGTTCCGGATTGCCGAAGACCTTCTTCGCGTCGATCGGCTCATAGGGGCCGGCGCGATAGAACAGATCGGGCAGAAACACCGCGAAGCTGTGTGAGGCCAGGCGCGCCGCCAGATCCTGCATCGCCGGGCGGATGCCGGGGGCATCCATCAGCATGATCACCGTGGGCCAGGGGCCTTCGCCATGCGGCGTGTGGACATGGGTGGGCATCACGCCATCGGGCGTGGTGACATCGATGATGGTGAGGATGGTGTCGGTCATGGTTACCACTGGTCCTGCGATTGGAAGAAGCGCTCCCAGAAGGCGCGCTTGGCCGGGGTGGCGATGGTCTGGGGGCCGAAATGGTCACCCAGTTCCATCACTTGCGGTTGGGCGGGGTCATAGGCCGGCCAGCGCGGCAGGCCCGGGCCGTTGGGGTTGCCCGTGTGCGCGATGTTGGCCCAATAGGATGACATGGTGTCGCCAATCTTGCGGTCCTCCTGAGTCCAAGGGAGTGCATTCGCGTCGAGGCTGTTGAAAGCATAGATGATTTCGGAGCCATGGAAAGCTCCGGCCATCTCCTTGCTGGGGCCGCTCAGCGCATGGGTCCAGAAGTAGGTGTAAAGCGGGATCTTGACCTTTTTGTTCCAGTCGCGCGCCCACAGCCATGTCGAGATGCGGCCATTGTCTCGCGCGGCATCATTGTTGGCATGGGCCGCTTCATCATCGGTGGTGGCGGGGTAGAGGCGCAGGAACTCCGCCGCCATCGGCCCGAATTTGTGCTTCGCCCAGGCCTGATAGGCGCTCAGCGTAACATTGGTGGTGGGCGCGCCGCCGCGCAGCGGGCCGGTCTGGGGATGGGCGCGGCGCTGGAGGATGGCAGCCTCGGTGACGGCGCCGCTTTCATCTCTGTTGTTGCCCGCCGCATAGGAGATCGGGCTCATCGTGCCCGCCTTCAGCGTGGCGGCATAGCCGCGCGGCAGCACATAGCCATCGATCAGCGGGCGATAGAGCGGCGGATGCGATCCGCTGCCGGTGTCGACATCCGTGTCGGCGGTGCTGGTGCCCTGCATCACCTCTTCCCACGGCATGGCGCGCAGCTGGGCCATGGTGGTGGCGTGCTTTTGCGCCATATAGGCCTCGCCCTGAGCGCGTGCCGCCGGTTTGCTGCGGTAGGAGGTGGCGAGATAGCGCAGCTCCGGATCGCCCGGCGCGCGCACCTGACTCTCGCCGATGCCATGCTTGAACAGCCCGCGCGCCAGCGGTGACATGGTGAGAAACTGCACCGATCCCGCCCCCGCAGACTGCCCGGCAATGGTGACATTGGCGGGATCGCCGCCAAAGGCCGCGATGTTGCGCTTCACCCATTGCAGCAGGGCGATGTCGTCCATCAGCCCGTAATTGCCCGAGGCGCCATGCCCCGATTCCTTGTCCAGCTCCGGCGTGGAGAGGAAGCCCAGCGGCCCCAGGCGATAGTTGAAGGTGACGACCACCAGACCTTTCTTCGCCAGACCCTCGCCATCGAAATTGGGGTCGGCGGCATTGCCCTCGTTAAAGCCGCCGCCATAGATCCATACGAAGACCGGGCGCTTTTCACCGGCCTTGCGGGCCCCGGTCCAGACATTGGCGGTGAGGCAATCCTCGCTCATCGCCAGATGCTGCTCCTGCGCATGGGGCGTGACCTGCGGACAGGCCGGGCCGAAGGCGGAGGCATCGCGCTCACCCTGCCACGGCGTGGCGGGGGCCGGAGGACGGAAGCGCAGATCGCCCAGCGGTGGGGCGGCATAGGGGATGGCTTTGAAGACGCCCAGCGCAGCATCGCGCCCTGCCGTGCCCTTCAGCGTGCCCGTCTCGATCCTCACCTTGAGCAAGGGGGCGGGCTGGGCCTGAAGCGGGGCAGCGATCAGGCTGCTCAGGGCCACAGCGAGCGATGGGGCGATGATCGGTGGCAGGCGGCGCAAGCGGGCTCTCCTCGACATATATGGTTTTTTCTGGAGTGCCTTGTGGCCGCTGGCGGCGGCGCGGTGCTATCCAATCCGCGTCGCGGCGATATATTCTGAGACCGGCAAGGCGCGCCGCCTTTTGGCGGCGCGCCCTCTCGATCAGCCCGCCAACTGCCTCAAAGGCAGCACCGTGGAGGCGGTGACATGGGCGCGAAGCAGGTCGATAAAATCCTGATGCAGCCTTGTGGGTAACCAGTTGGCGCGCTGGGTGATGCCGATGGCGGGCAGCGGCAGGATATCGTCAAAGGGCACGGGCGCCAGAGCGCTGCCCTCATGGATCAGCTCATAGCTGGTCATCAGGGTCAGGCGGTCACTGCCGCTCAGCAGATGGCGGATCACCGCCATGGCCGAAGTGGCGATGGGCGCATGCGGCTTGGCGCTCCCGGCAAAGAGCGATTCGAAACAGGCGCGGCGGCTGGAGCCTTCCGAACCGACGATCCAGTCATAGCGGGCCAGATCCTCCAGCGTGACCTGCCCCTTGCGCGTCAGCGGATGGCCGCGCCGGGCCACGATGGTGTAGGGCGTTTCGGCAAGGATCTGATTGGTGATATCGGCTTCGGGCGCCTCCTGAAGCAGGCCGATTACCAGATCGACATCGCCCGCGCGCAGGCGCTTCATCATCTCGCTGGCGCCTTCGTTGATGATGCGCAGATCGGCGGCGGGGTGGCGGGCGAGGAACTCCTCAAGCACGCTGGCCAGCAGCACGCTGCCGCCGAAGGGCAGGGCGCCGATCACCAGCTTGCTCTCGCCCGCGCCGCGCGCCACCTCGATCTCGTGAATGCCCCAGGCGATTTCCTGAAGCGCCAGTTTCAGCTTGCGGCCAAACTCGATGCCCGCCGGGGTGACCATCACGCCCGCAGCCGTGCGGTAATAGATCGACTGGCGCAGATTGCTTTCCAGATCGCGCGCGGCGCGCTGCAGGCTGGCTTGCGTCAGGCCCAGCTCCCGGGCGGCCAGCGCGAAGGAGCCGCATTCGATGATCGAGATCAGGCTGCGCACCTGCGAGCGCGAGATGCGGTTGGCGATGGCATGGGCCCCGCTGGCGCCGCCCGGCACGTTGAGATCGACCAGCGCCTGCTCCATCTGATCGAACAGGCGGGTGACGCGCTTGTGCATGATCCGCCCGGCATCGGTGAGGTAGCTGCCGCTGGCGCGCCGCTCCAGCACGCAGGCGCCCAGCTGCTGCTCCAGCTTGGCCAGCGCCTGTGTGACGGCGGGCTGGGAGAGGTTGCACTCCTCCGACCCGCGCCGCACGCTGTTGAGGCGGCCCACGCTTTCGAACAGCTTCAGCTGGCGGAAGCTGATGGATGAAGCGCGGTCCTGCTCATGATGGGCCTGGCCCTGATCGGCCTGATCATGGCTGATGTCTTCGTGGCGATCCTGATCCTGTTCGATAGGCATGGTTTTCGCTCTCCCTTATCCCGCCTTTAGCAGTAAAATTTATCACCGGGAATATCGCCCGACTTATCGGGCTGCCCCATGTTGCGGTGCAATGCGGGTCTGGGGCGGCGATTGAAAGGGCGGCCGGGGTGCGCGTTTCTGGATGTGATTCAGAAGCGATAATCCCAGCATTAATTTGATATAATGCGCTAATTTGCGGATGCCTGCTGCGAGCGGATCGCAGCTCGGCAGATCGCGCGAGCGGTGTTTTGCATGGTGCCGGCAAGGGCAGGCGCACCCTCTCGCCGAGCGTTGAATGTATAAGCCGGGCGCAAAACTTATAACGCAGCGCACAAGACCTCAATCACCCGCTTGGCGGAGGGGCGATAGGAAATGCTCCCTCGGTTAGAGGAAGTTGTGCGGCTCGATTGACGGTGTTGCGGGGGTTGGTGTGAGGAGGCGGGGTATTGAAGCCAGCTATGCAAGATTGAAGGAGAGACGACGATGGCCGAGAAGCTGCCCCTGACATTCGCGGTGGCCGAAGCGCCCCATACCTCGGCGCTGCGCGATGGCACGATTGGGGTGGAGGGCGTCGCGGGTGACTGGCTGACCATCAAGCCGCAGATCGGCGCCTTCCGCCGCATGGTCCGCGATGTGGAGTTCGACGTCTGCGAACTGGCCCCCACCACCTACATCATCGCCCGTGCCTATGGCGCGCCCTTCATCGCTTTGCCGATCTTCGTGCTGCGCAAGTTCCATCACGCGGGCCTGCTGGTGCGCGAGGACAGCGGCATCAAGCACCCCAAAGATCTGGAAGGCAAGAAGGTGGGCGTGCGTGCCTATTCGGTGACGACCGGCGCCTGGACCCGCCAGGTGCTGATCGACGAATACGGCGTGGACAACAGCAAGATCAACTGGTTCGTGGACGATGAAGAGCACGTCACCCAGATGAAGCTGCCCGCCAATGTCGCCCATGCCACGCGCCCGCTGGCCGATATGATGGCCGATGGCGAGCTTCAGGCGGGTTTCCACGGTAACGCGGGCATTGGCCGCAAGGGCAACCCCACCGCCGGCTTCAGCAACACCGGCTGGCAGGAGGTCGAGGCCCATTACCCCGACCTCTTCCCCAATGCCGAGGAGCTGGAGTGGGACTACTACCGCCGCACCGGCGTCTACCCGATGCACGGCACGATTGTGATCAAGGAATCGGTGGTGCGCGAGAACCCCTGGGTCGCCAAGGCCATCTATGAGGCCTTCGATGAGGCCAAGCAGGGCTGGCTCAAGGACTTGCATTCGGGCGCGGCGGATACGGCCTCGGACAAGCGCTATCGCAAGCTGCTGCCGCTGGTGGGGCATGATCCGCTGCCCTATGGCATCGATGAGAACATCAAGACCATTCAGGCGCTGGAGAAGACCGCCTTCGATCAGGGCCTGACCCCGCGCCGGATGAGCATGGATGAGCTGTTTATCGATCCGCGCAAGCTGTAAGGGTTCAGGAAGGCAGGAAAAGGAGAATGCGAGGGTATTACACCCTCGCGCTCCCATGAATGTCTGCGTGGCGCTTCGGGTTCGGCCATAGGGCTAACGTCGCTGCGCCGCAGGCACCAGTTCAAGGCGCCGGGGCTTCCTGCCTGCGGCGCCTTTTTCGTGCCCGTGGAAAGGTTGCGCACCGCCAGGATGCCACCAACCTCAATGTCGGGAGACGTCATGGGAGCGCGAGGGGGTAACCCCCTCGCTTCTTCTCTTCCAACCCCCTTCAAACGCCCAAACCCCTTCCCTCCGAACAACCAAACTTATGACTCCAGCCCCAACATCGACTTCCCGGCGCTCGGCGATCGCGCGAACGTAAATGCGCTTTTGAGGAACACCCCGGCCAGCGCGCCGGTGAGGGGAGATTGGCCGCGATGGCTTTTGAGTATGTCGATATCCACCCGCACATCATTTCGGATGACGAGACGCGTTATCCGCCCGCGCCCTTGTTCGGCAAGCGCTCGGACTGGTCGCAGGAGCGCCCGAACACCGTCGAGGCGCTGATTGCCGCGATGGATGAGGCGGGCGTGGCCAAGGCGGCGGTGGTGCATTCTTCCACCACCTATGGCTTTGACAATGCCTATGTGGTCGATGGCTGCAACCAGTATGCGGACCGCCTGATCGCGGTGGGCAGCGTGGATGTGGCGGCGCCCGATGCGGTGGCCACGATCAAGGACTGGGTCGGCAAGGGCCTGAAGGGCCTGCGCATTTTCACCGGCGGCTCGACCAAGGATTTCGACCCGACCGAGCTGGAAAACCCCGAAGCCTATCCCGCGTGGGAGCTGCTGGGTGAACTGGGCATCCCCATGTGCATCCAGACCGGCCCCATCGGCCTGCCTCAGGTGCGCGATCTGGCCACGCGCTTCAAGAATGTGAACATCATTCTTGACCATCTGGCCCGCCCCGATGTGCTGGACGGCCCGCCCTATGCCAATGCACAGAGCCTGTGGGACATGGCCGATCTGCCCAATGTCTATATGAAGCTGACGCCGCGCATCATGGGCGATGTAAAGAAGGGCGAGGCCAGCGCCGAAACCTTCTTCCCCAAGGTGGTGGAAACCTTCGGCGCCGACCGTCTGGCCTGGGGCTCGAATTTCCCGACCTCGCCCGGCACGCTCTCCGAGATCAAGGCGACGGCGGAAGATCGCCTGTCCACCCTGTCGGATGAGGACCGCGCCTGGGTCTTCGGCAAGACCGCCCAAAAACTCTATCCTTCGCTGGCCTGATCGGGCACGAGGGGCCGCGCCACGCAGATGGCACGGCCCCTTCCAAGGGTCGCATAACACCGCAAGACACACCCGGGAGAGGGTTCATGGCATCGACTTCCACCACACCTGCGGCGCCTGATGGCGCGGTCAGGGCATCGTCAGACCTCTCCGCCGCGGCGCGCTGGGCGATTCTGTTTCTGCTGGCGCTTGGCGTGCTGATCTCCTTTCTGGATCGCACCAGCATCGGCTCGGCCATTGCCGACAAGGGCTTTGTGAAGGAATTCGCGCTTTCCAACGTGGGGCGCGGCTGGATCAATTCAGCGTTTTTCTGGTCCTATGGCGTGGCTCAGGTGCCGATGGGCTGGATCGTGGACCGCTATGGCGTGAAGCGCCCCTATGCCATCCTCTTCCTGCTGTGGTGCGCGGTGTCCTTCTTCACCAGCATGATCAATGTGCTGGGCGCGCTGTTCCTGATGCGCCTGCTGGTCGGCGTGGCCGAGGCGGTGGTGATCCCCGCCAGCTACCGCTGGATTCGCAACAATTTCGAGGAAGGCCGCAGCGGTCTGGCCGTGGGCATCTTCGCCATGGGCAACAAGTTCGGCCCGGCCATCGGCGCTCCGGCGGCGGCGTGGCTGATCGTCAACTATTCGTGGCGGGCGATGTTCATCTCCATGGCGGTGGTGGGCATCATCTGGCTGCTGGGCTGGATGTTCCTGGTGCCCGATGACATGCCCAAAGCCGAAGCCCGCGCCGAGATCGGCCGCAAGGCCGGCGGCATCACGCTGGGCGCCGCGCTGAGCAGCCCCGTCGTCTGGGGCGGCATGCTGACCAACTTCTGCTACGGCTATTTCACCTTCTACTGCATGACCTGGATGCCTGCCTATCTGGTGGAAAAGCGCGGACTTTCTCTAGCTAAATCAGGCCTCTACACCTTCTTCAGCTTTGCGGGCATCGCCATCATGGCCATGATCGCGGGCTGGGCCGCCGACCAGTTCATCGCTCGCGGCAAGGACCCGGTGCTGGTGCGCAAGACCTTCATCATCGCCGGTTTCTTCGGCGGCTGCACGGTGCTGCTGGGGGCTTACTCCTCCTCGCTGAATGTGGCGCTGTTCTGGAATGTCTTCTCGCTGACGGCGCTGGGGCTGGCCACGGCCAACAACCTGGCCCTGTGCCGCCTGACGCTGATTCCCAAGCCCGCTGTCGGGCTGGTGACGGGCGTGCAGCAGGTGGCGACGTCCTTGGCGGGGGGAGTTTCGGCGTCGCTGTCGGGCTGGTTGCTCTCGGTCAGCGGGGGGTACGATCTGCCGATGATGGTGATCTTCGTGTTCCTGCTGCTGGGCGCGGCCTCGACATGGATTCTGCTGCGGCCCGAGTGGGCGCCCAAGTTGAGTGAGGTTTGAAGAAGGAAAGGGGAAATGCGAGGGGGTTACCCCCTCGCGCTCCCATGTTTTGTCGGCGTGGTGCATCGGGTTCGGCCTCAGGGCAACGTTGCCGCGCCGCAGGCTTTGAAACGACAGCAAGGTGCCGGGGCTTTTTGCCTGCGGCGCCTTTTTGTTGCGCAGGTGGAGAGGTGGGGCGCACCGTGTGGGAAACGCAGCCGTTTCGCCGGAAGACGTTATGGGGTGCAGGGGTGTAACACCCCTGCTGTTCCCTTTTTCCTTTCCCTTGAATCACCCTGATGCAATCGCTGTGAGACAAGAATGGATTGGCCTCGCATCCGCTCCAACGGTTAGGTCGGCCTTGCCCCCGGCATCCCACGAAGACATTTGAAGAGGACTCGCATGGCTAAGATCGTATTTGGCATGGCTGTGCCGCACAGCGGCATGCTGGGGCAGAAGCCGGAAGACTGGCTGACCAACGGCGAGCGTGACCGCAACAACAAGGAGCTGTGGTTCAAGGGCCGCACCTACACCTATCCCGAGCTGGAAGCGCTGCGCGGCAAGGCTTTCGAGCCGTTCCTGACCATCGAGGAGCGCACCGAACGCGCGGACCGCTGCCGCAAGGCGCTTGATGACATGGCTCAGGCTTACCGCGACGCCAAGGTCGACGTGGCCATCGTGCTGGGCAAGGACCAGAAGGAGATCTGGCCCGATCAGTCCCCCTCGATCACCATCTACACCGGCGAGGATGTGCACAATGGCCCGCCGCAGCGCCCGGTCTATGCGCCCGACCATCATGTGGTGCATCAGGCCTATCCCGATTTCGCGACCTATCTGATCAAGACCTTCCAGCAGGAGGGCTTTGACCTCAACGACCTTCAGGCCTGGCCCGAGAACGTCTGGATGGCCCAGCGCCAGGGCATGAAGCCGGACTATCCGGTGGTGCCGCATGCCTACAGCTTCGTCTACCACCAGATCATGGGCGACGATGTGCCGCGCCATGTGCCCATGCTGTTCAACCTGTTCTACCCGCCCACGCAGCCTTCGATGGCGCGCTGCATCCAGTTCGGCCGCGTGCTGCGCGAGGCCATCGAGGCCTGGCCCGAGGATGTGCGCGTGGCGGTGATCGCCAGCGGCGGCCTCACGCATTTCGTGAACGATGAAGAGTTCGACCGCGACGTGATGGGCAAGCTGGCCGCCTATGATTACGATGGCCTCTCGGCCATCGATGACAGCTGGTTCCAGTCGGGCACCTCCGAGGTGAAGATCTACTCCATCGTGATGATGGCGCTTCAGCACACCGGCGCGCAGATGAGGCTGGTGGACTATGTGCCCTGCTGGCGCACCGAAGCCGGCACGGGCGAGGGCATGGGCTTCATGTACTGGAAAGCGCCCGAAGCCTGATCCATTCCGGCCGGGCCGCCCCGCGCGCCCGGCCTCCCCCTTTCAAGGACGATATCCCCATGAGCACCCGCCTGAACGGCATCATCCGCGCCTTTGAATCCGGCAAGCCCGCCTACACCTGCTTCGCCAAATCCGACAAGCAGAGCGCCATCGATCTCTCGGACAGCCCCTATGACGGCCTCGTGGTCGAAATGGAGCACAATCCCTTCGACATGAGCGCTCTGGGTGACTTCCTGCAGTATCTGCTCAACCGCAAGCAGATCCTGAAGGCGGGCACCGTGGCTCCCGCCGTCACCCCGCTGGTGCGCATCCCCTCCAATGGCGGCGAGATGGACCAGTGGCAGGCCAAGCAGGCGCTGGATCGCGGCGTCTATGGCATCATCACCCCCCATGTGAAGACCGTGGAGCAGGCCTGGAACGCTGTGGCCGCCTGCCGCTACGCCCGCCCCAAGAACGCACCTCTGTACGAGCCCAAGGGCGTACGCGGCGATGGCCCGGCCACCGCTGCCCGCTATTGGGGCCTGACTCAGGCCGAATATTACGACAAGGCCGATGTCTGGCCGCTGGCCCCCCATGGCGAGCTGCTGGTCGGCCTGATGATCGAAAGCACCGAGGCCATCGAGAACCTCGACGATATGCTGGCCAACGTGCCCGGCATCGGCTTCTGCCTGATCGGCGAGGGCGACCTGTCGCAGGAGCTGGGCTTCCCCCGTCAGTATGAGCACCCCGAGGTCAAGGCCGCGATGGATCAGATCGTCGCCACCTGCAAGAAGCACAATGTGGTGGTCGGCAACCCGCACACCAACGCCAAGAATGTCGATCGCCTGATCTCGGAAGGCTATGGCTTCCTGATGAGCGCGCCGGTGCGGTCCTTCGGGGTCGTGGGCGCGGCGCGGGAAATGGCCGGCTATTAAGGTTTGGAAGAAAAGGGACATGCGAGGGTGTTACACCCTCGCGCTCCCATATTGTGTCGGCGTGGCGCTTCGGGTTCGGCCTCGGGGCAAGGTCGCCGCACCGCAGGCTTTTAAGTGATGGGAAGGCGCCGGGGCTTTTTTGCCTGCGGCGCCTTTTGTCGTGCTGGCGGGGAGGCTGGCCGCTTGGTTTCGGAACCACTTTCCCCTCGCATCTTCCCTTCCCTGAAACCCAAATCGGATCACAATATCGTTCGTTTCGATTGGAGCGAACGCCCGCTCCCCCCGATGGTGGTTTCAACGCCTTTGGAACATGGAAGCTGACGCATGAACGGATCGGAAAGCCTTGTCACCACGCTGGTTGCGCAGGGGGTGGACGTCTGCTTCGCCAATCCGGGCACCTCGGAGATGCATTTTCTGGCCGCGCTGGAGAACCCCGCGATGCGCTCCGTGCTGTGCCTGTATGAGGGCGTGGCGACGGGCGCGGCGGATGGCTATTACCGCATGAAGGGCACGCCGGCCTCCACGCTGCTGCATCTGGGGCCGGGTCTGGCCAATGGCCTGTCGAACATTCACAACGCCAAGCGCGCGGGCAGCGCGATGGTCAACATCATCGGTGAGCATGCCACGCATCACCTGAAGTATGACGCGCCCTTGAAGTCCGATATCGAGGGTCTGGCCCGCCCGCTCTGCCATTGGGTGCGCCGCACGGATACCGCGAAAACACTGGCCTATGACGCCTATCGCGCCGTCACCGCAGCGCGTCCGGGCAAGATTTCCACGCTGATCCTGCCGGGTGACACCAGCTGGGGCGACGCAGGCGAGGTGCCCAACTTCCCTGTCGAACTGCCCGAGCCGCCCGCCCCCTCGCAAGAGCGGATCGACCATATCGCCCGCACCATCAAGGGCGCCAGCGAGCCGGTATTGGTGATCCTCGCCGGTTTGGCCACCCATGGCCCCGCTGTCGAGCTGGCCGGGCGCCTTGCTGCTGCGACCGGTGCGCGCATCGCCACGCAATTCTTCACCGCCCGTATCGAGCGTGGCGCTGGCCGGGCTCCGCTGGAGCGCATTCCCTATTTCGTCCCGGCGGCGCTCGAATATCTGGCGCCCTTCCGCCACATCATCACGCTGGAAACCACCGAGCCGATCGCGTTCTTCAGCTATCCCGGCTCGCCCAGCCTGCTCAAGCATCCCGATGCCGCCGTACATACCCTCTCCGAAACCGGCGAGGACAGCGCCAAGGCGCTGGAGATGCTGCTGGATGCTCTGGGCGCGCGCCAGTCCGCGCCGATCCTGCAGCCGCGCATCGAAACGCCTGTGCCTCAGGGCAAGCTGGACCCCACCAGCATCGCCCATGCGCTGGCCGCCGCCATGCCCGAACACTGCATTCTGGTCGATGAATCGCTGACCACAGGCCGCCAGTCCATGGGGCTGACGGCGGGCGCCCTGCCGCATGACACCATCCAGAACATGGGCGGCTCGATCGGTTATGGCACGCCTGTCGCCACGGGCGCGGCGGTGGCCTGCCCGGACCGCCGCGTCTTCACCATCGTGGGCGATGGCAGCGCGATGTACACCATCCAGTCGCTGTGGACTCAGGCGCGTGAAAGCCTGAACGTCACCACCATCATCTTCGCCAACCATTCGTACCAGATCCTCAAGAGCGAATATGCCAATATGGGCTTTGGCGCTCCGGGCCCTCAGGCGCTGGCGATGATCGACATCGGCGATCCGAAGATCGACTGGGTGGCCATGGGTACCAGCATGGGCGTGCCCAGCGTGCGCGTGGAAACCGCCGAGGATTTCTACGCCCAGATGGTGCGCACCGTGGGCGAGAGCGGCCCGGCACTCATCGAAGTCTGTCTGTAAAACAAAGGGAAGAGGTTCATGACCGACACCACGCAAGACGTGCTCACGCTGCGCGCCAACATCGACGAATACCCCGTTACCAAAGCGCTGCGCGAGGGCCGCGTCACCTCGCCAATCGTCAAGCTGGACATTTGCGGCCCCAGCCCGGCGCAGAATGGCTTCAAGCCCATGTTGCGCGAAAACGCCTATGATTGCGGCGAGCTGGCCATCGTCACCTATCTGCAGGCCAAGTGCTACGGTAAGCCCTATGTGATGCTGCCCGCGCCCATCTCGGGCCGCTTCCAGCACCATTGCGCGGGCTTCAACCGCGAGCTTGGCCATGTCAGCCCCAAGGACATCGAGGGCAAGCGCGTGGGCGTGCGGACCTATGCCCAGACCACCGGCCTGTGGGTGCGCGGCATTCTGCAGCACGAGTATGGCGTCGATCTCGACAAGGTGACCTGGTGCACCGTGGGCGAGGGCCATCTGCTGGAATACACCGACCCCGCCAATTGCGAGCGCCTGCCCAAGGGCTCCGACATCGGCCAGATGATGCTCGACGGAGAACTGACCGCCACGCTTCAGGGTGTCGATCTGCCCAAGGACCCGCGCGTCGAGCGCCTTGTCCCCGATCCCTTCAATGCCGCCAAGGACTGGTTCGCGCGCGAGGGCGTCGTGCCCATCAACCACATCTTCGTGGTGCATGAGGACATCTCGAAAAACCGCCCCGATGTGGTGCGCGAACTCTACCGCATGATCCAGGAAAGCCGCGACCTGACCGAAGGTGGCGTGCCCGATCCCTTCCCGCCGATGGGCCGCGCGGCCAATGAAAAGGGCCTGCAACTGGCCATCGATTGGGCCTTCGAGCAGAAGATCATTCCCCGCAAGCTGTCGGTGGATGAGCTGTTCGACGAAACGACCGGCAATCTGGGATAAAGCTCTCCACCCTGGCCCCCGCTCACAAGGCGGGGGCTTTTTTGGATTCAAGGGGAAGTGGAGAATGCGAGGGTGTTACACCCTCGCGCTCCCATGAATGTCTACGTGGTGCTTCGGGTTCGGCCTTGGAGCAAGGTCGCCGCGCCGCAGGCTTTTAATCGATCATGAGGCACCGGGGCATTCTTCCCTGCGGCGCCTTGCCTTGCGCAGGTGGAGAGCCGAGACGCGGCATTTCGGCGCCACTGCCCATGCGTCGGAAGACGTCATGGGAGCGCGAGGGGGTAACCCCCTCGCATTTCCCTTTTTAATACCTCCCACAACCTTTCCATCTTGCCCCGCGGCACGTCCGGCTTCAGGAACCGCCTGTGACTGACAGCACCTTTCCCTTTGCCTATCGCGATTTCCGCCTGTTCTGGGTCGCAAGAATCTTCGCCATGCTGGCGCAGAGCAGCATGGTGCTCTCGATCGGCTGGCAGGTGTATGATGTCGCGCGTCTGACGATGAGTGTGAAGGAATCGGCTTTCCGCCTTGGCCTGATCGGCTTTTTCCAGTTCCTGCCGGTGCTGCTGCTCACGCCGATTTCCGGGCTGGTGGCGGATCGGGTGGACCGCAGGCTGGTGGCTTGCGGCTCGCTGATGGTGCAGTGGCTGGGGGCGGTGCTGCTGGCGGTGCTGGCCTTTGGCGGCTCGGTCAGCCTGGTGGTGCTGTATCTGGTGTCCACGGCGCTGGGCGTGTTTCGCGCTTTCTACATGCCTTCGATGAATGCGCTGGCGCCCAATCTGGTGCCGCGAGAGGTGCTGCCGCGCGCCATTGCCACCAATGCGATGGCGGGCCGGGCGGGGGCTATTCTGGGGCCGGTGCTGGGCGGCATGGCCTATGCGGTGGGGCCGGGTTACGCCTTCGGGCAGGCGGCGGTGCTGCTGCTGGTTTCGGTGTGCTGCCTGATCGCCATCCGCATCCGCATGAACGCTGCCGAGCGCAGCACGGCCCATCCCTTCGCGCAGATGCGCGAGGGGCTGAGCTATGTCTTCACCAACCGGCTACTGCTGGGGACGATCTCGCTCGACCTTTTCGCGGTGTTGCTGGGCGGGGCGACGGCAATCCTGCCCGCCTATGCGCGTGATATTCTGCATGTCGGGCCTCAGGGGCTGGGCATGCTGCGGGCCAGCCCGGCGGTGGGCGCGCTGACCATGGCGGTGTGGTTCGCCTGGCGGCCGATCCGCAATCAGGTGGGCGGGGCGATGCTGGTGGCGGTGGCGATCTTCGGGCTGGGCACGGTGGGCTTTGGCCTGTCGCGCTGGCTGCCGCTCTCGATCCTGTCGCTGGTGGTGATCGGCGGGGCGGATATGGTTTCGGTGGTGATCCGCCAGTCGCTGATGCAGCTGCATACGCCCAATGAGATGCGCGGGCGGGTGGGGGCGATCTCCACCCTGTTCATCTCCGCCTCCAACGAGTTGGGCGAGGCGGAGAGCGGCTTTCTTGCCTCGCTGATGGGGCCGGTGGCCTCGGTGGTGTTTGGCGGCGTGGGGGCTGTGGTGGTGGCGCTGGCATGGTCGCGGATGTTTCCGGAGCTGCGCGCGGCGCGGAAATTCGATGTCCCGCCGGGCTGAGCGGTAAAGCGATCACCCTGCCTGTCTTTTCGATGCGGGATCGCGCTTGCGGCTCCTAAACTCCTGCCCGCATGAGAAGAGGGCGTCGGCCACGGGCGGCGCAAGGAAGAGGACAGGCCATGGGCAATTTCTGGAAGATCACGGTTTCGGGGCTGGGCATGATGCTGGCGATGGCCGGGCCGGCTGTGGCCAGGCCTGCGGCAGCCCCTACGAGCGAGATCGTCTATTTCGGGCAGCATGGCACGGACATCACCGCCGCGCGGTTCGACCGCAGGACCGGCGATCTGACGCTGATCGGCCCGGTCGCCTCGCCGGGGCGGCCGACATGGGCGGTGATGCATCCGCGCCTGCCGGTGCTCTATGTCGCCAATGAGCTGGGCAATGACGGCAAGACCAATGGCATGGTCATCGCCTATCGCGTCGACGAAAAGAGCGGCAAGCTGACCCAGATCAGCCAGGTCGATGCGGGCGGGGGCGGCACCACGCATCTCTCGCTCGATCCCAAGTCCATGACGATCACGGCGGCCAATTACGGCGGCGGATCGCTGACGACCATCGGCATTGAGAAGGATGGATCTCTGGGGCCGCTGGCCTCGCTGACGGTGGAAAAGGGTTCGGGCCCGCACAAGCGCCAGAAAAGCGCCCATGCCCATTCGGCGATGATTGCTCCGGGGGGCCATTTCGCGCTGGTGGCCGATCTGGGGACCGACCGGGTCTATGTCTATCCCTTCGATCCCGCGACGCATAAGGCGCGGGAGGCTCAGCCGGGCGAGGCGCAGGATTTCGTGGCGCCTGCGGGCAGCGGTCCGCGCCATATGGCGGCCTCGGGCGATGGGCGTTTCGTCTATCTGCTTGATGAGCTGGTCGCGGATGTTGCGACGCTGGCGTGGGACGCCAGGGCAGGCAAGCTGACCGAAGTGGATCGCCAGTCGATCAGCTCGCCCGATCTGAAGGGCGAGGGCTCGGGCTCGGAGATCGCCACCAGTGCCGATGGGCGCTTCCTCTATATCGGCAACCGCGCGGAGAGCTTCCTTCAGGTTTACACGCTCGACAAGGCCAGCGGCAAGCCCACGCTGATCCAGCGCGTGCCGACGGGTGGCTCCTATCCCTGGGGTTTCGGCATCTCGCCCGATGGCCGCTGGATGCTGGTGGCGCATGAACAGTCCGACGATGTGGCGGTGCTGAAGATCGATCCTGCCACCGGCAAGGTGAGCGACACCGGCCACCATCTCAAGATGAGCCATCCGGTGAGCGTGACCTTCGCCGCCCATCGCTGAAGCTTCGCAAGAAAAGAGGTTACCATGAGGATGTTTCGACAAGGAAGGCTGGCGCCGGTGGCGCTGGCCGGTTTGATGCTGGCTGTATCGGCGGCACCTTCAGCAGAGGCACAGGAGGCCCCGGTGCGGCAGGGGCCAGCCTATCCGCCCGCTCTGCCGTCGGGGGTGAAGACCAGCTTCGTCCATCTGGCGCAGGGCGTGCCCGGCGTGCTGTATGAGCCGGTGAACCCCGGGACGAAGGCGGCGATTGCTGTGTTCGCCATGCATTCGGCGGGCGATTATCTCAGCTTTTCGGCCTGCACCCAGCTGGCTCAGCGCGGCTATCGCGTGCTTTGCGCCAACAACAGCACGGGCAAGGGCGGCAGTTTCGATGAGGGCTCGCTGGAGCGGGTGCTGCTCGATGCCAAGGCGGCGGTGACCTATCTGCGCAGCCTGCCCGAGGTAAAACATGTGGTGCTGATGGGGCATAGCGGCGGCGCCACGGTGATGAGCGCCTATCAGATGATCGCCGAGGGCGGGGTGGCGACCTGTCAGGGGGCGGAGAAGATTTTCAAATGCTCCGATGCGCTGGCCGGGCTGCCCAAGGCGGATGGCTTTATGGCGGTGGATGCCAATTGGGGCCTTTCCACCATGACTCTGTTCAGCATCGATCCCGCTGTGACGGATGAGGGGCATGCGCTCAAGCTCGATCCCGCGCTCGATCTGTTCAATCCGGCCAATGGCTTCAAACCCGGGGGATCGACCTTCCCGCAGGCCTTTGTCGTCCGCTTCCAGCAGGCCGAGGGCGCGCGCAACAACCGGCTGATCGATACGGCGCTGAAGCGCATGGCGGTGGTGAAAGCGGGCGAGGGGCAATTCGCCGATGACGAGCCCTATTTCGTGCCGGGTGCCAGCCTGCTGGGCTGGAACAACAAGCTTTTTGCTCAGGATGTGCGGCTGATGTCGCATACGAAGAAGCCATGGCCACTGATCCATCCCGATGGCAGCATCACCACACAGATCGTCCATACGGTGCGCGTGCCCGCCAACAACCAGTCGGTGACGGGCAGCATGGTGAAGGGCGCGATGAAGACCACCTTGCGCAACTATCTGATGACCTATGCCATTCGCACCACGCCCGATTACGGCTATGATGAAAGCGGCGTGCGGGGGATCGACTGGTCGTCAAGCTGGTCGAACACGCCGGGCAACATCACGGGCATCCATGTGCCTACGCTGGTGATGGGGATGACGGCGAATTGGGAGTATCTGGCGGCTGAGACCTTGTATGAACGCTCACCTGCGAGGGACCGCTCGATCTTTTTCGTGGAGGGGGCGACTCATGTCTACACCCCCTGCAAGCCCTGCGAAAAAACGCCGGGCCAATATGGCGACACGGTGAAGCAGGTTTACGATGCAATCGACCGCTGGCTGTCAGGGACGGGCCGGTTTGCGACGGCGGGATAAGAAAGGGCGTTAAGGAATGGGTATATTTACCTATAACTTGATGATTGCGCCCTTCATAAATGGCTTCCGGATTCGTCCCTAATTGACCAGTTTGGCGGGCTCGCCACGGAATGGAGCCCGGCTTTGTCTCCACCCCGGATCAGATATGAAAACGGCCTTGGAGGTGATCCAAGGCCGTCTTTTTATTCAGCAAATTCAGCAGTTTCCGATTAGTCGGAAGTGCCGAAGAAATTGCCGAGGCTGTCCCAGATGCTGCGGGCAGCAGGCTTCTTGTTCGTCATGGTAACGCTCCCAGAAAACATGACCTACCGGAGACGGTTCCGGCAAGGGCGACGTTAACTGGTTGTAAACCAAACGCAAGTGGTAAACGCGTGTTAACCTTTAGGCGGCGCGTGGTGTCCTGGAAGGGAACACGATGGTCACCAAATCCTTAAACTTCATCGGCCGGCCCAGATGGTAGCCTTGGGCGATATCGCAGCCCAGCTGACGCAGAAGGTCCAGCGTGGGGCGATCCTCGATGCCCTCGGCGATCACGCGGCGGTTCAGACGGTGCGCCAGAGCGATCGTCGATTCGACCATCAGGCGGTCATCCTCATCGGTGGTGAGATGGGTGACGAATTTGCGATCGATCTTCACCTCGTCGCAGGGGAAGCTCTTGAGGTAATCCAGCGTGGCATTGCCGGTGCCGTAATCGTCGATCGAAATCTGGATGCCCATCTCGGCCAGCTGGGCCAGCGTGGTGCTGGCCTTGTTGTTCTCGGTGATCTGGGCGGTCTCGGTCAGCTCCAGCGTCAGGCTTGAGGCCGGGAAGCCGGTGGTCGCCAGCACGCCAGCGATGCGCGCGACCAGCTCGGGATTGTCCAGCAGCGTGGCCGAGAGATTGACGCTGAGGCGGAAACCGGCCTGCTTGCCCACGATGCGCAGCATATCACTGGTGGCGCGCTCCAGCACATAGAGCGTCAGGCGCAGGATGCGGTTATGTGCTTCGGCGGCACCCACAAAGGTTTCGGGCGAGATCGAGCCACGCTCGGGATGCTGCCAGCGCACCAGTGCCTCGGCGCCGATGATGTGCAGATCGTCGATGGTGAACTGCGGCTGATAGGCCACCCAGATGTCACCCTGATCGAGCGCATTGTCCATTTCGCCGACCAGCGACAGCTGCCAGCTGGTGTCGCCCTCGCTGTCCGACTGATGGAAGCGCCACAGCTGGTTGCGGCTGGCGGCGCGGTCCGCGGCGAGCAGGGCGCTGGCGATGCGGTTGGTGACGGTGCGATCATACTCATCGTCGAGGCCGAAGGAGACCTGCACGTCGATCTTGCGGGTGCCGAGAATCATCTGCGTTTCGATCAGGCGGGCAAGGCCCTCGATATGATCCGCCAATTCGTCGGCAGGCAGGCGCGGGGCCAGCCAGTAGATGACGTCCTCAGCCTGATAGAAGACATTGCGGTGGCCGGGCAGCGACAGGCGGCGCACCAGCTCGTTGATCAGATCGGTCTCGATCGCCTCGGGGAAGCTGGAGCAGATCGCGGCATAATTGCGGATGCGCATCGCCACCAAAGGCTTCTCGGTGGCCTGAGGCTCTTCACGCAGCGCCGAGAGGTTGGGCAGCAGCGTGCCTGCATGCAGCCGCTGGGCCCGGCTGATCTCGCGCAGCATCATCGAGCGATAGGCCACAATGCCGAAGAGCAGGTAGGCAGGCAGGAAATCGGCGGTGATAAAATGGGCATCGAGGATGAACGGCACTGCCAGCAGCACAGCCATTGCTCCCGCCGTTACCAGCCCGGCCATCCGGCGCTGGCGGCAGCGCAGCAGCAGGGCGGCAAAGGCCGTCGCGATGGCAACGGCGGGAATCCAGCCCCAGTTCTGTGGAATGCCTTCACGCAGCGTCTGTGCTGCCACGACAAGAAAATAGACTCCCGGCATCCAGCCCTGTCCGGCCATGCCATGCATGTCGAGCTGCCTGACCGAGGTCCAGCCGACCAGAATGTCCTTGCCGCGCACCTGGGAGGCCGGAACCTTGCCATCAATCACGTCAATGAAGCTGATCGTGGGAACGGTTCGCATCTGGATCGACCAATCAGGGCGAAACAGTGTTCCCGTGGGGCCAGAGCGATTGGACAGATCTGAGGCGAGAGAGCGGACGGTCTTGCCATCCACGATTCCCTGGTAGGGAAATTCTGCGGAAAGCGAAAAGGGCTTGGTTGTGCCGTTGAGCAGGACCAGATTACCATTTTGACGGAAGAGAGGGATCGGCAAGATATAGGTGGTCATGGCACCTACGCTGTTGCCCGAAGCGCTCATACTACCCAGGGAAACCTTGCCGCGGTTGCGCTTCAAGGCTTCGGCAAAGGCTTCATCATCGGCAGGTGAGGACGGTTCCGCGTAGGCCCGGTCAAAATAGACATGGCGGGCACCCATGGCGACAAGCTTGTCGATAAGCTTGCCATCGACCTTGCGCGAGAATTTCAAAGTGTCGAAACGCTGGAAGGTCTTCTCGTCCAGCCCCACCACCACGATCTTGCCATCGGCGGGCCGGGCGCGAATCATGTTGCGGCCACCGCGGAAGAGATCCTCCAGCGGCTCGCCAAGGTCGATCGCGCCGCAAATGACGGCGAGCAGAAGCGCCCAGAGCAGAATGCTGGTTGGCGTGGCGCGACTCGATTTGTGCCGGCTTTTTGCCGTCAGAGCGATCATGTGATGTCCCTTTTCGCAGGCCAGCGTCCTCCCGGGGGGCCGGGATTCGATCAACTTGCCCGTTCTGCATAGAGGGGATTCGGTAAAACTCTCTTAACCGTGGTTGTTAGGGTGGTCGCGCGGACACGCTGGTAAGCGGGCGGCGGCTGCGTGTTATGCAATTGAATGTTATGATCCCTGGCCCGTTCTATGAGAGCGTCTTGCGCGTGGCGTCGCGCGTGGTCTTTCAAGGGCGCCGTCGTGACAGCCGTCACGGTGCAACCCATCCGGCGCAGGCCGGTGCCAAGGGAGTTTGAATGCGTTTTGGGCACGGCGGGCTCGTCGGCTTCGGGTATCGTCCCGAAGCGGGGGCCGACAGCTGGCAGGATCACAGGGACGCGGGGCGCTGCCCCGCCGGCGGGGTCTTTGCGCGCCTGATATATTGGTTAAGACTGAACATAGCCTATAACTATATCAACGGCTTAAGGAAACACTCCAACGAGCCCTCGTGGTTGCTGCGTATGGCGCGGATGGAGCGGCGCCTGTCCGATCCGCTGCATCACCGGGCGCCCCTTCCGCCGCGCGCCGCCGTCTTCGATGCGCAGGATCACCATACCGAGCCGGGCATCCTGCCGCCCGCCTTGCTGCGGGCCATGCGTGATGAGGTGATGCATCAGCACCTCTACCATGACCCCACGATTCCCGGCTGGACCTATCGCGGCCTGGTCGAGGCGGCGCCCTACAGCGAGCTGCACATGCTGCCGCATGCGCTGTTTGCCAGCGATATTTTTCTCGAAATCTGCACAAATCCCGAGGTGATGACGTTTTGCCGCGAGATCATGGGTCCGCGTGCGGCGGTCAGTTGGGGGCAGGCGTGGATCGCCAATCCGGGTTATCTCGAATCGCCCAAATGGAAATGGCATCGCAACAATGACGAGCCCTTCAATGCCGTGCAGGTGCTGGTGCCGCTCGGCGATGTGCGGGGAGAGGAGGACGGGCCGATGCTGGTGCTGCCGGGCAGCGCGCAATGGTCCGAATGTCTGGAGCCCCGCCTCTATGCCGAGGAGGAGGTCGAGGCGCTGGCGCGACAGAGCCCGCCCCATGCGCTGCTGGCCCGGTTGGGCGATGTGGCCTTCCTGAAAGGCTTTTCTCTGCATCGCCTGACGCCGGTGCTGCGGCGGCAGGCGACTCTAGCGATCATGGTCTCGATCGCCCCGGCGCTCAGCAGCCCGACGATCCTGCGCCGTCCGCTGTCACAGGTGCCGCGCCATCTGCGCGAACGAATCGCGCAGAATGCCGCCTTCTTCCGCCGCCTGATCTGCTGACCGCCTGATGGCCGTCAGCGATGTCGACCGGGCGGAATCGGCTGAACGACGGGATTGGACACCATGATCGGCGCAGGCGGCGGCGGCGGTGCCGGCTCCTGAATGATCGGCGGGATCATCAGCGGGGGCAAACTGGCCGCAGGCGCGGCGTCAGGCGCTGCCGAGGGGCCATAGACAGCCTCTTCCGCCGTGATCGGGCGGGTGTGGATGCCATGCAGCTCGTCGATCTCGGCCTGACGGTGCTGGAGATAGAAACGCCGCATCGCCGCATAGGAATCGGGCGCATCGCGGAACACGCGCAGTTCCGGATCGATCATCACGCGGTCGTCCAGGCCGCCGATGATCGTCACCGCCAGACCATAGGCAGGCCCGCGCAGCTCGTCGGCATAGAGCGCCGGGAAGCCGACACGGTCGATGGTGGTGCCGATCAGGTCGCGCAGCGTGGTGGGGCCGATCAGCGGCAGGAAGAAGTAGGGGCCCGGCTTGATGCCGTAGAAGCCCATGGCATCGGCGATGCCGTTGGCGCGCCGGGGCAGATGGAAGGGCTTGCGCTTGGCGATGTCGAAAATGCCCGCCAGACCGATGGTGGTGTTGATCGCCAGCCGTCCGACTGTCTCGAAAGCCTTGCCGAATTTGTGCTCCGCCAGAAAGGCCACGGCCACAGGGGGCTCGCGCAGATTGTAGAGCACATTGTGCAGGCCCTGACGCAGCGGCGAGGGCAGGGTCTTCTTATAGGCCATGGCCGCCGGGCCGACGACCGCCTTGTCCGTCGCCTGCACCACGGCATAGGACTTCATGTTGACGCCTTCCAGCGGATCGCCCGCCGGAGCCTTGCGCTCACCCGAGACGACGATGTCGCCCGGGGCGCTGGTGGCGTGCGCGGGGGCAGGCGTGGTGCTGTGCTGGCCGGTGGCGGACCCCTTGTCGTCGGCGGAGGCTGCAGCGGGCGGCGTGCTGGCCGGGGCCTGAGCGGGCTGGTCCGCCGCTGCCGGGGACGGCGTGGTGGCTGCGGGGAAGGCCGGCGCGGGCACGGCGGTCTGGGCGGCGCCATCGGCAGCCTGTAGCGAATCGAGCGGCGCATAGGTCAGCGTGGCCTGATCGGCTGGACCAGCCAGCGCGGGAGCAGCCCATGCCCCCAGCAGGCCCGCCGAGGCGAGGGCGGCGCCCTTCAGCCAGCGGCTTGTGCCATGATGTTGAGCTTCACGGGCCTCCGCCACGGGCGCGATGCCTGCCCGCGAGGGAAATGGGGGACGCGCCCCGCCGGTGATGCTCATGCCGAAATGCTCCTGCCTGTGCCCTTGTCCTGCAACAAGGGTTGAATAACCCCGATCCCGCATCTGTGCGCCAGATGCAAGGCTCGCTTTTGTCGAGCCCTGTAATTTCACGAGGATTTGCGCAAGATGAACCGGATCGGCAAAAATTCGTCACAAAGCTGATCCTCAGGGCAGGTCAGCACATTCGTATACCGCTGGGCAGGCCCCGATCCTTGCCATAGAGTGCGGGCTCGACCATCGATTGCGAGATGCCTGCATGAGTTCTCAGACCGTTTTGGCCCCGTCTTTGGAAGCATCTGTGGATTCATGGTGGCGAGGGGCGGCGATCTACCAGATCTATCCGCGCAGCTTTACGGACAGCAATGGCGACGGGATCGGCGATCTGGCCGGGATCACCGCAAGGCTGGATTATGTGGCCAGTCTGGGCGTGGAAGCGATCTGGATCAGCCCGTTCTACACCAGCCCGATGGCGGATTTCGGCTATGACGTGGCGGACTATTGCGATGTCGATCCCATCTTCGGCACGCTGGCGGATTTCGATGCTCTGGTGGAGAAGGCCCATGGGCTGGGCCTGAAGGTCACCATCGACATGGTTTTCGCCCACACCAGCGACAAGCACCCCTGGTTCGCCCAGAGCCGCGCGGACAAGATCAATGACAAGGCCGACTGGTACGTCTGGAAAGACGCCAATGCAGACGGCACCCCGCCCAACAACTGGCAGTCCGTCTTTGGCGGCCCGGCATGGACGTGGGATGCCCGTCGCCAGCAGTACTACATGCACCAGTTCCTCAAGGAGCAGCCCCAGCTGAACGCCCATAATCCGGCGGTGCAGGCGGCGGCCCTCGATGCGCTGCGCTTCTGGCTGGATCGCGGGGTGGATGGCTTCCGGCTCGATGCGCTCAACCACTCGATGTTCGATCCCGCCTTCACCGACAATCCCGCCGCGCCCGAGGATGGCCGCCCCCGCACGCGACCGTTCGACTTCCAGCAGAAGGTCAACAGCCAGAACCACCCCGATGTGGTGGGCTTCGTCGAGAAGATCGCCAAGCTCTGTGCCGAGTATGGCGCCACCTTTACCGTCGCCGAAGTGGGCGGAGACGAGGCCGTCCCGCTGATGAAAGCCTACACCGCAGGCGAGCAGCGCCTGTCCTCAGCCTACAGCTTCGATTTCCTCTATGCCCCTTACCTCACTGCCGATCTGGTGGTGAAAGCCCTGTCGCAATGGGGCGAGGAGCCTTCCGAAGAAAGCCTCCCCGAAGGCTGGCCCAGCTGGGCTTTCGAGAACCACGACGCTCCCCGCCATATCTCCCGCTGGGTGAGCGAGGAGCATCGCCCCGCCTTCGCCCGCCTGACCGCCGCTTTGCTGGCCAGCCTGCGCGGCAACATCTTCCTCTACCAAGGTCAGGAACTGGGCCTTGAGCAGGACGAAATCCCCTTCCACCTCCTGAAAGACCCCGAGGCCATCGCCAACTGGCCCCTGACCCTGAGCCGCGACGGCGTCCGCACCCCCATGCCCTGGGACGGCGAGCACTTCCACGCCGGTTTCACAGAGGGTGAGCCTTGGCTCCCGCTCTCGCCCACCAACATCGCCAAGGCGGTGGCGGGCCAAGAGGCCGATCCCGAGAGTCAGCTGCACTGGACCCGCGCCATGCTGGCCCTGCGCGAGCACCATCCTGCCCTCAAGCTGGGCGCGCTGACCGAGGCCAAGGCCGATGGCGGTTTGCTCACCTTCACCCGCAGCCATGAGGGGCAGAGCATCGCTTGCGCCTTCAACCTCTCGGGCGAGGCGATCAAGCACAAGGCGCCGGACGGCGGCACCGTGCTGGCGGTCAATGGCGCGACCAGCACAAGCTTGCCGCCTTACGCTGCGCTGTTTGTTGAGACAGAAAAGAAATGAAGAGAAAAGAGAATGCGAGGGTGTTACACCCTCGCGCTCCCTTTACTGTCTGCGTTGCGCTTCGGGTTCGGCCTTGGAGCAACGACGCCGCGCCGCAGGCTTTCATATCGCCAGCACGACTCATCGTTCCAACACTGCCTGCCTGCGGTGCTTTGCCTCGCACCGGTGGAGGGTTCCCGCACCACGATCGGGCGCCACCACCCTCTCGCCGGAAGACGTCATGGGAGCGCGAGGGGGTAACCCCCTCGCTTTTTCCCTTTTCCCGACCTTCAATCCCTTGAAAACAAACCGCAGCTCAGGTTCAAACTAGGTTCAGCGTCCGGTGGCGAGAAGGGCGTTCGGTGCGACGCTCTTTAAAGCAAGATTTGGCCATGTATCGCGCAAATCAGCCTGATCCGCGTCAGGTTCAAACCCTTATTGCCACGCTTGACGGTGTGCTGGCAGAGCTTGATCGCGCTCAGCTCGGCCTTGCGGCGATCGATGTCGCTTCGGCGATCATCAAGCTTCAGAGGCTCCAGGACCCGGCGCCTCAGCCGGCGATCTACACGCTGCGTTCGACGGCCTGAGAACGACAAAAGCCGGAAAGGGCATCCCCCTTCCGGCCTTGTCATTGCGCTACCCGGTGATCAGGCGACCGACAGGTCCACCGTGATGTTGCCGCGCGTGGCGTGGCTGTAGGGGCAGATGGTGTCGGCTTCGGCGACGAGAGCCTCGGCGGCGGCGCGTTCCACGCCGGGCAGGTTGATCGACAGCTTCACAGCCAGACCGAAGCCCTTGTCGGCGCGCGGGCCGATGCTGACGGTGGCCGAGACGGTGGTGTCGTTGGGCACGCGGGGCAGGTCCTTGTCCTGGCTGGCGGCGAACTTCATCGCACCCAGGAAGCAGGCGGCGTAGCCGGCGGCAAAGAGCTGCTCGGGGTTGTTGCCCTGACCGTTGCCGCCCATTTCGACGGGGACAGCCAGCGTGACGTCAAGCGCGCCATCTTCGGTGCGGCTGCGGCCGTCGCGGCCTCCGTTGGCGGTGGCGGTGGTGGAGTAGAGGATCTTGCTGGCCATGAGACTGTCCTTTCGTTTCGGGGGGAATGGGTAATTAGATCGTGTGCGATCTATATGAATGACTCGTGCAGGCATGTCAATAGCGTGCGATATAATCGCTCAATATTTAATTATGGTGGCGGTTCCAGACGACAAAAGGCGGAAACCCCGAGGGGTTCCGCCCAAATCTGGCAGGAAAAGGGAAGGCGTTAGCCCGGCTGGTCAGCCCGTCCGGCGCGAATCACAGGCTGGGAAGGGAGGGGCGCTCGAAAATGGCGGGCGGCACGTTGCGATGAGTCACGCTGCGCATCACGAAGCTGGAGCGGATGCGCGCCACATGCGGCAGCATGGCCAGTTCACGGCGATAGACCCGGTCATAATCGTCGAAGGAGCGGACATGGACCATCATCATGAAATCCATATCGCCCGAGATAAAGCTGCAATGGGTGACCGAGGGGCAGCGCACCACCGCGGCCTCGAACTCCTCCAGCACCTGGTCGGTCTGGGATTTCAGCTCGATGGCCACCATCACCATGATGCCCAGCCCCAGCATCGGCATATCGAGCGCGGCGGTGTAGCCCGCGATGGCGCCGCGATCCTCAAGGATCTTGCGGCGGCGCGCGGCTGCCGTGCTGGACAGGTTGACCTGTTCCCCCAGCATCACGTCCGACATGCGGCCATCATGGGTGAGGGCGCGCATGATCCGGAAGTCGGTCATGTCGAAGTCGATCTCGATTTTGTCCGTCATCAACACCACCCCTGTTGATGGAATCCTGTACGCGATGCGCGATGAAGGCCCGAATGCGATAAGGACATCACAGGGGCGGAGCGCTCAATACGCAAATCGCGCAGCCCTGGTGCGGGCCTAGGTGATTCCACGGGGGCGACGCGGCACTCTTTATAAGCTCTGACCATGCATGGTTAACGGGTGCTTGCCATGGCCTGAAAGGAGGCGATGATGACTTTGCCCTCGAAGCCGCTGACGCCTCTCACCCCCATGCCGCCAACCGTCGTCACGCTGACCCCTTGCTGGTACGCGCGCGACCATGAGCCGATGCATGCGCCGCTCCGGCTGGAGGCGGGCGAACTGGCCTATGGCCGCTGCCGCCATTGCCACCGCGCGATCGTCAGCGCCGATCTGCATCGCTGGCATATCGCGGGGGGCTTCAACATGGAGGCCTGGGAATCGCCGCGCGCACAGCCCTGCTTCGCCGTGGTCGATGAGCAGCAGGAGCGGGTGATCGCCCGCTTCCCGATCAAGGATTCCTCTGCCACCGGAGTGAACGCCCTGCGCGCCCGCCTGAGCCGGGATTACCATATCGACGATCCCGCCAGCCCCTTCGTGCTGCGCGACTGCCTGCCGCCGCATCTGGCGCAGATGGCTCAATCCGGCGGTTACAGCGCTCCCTATTGAAGTCCGATCAGGCCGGGAGTCTGATCCGGCTTTCATGCAGGCGCGAGCGCTGGCGCACCGCCTCGAAATCGTGGTGGAACAGCAGGCGCCCGTCGCGCCACACTTCGGTCAGCAGATTGGTGCGGCCGTCCAGATCATCCAGTCGTACGGCGCGCAGCGCGCCGTCTTCCTGCACCACCGCCTGACGCCCGGCCTTGCTGCGCTTGCCCGGATCTGTGGCCGGGTCCTTGGCGATATCGTGCCAGACGCCCGCATCGTCGCGCAGGGCATTGGCCTTCATGGCAAAGCGCAGCGTGTCACGGTTGACCTGCTGCAGCAGCCCGCCGCCCATGCCGAAAGCGATGTTGTCCACCGCGAAGCCTTCCTCGATCAGGCGGGCAATCAGGCGCTCGATGGTGGCCGGCGTCATGCCGTCGCCCTGAATGACGCGCAGGCGCGGGTCGAGCAGGCGATAGCCCCTGCCGTTGATGGTGCCGCCAAAGTGGTCCCACAGCGTGTTCAGCACCCGCAGCGGGGTTTCCACCGGATCGCCGCTGTCGGGCCGGATCACCAGCGTGCCCTTGTGGGCCAGCACGGCGTCATGCAGATCCTCGCCCCACAAATGGCCGACGGCGGCATCGAGATCATAGCTGTCCGACACCACCGCGACCATGCTGCCTTCCCCGGCGAAATGCTTGAGGATGTTGGCATAGGCTTCGCGCTCACGCTCGCGGCCCCAGGCGGTGATGGTGGAATGCTCGGCGGCGGGGATCGAGAAACCGGCCATATCGGCATTGTAATAGCGCCGGGCGGCCAGCAGGGCCTCCATCGTGTCGGTGCCCATGAAGTTCACCAGATGCGCCATGCCGCCCAGCGCCGCGCTTTCGCCGCTGGAAACGCCGCGCGCGCCGAAATCATGCAGCTTGAAGGGCAACTGGCCCTCGGGATCGTCGCTGGTGGTCAGCAGACCGGCGCGGATGATCGCGCGGCAGCGCCAGCTGACGGTGGCCACGGTGGTGGGATACCAGATGGCGCGCAGCAGGGCGGTTTCCACGAAGGTGGCCAGCCAGGGCAGGGCCGGGTCGGTGTTCTCGACCTGAAGCAGCGGCACGCCGGAGGGGACGATCATCCCCTCGGGCAGAGCGGTGATCGACAGCGGCAGATGGCCGCCATGGGTGGAGACGATGCGGTCCCATCCGGCACGGTTGAAGGGCAGGCCATGGGCGCGGGTGATCTCCTGCGCTTCCTGCACATCATGGCGGGTGATGGTGTGACCCAGAAAATCGAGCAGGAAGGGTTGCAGGCCCAGAAACAGGATCTGGTCGCTGAAACCGCCGGGGCGCGCCTCGACATAGGCCGAAAGCGTGCGTGTCTCGGGGGGATATTGCAGGAAGTGGCTGTGCTTGTAGCTGTCGGTCGTAAGGATCGGGTTGGTCACGCGCTGCTTCCTGCGGTGCCCGGCTCAGGGGGAGGGCCGGGCGGATGTTGGCTTATGTAAAGCCAACAGGTTCATAGCCACAGTCAGGCGGTGAGGCCAAGCATGGATACGATCGCAGCGGATCGCCCGGGGCTGGTGTGCGCCGGGTGTTGTTTGGACCATGTGCGGAAGGGCACATGGTCGGTGCGGCACCGGCCCTCTCCCCCGCCCGGCCACCCATCGAGAGTATCCTGCGGGGTGGCCGGGCGGGCGAGACAGCCGGAGCCGGTTTTCTTAAAGACGCGGCAGCGTCACGCCGCGCTGGCCCATATATTTGCCCGCGCGGTCGGCATAGCTGACCTCGCAGGGCTCATTGCCCTGCAGGAACAGGAACTGGCAGGCGCCCTCATTGGCGTAGATCTTGGCGGGCAGGGGGGTGGTGTTGGAGAATTCCAGCGTCACATGGCCTTCCCAGCCCGGCTCCAGCGGGGTGACATTCACGATGATGCCGCAGCGGGCATAGGTGCTCTTGCCAAGGCAGATCACCAGCACGTCGCGCGGCACGCGGAAATATTCCACCGTGCGGGCCAGCGCGAAGCTGTTGGGCGGGATCACGCAGCAATCGGTCTTGCGGTCCACGAAGGAGTTGGCCGCGAAATCCTTGGGGTCCACCACGGCGGAATCGACATTGGTGAAGATCTTGAACTCATCGGCCACGCGCGCGTCATAGCCATAGGACGACAGCCCGTAGGAGATGATCCCGCCGCCCGCGCCATCGCGGGTCTGGCGTTCGACAAAGGGCTCGATCATGCCGTTTTCAAGGGCCTGCGTGCGGATCCAGCGGTCAGAGAGAATAGCCATGCGCGCGTTCATGGCGCAATGATGCGGGCGGAGCAAGAGGGCGGGGGCAAGGGGGCCGGAAGCGGAGGCGGTAAAGCGCCGGCATATCCCTTGCGCCTGCACGCTTTTCCTGTAGCTTTTGCCGATCGCTTATGGGGATAGGCATGATGATGAACCGCTTCGGGCGCATCGCGCTTGCGATCACCGCGCTGGCTGGCACCACGATGCTTCACGCGCAGGAGGATCACCCGGTGGCCCCTCCCGATCTGAAAACAGGCGATGCGTGGGTCTTCGACGATATCGAGGAAAAGGGTACCACCGGCTTCAACCAGCATCGGCTCGACCTGGTGATTGAGAGCGTAGGCGGCGCAATGATGACCGTCGGCGTGAAGCCGGATGGCGCGCCAACCGGCTTTCAGGACCATCTGGTCGGTGCGGACTGGAGCCAGCGGCGGCTGCTGAACGGCCAGCAATCGGTGACCACGCAGCCTTTCCGCTTTCCCATGGCCAAGGGGCATCAATGGACGGTGGATTTCACCGATCCGACCCGGCGCGGCAACCAGCTTTCCGCTCATATTCATCGCACCTACACGGTGGCGGGCTGGGTCGATGTCAGCGTGCCCGCGGGTCATTTCCGCGCTCTGGAGGTGGTGGCCGAAGGGGTGGATGAGGCGATGATCCAGGTGCCTGCCACCGCGAGCGCCAGCGCCATGGCTGTGCCGGGCGGCAGCGCCAGCATCAGCGCGGCCCAGCGCGGCGGAATCAGCAAGCTGGTGCGCGGCACCCATGCGGAGCTTTATTATGTGCCCGGCGTGAAGAATTATGTGAAAAGCGTGGAGGAACAGTACAATACGGACAATGTCCGCGTGATCCGCCACACGCAGAATCTGGTGAGCTTTACGCCTGCGGGCTGATGGCGGCGGGGATGGGCCCGGCGCTTACCCCGCGTGATACTCCCGATACCAGCGCACGAAATTGGGCACGCCCACATCAATGCTGGTTGTCGGCTTGTAGCCCAGATCGCTGGAGATCGCCTCGATATCGGCAAAGCTCTGGCGCGCGTCGCCCGGCTGCATCGGCAGCAGCTCGACCTCGGCCTTCTTGCCCAGCTCGGTCTCCAGAATCTCGACGACCTTCATCAGATGTTCGGATTTGTGGTTGCCGATGTTGTAGAGGCGATGCGGCTTGGTCGATCCGCCCGCCTTGGGCAGGCCATCGTCGGGCGCGGGATTGTCCAGCGTGGCGATCACGCCGCTGATGATGTCGTCGATATAGGTGAAGTCGCGGTACATGTCGCCGTGGTTGAAGACGGGGATCGGCTCGCCCGCCAGAATCTTCTTGGTGAAGATCCACATCATCATGTCCGGGCGGCCCCAGGGCCCATAGACGGTGAAGAAGCGCAGCCCCGTCAGCGGCAGGCGGTAGAGATGGGCGTAGGTCTCGCTCATCAGCTCGTCGGCCTTCTTGGTGGCG